>JAGOAO010000013.1:0-19892 GCA_017983845.1 Sediminibacterium sp.
TTGCTTTGAACATTTAGATGCACCGATTATGCGTTGCGCTTCTTTAGACACACCGATCCCTTTTAATAAAACATTAGAGAAACAATTTCTAGCAAATGATCGCTTAGACGAGATGATGCAGAAGTTGCTGAGTTATTAAAAATTATAGGAGTTCATTTATTTTGTCAATTTCTGCCAGATCGACATAAAATTCTTTAGTTCTTTGATCAAATTCAGAGTTTTTTCTAAGAATTAGTGTAGTATTTTTTTTGAAGAAAAGTTGATATTTTGAATTAATTGAATTGATTACATCGCTCCTGGTCCTCTTTTGCATGTTTACGGATTTATTTGAAATGCCAAGTGCATAATTTACTTCGTCAATACTAGTTAATCTGTTATGATTCATATTGGTTATGATTAGATTAATGAGCGATTTTTCAATCTCTGAAAAAACATTATTTGATTCATTTGAAGTTTTTAAGCTATTCTCAACCGGTGCTATTTTTTTAACTTTTCTTTTATAATAGATATAAGATATAAGTCCAAATAAAAGCACTACTATTCCTAATGCGCTATATTTATTAAATATTGGGCTAATTTCTGATTTATTGTATAATGTTTGTTGAGTGTGTTCAATTTCTTTCTTTTTTAAAAAAATTGAATCAATCTTGCCAGTATTTTTGTTTGAATAGTAGACGTAAGGTGCTATATACCAATAATTATAATTGTCTAATCCAGATATGGGAAATCCGTTTTGGAAAGATTTAGGAAGTTTTTTGATCACATTATTTCGAATGTCCCAAATCTCAAAATCAATTTTTGAATTATTGCTAACCAAGAGTCCATGTTCTGTATTTGTAATTGGTATAAATTCTTTAATATGATTTTTAAAATTTTCACTAATAATACCCAAGGTCACCCAGTTTTTTGTTTTTAAGTTTAAACAGTAAATAGAATCTAATTTCAAGTCGCTTGTTTTTTCAGCTTCACTTGTAGATTGATTTAGGTTTGAATAACCAATTGAAATGACTTGTTGGTTAAACTGGTCGTACCATAAGTTTGGATAAAGGTCATTTTTTGTGATAGTTAATTCTTTATTCAGGGGGATGATATTCCAATCATGACTAACTGGTGAAAAAAACCTCAATTGGCCATTACTTTTCCAAAAACCGTATCCGCCAATACTATATAATTGATTGTTATATCCAAAACTTAGGCTGTTAAAGCAGTTTCCCGCATATAATGTTGAGTCAATTCTAGTAAAACGAGTCATTTTGTCGGTTTTACTATTTGTCTTTTCATAAACAATACCGGTCCCATCTACAGTAATGTAGGCTGCATTGTTGGTAATCACTAGATTTTGTATTGCTTTTGAGATTTGTTTTTCTTTAAATCCTAGAATATAGTGTGTAGCTGATCCCCAATAAAGAGTTCCATCAATTTTTTGACTATTCCTTAATATATGAGTCAGAAAGGGACTCGTCTGAATGTCATATAATTTTGCCTGTCCTTTAGTGCTATTGATTGAAGCAAATAAAATGATATTTAGAATTATATACCTTGTCATATTTTTTTACAAAAATAGATTAAAATATTAGTTTATGTATTTCGGCATTATAAGTGACTCACCTAAAAAAAGCTTAAAATCAATTAGTTAGCTACTTTTTACAGACATTATTAATCACTCATTTCTGTACCAATAAAAGTTGTTTTCTATATAATTTAATGAGATTTATATTCTAAATGATAAATTATAAAATAGATATAAAACTAAAAGTTATTAGAATAATTTTATTGGTCATTCTAATTAGTGCCACTAATGAATTGTTTTCTCAATTTGAATGCAAGCAAATTGAACTAGATGGATCCGTCGTATTTAATGCTGTTTCAAGAGTTAAAGTAAATATTGCAAATACAAATAATATCCAAAAAGACGCCATATTGACAATCCTTTTCTCGGGCATTCCAAAAGGCAATAATTGCGTATATCTTCCTCCATTGATTAATTCGGAGAAGTCAACAATTAGTTTTAATCAAATAGAAAAACAGTTTTTCTCTATAAATGGTGATTGGGCTCGTTTTGTACAAATACAAAAAAATGACTCAAATTATTCGATTTTTGGGAATAATAATGTAAGGTACAGTTTATATAACATAACAATTTCAAGGAGAAGATTGTTGGAATATTTGCAAAATAAAAAAGTAATACAAAAATTAAATTTTGGATTTTAAAGATGAAAACTAACAAATTTACTATTCTATTCATTTTGTTTTATTTTTCTGTAATTCTTCTAGAAGCGCAAGCAAAAAAACCTATATTAATGATTTTGCCAAGCGATAGTTGGTGCATACAGAGGTATTTCATTACTGAATTTGACATTCAAGGATCAAAGATGAAATTCCCTAATTACAAAGAAGCATTTCAAGAAGATACTGAAATAGGACAAGTTATTTCCAAGATTGGTGGCCTAATGATAGATCGTGGATTCCCATTAAAAGATGCAGAGCAAGAGTTAAAAAGTATAGAACTACAAACAATAGAAGATGCATTTATTATTTCAGTGACAAATTCTGCAAATATATCAGAAAGCCCCTTAGATCTGCTAAAGAAAAAAGCAAAATCTGATATAATAATTCAAATAAGTTGGTCGCTTAATAAAAGTAGTATTGGAAGATCTGTCAACTTTACACTAGAAGCGTTTGATACTTATACAAACAAAAGAATTGCAAGCTCTTCCGGAACAAGCAATCTTAATACTTCTGATCCAATACCTGTTTTACTTGAATATGCTATTCAAAGCAATATAGAGCCATTTGTTTCACAGCTGCAATCGCATTTTACAGATATGATTGAAAATGGAAGAGAAATTACTTTGAAAATTAAACGTTGGCAAAATTGGAATAAAAACTTAGAGTCAGAATTTGACGGAATAGAATTAAATGAAATTATTAATGACTGGTGCCAAAAAAATACAGTGAATGGCCGATTTAATTTAACAGAACTAACTGAAAATCAGATAATATTTGAACAAGTTAGGATTCCATTATACGATGAAAAGGGCCAAGCGTTAGATGCAAGAGGGTATCTGAAAAATTTGCAAAAATACTTAAAACAAAGTCAGTTCAATATAGAGTCTAAGTTGATTGTTAGAGGGTTAGGTGAAGCAATTATAATTTTAGGCGAAAAATAATATTATATGAAATTTGTATTTGCATTATTGCTATTTTCCTGTGTAACAAAAAACTCATTCTCTCAAAAAACATTTCAAATTGGGAGGCAATTAATTTTAACTACATGTGTTATTGATAAAAATAATAAATTGACCTCTAATATTAAAAATATATTAGAAGCTAAGCTTAAAAAAATTACGGGGTTCTCTAATATCAATGAATCCAATCCATTAAATAGGTTTATACTTGCTGCGAAGGTTAATTTATTAACGAATGGATTAACTCCTGGTCCACCACAGAAATACGTGCAAAATGTACAAATTTTGGTTTATATAGGTGACGTAGAGACTAATACAATTTATGCCTCAACTGAAGTTTTAGCTAAAGGTATTGGGTTGAATTTTAATGATGCTATGCTAAATATCGTGTCGAATATAAACTTTGATAATGAAAAAATAACTGGATTCGTAAATGAAGGTAAAAGTAATATACTGCTATATTATAAAAATCAATGTGATTTAATATATAAAAAAGCAAAATTATTGGCAAAAAACAAACATGAAGATGAAGCAATTTATACATTATTGCAAATTCCAGAAGCTAGTGAAATGTGTTATAAAAACTCATTAGAACTGATTGACGAAATATATAAATCAAAAATCAATCAAGAGGCTAATAAACTCTTTTTAAGAGCGAAAATTATTTGGGCATCTAGTTCTGATAAAAATGGAGCAGTTGAAGTTTCAAAATTATTAAGTTCAATAGAAGAAAGTGCTGCTTGTTATGGGGATGTTTTGTTATTTATCGATAAAATAAACAAAAAATTATTTTTAGATGAAAAAGATCGAAGGGATTTTATTAAAAAAAAGTATTCCGATAGTACATCCTTAGAAATTAAAAAAAATGACAATATCAGATCTATGGCAGAGTCAATTTATAGAAATAAAACTATAATTAATCTTAATCAAATCAATTGGTAATATGAAAAGTAAATATGTTATTTTAACAATCCAAACAGCTGGACCAAAAACTAGGCCTCAATTTGTATTTCAATTTGGAAACAACTTTAAACCAGATTTGCAAGATATTCCCTGTAAATCTTTAATTATTTTGTTGGATAAAGAAAAATTTGATCTTTCTAAGTCTTTGAAATCATACATAAAATTTAATAGAATCACCCATCCGAAAGTTCATAAATGGATTATAGAAAATAACCTCAATAAAGCAACAAATAGGAATCCTATTAAATTGATTTTCTCCTTTTCGTATCTTAATGGAAATCATATGTTCAAATTTTATCCTAATCAAGCTAACATTTTATAAAAATGAAAATATATTTTATACTACTTTTAACTTTTATATGTCATTTTGAAAAATTACATGCACAGAATTATGTCAAAGTATTAAATGAAATAGAAGAATCTATTAGTAATAAAAAATATGAAAAAGCATTAAAATTATGCGATTATATTTTAGAGGTAGATGATCGTATAGATGGGATCTATCCTTATAAATTTGCCGCAAATCTTGCGATTTCAAAGATATATAGTGATACAAACTATAGTAGGATTGACTTTAATAAATCTTACATATTTTTACAAAAAAGCAAATTATATTTAGATAAATATTCTCTTGAAAATGCACATTTAGATTTAACTACTCAAAAATCTTTTATAGATTCTTTGCTTTTAAATATGAGGTTTGATTATCCTGGTTGTGAAAATGGAACTTATGATGACAAAGAGCGTATTGTAAGTGTTTTAAATAGTACTGGAGCGATACAAAATGACAATCAGGTTGAATTACTAGTAACTGGGCAAGGTAAAACCATTAATGAAGCACATATTTTTGCATTAAGGAGTTCTATTGAACAAGCTTTCGGGTCCTATATTTCTTCTAAAACAGATATCGTTAATAACGAGATTATAAACGATGAAATTGTCAGTATTAGTAATGGTAGTGTACAAAATTATGATGTAATCAGTGACATTAAACTTTCAGATAATACATTTCTTTCAACAATTAGAGCAAAAGTTTCAGTTTCAAAACTCACTTCATATTGTAAATCTAAGGGCTATGAAGTTGAATTCAAAGGCAAGCTATTTGCACAAAACATTCAATTACAAGAGCTTGATGATAAAAATGAAATTATTTCTTTTAATAACATATTCAATTTATTAAATAATGAAATTAATAATTGTATTAATGCAAAGGTTGTTGTTAGTGACCCGATTTTAATTAAAGACTCATTATGGAAAGTTCCACTTGGTATTATTTCAAAGCTTAATGATAATATTAAAATTTATAAACAAGTTCTCATCACATATTTAAGTAGTGTTAGTTTATCTAAGGAGAAATGTATAGAATATAATAAATTGGGGAAAAAAATATATGAATTAAATCTTAATATTAATGATAGTATAAAAACATTTTATTTGCGTAATAAAATTGTTGCTGATAATATTTACTATCTACCTAAAATGATAATATTCAAATCGCTCTCTAAAATAAATGTTATCAATAACCTCACTAATAAAAATATATATTTAGATAAAATTAATATTGTTAATTTTAAAACATATGTTAACCCTGTTTACCTTGATCAAGATGCAGCGCCCAAAAATCCATTTAGATTTTCTAGTATTTTTAATGATAATAATATTACCAATGGCTTAGATTATATAATAACTAAGAAACCTAAATATGTACGTAATGGAAGCTTCTATGATTCTACAAAAATGTTAATCGAATTTAATGAAAGTAGAAATGTTACTGGAAGTAATACCAATCGAGGAATAGTAACATTCTCATCAGATCTGAAATTTAATGATTTAAAAGATGTTTCAAATTTGTTTGATATTGCATATGAAGGTGATTCTCTTGTACAAACATATAGAACACTTTTATTTGATAACTTTTTCGGTTCAGATAAAATATTATATGTTTTAAATTTTAATGATATCGTAACTTTAAACGATATTAATAATATTGAAGAATATAAAATCATAAACTAGAATGAAAATATTTATTTTTGTTTTTTTTATTTTCATATTTTCGAATTCGAATGCACAAAATTATAATAACAATCCATTGTTGTTTTTTATTAAAAGAATGGTAACTAAGAATCCATTTGAGGGCGTTAAGGTATTAATAGATGACAACGGGAATGAGTATTTAATATCTGTTGTTTATTTAAAGATTGATTCTAATAGATCAAATATTATCGAAAATAGATTAGCTAATATTAAGGCCAAGTCACAAGCGAGTCAATTTATAAATGGTTCAAATATGTCTTCTAATATTTTAATTATTAATAAAGAGATAGTCTCAAATCAAGCAAGTGTAAATACATCTGAAATTATCGAAACACTTAAAGAAATATCTTCAGGTTTCATTAATGGGTTAGAATTATTAGACAGTTTTGTTAATTACGAGAACAAAGCGGTTATTTATATATATTATAAATCTTTAAATGTTCAAAATATTCGTTAATTGTTCGCCTTGTATACGCGTAAGAAATTCCCACCCAATACTTTCTTAATGTCTCTATTCGAGTACCCTCTTGCGATCAATGCCTTGGTGAAATTAGGATAATCTAATACCGTCTTTAATTGTAATGGAGCCGAATCAATGCCATCAAAGTCGGATCCAATGCCAACATGATCCACGCCAATTAAATTAACGATATGGTCAAAGTGTTTCATTAACAATTCAATGTCTGGCTTGATTGCATCTGATTCTGCTTTATATTTATTGGAAATTTCTGTAATGGCATATTCTATTTGCATTCCAGTTGCCATTAAGGCCAAAATTTCAGGTTTATGTTTTTCTCTAAAAGCATCATTCTTTCTACTAAAATTGCTATCTACAAATCCAGAGAAAAAGTTTAAGCAAATCACGCCATTATTTTTACCGATGGCTAAAATTTGATCATCTTTTAAATTTCTTGTAGTAGGGCAAATGCTGTAAGCATTGCTATGAGAGGCCATAATAGGCTTTGTGCTTGTTTTGATCGCATCCCAAAAAGTTGCTTCTCCAACATGTGAAATATCTACGATCATACCCAGTTGATTCATTCTTTGAATGATTTGTTTTCCAAAATCATTCAAGCCTTTATGCCCTGTGTACTTTGAACTTTTTTCTGCAGTATGCGAGCTTGCCCATGAAGGGGAATTGTTCCAAGTCAAAGTCATATAACGAACACCACGATTGTAAAATGTATCCAATTTATTGATATCATTTTCAATCATATGTCCGCCCTCTACGCCATATTGTGCAACCACCTTGCCTGCTTTTAAAGCCGACTTGATAGTCTTCCAATCTTTAGCGACTACCATTTTATCTGGGTTTCTTGCAGCTACAGCATCTATGGTATCCATCTCACGCATTGCCCAAGCATAAGGGTTTACCTTTTCACCGTCACACCAAATGGAGAACAATTGATAATCCAATCCGCCCTCTTTGAATCTTTTTAAATCGGAATGATTGATGCCTGTCAAGTCTTGGTCAAAGCTTACTTTCTTTTCGATACATGCAGTAGGTGCATCATTGTGCGTGTCTACTAAAATGGATTTATAGTGTATTTTCTGTGCAAATCCAGACAAGCTGATAGCGCAAAAAACGAGGGTTAGGTATTTCATGGGTGGGATCCTTTTAATTGACAACTAAAATAGCTATTTTTGCGCACAGAAAAACGACTATGTTAGATAAATTAGAAGCCATAAAAGCTAGATTTGACCAGGTTGGGGTGGCTTTGACCAATCCAGAGATTATCAATAACCAATCCGAATTTGGTAAATTCAGTAAGGAATACCGTTCTTTAGAGAAGATCGTGATTCCTTATGAGCGCTATGTAAAGGTGTTGGCCGAGCATAAATTTGCAAAGGAAAGCTTAAATGGAGATGATGCAGATATGCGTGAATTGGCAAAAATGGAAATGCCTGCTTTGGACGAAGAGAAAGATGCTTTAGAAAAAGAATTGACGAAATTGTTGATTCCAAAAGATCCTCAGGACGATAAAAATGCCATCATTGAATTAAGAGCAGGAACGGGTGGAGATGAGGCGAGTTTATTCGTAGGTGATTTATTAAATATGTACACAAGGTATTGTCAGAGAAAAGGTTGGAAAGTGGCAGTAGCAAGTGAGAGCGAAGGATCAGTGGGTGGTTATAAGGAAGTGATATTAGAAGTAACAGGAGAGGACGTATATGGTACCATGAAATTTGAAAGTGGGGTACACCGTGTACAAAGAGTCCCAAGTACAGAAACACAAGGTCGTGTGCATACATCTGCTGCTACAGTAGCGGTGATGCCTGAAGCAGAGGAAGTCGATTTTGTATTGAATCCAGCGGATGTCAAAATGGAAACTGCTCGAAGTGGTGGCGCGGGTGGACAGAACGTAAACAAAGTAGAGACCAAAGTAATGTTGACGCATATTCCAACGGGTACAGTGATCATCTGTCAAACAGAACGTTCGCAGTTAGGTAACCGTGAGAAAGCGATGGGGATGATGCGTACCAAGTTGTTCGAAGAGCAAGTACGTAAACAAGAAGACGAGATTTCAAGACATCGTAAAACATTGGTAAGCACTGGAGATAGAAGTGCGAAGATCAGAACCTATAACTGGCCACAGGGCAGGGTTACAGACCACCGTGTGAATGTTACATCGTATAATTTGGATGCAGTGGTGAATGGCGATATTGATGAATTCATTGAAGCATTACAAATGGCGGAGAACGCAGAAAAAATGTTAGTGCAAAACTAAACTCTGCTCCCATTGCCATGCGGTGCGCATCATGTCGTCTAAATTATATTTACAATTCCATCCTAGTTTTTGAACGGCATGGTCATTGTTGGCATAAATAGAAACGATATCACCTGCTCTACGTGGTCCAATTTCATAATTTAATTTTACACCACTTACTTTTTCAAAAGCATGGATAGCTTCTAATACAGTGATGCCATTGCCAGTGCCTAAGTTAAAAATTTCGCAACTATTGGATTGATTGTTTTTTATTGAATATTGAATGGCTAGTGTATGTGCATGTGCGATATCACATACATGGATATAGTCTCTAATACAAGAGCCATCTCGGGTATCGTAATCGGCGCCATGCACTTGCATCGTAGGCAATTTGCCAATGGCAGTCTGTGTAATCGCTGGCACTAAATTCTGTGGACGGCCAATAGGGAGTTCGCCAATAGCAGTAGATGGATGTGCGCCCACTGGATTAAAATACCTTAATAAGATAGTAGACAATGGATGTGCGAAAGCAGCATCTTTCACAATCGTTTCTCCCATTTGCTTGGTTGCACCATAAGGGGATGCAGCTATCTGCAAGGGAGTAGACTCTGTTACTGGAATGGTTTCAGGATTGCCATATACTGTACAAGAGGAGGAGAAGATAAAATGCGGTGCATTGTATTTTACCGCCATCTGTAATAAATGCACTAGTGAGCTGATATTGTTCTCGTAATAATCTAAAGGTTTTTCAACCGATTCGCCAACTGCTTTATACGCTGCAAAATGAATTACGCCTACAATACCAGGGTTGGCAACAAATACTGCTTCAGTTGCAGCTTTGTCGGTGAGGTCTACCTTGTAATTGGTGATTTTCTTGCCTGTTATTTTTTCAATGCCCAACAAAGATTGGTCAGATGCTCTTGAAAGATTATCAATAGAAATCACGTTGAAGCCATTTTCGATTAAATCTACAATCGTATGTGCGCCGATAAAACCACACCCACCGGTAACAAGAATAGTTTGCATTAAAAAATTTTAGAATACAAAGAAACGAAATTATTGCAATAAAGTTGGAGTAGCTTATTGAGGCAATGTAAATCCAACCGTAGTGCCTACATTGAGTTGACTACGGACATGTATCGTCTCGCCATGGGCTTCTATAATATGCTTGCAAATGGCTAAGCCTAGGCCCGTGCCCCCCACTTCTCTACTTCTTGCATCATCTGTTCTGTAAAAGCGTTCAAATAGCCTTGGGATATGGGCTTCTTCGATACCAATCCCATTGTCGCTAATTTCAATCAATACTTTCTTGTCTTCTAAATGGTAAACGCTTGCTGTGATCTGTCCATCGATTTTGCCGTACTTGACCGCGTTGGAAAAAATGTTCACCAAGACCTGATAAATTTTATTTTTATCAGCAAAGACTTCAATTGGCAAGTCGCTTCCTTTTTTAAAATGGAATTGAATATTTTTTTTCAATAGTTTAATATTCAAATTTTGAGCTACTTCAATAATTAGGTCTTGAATAATAAAGTTTTGTTTCAGGATAGGCTCTTTATTGATCTCCAGATTGGTGATTACATCTACATCATTTAATAGGCTTACCAAACGTTGCACATTGGCTTCGGCTTGTCCTATAAATTTTTTACTAAGGGTAGGCTCTTCGATGGCGCCATCTGCCAACAATTCTAAATAACCTTGTATTGCAAAAATGGGTGTTTTGATTTCGTGTGAAAGATTCTGCAGAAATTCTTTTCTAAACTGCTCATTGGATTGGAGTTGTTGTATTTCATCTGCCTTTTGGGCAGCCCAGTTTTCCACATCTACACGTACATCGTCAATCCCTTTTTGAGGTAGGATATATTTTTGATATGCTTCTTCTCTTTTGCTGGCTTTGGTATAAGAAATCAGCTTATAAATGAGTTTTATTTTTCGGTAAATAAAAAATTCGAGAATTTGATAGACCAAAAAGTAGATGACAATAAAACAAGCTACAAAATATGCTAAGAGTAATTTCCAATTTGCAATCAATACAAATACGCTCAATGCGATTAAACTTGATACAAGCAATGCAGTTAACAGCGCTAATTGTTTGGGTGAAAGGTTTTTTTCTTTAAACATGTTGTATGAACGGGTAGGACCCTATAACGAAGGTATTCAATTCTATTTAAATCATCCTTCAATCGGCTAATCGAAACTAATAATCGAATTTATAGCCCACACCTTTTACAGTAGTAATGCAGTCAATGCCTAATTTTACCCTTATTTTTCTTACATGTACATCGATGGTTCTGTCTCCCACAATCACGTCGTTGCCCCAGACTTGAGATAGAATTTCATTTCTTAAAAATACACGACCTGGCTGAGCGGCTAATAAGTAAAGTAGTTCAAACTCTTTTTTTGCTAGAACATGTACAACGTTATTTAAAATTGTCTTGTATTGGTCTGCATCAATGATCAAATCCTTGATGGTTAAAGTCCTGGTTTCAGTTGTTGCTGGTTGAATTCTTCTAAACAAGGCACTAATCCTGCTAACCAAAACTTTTGGGCTAATTGGTTTATTGATAAAATCATCACCTCCTAATTCTAGTCCTTTAATATGAGAGGCTTCGTCGTTTAATGCAGTTAATAAAACAATCAAGGTTTTATCAAATTGCTTATTGCTTCTTAAGAATTCACATACTTCAAATCCGTTTCTTTTTGGCATCATTACGTCTAGTATGATACAGTCTGGATTGAAGAGTTTTGCTTTCTCAATGGCTTCACTACCGTCTTTAGCTGATTCAACTAAATAGCCCGCTTTATTCAAGTGGAAGCTAATAATCTCAATGATATCTGGCTCGTCGTCGGCAATTAATATTTTGATCGGATTCGTTTCCATAATTTCTACTGCAAAAGTACCTCATATAAATCAGAACACTGAAGTTGGGGGGTATTATCAAATTGTTAACTAAAACAAGCTTTGTTTATCCTTTAAGCAGATGTAAAATATAGGGGTTCGCCTTTTTCTCTCTGCCCCAAGTAGTGGCAGGTCCATGTCCTGAATAAATGGTCATGGTATCTGGTAATGGGAAGATCTGGGTTTGGATACTTTTGATTAAATCTAATGGGTTGCTTCCTGGCAAATCGGTCCTGCCAACTCCATCCTTAAAAATCAAATCGCCACCTATCAAAAAGTCTTGGGTTTCATGGTAAAAGCATACGCTACCAGGTGAGTGCCCAGGTGTCTCCAATACTTTGAATGTATCCTTGCCAAACTGAATCAATTCGTCTTGTTGAATATATTGCACTTTGCCTTTGTACGCTTCTGTAGGCACGCCCCATCTTGCCCCGCCTTCAGGTAATCGGTCTATGACCGCTTGCTCCTTTTGATGAAATAAAGCAGTCAAGCCATATTGTTCACTTACAAAATTGTTACCAAAAACATGGTCTAAATGGCAATGCGTATTGAGCAGTAATTTGGGTGTCAATTCGTTTTCTTGGATAAAATTAGCCAGTTGCGCCTGTTCGTTTTTTAAATAACAACCCGGATCAACAATGATGGCTTCTTTTTCGGCATTGTATAAAATATATGTATTTTCCTGAAACGCATTGAAACAAAAAGAATTGATGGTCAACATGTATTAGACTTTATGCGAAGTTACACGCAAATTGGATGAATGGTGACTTTTAATACATTAAAAAAACAAATAGGTGTTACCTTTGCGAAATGAAAATGAAACAGTTTGCCAGGTCCGTTTATTTTAGTATGGCATTGATATTTATATTGATTGGAATGCAGTCAAATTTGCAGGCGCAGAATGCTGCTCCGACTCAGCTTAAAGGAAAATTGGCAGACCATCAAAGTGAGGAGCCCATCCCCTTCGCATCTGTTTCTTATGCCCTAGCAAAAAGAGGGGTGATTACGGATTCTGCGGGCAATTTTGTCCTCCCTTATTCTCCTTTTGGCTTGCAGGATACTTTGCTCTTACAAAGTGTGGGATATACGAGTTTACAAATCCCTTTATCCAAATTGAATCAGGAAAATTTGGGCATTATTCACTTGTTTGTTCAAGCGGCAAAACAAGAGGCCGTTGTCAAGTCTAAGTACAATCGTTCTTTATGGTTTTGGAGAAAAATCATGTCTAAAAAAGAATTCAATAATACAGCACTCAAAAAAAATTACAGTTACGAAATCTACAATAAGTTAGAAGTAGACTTGATCAATGTACGTAAGGATAAATTAGCAAAAAATAGTCTTGTTAAACCGCTTGATTTTGTATTTGATTATATAGATACTACTGAAACCCATCAGTCTTTTTTACCCATCTATATTACAGAAACGATCTCTGATTATTTTTATCAATCCGATCCTACTAAATCTTTAGAAGAAATCAAATACACCAGGACCAATGGGATTGAGAATGAAACACTCATTAAAGAGTTGGGTGGCACTTATCAAAATATCAATGTGTACAAGAATGTAATTCCTGTGTTTAACAGAGAATTCATTAGTCCATTCAATACCAATGCTGATACATATTATAAATTCAAGTTGGCAGATACTGCTTATTTAAACGGCAAAAGATTGGTGCATTTGTTGATTCAGCCTAAGCGTACCAATGAATTGACTTTTGAGGGAGATTGTTGGGTAAACGACACCAGTTTCGCCATTCAAAAAATCACTTTAAGGCCTTCTACTTTTGCGGACATTAATTTTTTACAATCACTTTCTTTGATTCAAGAATTTAAACTAGTAAATGATTCTGTTTGGTTTTTGGCGAAAGACCGTTTTGTTGCAGATTTCACACCTGGTGGTAAGGACAAATTAGGTATCAAGGGGCGCAAGACCACTACTTATAAATCCATTAAAATAAACGACAACACCATTGATTCGGTGTTTAATGGCACAGTGAAGAATCCGGAAATTCGCCTTTTACCTAATAGTAATAATAACAATGAAGCAGCATGGCAAACCCTAAGACATGAACCATTGGCTAAAACCGAACAAGCGGTGTATACTTTATTGGATACCTTAAATAAAAACAGAACATTTTTATTTTACAAACAGTCTGCCGAGTTTTTAGTGAAGGGGATCAAGGAAGTAGGTAATGTGACATTGGGGCCTTGGTTTAATGTGATCAGTTCGGACAAATGGGAGGGCTTAAGGTTGAGGGCAGATATTGCAACCAATAAAGGATTTAGCAAGCATTGGAATTTTTATGGATACGGGGCTTATGGATTTAGAGATCAAAAGGCAAAAGGTGAATTGGGGGCAATGTATCAATTCAAGCAAAGTCCATTAAGTTATCTTAAGGCAGAGTATCATTCGGACTTGGAATTTGGACAAGAATATTTTGATCAAATCAACAACGATAATTTATTCGGTACTTTATTGAGAAGACCCAATATTCCTTTTAAATTTTTACAGTTCACACAAAAGAAATTGGAGTTTTTTCAAGAGAACAATAAAGGCGTACAGTTGACATTGGGCATAGCGGAAAAAGAATATGATCCTTTGTTAAATATGCCGATCATTTACAATACCAATATTGGCGGAGGGGATTGGATGCATGCAGTAGAAGCGAGTATTGGATTAAGATTCGCTTATCAAGAACGCTATTTTGAAAGTAATTTTTCCCGCTTTGGTTTTGGTAGTTTGTACCCAGTTGTGGAACTTAAATACACCAAGGCAATTGAAGGTGCTTTAGGCGCTCCGAACAACTACCAGAAATTGAATTTTAGCTTGAATGATTATTTACCTATTACCCCATTTGGTAATATTTATTATAGTGTATTTGCGGGTAAAACATGGGGCAAAACAAGTTATCCTTTCTTGGATATTATGCCGGGTAACGAGATGAGCTATTACAATAAGTATGCATTCAATTTAATGCAACGTTATGAATTTATAAGTGATGAATTTATTGGTTTAAATATTGAACATAAAATTGGGAAAGGAATCTTAAAATATTTGCCGCTTGTGAAAAAAACAAAATGGCGACAATTTTGGAGTGCTAAAGCAGTGGTAGGTGGTTTGTCTGATGCGAATCAGCAATTGAATTTTATTGGAACACATCCTTTTAATTCATTGAAATCAAAACCTTATGCAGAAGTAGGAACAGGGATAGAAAATATCGCTAAGTTCTTTAGAATTGATTTTGTTTGGAGATTAACCAATGCGCAATTGCAAACAGCCACACCCTCTTCTTTCGGCATTTTCGGAAGCTTCAGGGTGAGTCTGTAATTGCTAAGTAGTTATTATTGGAGCATTGGGATAAGTAATAAACTAAATATTATTTGCTTAGTCCCTGTAAAATGTTTTTTACAATTGCGGGGCCTTCATAAATAAAACCGGTCCAAACTTGCACTAAACTTGCACCTGCTTCTAATTTAGCTTTTGCATCTGCCGGTTTAAAGATACCGCCACTTGCAATAATGGGCAATTTGTCACCAATGCCTTGGTATAAATAAGCCAATACCTCATTGGATTTTAACAACAAAGGTTGACCGCTCAATCCACCTGGCCCAATGATTTTAGCACGTTCCGTATTCATTGGATTCAAAAGGCTACGATCGAGTGTGGTATTGCTTGAAACCAATCCGTCTATTTTTACTTCTGCTGTTAAAGCAATGATATCGTCTAATGCACTTGTTTCTAAATCGGGTGCAATTTTTAATAAGATGGGCTTATTGTTTTTATTGATATTTTGCAATTCAGAAAATATTTTTCTCAATGCCTCTTTTTCTTGTAATTCACGAAGGCCAGGCGTATTAGGTGAACTCACATTCACTACAAAATAATCTACCACATCCTCTAGTCCAATAAAGTTGGTGCAATAATCTCTCCATGCATCCTGATTTTCGGTCACTTTATTTTTTCCAATATTGCCTCCGATAATTAATTTGGAATGAGCACTGGCTTTTCTTGCTTTTAATCTTTTTGCAATCACTTCGACACCGGCATTGTTAAAGCCCATGCGATTGATCAATGCTTTTTGATCTGGTATTCTGAACAATCTTGGCTTTAGATTTCCTGCTTGTGGTTTTGGTGTCACTGTTCCAATTTCAACAAATCCGAATCCAAGCATTTCTAATGCATCCAAATGTGCTGCGTTTTTATCAAATCCTGCACCTAGCCCAACGGGGTTGGGAAAATGTAAACCAAATACCGTCTTGGCTAAACTAGGATCGGACACTTTAAATTGGTTGCTCATCCACTGATTCAAGAATGGAACTGATGCTATTAAGTCTAATCCTTTCATGGACACTTCATGCGCCGTTTCTGGAGGCAATAAAAACAGGGTATTTCTGACAATTGGATACATCATGCCTCAAATTTACAATGAAATATTTAGTTGCATAAACAACTGTTTATAAAAAAGCCTACATTTAGGGGGTCAATTAAAGACTATTTTATGCAAGAAGCGTATATCGTAGCGGGATTTAGAACTGCAGTGACTAAGAGCAAAAAAGGTGGATTTAGATTTATGCGTTCCGACGAATTAGCGATTGAGTTAATTCAGGGCCTAATGAAATCCTTGCCTGCATTGGAATACAAATTAATTGACGATGTGATTGTGGGTAATGCAGTGCCAGAAGCAGAGCAGGGTCTACAATTTGGAAGAATCATTGCTGCCAAAGCTTTAGGGATAGAAGTGCCAGGAATTACGATCAATAGATATTGCGCGAGTGGTTTAGAAAGTATTGCCATGGCAACGGCTAAAATTAGAATGGGCATGGCGGATTGTATCATTGCTGGCGGTACAGAATCTATGTCAATGGTGCCTACTGCAGGCTGGAAAACAGTTCCTGCCTATAGCATTGCAAAGGATGAACCCGATTATTATTTATCCATGGGCTTGACTGCAGAGGCAGTTGCCAATGAATACAATGTGAGTAGAGAAGACCAGGATGCTTTTGCATTGGCTTCGCATCAAAAAGCAAAAAATGCCATTGACAATGGCTATTTCAAAAAAGGGATCCTGCCAATAGAAATTACCGAAACCTATATTAACGAAAACAATAAAAAAGCAACCCGTAATTATACGGTGGATACAGATGAAGGGGTGCGTGCAGATACGACCATTGAGGCTTTGGCTAAATTAAAACCAGCTTTTGCTTTAAAGGGATCGGTGACCGCGGGCAACTCTTCACAAACAAGTGATGGTGCAAGTTTTGTCGTAGTGATGAGTGAACGTTTGATGCAATCTTTAGGACTCAAGCCTATAGGGAGATTGGTGAATTGTGCTGTTGCAGGTGTGCACCCAAGAATCATGGGTATTGGGCCTATTGAAGCGGTACCTAAAGTATTAAAGCAAGCTGGAATGAACTTAGATCAAATAGATTTATTTGAACTCAATGAAGCATTTGCTTCTCAATCATTAGCGGTGATTCGAACATTGAATTTAGACCAAAACAAGGTCAATATCAATGGCGGTGCCATTGCCTTGGGGCATCCATTGGGTTGTACTGGTTCTAAGTTAACTGTACAGATAATCAATGACTTAGAGCGCTTAAACAAGCGTTATGGCATTGTTACTGCCTGTGTGGGAGGTGGCCAGGGCGTAGCGGGAATCATCGAAAAACTCTAAAATACGCTCATCCCTTTTTTATTGATTTTTTGGGTAAAATGCAATAGCTTAGAACTTCATTATTCTAATAAGAAAATAAGCTCCTATGCGTGTAATTACCCTTGGTTCTATGATCCTTGCATCTGTTTTGACTTTGAGTCAAGCCAATGCACAAAAATCTAAGAAAGCTGCTACTGCTCCAGTAGCGACTACTGAAAAAGTAGACATCAATAAAGTATTTAAAGGTTGGAAGCCAAGAAATATTGGACCAGCAAGTATGAGTGGTCGTGTGACGACCATTGATGCAGAAGTAGCGAACCCAAATAATATTTGGATTGGTGCTGCATCTGGTGGTGTTTGGAAAACAAATAATAGCGGTGTGAGTTGGACGCCTGTTTTTGACGAACAACCTATTTTAAATATTGGATCATTGGCCATTCAACAATCTAATCCAAGCATTGTTTGGGTTGGAACAGGAGAAGGAAATCCAAGAAACTCAATTAGCATTGGAGAAGGAATCTACAAAACCATGGATGCAGGTAGAACATGGAAGCGCATGGGTTTAGAGCAAACAAGAAATATACATAGAGTCATTATTGATCCATCTAATCCAAATACAGTGTATGCTGGAGCGATTGGAAATCCTTATGGACAAGGAAAAAATAGAGGTGTCTACAAAACCATGGATGGTGGTGATACTTGGAACCAAATTCTGTTTACCAACGATACTTCAGGTCCGGGCGATATGATTATGGATCCATCCAATCCGAATAAATTATTTGTTGCTATGTGGCATCATTATCGCAATCCTTATCATTTAGAAAGTGGTGGTAAAGGAAGCGGTTTGTACATGACGATTGATGGTGGTAAAAATTTCATCAAATTAGGTAAGGCACATGGTTTACCTGATGGAGATTTAGGACGTGTGGGTATTACCATTAGCAAATCAAATCCTAATGTGGTGTATGCTTTAGTAGAGTCTAAAAAAAGCGGATTGTATAAGAGTGAAGATGGTGGCTATTCTTGGAAGCTAGTGAATGGTCAAAAATCTATTGTAGACAATCGTCCGTTCTATTTCCAAGATATCATTAGCGATCCTTTGAATGAAAATACTTTGTGGTATATCAGTCAAACAGTGCAAAAAAGTATTGATGGCGGAAAGAATTTTGAAACCATTATTCCTTACAGCGGTATCCATCCAGATCACCATGCATTTTGGATTCATCCCACAGACAATAAGTTGATCATTGATGGCAACGATGGTGGTATTGGTATCACAAGAGATGGCGGAAAGACTTGGATGTTTGATGAGAAAATTCCAGTAGGTCAATTCTATCATATTAATGTGGACAACGAAATTCCTTATCATGTCATGGGTGGTATGCAAGACAATGGTTCTTGGAGAGGCCCTGCTTATACCACTGTTCAAGGCGGTATCAGAAATTTTGATTGGGATAATTTATGGGGTGGAGATGGCTTTGATGTAATGCCTGATCCAGAAGATGCCAATTGGGTGTACGCAATGAGTCAGGGCGGAAATGTAGGAAGATACAATACAGTGACTGGACAATCCTCTTATATTAAACCTCCAGCGCCAGATGCAAAAACATTATTGCGTTTTAACTGGAACGCATCTATTGCGCAAGATCCATTTGATGCTAAAACAATTTATTTTGGTTCTCAATTTTTACATAAGAGTACGAACAAAGGTGCTGCATGGGAAATTATCTCTGGTGATTTAACAACCAATGATAGTGCTAAGATTGACCAAAGAGACAATGGTGGATTAAGTATTGATATTACGGGTGCCGAAAACCATTGTACGATTATTTGTATTGCACCAAGTGCTGTACAAAAGGGGTTAATTTATATTGGTACAGATGATGGCAAAGTACAGGTGACTACGAACGGTGGTGCATCATGGACCGATTTAACTGCGAATATCACTGGCTTGCCTAAGGGTGCTTGGATTCCACAAATCAGAACTTCTGCAAACAATGCGAATGAAGTTTTTGTAGTGGTGAATAATTATAGACAAGGTGATTTTGCACCTTATATCTTTAGATCTACAGATGCAGGAAAGACTTGGGTGAATATGGTAGATGCTAACAAAGTAAATGGATATGCATTGACTGTTTTACAAGATCCAACAGAGCCTAATTTAATTTTTGTAGGAACGGAGCAAGGCTTTTATGTGAGCTTGGATAATGGTGCAAGCTATCAACAATGGAAGAATGGTTACCCTTCTGTATCTACTTATGATTTTGCGATTCAAGATAGAGAGGCAGATTTAGCCATTGCTACATTTGGTAGAAGCTTATGGGTATTAGATGATATCAGACCTTTAAGAAAATTAGCAAAAGCGCAAGCAGCCAAATACTTTATGAGTGTGCCTCCAGCAGCAATTAATTTGTCGATTAAAAATTCACCTTATGAGTGGAGCACAT
>JAGOAO010000013.1:19992-36786 GCA_017983845.1 Sediminibacterium sp.
TGGGTATTAGATGATATCAGACCTTTAAGAAAATTAGCAAAAGCGCAAGCAGCCAAATACTTTATGAGTGTGCCTCCAGCAGCAATTAATTTGTCGATTAAAAATTCACCTTATGAGTGGAGCACATGGGGAATGTGGGATGCGCCGAATAAACCAACGGGTATGCCAATCACCATCTATTCAATGGATTCTGCAAAAAAAGCAAAAGTGCAAATTAAAGATGCAGCAGATAATGTGATTAGAAACTTAAGCTTTAAGTTGGATTCTGGATTCAACAGAAATTATTGGGGCTTTGAGCAAAAAGGTAAAAGAGGCGCTGGTGCGCCAAAAACAGGTGGTGGATTCGGCAGAAGAATGGCGGAAGAGTCAGCTGATGCAGGCGCTGCAGAGGAAAGAGAATTTACAGGAAGAGAGGTATTGCCTGGCACATATAAAGTAGTGGTGACGGTGGGTAGCTGGAAAGATTCGGCTATGGTTCAGGTTTCTGACGACCCAAGATTACCAAGCAAGCGTGAAGTGGTTTTAGCGCAAGACAAATTAATAGATCAATTACAAAAGACGGCAGATAAATACAATGCTGCTCAAGATCAATTAGACGATGCAGATTTAATTTTAACGCAATTAAAAGCAGAGTGGAAAGATAAGAAAGACAAAGGCGTAGACAGTTTAAATAAAGCACATAAAATCATTACTGAAAAAGTGAAAAACTTAAAAGAAATGATGGTAGGCAAGAAGCAAGAAAAACAAGGATACGGCACTGTGCCTACGATTACGCCAATTTCTATTATTCGATCTGCAAGTATGTTGATCATGGGTAAGAACACAATGCCTGGCACACAAGAAGAACGTGTGATGGCAGATGCAGCTACAGCGGCAGAAAAAGTGGCGACTCAAGTAAATGCATTTTTTGCCAAAGATTGGGCAGACTTCAGAAAATTAGTAGAAGCAACCCCTATTAAAAAATTCAAAGAAGTAGAAGCAATTAAATAAAACGCAGCCCTCCAAATTGGGGGGCTCGCTATTTTGTCAAAAGAAATTTTGAAAATAGTTCAAACAAGGATTAATCATTACAAAAGTCAATTATGAAAAAACTATTTTTTGTATTTGTAGCATTCGTTGGACTTGTAACATTCAGTCCAGCGCAAGCGCAAAAGAAAAAATCAACTGAACCTTCAAAAGCAGTTGAATTAAGTCAAGACCCTTTGATCAAAGCGCAAGGCTTTAGATTGGTTGGTCCATTTAGAGGTGGCCGTGCGGCAGCAGGTGTAGGATCATACACCGATGTAAATACTTTTTACATGGGGTCTACAGGTGGTGGTGTATGGAAAACAACTGATGCTGGTAATAACTGGAAGAATATTTCTGATGGTTATTTTGGTGGTACCATTGGTGCCATTGCATTAGCGCCTTCCAATGAATCTGTTATATATGTAGGTGAAGGAGAGAATACCATGCGTGGTAATGTGAGTGAAGGATTGGATGGTATGTGGAAATCCACAGATGATGGAAAGACTTGGAAAAATATTGGTTTAAAAGAAGGTCGTCACATCGTACGTGTAATTGTGCATCCAAAAAATCCAGACATTGTATGGGCTGCTGTGATGGGCCATTTATTTGGACCCAATGAAAACAGAGGCGTTTATAAGAGTGTGGATGGTGGTGCTACATGGAAAAAAGTATTGTATGTGAATCCACAAACTGGCGCAAGCGATTTAATCATTGATCCAAGTAATCCAGATAATTTATATGCTGGTACTTGGGAATTGATTCGTACGCCTTATAGTTTAGAAAGTGGTGGTGCTGGTTCAGGCATGTATAAGAGCACTGACGGCGGAAATACTTGGGTGTCTATCAAAAACAACAAAGGTTTGCCTAAAGGTGTTTGGGGTATTGTTGGTGTTGCAGTTGCAAAATCCAATACAGATAAATTATATGCATTGATCGAAAATGCAAAAGGTGGATTGTATGTTTCGAATGATGCTGGTGCTACTTGGGAACTAGCAAGTAGTGATAACAATATTCGTCAACGTGCATGGTACTACACTAAAGTGTTCGTGGATCCAGCCGATGAAAATAAAGTGTACTGTCCTAATGTGAACTTTATGGTATCTTCAGATGGAGGTAAAAGCTTTACATCTTTAAGAACACCACATGGTGACCACCATGATTTATGGATAGATCCAAAGAATGGCAAGAGAATGATTGTCGCGGATGATGGTGGTGCGCAAGTGAGCATGGACGCTGGTAAAAACTGGAGTACCATGATGAATCAGCCAACCGTACAAGTATATCGTTTAAGTACAGACAATAGTTTCCCTTATCGCATATTGGCGGCACAACAAGATAATTCAGCATTCAGAATCAAGTCAAGCACTTATGGCGCATTTATTGGCGAGAACGACTTTGATGTCACTGCAGGTGGTGAGAGTGGTTATATCGTTGCAGATCCATTGAATAGTGATATCGTATACGGAGGATCTTATGGTGGTTTAATTACAAGATATGATCATAAGACTGGTGAAAATAGAGTCATCAATGTATGGCCGGACAATCCAATGGGTGCAGGTGCGGAAGTGATGAAATACCGTTTCCAATGGAATCATCCTATTTTCTTCTCTCCACACAATCCAAAGAAATTATATACAGCAGGTAATCATTTATTTTCAACAGAAAATGAAGGAGCAAGTTGGAATATGTTATCTCCAGATTTAACGACAGACGATAAGGCAAAACAAAAAAGTTCTGGTGGTCCAATTACACAGGATAATACCAGTGTGGAATATTACTGTACGATATTTACTGCTGCAGAATCTCCTGTTGAAAAAGATTTATTGTGGACAGGAAGTGATGATGGTGTAATTAGTGTAAGTAAGGATGGCGGAAAAAATTGGGCAAATGTGACCCCTAAAGATGCACCAAAATGGATCATGTGGAATAGAGTAGAAGTGGATCCAATACGCAAGGGAACGGCTTATTTTGCAGGTACTAGATATAAGTTAGATGATTTTGCGCCTTATATTTATAAGACAACAGATTACGGTGTTACATGGACTAAAATTACCAATGGTATTGATCCTTTGCATTTCACTAGAGCGATTGTAGCAAGCCCAAGAAAAGCAGGTGTATTGTTTGCAGGTACAGAATATGGTTTGTACGTTTCAATCAATGACGGTGCATCTTGGGAGCGTTTTCAATTGAATCTGCCTGTTACACCTATTACAGATTTATTGATCAAAGACCAGAACTTGATTGTTGCAACACAAGGAAGAAGTATTTATATCTTGGATGATTTGTCTTTTGTTGAAAATTTCCAATCAGCTCCTTCAGTAAGTCAGGTATTCCCAATTGCTAATACGTATCGTGTGCCACCGCAAATGGGCGGCAGAAGAAGTAGAGGTGCAAGTGTAAGCATGCCTGCAAATGTGGGTATGAATCCTGCAAAAGGGGTGGTGATCAAATATTGGAAAGCAGGTAATCCTTCTGATTCAACAAGAGTCATGATCAGTATTTTGGATGATCAAAAGAAAGTGATTAAAACAATCAGTCATTCTGAGGCAGGAGGACCAAGCACAGAATCTGGTTTCCAAACCTATGTGTGGAATATGTACCATAAGGAAGCAGAAAAACCAGAGGCTGGTTTGATTCTTTGGAATGGTTCAACGAGTCCAGTTTTAGCCGCACCTGGTAAATACACTGCTAAAGTGACTATTGACAATACAGTGACTGAACAGCCATTCACGATTGTAGCTGATCCAAATTATAAAGTGTCTGATGCCGACTTAAAAGCGCAGGAGCAGTTTTTATTAAAAGTGGCGGGCACTTTTAGTGAGATCATGAAAAATTTAAAGAGCATCAAAGAATTGCGTGCACAGATCAATGTATTGCAGAAGAAGACTAAAGATACTGTATTCCAAAAGCAAGCAAAAGAAGTGTTAACTAGCTTGACTTCAATTGAGGAAGCATTGCATCAAACAAAAGCAAAGAGTGGACAGGATGTATTGAACTTCCCAATCCGTTTAGATGATAAAATAGCGGGTGTATTTGAGTCTGCAGCATCTGGTTACACAGCACCAACCAAGCAAGTGCAAGGGGTGTATGAATTATTAAAAACACAAGTAGATGCGGAGTTCAATAAATTGGATACCCTTAAGAAAACAGGGATCAAGCAATTGAATGATGCGGTACATCAGTTAGCAATTCCAATTATTGGAGGATAATAATTGATTAATTTTTTGAGTTTTTCATAGCTCAAGCGAAAAAAAAGGTCCCGAATTATCGGGACCTTTTTTTATAGAAAGTAAAATCTAAATGAATTTCAAAAAATTAAGAATACTTGCTTATTCAAAGTCTTTATACAATAAGTATTTTTTACGTATGTTTTTAAAGGCAATTAAACCTGGCTGCCAGCTAGCTCTGATAGCAGCTGCGGATTGACCATTTTTTAGTTGCTCCATTAATGTTGCATTGCCTGCTAATTTGTTAAAGAAATAGTCGGTTGCTAATTTTGATTTTGGCTCAATAAAAAAACTATCTTTTTCAGGAAAAGCTTGGTACATCTCAATGATTAAATCTAGATCAATCTTATTTTTTGGAGCTTGTTGATTGCTTAAATCCCATCCAAAACATTTTTGACCATATAATTTTGAACTCATGGCACCCGTTCTTGGTCCTGGCGTAAAACTAAAAGTCTTGCCTTTGATATTTGGATGGCCAATATAGGCAAATGCATGTGCTGTGCCACGTCCCTCGCTCATTACGGAGCCTTCGATTAGGCAGGTTGTAGGATACCAGTAAATCGCATTCATATCGGGTAAGTTAGGAGAGGGTGCAATATTGAAAGTGTACATGGAATTGTGGTCATAGTTTTTACATGCAATCACTGTTAATTGAATGGGACTTGCTGTTTTATTGATATTGCTATCAGCAGGTGCAGTCAACCATTTTTCTCCCACCAGCATTTTTGCATATTCGCCCATCGTTAAGCCATACACAATCGGCACAGCTTTTTTCCCAATAAAACTACTATAAGGCATTTCTAAAACTGGTCCATCTACATAATGTCCATTAGGATTCGGACGATCTAAAATCACCAAAGGTTTGTTGTTGGCCCAAGCGGCTTCCATATAGTATTGTAGCGAAGAGATATAAGTGTAAAAACGAGTACCTACATCTTGAATGTCAAATACCAATACATCTACATCTTTTAAATCTGTGTCACTTGGTCTATTTTTTTTACCGTATAGTGAAACAATTTGTACGCCTGTGGCTTCATCTACGCCATCATTGGTTTTTTCTCCTGCATCTGCAGTACCTCTTAATCCATGTTCAGGTGTGAATACTTTTTGTAAATGAATCCCACTTGCAAGTAAAGTATCTATCAAATGTTTTTTCCCTACCGTAGCGGTATGGTTGGTAAATAAGCCCACTCTCTTACCCTTTAATAAAGGAAGGTATTGGGCTGTTTGATATGCTCCTGGTAAAATAGGGGCATTTTTTTGCGCAAGACTGTCCAGGCTTAAAAAAAGTAAAACAGCAGCTAAGCAAGCAATCGTTTTGTTTCTCATAATTTAATTTAAATATTTTCCAACAATGGGCATTCTTCTTCCCACGCCGAATGCTTTTGGCGATATACGTATAATAGGACAGAATTGATTTCGTTTGTATTCATTGGTATTGACCATCTTTAAAGTTCGATCTACCAATGCTGCTTCAAAACCAAGGGCTTTAATCACTGCAGGGTCTGCGCGTTTTTCGATGTATTGATATAAAATTTGGTCCAATATCGCGTAGTCAGGTAAGCTATCGCTATCCTTTTGATCGGGTCTTAATTCTGCACTTGGTGCTTTGTCAATGATATTTTGAGGTATGATTTCTTTTCTTGCATTAATATAGTTGGCCAATGCATACACTTGTAATTTGTAGCAATCACCCAATACACCTAAGCCGCCTGCCATATCGCCATAGAGTGTTCCATAGCCAGTTGCCAATTCGCTTTTATTGGAAGTATTCAATAAGACATAGCCTAATTTATTCGCAATGGCCATCAAGATATTTCCTCTCGACCTGCTTTGAATATTTTCCTCTGCTAATGAAAAAGGCAGGCCTTTAAAAATGGGTTCTAATGTATGCAAGAAACTTTCATAGACTTCTTTGATTGGAATAATATCATAAGGGTTGTCAAGGTTTTTGCTCAACTCTACAGCATCGTCAACAGAGTGTTCAGTAGAGTATGGAGATGGCATTAACACTGCATACACATTTTCTTTTCCTAAAGCCTCACATGCAATCGCTAAAGTGACAGCGGAGTCGATACCGCCAGATGATCCAAGGATGGCTTTTTTGAATCCCATCTTATTAAAATAATCTTTAACACCTAGTACAAGTGCTTTGTATACTTGATCGATATTTAATTCAGGAACAAGGTGAGCAGGATTAAGTTCTTTGCTTGGCAAAGATGCTGCTGGTTCAAGGATGGGTGCATTGATGCTTCCATCCTCGTTGCATTCAAATACTTGCATTGCAGATTCAAACATAGGCAATGCGCCACATAAGTTGGCATCCTTGTCAAACACAAGGGAAGCACCATCAAATACAATTTCTGTTTGACTACCAACTGCATTGCAATAGAACAATGGTTTTTTGTATTTTACCACATTCGACTTGATGGTTGCTTTTCTGTCTTCGTCATGGGTGTAGTCAAATGGGGATGCGCTTAAGTTTAATAGTATATCTGGTTCCTGTTGCATCATTTTGTCCATCGGACAAATCGTATACAATGGATTGTCGCCTAAGTTCCAAATGTCTTCACAAATGGTGATGGCTAATTTTTTTCCTTTAAATGGAACGACTTTCCATTCACTTGCAGATTCAAAATATCGGTTCTCGTCAAACACATCATAGGTAGGTAACAATGTCTTGTGGATCTCGGCTTGTATTTTTTGATCGTACAAGAAAAACGCAGCGTTGTACAATGGTTTGCCTTTTTCATTTGTATTGTGTGCAGGTGCCCCTATTAAAACGCCAATTGTGTCTGCCACTTTTCTAATGGCATCAACGCTTGCGTAACATTGATTGATAAAATCATTGAACTCTACAAAGTCTCTAGCAGGATATCCGCAGACACTCATTTCACTAAATAAAATTAAATCAGCGCCTTCAAGTTTGGCTTGCTCGATAGCATCCATCATCTGCTTTGTGTTGGCCTCGAAATTACCGATATGATAATTCTGTTGTGCGATACAAATTTTCATGTGTCAAAGGTCGGTTTTTAAAAGAAAAAACCTTGCTTTTTTTGTACTTTCGGGCATGCGTTCAATCTCTTTTATATACCTTGTCATGACGATGGCCTTGGTGTCTTGTGGTAGCCCAGCGAATGACCCGGCTAGTGCAGCTCCAGCGCCGTCCATCAAGGAGCTGCATTTTGAGGACGCTTTTTTTGCAATGGATACCCTGAATTTTGAAACAAGCTTGGCGAAATTGGTTCAAAAATATCCTGCATTTTCGGCCGATTATTTCAATCGTATTCTAATGATGTCTCCTCAAAAGGAGTCGAAGCAAATATTGGCATTTTATAAAGCCTATCTTCCTGTATACAAGGAAGCAAAAAAAGTACAAGCTTCAGAATTAGCCACTCCTCAAATTGTAGATGCGCTAAAAAGATTTCATTATTATTTCCCCAATTATACATTGCCTAAACAGGTTATTTATTTTATAGGTCCACTCGAAACTTATGGCAATGTGGTGACAAAGGATGGACTAGCTATTGGACTTCAATTGTATTTAGGCGGTGAGTCAAGCTGGTATTTTTCAGAACAAATCAATACCATTTATCCAAGGTATATCAGCCGTCAATTTGCGCCGGAGTATATTGTGGTGAATTCCTTGCAAAATATATTGAATGATTATGAACCCATTGTATTGAATGGAACATCCTTGATTGCTCAAATGATTGAAATCGGAAAACGTCAATATATTTTGGAACAGTGCTTGCCAAAGACTCAAGACACAATACTGATGGGCTATACAGGCCAACAGCTTAAAGCGCTAAAAGAAAATACTGGAGATATTTGGACTTTTTTAGCGAGTCAGAATAGGCTTTTTTCGGTAGATCCAACTATGGCTAATTCGATTTTAGGTGAAGCACCTTATAATGATTATTTTGGCGAAGACATTCCGGGAAATGTCGGGAAATACATTGGCTATACAATAGTCAAATCTTGGATGGAGCAACAAAAAGGAAATACAAAAAATGACTTGAATGTTTTATTGAAAATGCCTGCAATGGATATTTTTAATAAAGTTGAACTTGACTTCTAGTAAAATAAAAACCAGATAAGCTTAGTTTAGTTTTACTGGAGCAATCATTTTGAAGGCTGGAATTTTCACTTGGATAGGATCTCTATTTTCTACATTCTCCATGCTGTAATAACCTTGCATTTTGCCTAGTTCCGACTTTAGATTACAGCCACTCACATATTGGTATTGTTTGCCTGGCATAATCAAAGGCTGCACGCCAACCACGCCTTCACCTTCTACCACTCTATGCTCTCCATTGCTGTCAAAAATTTCCCAAAAACGACGCATCAATTTCACTGGGAAGGAATTGTGATTTTCGATCGTAATTCGATAAGCAAACATGAAATCATGCTGCAAGGGATTGCTGTAGTCCTTTTGGTAAAAGGTTTCAACACTTACCTCTATGCCTTCTGAAATAGTAGAAATCATGACCAAGGGGATCAAATATAACTTGCAGAGGATACTGCGCAATAAAATTAGGAAATATTTCACTCCGTATGACTAAAAAAAGGTGCTAATTTTTTTTCAGCAACTTGAACTCACTTAACTTCGCGGCAACGTTTGCAAAACCTAGTGTAAACCCCATTTTTTACGAATAAAACTGACTAAAATGAAGATAGCTGTAGCAAAAGGTGACGGAATCGGTCCTGAAATTATGGAAGCGGTAATTGGCATATTTAATGCAGCTAAATTGCCATTGGAGTATCAGTTTGTAGATATGGGGAAATGGGTTTTTGACAAAGGGTTTAGTAATGGAATGACACCCGAAGCAAAGGAAGCCATCGAAAAATTAGGCATCCTTTTTAAAGGACCAATGGAAACCCCAAAAGGCAAGGGTGTAAAGAGTGTGAATGTGACTGCTAGAAAAACCTGGAACACGTATGCAAATGACAGAAAATTTCAAACCCTAAGTGGTGTTGATACGGTGTTTAGTAAAGCTGGGGTGAACATTGATTTGACTATTGTTCGTGAAAATATAGAAGATACATATGGTGGCATTGAACATATGTTAACACAAGATGTGGCGGTGGCGAGAAGGGTGATTACAAGAGGAGGAAGTGAACAAGTGATTCGATACGCATTTGAAATGGCGCAGAAAAAAGGGGCGAAAAGAATTACTTGCGGACACAAGGCCAATATCATGAAATTAACGGATGGCTTATTCTTGGAAGTGTTCAACGAAATTGCAAAAGAATATCCAAATTTAAAAGCGGATGATATTATCGTAGACGATTTGTGTATGAAATTGGTAAGTCGTCCAGATTTATTTGATGTGATTGTATTGACCAATTTGCAAGGTGATATCGTAAGTGACTTGTGCGCTGGATTAGTTGGTGGGCTTGGATTTGCGCCATCATCCAATATCGGAGATCATATTTCTATTTTCGAAGCAGTACATGGCACTGCGCCAGATATTGCAGGTAAAAATATTGCGAACCCAACTTCTTTATTGTTGAGTGGATTGAATATGTTGCGCCATTTAGGTATGATGGAAAAAGCAGTGATGATTGAAAACGCCTTATTGTATACTTTAGAATCTGGCATTCATACTGGCGACTTCGGTGACAAAACAATTCCATCTGTAAACACTACCCAATTCGCAGAAGCGATTATTGATAATTTTGGTAAACAACCAAAAAACAATCCAAAACCTGCTTTACAAAATTTTGAATTTATACCATCTATTACTGCCATCACTAGCAATCCAATGTTAGTAGGAAAGTTGAATGAAGTGCATAAAGTGGTAGGGGTTGACTTTTTCATTGAAAGTACCTTGCAACCTGCAGCGATTGCAGAAGCTTGTCAAAAGCATTTAAGCCCCGGCTTGAAATTAGTGACTATTGCCAATCGTGGTACACAAGTCTGGCCAACTGGGTCTGTTTTCACCAATTTAGTGAATCAATTTTATGTTCGATTCGAGACCGAAGATGCAGCTGCCTTATCTCAGCCTGCTATCATTGATCTATACAGTGCTTTGTCCAAGGATTTTCAAATTAGCTCCATTGAGTTATTGAACATGTGGGGGGACAAAAAAGCATATAGCTTAGCTCAGGGTCAATAGTAGATTGAATTTTAGTTTGATCTGCCTTAATTTGACCTTATTTGCTATAAAATTGCCTGTTTCGGTGGGAAAAAATACATTTTTAGTGTAATTTCACGACTCAATTACAAATTAGCTTTTTACCTATGGCAGAAGTAATATTAATGCCCCGTTTAAGTGACACCATGACTGAAGGTGTGATTGCGGCTTGGCACAAGAATGTGGGGGATACCGTTAAAAAAGGCGATTTATTGGCCGAAATAGAAACGGATAAAGCAACCATGGAATTGGAGAGCTATCAAGATGGTGTGTTATTGCATATTGGTACCCCTCGTGGTGGCAAATTACAAGTCAACGATTTATTAGCCATTTTCGGTAAAGCAGGGGAAGATGTGTCTGCTTTAATTGCTCAAAATACAGGTGCTGCAAGCACGCCTGCTCCAGCTGAAGCTGCGCAGATTGCTGCATCCGCTCCAACGGCTCCAACAACTTCAACAACTCCAGCTGTGGATGTTGCTGCAATGGAAGAAGTAGTATTGATGCCACGTTTGAGTGATACCATGACAGAAGGTGTGATTGCAGGATGGCAGAAGAAAGTGGGTGACACCGTTAAAAAAGGAGAAGTATTAGCAGATATCGAAACCGACAAGGCGACGATGGAATTGGAATCTTATAAAGATGGTATTTTATTGTACCAAGGTGCACAAGCAGGCGAGAAGATTTTAGTGAACGATTTACTTTGTATTATTGGACAACAAGGCTTGGACATTGCTCCAATTGTTGCTGCGCTTAAAGGCGGTGCCGCGAATGCGCCTGCTGCTCCAGCGCCTAGTCCAGCTGTATCATCAGCACCAGCTGCACCAACTACACCAAGCGCTATATCTACAAGTACTGCGCCTACTCAGGTGGTGAATGAAGGAAGAATTTTTGCTTCTCCATTAGCTAAGAAAATTGCGAAGGATAAAGGCATTGATTTAAAATTTGTAAAAGGAACAGGAGAGCACGGAAGAATTACAAGAACAGATTTAGAGAATTATACACCAGGAGCTGCTGCTCCAACAGCACAGACTGCTGCGCCATCTATGGCTGCATCGGTTCCGGCGGGAACAGTAAGTTTCATAGATACACCTGTATCACAAATGCGTAAAGTGATTGCGAAGCGTTTAAGCGAAAGTTTATTTACTGCGCCGCATTTTTACTTGACCATGAAAATCAATATGGATGCTGCTATCAAAGCGCGTACTTTATTGAATGAAACAGCGACTGCCAAAATTAGTTTTAATGACATGATTGTGAAAGCAACTGCATTGTCATTGAAGCAACATCCAAAAGTGAATAGCAGTTGGATGGGCGATTTTATCAGAGAAAACCACCATGTAAATATTGGTATTGCGGTAGCAGTAGACGAAGGTTTATTGGTGCCTGTATTGCGTTTTGCTGATGGCTTGTCTTTAACACAAATTAGCGGTACGGTTAAAGAGTTCGCAAAGAAAGCGAAAGATAAAAAATTACAACCTGCAGATTGGGAAGGAAGTACATTTACTATTTCTAACTTAGGTATGTTTGGTATTGATTCCTTTACAGCGATCATCAATCCTCCTGATGCTTGTATTTTAGCAGTGGGTGGTATTGCACAAGAGCCTGTTGTAAAGAATGGTCAAATTGTACCAGGAAATGTAATGAATGTGACTTTAAGTTGTGACCACCGTGTAGTAGATGGGGCAACTGGAGCCGCTTTCTTACAAACCCTTAAGAGTTTATTAGAAGAGCCTTTACGTATGTTGGCGTAATATTTTAGCGCTTAAAAAAATATAAGCGCTAAAATTTTTTAATAATGATTTTTCGAGGGGCCCCATAAACGAGCCCCTCGATTTTTTTATTAGTGTATTCTATATTAAAAAAGCCCGATCAAATTTGAACGGGCTTTTTTTGGTTCTAAAAACCATTTGATAAAAACTAAAACAGCCCTTAAATTTCTCTAAGGGCTGTTTTAGTTAATCACAACCTATTGGTGCACCTGGAGGGATGACTACCGGTTTTGGAAGGATTATTTTTTCTGGATCATTGATCCTGCTAATTGCATATTGGTAATGCGCTGCAAGAGAAGGATTGCTAATGGATAAACTTGTTAATTTATTTTTCAATTTATTCAATCTATTTGCGCAGATACTTTTTACTTCAAAATTGGCATCACTACTCTGGCTCAATCCAATTAACCATGTTAAAGTTTGTTGTTGTGTTTGTAATTGAACTGAACCAGCTAATCCAGCTACAGCTGGTGCATACCAGGTTTTATCCAAAATAGCATCTAATACATTGTCCCATCCTAAGCTATTTGCTCTTGCTTTGTTTTGTACCAATCGATTGGCCCTTTCTGTGTTGAATAAAAATGACAATTCAAAATCTACTAAAGCTTCGGCAGGAGACAAAGCATCAAAACTTAATCCTGTTCTTTTTGCAAACAATTCTCCAACACCATAATACATAGGAGGTCTTGGCGGAATCAATTGTAAAATATTTTCAGGTATGGTTAAAAAGTTGGGTGCTAAACAAGCAAGTGCAGCGTCTAGCGCTTTTTGCTGAACTGCTTTCGGCAGAATACTCGGTTGTATTTGGTTCTTGTCGCCTCTCACACTATATTGATAATTTACGCCACCAATTAATTTAGTTACGGCTTCGTATTGATAACGGTGGTAATTGTATACAGGTACCAAAGCGTCTTCTAATTGTGCAAGTGGTGATCCTGTCTTTACATTTTGTTCCCCAAATTGCTGTATTGCTTTATTGCGAACTGCAATGGTTTGAGTAAGGCCATCCATTGAATTGGGTTGATTGTCCCAAAGATGTGCGAAAGGGTGCATTCCGCCTGCTGCTCTTGCATCTGCATCCGCAATAAATAACCAGCCATTTTTTGAATTTTCTTCTAATAAATTATTGAGCGCCTTGGCTTCATCAGTTCCTTTTGGAAAGTCTTGATAGCCATAAGTGATTGCTCGTTTATCCCAAAGTCCAATTTCGTCGGTATAGATTTTTGAAAAATCCAATGCGCCTTTGTCATTTACAAAAACATTTGGATGCGGGTAGTCCATCACAGATGCTCTGTCATTAAAACTAGACGCATAATTGTGTTGTAAACCTAATGTGTGACCAATTTCATGTGCAGAGAGTTGTCTTAGTCTATGAATAGCAGCTTTGCGCATTTCTTCTGAAACAGGCTTGCCGTCTATATAAGGGGATAAGAGTGCAGCAAAAATTAGATAATCCTGTCTCACTCTTAAGGAACCTAATGATACCTGGCCTTTGATAATTTCTCCTGTTCTAGGATCCACCACCGAAGCGCCATAGCTCCATCCTCTTGTTGAACGGTGCACCCAGTTGATCATATTGTATCGAATGTCCATTGGGTCTGCAGAGTCCGGAAGGATATACAATTGGAATGCATTTTTATATCCAGCAGCTTCAAAAGCTTGGTTCCACCATTTGCCGCCTTCTAATAATGCAGAACGAATAGGTTCTGGTGTGCCATTGTCTAAATAATAGATGATTGGTTTCACTGCTTCACTAATCGCTGCAGATGGATCTTTTTTCTGTAAACGATGTCTATTGATCACCATTTGCTGAATCGGCTCACTGATATCCGAACTGTAATCAAAATAACTCGTGCCAAAATAACCACTTCTGATATCATATTTTCTAGGTGTGAAATTATGATCCGGTAATTCTACAAAACTATGGTGCATTCTCACTGTAATCGCTTCTGCAGAAGGCGTTACAGATTGAACCAATCTTCCAGCATCTGACCCGCCTACAAATGTAATAGTGGCTTCGAATTCTGCATTTTTCGGAAAATTCTTTGTGTTTTGTATATAGATCGCCGACCTGTTTTCGTTCAGTGTATAACTGCCTTGTCTTGCACGCTTAATTTTATCTACTACACCATGTGCATCTCTTAAAAAGAAATTGGTTGCGTCTACCAGTAGCTTAGTATTAGATGGGTTGTTTACATTTACTTCTTCCGCTTCGATCGTAAAATTGAACAAGATGGATTGTGCAAATGATTGATCCACTGCTTTTTGTTCTCTTGTATCAGTAGTGACTGCACGGTAATCTAAATTAGGCTGCGTTAATAACAATTTTTTTCCTACTCGGTTAAAATAGACAATTCTAGAATCACCTAACTGCCCCCTGTCAAGTCCAATGTCATTGGATCCTAGACCAGCAGGCAAAGAGTTTACATATAAGAATGGGGTATTTAATTTGTCTACAACCAAATAGATTTTCCCATTGGCATTGTCCCAATAAAAATCATAGAATCCTTTGCGTAATTCCATGTTCTTGGTTTTCTCTGCAATACTGCCGGTTTGAGAAAATGCAAAAAATGGAAACACTAGCAATACAAGTATCTTGCGCATAAGTATTTATTTTGAGTTGAAATAAAAAATCCCGCATGAAGCGGGATTTATATAGAGCTAATAAAATTAAGCTGTTGGATTGTTTTCCGTGTTAGGAGTTTCGAAAAGTGTTGGAGCAACTACTGGAGTTTCAGCTGGTGCTACTGGAGCAGCTACTGGTGCTACCACTTTTTTTGGTGCTGTTTTCTTTTTAGCAGGAGTTGCTTTTTTAGCTACTGCTTTTTTTGCAACTACTTTCTTTGCTGGAGCAGCTACTTTTTTAACTGGAGCCGCTTTCTTAGCAACCACTTTTTTAGCAGGTGCTTTTTTTGCCACTGCTTTTTTAGGAGCTGTTTTCTTTTTAGCAGGAGTTGCTTTTTTAGCTACCGCTTTTTTTACCACTTTCTTTGCAACTACTTTTTTAGTAGGCGCTTTTTTAGCAACAACTTTTTTAGCAGGTGCTTTTTTTGCTACTGCTTTTTTTGGTGCTGTTTTCTTTTTAGCTGGAGTTGCTTTTTTAGCTACCGCTTTTTTTACTACTTTCTTTGCAGCTACTTTTTTAGCAACAACTTTTTTAGCAGGTGCTTTTTTTGCTACTGCTTTTTTAGGAGCTGTTTTCTTTTTTGCAGGAGCCGCTTTCTTAGCAACCACTTTTTTAACTACTTTTTTAGCAGGTGCTTTTTTTGCTACTGCTTTTTTCTTGCTTGCCATAATCTTATGTTTTTATTTGGGAAAGTTGATTTTTATAAAATTACATTCTTTTATTGTAACAAAATAGAATCAGTTTAATTTTTTAATAATAGATTTGTCCTATGCAATCAAGTGTTACCATGGTTTTAGGGGCATCGCCCAATCCAGAAAGATATAGTTATATGGCTACAGTGATGTTGTCACAAAAAGGATATACAGTTTATCCTTTTGGAATAAAAAATGGGATGATTCAATCTCTACCCATTGTACAAGACTGGCCTAGTAAAGGTGCTATTGATACTTTGACTTTGTATTTAGGGCCACAGGCACAGGAAGCATACTATGACCAGATTATTGCATTAGCGCCAAAACGAATCATTTTTAATCCAGGCACTGAGAATCCTATATTAGCAGGAATGGCTAAAGCGGCTGGTATTGCTACACTTGAAGCATGTACACTTGTAATGTTGACTACTGGACAATATTAAAAAGATTGCCCCCAGCCGGCTCTGTCTAAAGTTCTATATTGTATGGCTTCACTAATATGTTGATTTTGAATGTTTTTCAAACTTTCCAAATCGGCAATGGTCCTAGCCACTTTAATAATCCTATCATGGGCCCTTGCGCTAAGATGGAATTTTTCCATAGCCATTTTTAAAAGTAGGCTGGATTCCATATCTATTTGTGCCCAATTTTTTAAGTCTGTTGCTTGCATCTGCGCATTTGTATTGATCTCTGGCCTGTTGCTATAACGACTCGTCTGTATTGCTCTTGCTTGAATCACTCTTTCCCTGATGGTTGCAGAATCCTCCATACTTGCTTGGTTGGTTAGTTCTTCGTAACGCACAGGCACTACTTCAATTTGCAAATCGATTCTGTCCAACAATGGTCCAGATATTTTATGCAAGTATTTTTGTATGCTACTTGGGCTGCAGGTGCACGCTTTATGTGGATGATTAAAATAACCACAGGGGCAGGGGTTCATGGAGGCAAATAGCATAAATCTACTGGGAAACTCAACAGTTTGTCTTGCTCTTGAGATGCTAACCATCCCAGCCTCCATGGGTTGACGTAATATTTCAATGGTTGCTCTGCTAAACTCAGGTAACTCATCTAAAAACAACACACCGTTATGGGCCATTGATATTTCTCCAGGCTGAGGTATGGCGCCGCCTCCAACCAATGCAATTGAAGATAGAGAATGGTGCGGATTCCTGAAAGGGCGGGAATGCATGAGCGAAGACATGGTGGGTAATTTTCCAATCAAACTATATACTTTACTCGTTTCCAATGTTTCGGCGAGGCTCATTTCGGGCAAGATGCTTATGCTCGTTTTTGCCAACATTGTTTTACCTGCACCTGGCGGACCCACCATGA
>JAGOAO010000013.1:36886-38489 GCA_017983845.1 Sediminibacterium sp.
GTATTTAAGTATTTATACGTTCAATTAAATCAACTACGCCCTCTCTTTCTAAAATGAGGTAGCCGAGTCTGTCCTGGCTGACACCTTCTTTTAAAGTGTAATTGAAAACAAGTGCTTTGTTGGTGACGGAGGTTTCAAAATAGCAAAATTGGATATGCGAATAAGCCTTTAAGGGTTCACTGATTTCATAAAGATGTGTAGATAAGATACATAAGGATTGTTTTAGGGCTTGTAGACCCTCAATCACTTTTGTACTGCATTTCATTGCATCAATAATGTTGGTGCCTTTAAATAATTCATCAATGAGGATCAGGTATTTTTTTCCATCCATTACCTGTGACAAAGTGTGTTTAATGCGTTGCACTTCGTTATAAAAATAACTTTCACCCTTGAGTACATTATCGGAAGTGGTAAGGTTAGTGATGAGTCCATCCAATAAGGAAAGCTTGCATTTTTTTGCAGGCACACCCATTCCAATATGTGCCAGGTAAGCCAGGATGCCAACAGTTTTGATGAAAGTACTTTTGCCAGCCATGTTCGCGCCGGTTAAAAATAAAAAACGTTTTGCTTCTGTTAAACTTAAATCATTGCCAATAGCATGGGGCACGAGCGGATGTACTGCGCCCTCAAATTCAATCATGGGGCTGGATTGCTCCACCCATGTTGGAAATGTGAATGCATAATGTTGCATCGCAGATGCCATACTATAATAGGCGTCTATCAGATAGAATTGCTTTTGAAGTAGTCTAATTTCTGTCTTGTATTGGTAATTAAAAAAATAACCTAATGCTAAAATGGCTTGAGGATTTTTTTTGATCGTATTGAGATTGACATGGAGGCAATCCAAATTTGAAACATATTGTTTAATCGGTTCTATTAAACTGTTCAGTATATGCAAGCCCTGGTAGGCTTCGAATTGTTTTACCCATTGATTCAATGATTGTACAAATGAAACTAAGTGCTGAACAGAGTAGGCAATCAATGCATAGTCTGTTTTATTCCATAGTTGATACCAATAAGCGCCAGGCAGACTAATTTGTTTAGGGATGTGCTTAAATCCTGTGCTGTAAAATTGGTCTATCACCAAGCAAGTGCCATTAGAAATTTTCATTTGGTCCAAAAAATCTTTATGTTGTAAAAAGATTTTAAGGGCAGCTTGTCTGTCTTCAATGGCACGGAGTGTGCCAAGAGGATGTGTGGCAAATTGGATCCATTGTATTTTCCCGCCATTGGTTTTGCAAAAGTCTAAATGACTCGCCAGTCCCTTGGATTCATGGTTATCCAATAGTCCAATATCTTGTATGGTGGTTTTGTCTACCTGCATTTAGCTTCTTGTAAACTGCATTCTACTTCCTTTTTCTGCTTCATTGAACTGGCCTTGATGATAAACAAGGTGCCCGTTGACAAAAGTAGATTGAATGCTGTAGGGGAATTGCGTGCCTTCCAAAGGACTCCATCCGCATTTGTATAAAATATTTTCCTTTGTAATAGTGTAGGGGTCTTCTTTTACTAAAACCAAATCTGCAAAATAACCTTCTCTAATAAAGCCTCTTTCTTTAATCTGGAAACAAGTAGCAACTGCATGACTCATTTTTTCTACCAT
>JAGOAO010000013.1:38589-42137 GCA_017983845.1 Sediminibacterium sp.
TGCAATTTGGTATTTATCTTCTAAAAGTGCTTGTGTGAAAACAGGGGGATTGGTATTGGGCATTTCCATAAAGCTGGTCACGCCGCCAGCTACAGCCGCTTTTGCTTCTGTATAGATATTGGCTTTATGCGTCAATCCAGGCTCTCTAAAATGGACTTGATCGTCTATTGCGCCAGGTAAAAGGAATTGCCCTGTGCCATCTATTTCTTGCACTGCAAATTTCGGCTCAATATTACTTGCAATTTTTTCAATCCTTCCGTCTTTGATCAATACATCGCTAACAAAGCGCTGACCTTCATTGACTACGGTGGTGTTTTTGATCAAGTAATTAGACATGGTCGCTATTTTAGTTTTCTATATGTATTGTAAAATAGACAAAATTTGAAGTCACTTTGTCTAGGTTATTCATTAAAGGATAAGTGGAACTTAATTTATGTAAATCCTTTAGGCCATAACTAAATTTAACTTCTGGTGAAATGGTCGCATACCTTAGGTAAAAACTCAATCCCAATCCAATCTCTGCGCCCATATCTGATCCGCTTAGTACGCTTGGGTAAGACCCGCTTACAATTGATCCAGTGGGAGAAGTAATTTTTCCTGCTTTATTGCTTGCTAAATCAAAGTCAAATTTTCCGCCCACCAATAAATAATGACGCATTAAATTGGCATGTCTAAAACCATTGTACCTGTCTGATTGAAATTTCAATGCCACTGGCAAGTGAATAATGCTTGAAGACACATTTAATTTTTGGGGTACAGTGGGTGTGGATTTGATTTTAAAATCAATCACATTTTTTGTACCCACAATCAACAAAGTAGGGTTAGCTCTTAACAACACATGCTTCGTTAATCTTAAAGTGCCCACTAAGCCAAGATTGTAGTAAAGATTATTGATTGGATTGATTTCGATAATACTTTTTGGATCTAAACTATTGGTTGGTAAAAAACGATTCGCTCTATTGAAAGCGAGGTAGTTATTGCTAAAGCCAATACTCATTCCAAAATAATAAGGAAGATCATCGTGGTCTGGCTGAAACACTTCATCATTTTGTGCTGATACAGCACTGCTAAAGCAGATGCTTAAAATGAGTAATCCTATTTTATTCCGCAATAAATACTGCATATGCCTAATGTTAATTTTTTTTGAATGACTTCTTTGAATCCAACCTGCTTAAATATGTTTAAAAAAGCTTCACCTTCTGGGAAAGCAATGACACTGTCATTTAAATATTGATACGCTGCTCTGTTGCCGGAAAATATTTTACCAATTGTTGGGGTAACCCAGTTCATATAAAACTGATAGATAGGTTTGAACCAAAAACTACTTGGTTGGGAGAATTCAAGGATCACCAATTTGCTTCCTGGTTGTAAGACCCTATAAATTTCACTTAATCCTTTTTCTAGATTGGCAAAATTGCGCACACCAAAAGCCACCATCGCTGCATCGAAAACCTGGTCGTCGAATGGAATGGCCGTACTATCGCCTGTGATCAATTGAATACGATCGCTTAATCCCTTATCTGCTATTTTAATTCTGCCGTATTGCATCATGCCTTCAGAAATATCGATTCCAGTAATTTTTACTGGGGAAATCGTTTTATCTGCCATCAATGCCATATCTGCAGTTCCGGTAGCGATGTCTAATAAATGGTTTATTTTTTGCTTTCCAAAATGCGCAATGGCTTTTTTACGCCAGCCTTGGTCAATACCTAAGCTTAAAAAGCGGTTTAAAAAATCATATCGCTTTGCAATATGATCAAACATGGTTGCCACCTGGTCTTTTTTGTCCGCATTACTCTCTGCGAAAGGTACTATTTTGTCGTGTTCATATTGACTCATAAGGCAAAGATATTGATTTTGTGAATGCTTTGATTATCTTCGTTTTTCATGAAAGCAAGGATCTATAAATCTACCGGTAGTTGGTACAGCTTAAAGCTGGAAAATGGCCAATTTTATCAAGCCCGAATTAAGGGTGTGATTAAATTGGATGCCATTACATCTACCAATCCAATTGCGGTGGGCGACTGGGTAGATTGTGAAATGGAAACCGATGCAGAACAGGCTGTGATGATCCACCATATTATTGAGAGAGACAATTATGTGGCTAGGCAATCTCCGCATAATAAAAGGCAGCAACATATTATTGCTTCCAATATGGATCAGTCCATCTTGTTGGCTACCTTAAAATCTCCTAAAACATCTCAGGGATTTATCGACCGATTTTTGGTCTCTTGTGAAGCTTTTCATATTCCTGCGATCATAGTGTTCAACAAAGCCGATTTGTATGGGGAAGAAGAGTTGGAAAGATATGCTGAACTCGAGGCAATGTACGAGGCGGTGGGATACAAAGTATTGCTTATTAGTATTGAACAAAAGATAGGTCTTGAACCATTGGATGCATTGTTAAAAAACAAAACAACATTGGTGAGTGGACATAGTGGAGTAGGTAAATCTTCTTTAATCAATTATCTATTTCCAGACTTAGATTTAAATACCCAAGAAGTAAGCGGATGGAGTGGAAAGGGGATGCATACCACCACTTTTGCACAAATGTATGATTACCCTGGAGGTGGCGCTGTAATTGACACGCCGGGTATGCGTGAATTGGGTTTAGTGAATTTAGCGAAAGAAGAGTTGGCACAATATTTTCCAGAAATGAGGGCAAGAATGGAAGGATGCCAATTCAATAATTGCCAACATATTAACGAGCCAGGCTGTGCTGTAAAAGCAGCAGTAGAGAAAGGCCTCATTTCCGAAGCGCGCTTTTTTAGTTATGTGGACCTATGGCATGGGATAGAAGAAAAAAAATATTAGATCGTTCCCGGCTTTACATCATTAGTTGTCCTTTTTGGTGCTTCATTGTACTCGCTAAACCAAGAAGCGTATTTTACATAATTATTAGAGATACGATTGATCTCTCCATGAATTAATTCCTCGGAGACCATCTTTACTTTTTTTGCTGGTACGCCAGCATAAATACTCCCAGCTTCCACCACCGTTCCTTCCAGTACAACTGCACCAGCAGCAATGATTGCATTGGAGTGCACCACGCAGGCGTCCATTACGATGCTGCCCATGCCTATTAGTACATTGTCATGAATGGTACAGCCATGCACCATCGCATTGTGGCCAATGGAAACATTGTTACCAATGGTGGTGGGGTGTTTTTGGTAGGTACAATGAATAATGGCACCGTCTTGGATATTGACCTTGTCCCCCATTTTAATAAAATGTACATCTCCGCGAATCACGGCATTGAACCATACAGAACAATCTGCCCCCATACTGACTTCGCCTACAATGGTAGCGTTAGGAGCGATAAAACAATTTTCACCTATTTGAGGTTCTTTTCCATTAACTGGTAGTATGGTTGCCATAAAAATGCGACTTTTGTACTGCAATTTATACCGAATGTCCAGATTAAACAATAGACAATATTTTTTACAGTATTTAGCTCAGACTTCACCTAAGCCAATTGGGCTCGAAGTGGAGCGTGCAGCAGGCGTATATATTCACGATACTGCAGGTAAATCATATATCGATTTAAT
>JAGOAO010000013.1:42237-49765 GCA_017983845.1 Sediminibacterium sp.
ATTCAATCTGGTTTTGGAAGAACAGGAACCTTATTTGCATTTGAACAATATGGTGTAGTGCCAGATATTTTATTAACTGGTAAGGCATTGGGTGCTGGACTGCCTTTGGGCGCATTTATCAGTTCCCCTGCCATGATGGGTACATTGACCTATGACCCTGTATTAGGCCATATCACTACATTTGGCGGAAATCCTGTAGCATGCGCTGCTGGAAAAGCAGGTTTAGAAGTCTTGCTTGAATCTGGATGGATGGACGATGTTAAGGCAAAGGAAGCATACTTATTAGAGGCGTTAACACATCCTGCTATTTTGAATAAACAATATAAAGGGCTTTGGATGTCTTTGCAATTTGCAACACCTGAATTAACCAAAAAGATCGCAGCTAATTGTGTCGCCAATGGGGTGATTACAGATTGGTTTTTGTTTGCGGAAGATCGCATACGTATTGCGCCTCCCTTAAGTATCACGATGGAAGAATTAGCAAAGGCAGTGCAAATAATAAACGAAAGTATTGATCAATCAATCTAACAATCACCTGTTCTGCAAAAACGTCTGTATAATTTTTCGTAAATAGGAATGATGTGATGGATGTCAAATAATTTAGCTTGCTCTAATGCATTGTGCTTGAAGGTTTTCAATTTAGCATCATCTGTCAATAGTTCAATGGCTTTCGCACTCATTGTAGCAACATCTCCTACATTAGCAGTGTAACCTGTCTTTCCATCGATATTGATTTCGCCCAATCCACCTGCATTGGAGCTTACAACAACCACACTTGAAGCCATTGCTTCTAATGCAGCCAATCCAAAACTTTCATATTCAGAAGGCAATAAGAACAAATCACTTACTGCTAAAATATCTTCCATTTGTTCTTGCTTGCCTAAGAAACGTACATCGGCTTCTATTCCATATTGTCTTGCCAAGTCTTCTGCCACAGGACGTTCTGGTCCGTCACCTACCATCAATAATTTAGAGGGGGTTGCGGCATGAATATTTTTAAAGATCTCCATCACGTCGTCGATCCTTTTTACTTTTCTAAAGTTAGAGGCATGCACCACAATTTTTTCGTCGTGTGCAGAGATGACTTTTTTAAATGCAGCCAATGGCTTTTTATTGAATCTTTTTAAGTCCACAAAATTATGAATCACTTCAATCTCTTTGCGGATCTCAAAATGCTTTAAAGTTTCTTGCTTTAAGTTTTCTGATACGGCAGTAATGGCATCACTTTCATTAATTGAAAAAGTAACTACTGGCTCATAAGTTTTATCGCGACCCACTAAAGTGATATCTGTTCCGTGCAAAGTCGTGATCACGGGAACGGATCTTCCAGTTTTTTGCTTCACAATCTGTTTAGCTGTATAGGCTGCCGATGCATGCGGGATGGCATAGTGTGCGTGAATCAAATCAAGGTCGTGGTTTAAGATCACATCCACCATAGTGCTAGCAAGTGCTAACTCATAGGGAGGATAATCAAATAAAGGGTAGGTGGGTACCCTTACCTCGTGGTAAAATATATTTTCATGAAAACTATTTAAACGAACCGGTTGCTGGTAGGTAATAAAGTGTATCTCATGACCTTTTTCTGCTAAGGCCTTTCCAAGTTCTGTGGCTAACACGCCACTTCCACCAAATGTGGGATAACAAACAATTCCAATCTTCATTTTGCGCTATTGTGACTACAAAGAACAACTAAAAATTCGACAAAGTTTAGTTATATTTAATAAATTATTTGAAAGTTAAAACAAGCAGACTATGCGTAAAATTTTCCTTTTCCTTTTTGCCCTTCCTATGATGGTTCAGGCGCAATCTAAGGCAGACAGTACCACCATTAAAATGATGTCAGACGAGATCATGAAAAATGGTAAAGCGTATGATTTATTAAGAGAGTTGACCAAGAAAATTGGTGGCCGTTTGGCTGGTTCTCCTCAACAACAAAATGCCGCAATTTGGGGTAAAAGAAATATGGAATCCTTTAAGCCAGATGCGGTTTTTATGCAGGCTTGTAAGACACCTAACTGGCAACGTGGAGGAAAAGATTTTAGTGCGGTAGTGGCTGCAGATGGCAAACCAATGATAGATAAATTAGAAGTACTTGCATTGGGTAATTCATTATCTAGTAACGGCTTGGTAGAAGCAGATTTATTGGCTGTGGCTAATTTTGATGAATTAGAAAAAAGAAAAGACGAAGTGAAAGGCAAGATTGTATATTACCATAGCCAGTTTGATCCTACAAATGTTCAAACCTTTAAGTCATATGGTGAAGCTGGTGCTTATCGCAGATCTGGCGCTAGTAGAGCAGCAAAGTATGGTGCAGTGGGTGTGATGATCCATTCATTGAGTACCGCTCCTGACAATGCACCACATACTGGAACCATGGTGTATGATGAAGCGTATCCAAAAATCCCTGCAGTGGCATTAGGGCCTAATGATGCAAAGAAATTATGGGCACAATCTAGAAACAAACAATTGCGTGTGCAAATGCAGACCTATGGTTTTTTCTTGCCTGATGCAGATGAAAATAATGTAGTAGCTGAAATTAAAGGATCAGAATTTCCGAATGAAATCATTACCATTGGTGGTCACCTTGATAGTTGGGATGTGAATGAAGGTGCGCACGATGACGGTGCTGGTATTGTTCAGACAATGGAAATTTTACGTACCATGAAAGCATTGAACTACAAGCCTAAAAGAACCATTCGTTTTGTCTTATTTGCGAACGAAGAAAATGGAATGCGTGGCGGAAATAAATATGCAGAATTAGCGAAGGCCAACAATGAACAACATGTATTTGCACTTGAGAGTGATGCTGGCGGATTTACACCAAGAGCCATTGGCATTAGTGCAACAAGCCCTGCTCAGTTTAAAAAATTCCAACAATGGGCTAGCTTATTGAAGCCTTATGGAACGGAGATTACTGCTGGTGGAGGAGGTGCTGATATTGGTCCTTTGAAGAATGTAAATCCTTCGATTGTACTAGCTGGATTGGTGCCAGATGGTCAACGTTATTTTGATTTACACCATGCTAAAACAGATGTGTTTGAGAATGTGAATCATCGTGAATTGTTATTAGGAGCAGTGAATATGGCTGCGATCGTTTACTTAATTGATCAATACGGAACGAACTTTTAATTTTACATAAAATAGCATAAATACAAATCCCCCACCTCTCAGCTAAAATGTTCGGTGGGGGATTCGTATTTATACTATATCAAGTGTATATAGAAAAAATACCTAACCATCGTCTCTCAGCTCGCAAGCTCGAATGTTCGTCGATAGTTAGTATTATTTTCTATCTATCCTTTTTCTTTTTAAGTACTCAACTAATAAAGAAGCAATAAAAAAGCCCTTAAATTTTCTTAAGGGCTTTTTTATTTGATTGCTATCTTGATAAATTCATTGAACGCTCTTTGTAGAGTGTTCTGAAATATGGATCGCGTAAGTCTTTAATGAAACGGATGGCTTCTCCAGTGCTCTTCATCTCTGGGCCTAATTCTTTATTCACGCCTGGGAATTTATCAAAACTAAATACCGGTTCTTTGATCGCGTAGCCGTCTAGTTTTTTCTCCATGGTGAAGTCGGTTAATTTAGCCGCACCTAACATCACTTTAGTCGCAATATTTAAATAAGGTATTTGGTATGCTTTTGCAATAAATGGTGTGGTTCTTGACGCTCTTGGATTGGCTTCAATCACAAATACATTTCCGTCTTTAATGGCAAACTGAATATTGATTAAGCCTCTAATGTTTAAGGCTCTTGCAATCTTCTCGCTATAAAATTCCATGGTCTCTACAATCAACGGAGTTAGGTTGAATGCAGGTAATACGGCATTGCTATCTCCACTATGAATCCCTGCTGGTTCAATATGCTCCATCACACCCATAATATGGAAAGTCTCTCCGTCAAAAATCGCATCCACTTCTGCTTCTTGACAACGATCTAAGAAATGGTCGATCAAAATTTTATTATCTGGGATATGTTTTAAAATCCCTACTACTGCAGTTTCTACTTCTGCGTCGTTGATGACGATACGCATTCTTTGTCCACCAATCACATAGCTTGGACGCACTAAAACAGGATAACCTACTTGATTCGCTACTTCAATCGCTTCGTCCGCAGTGTATGCAGTTCCGTATTGTGGGTAAGGAATTTTCAATTCTTTCAATAAGTCACTAAAGCGACCTCTATCTTCTGCGATATCTAAACTATCAAATGAAGTGCCAATGATTTTTATACCACGCTCTGTTAAACGCTTTGCTAATTTTAATGCAGTCTGTCCACCTAATTGAACGATCACCCCTTCTGGTTGCTCTAGTTCAATGATCTCCCAAATATGTTCCCAGTAAACAGGTTCGAAGTATAATTTGTCTGCCATGTCAAAATCCGTTGACACGGTCTCGGGATTACAGTTGACCATGATGGCTTCGTAACCCGCTTCTTTGACGGCTAATAATCCGTGTACACAACAATAGTCAAATTCAATACCTTGTCCGATACGGTTTGGACCACTACCTAAAACAATGATTTTCTTCTTTTTCGATTGGATAGATTCGTTAGAATGCAGGGTATTGCTCATAATTGTGAAATTGGGCAAAAATAAGGCAGGCTGCTCATTTTACCAAGCATAGTTCTTCCCATCTTGTGGTAAAGCGCTTACTTCTTTTCTCGCTGCGCATTTTCCAGTTTTTCTGCGTTCCGCTGGTGCCAAATTTGAGCACGTCGTTGCGGTAAGCGGCATTCATATTATCAATAACATGCATTAGTTTTTTCTTCTTGCCATCAATAGGTGCCACGAATAGATTGGTTTGCAAGGCACTATCGGGAACGAACCCACTCAGGATCACGCCAGCTTTTTTGTAGACTTCTCCATTTTCGTAGATGGATTTGCCAATGGCCACCACCGCCTTAATCAGGTCGGGGGTACTCTGGGTGGGATTGTCCAATTGTGTATAACCGCTTACTTGGCGACCTCTATTATAATAGGCAGCATCCAATTGAATGGGTGCTTTTTTGAGCAAGAATACCGCGATGCCTGTGGCTGCACTATGTTGCCTTCTTAATTTTTCTGCAGCGCGAGTGGTGTAAGTGGCCAGGGCTTCTTCTATTTCCTGCCAGTCGGTGACATTGCGTCCAAACATCCGCGTGGTGGCAATCATTTTCTTTTCTGTTCTTGGGGCTTGCATGGCATGGCTCTTAAAACCTTTGAGTTCTCTAATCAAACGCATCCCCACTACACCGCCTAAAAAGCGTTTCCCCCAACTAAGGTCTTTGATACTTAAGGAGTAGGCCGTATTGATGCCATACACTTTTAGTTTTTCACTATAGCTAAATCCTACGCCCCAAATATCTTCTACAGGTGTTTGTTGTAAAGCGGCTTGTATTTTTTTAGTCGTGTCTAACACCACCACGCAATTGGTTTTGAGTTTATTTTTTTTCGCCAATCGATTGGCTACTTTACTCAATACTTTATTGGGTGCTGCACCAATAGAAACAGAAATGCCTGTCCATGTTTCAATTTTATTTTTGAGTTCCACACAAAAATATTGAATGCTTTCTGTAGGGAGATGGGAGAGGTCTATAAAAGCTTCATCCACCGAATACACTTCTACATGACCCGGTGGTAGCAATGCTCTCATGGTTTCCATCACGCGCCAACTGAGGTCGCCATATAAATGATAGTTAGAAGAAAAAGTAGTCACGCCATTTTTTTCAATCAAGTCCTTCGCCTGAAAATAGGGGACGGCCATGGAGATGCCTAATTGCTTTGCTTCATCTGTACGCGATACAATACATCCGTCATTGTTACTTAACACAATCACCGGACGGTGCTGTAACTGCGGCTGAAACAATCTTTCGCAGGAGCAGTAAAAACTATTACAGTCCACAATGGCTTGCATCGTTTAAGGTTTTAAGAATAAGTATAAATAATTTGAGCGCAGCAATGATTACAATGCGTGAATCACAAAAGTCACGACACCCCAAGTGCTATAGTCTGCTAATTGTGCCACTTGAATGCTGCCATATTTTTTATTCTCTGGTAACAAACTAATGCTATGTTCTTGTACTTGTAAACGGCGCACTAAAAACTCTCCATTCAACACCGCTACTACTACATTGCCCGATTTGGCTTGGATGCTTCTGTCCACAATCAAAGTATCTCCTACATGAATCCCTGCACCGAGCATGGCATCGCTATTGACCCTAAAGAAAAAACTAGCGGGTTTGTTGCGAATCAGTTGTTCGTTCAGGTCAATCCCTCTTTCCATAAAATCGTCCGATGCGGCACCAAATCCGGTGGCATTGGCTTGTACGATCTGCTCCGATTGGTATTTTTTAGCCCCTGTATACCCGGTCTTTTGTTCATATGCTTCTTCTTGAAATTCCATTTGGCTAAATTTATTAGCAATATTAACTAAATAATTTAGTATTTTGTCAAGGTGGGCAAAGAATTTATCCTCATTTTTATTTTAAGTCCCTGTTTACTAGGGGTTGCCCATGGAGTTGAATGGATTAGAGGACTATTGATTTTGGAATGCTTCATTACCAATCGATTATACTGCTTGATTTTGTATCTTAGGGGGCATGTAAATAGGAACACTATGTCTAAATTCTTCATTGACCCCAATATTGCGAGGGCAAAAACCATTGATACGAGCTTTTACCTAGATCCAGCTTGTTTGGAAAAAGCCAAGGAGCAAATTTTTGCACCTAGCTGGCAATATATTGGACATACAGGCATGGTGCCAAAAGCGGGAGACGCACATCCATTTAGATTATTGGAAAATTATATCGACGAGCCTTTGGTGATTACGAAGGACGCAGAAGGCGGAATACATTGTTTATCGAATGTGTGTACGCATCGAGGTAATTTAATGGTGTATGAACCTTGTACTGGCTTAAAACATTTGCGTTGTAAATACCATGGCAGGGCTTTTCATTTAGATGGAAAATTTATTTCCATGCCGGAGTTCAAAGAAGTAGAAAATTTTATTCCAGAGAACAATCACTTAACCGATCTGCCTTTGTACCAATGGGGACCCTTGTTGTTTACGCAAATTAAAAAAGGATTGGGTCCTGAATTATTTTTTAAAGAGATGGAAGAGCGCATTGGATTTTTGCCCATTGATAAATTAGTGCATGATCCAAGTAGAACAAGTGATTATTATATTAAAGCGAACTGGGCATTGTACTGTGAAAATTATTTAGAGGGATTTCATATTCCATTTGTACATCCAGGATTAAATGCATTTTTAGATTTTAAAGATTACACGACGGATATTTTTAAGTATTCCAATTTACAAATTGGCGCATCTAAATCTTCGGAGCATTGTTTTGAATTACCAGCAGGGCATGTGGATGCAGGAAAAAATATTGCTGCTTATTATTTTTGGGTCTTCCCGAATATGATGTTTAATTTTTATCCATGGGGCTTGTCATTGAATATTGTTACACCGATAGATGCAGGCAATACCAAAGTCACTTTCCTAAGCTTTGTCTATGACGCCAGCAAACTAGATACAGGCGCAGGCTC
>JAGOAO010000048.1 GCA_017983845.1 Sediminibacterium sp.
AAGATGGATGGGATGACGAAAGCGACGAGCAATTGATGATGGCATCTTATGCTGGCGGTATGAGTATTGCGTATAGTCAAGTGGGTGTAGCACATGCAGTGAGTTATGGCTTAAGTTATTTATTAGGTACAAAGCACGGAATTGGAAATTGTATCGTGATGAATCACCTAGAGGAATACTATCCTGCAGGCGTGAAAGAATTCAAGCACATGGTAGCGAAGAACAATATTGATATCCCAGTTGGCATTTGTGCGAATTTATCAGAAGAACAATTTGACGCTATGATTAATGTGTCGCTTGGTATGAAACCATTATGGGAGAATGCACTTGGAAAAGATTGGGAAACCATCATGACAAGAGAGAAGCTAAGAGCGCTTTACGGAAAGCTGTAAGCTTTTCGAAATAAAAAGGCCTCACATTACTGCGAGGCCTTTTTCGTACTTTTTAACCCATCGAAAAATTTTTGAACAAAATCATAAGATTGTATATTTTGTAGGCCTAATATTTCATAAAAGCCTACAAAATTACTACTCGGCTTCCGCCACTACTTCTTTCACTTCTGGAATCATACGCTTCATCATCCCTTCGATACCTGCTTTCAATGTCACCATTGAAGAAGGACATCCGCTACAAGAGCCTTGTAACATTAGGTTCACGATACCGTCGTTATAACTTTTAAACTGTATTGCGCCACCATCCATTTCAACGGCTGGCTTCACATAGTTTTCTAATAATTCTTTCACACGCTTTACTACATCATCGTCATCAGCAGAAACCACATTGGTTGCTTCTTGCTTCATCTTTGCCACTTCGTCTTCATTCACTACCACACCGCCTGCTTCTAAATATTCTTTTAAAAATGTTTTGATGGTTGGAATCACGTCCTGCCAATCTTCTGTATCATTTGTTTTTGTCAAAGTCACAAAGTTGCTCGCGATAAAAACACTTTTAATAAAAGGAAAGCTGAATAATTCTTTTGCAAGTGGAGAAGGAGTCGCCAAAGACTCTTCTGCCACGTCTAAGCTTTTACCTGGGTACAATAACTTGTTCGCCACAAACTTCATAGTTTCTGGATTCGGTGTCATTTCCGTATAAATACTCACGATGGTATTGCCTGTTGTAATCATAATCTGCTGTTTTAATAGATCCAATACAAAATTAATCAAATTGACCGGCTTGCTAGCCTTGGAAGGGGGATTCTGTGGTTATTTTTCCGATATCGAAAAATGACTAGCCAGGAATAATGCTCAGCTTAGCGTAGTTCAACATGATCTTTTTCTCTCCATTGTTATCAAATAGGATATTGGCAATGGGGTTATGGGCAGAACCCTCAATGGTTTTAATGATCCCAAATCCAAACTTTTGGTGCTCCACCTTCATGCCCTCTTCTAGTGCAGTTGGGTCGGCTGCCACGAAATTGACTGTTGGGATATGGTTTTTATTGACTGTATTAGGAGGCGTAACTGGCAAATAGCTAGGCTTGCTTCCAGTTGTGCTGCTACCTCCTGTCGGCTTGGTCGCGCCTGGGGCCTTAGGTTTAGACTCGTTCCAATAGCCTGATTTATTACCCCCATGCATTCTGTCGTAGGCGCTGCCCCATCCACTTGTTTGGTTTCTTGCGCCACCACCAGCACTTGACTTGTCAAGTTTTTCTTCTGGCATTTCTTCAATGAACCTGCTTGGGTCGTTTTGAACCAACTGACCAAAGCGGTATCTAGAATTGGCATAGCTTAACCATAAATGTTTTTTTGCACGCGTTACCGCAACATAAAACAAACGACGCTCTTCTTCCAACTCTTCTCTTGTATTCACACTCATTCCACTTGGGAATAAGGTTTCTTCTAATCCTACCACAAACACACAATCAAATTCCAATCCCTTAGCCGCGTGCACAGTCATTAACTTCACGGTGTCTTCGTTGCCCGTGTCATTATCTGCATCTGTAATTAAAGTGATCTGTTGTAGATAAGAACCTAAACTCTTGTCGCCTAATTCACCATCGTCATTACTTGGGCTCTCGGTCCACTCTTTGATAGAGTTCAATAATTCTTGTACGTTCTCATAACGTGCTAATCCTTCGGTTGACTTATCATTAAAAAGTTCTTTAATAATATTTGTACTCTTACCCACTTGCACTGCAACATCATATGCGTTGTTCTTCGTTAAGAGGTTTTGAAAATATTTAATCATCACCACAAACTCTTCAATTGCATTGAGAGTGCCAGCTTTAAAACCAAAACCTTTTGCTTTTTCAAGCACTTCAAAAAACGTAATATTTTGCTCGCTTGCAATCACCAAACATTTTTCCACGGTAGTTTTACCGATCCCTCTCACGGGATAATTGATGATTCTTTTTAATCCTTCTTCGTCTTTGGTATTGGCGATAACGCGTAGGTAAGCAATAAAATCTTTCACTTCCTTTCTTTGATAGAAGCTAAGCCCACCATAGATCTTATAAGCAATACCTGTTCTTCTTAAGCTTTCCTCGAAAGACCTTGACTGTGCGTTGGTTCGATATAAAATCGCAAAGTCTTTATTGTAAAAATGATTTCTTAATTTATTTTCTTGAATGCTATCCGCTACAAATTTTCCTTCATCGTTGTCGGTCATCGTGCGCACCAACTTAATCTTATCTCCCTCGTCATTATCGGTCCAGAGTTCTTTTGGAATCTGTCCTTTATTATTTTTGATGACATAGTTAGCCACTTCAATAATCGATTTACTACTACGATAGTTTTGTTCGAGCTTCACCAGCTTCACGTCGTCATAATCTTTTTGAAACTGTAAAATGTTTTCAATCGTCGCACCACGGAAACTATAAATACTTTGTGCATCATCACCCACCACACAAAGATTTTCGTGAACTGCTGCAAGTAGTTTTGCAATTTGATACTGCACCGGGTTGGTATCCTGGTACTCATCAATCAAAATATATTTAAACTTGTGTTGGTACTTATGTAATGTTTCTGGGAAGTCACGCAATAGTTCGTGCATTTTAAAAAGTAGGTCATCAAAATCCATTGCACCACTTTTAAAACAACGTGCTACATAGCTTGCGTAGATTTCTGCAATCTGTGGACGATTCGCTCTCGCATCTTCTTGCTTTAAAAAATTATCCATGGCGTATTCGCTCGGACCAACCAAAGCGTTTTTAGCAGAAGAGATGCGGTTGTGCACCACATTGGGCTTATACAATTTATCGTCCAAGCCCATATCGTTGATGACCTGTTTCAAAACAGACCTTGAATCGTCGGTATCATAAATGGTAAAACTCTGAGGATAGCCCAACTTGTCGGCTTCTGCCCTTAATATGCGGGCAAACACGCTATGGAAAGTACCAATGTATAAATTGCGCGCTTCGGTGTTGCCAAGGGCTTTTTCAACCCTTTCTTTCATTTCGGCTGCTGCCTTATTGGTAAAAGTAAGGGCTAATATATTAAAGGAATCTACTCCGCTATGCATCAGGTGCGCAATACGAGAGGTCAATACTTTTGTTTTTCCACTGCCGGCTCCAGCAATAATCATTAAGGGGCCGTTCAAATGAAGCACGGCCTCTCTTTGCTGTTCGTTTAATCCATTCAAATACGCTTGTTGCATTCAGCGAAGATACGTTTAGTTAGGAGCATTTTAATAAGCGTGGAAAACTATAAGCATAAAAA
>JAGOAO010000049.1 GCA_017983845.1 Sediminibacterium sp.
CCCGATTATACTAGTTTTGATATGGGTGTATTTTACTACACACAAAAGAGAACAGATAAAACTAGTTGGAGTGGAGGTTTGCGCTACGACCAAAAGTGGATGAACTTTATCAATCCTGCACAATTTGTATGTCCTCCAGGCATGGCTTGTATTGCACTCTACAATCCTATTGAAAGTAATAAGCAGTTTAATAATTTCTCTGGTGCAATAGGTGTTGCACATGATGTGAATGAACAATTAACATTGAAGTTTAATATCGCACGCGGATTCCGTGCACCAAATATGGCAGAGATGGCTTCTTATGGAGCGCATGAAGGTACCAACAGATTTGAATACGGCAACGAAGGATTGATTTCAGAAAAGAGTTTACAATTTGACGCTGCTGTTGAATGGAGCAATGAGCATATGAGTATTGCGGGCAATGTATTTTACAATACGGTGAAGGATTATATCTTTTATCAAAAATTGACAGCAGCTGCAGGAGGAGATTCAATTATTATGGACAATGGCGATGAATTGTATGCATTTGCCTTCAGACAAAAAGATGCACATTTATACGGCGCTGAATTCAATATCGATTTTCATCCACACCCATTGGATTGGTTGCATGTAGAAAATAGTGTGAGCCTCATTCGTGGTCAATTTAAAGAAGCGTTGGATAATTCAAAAAATCTACCTGGTATTCCAAGTGCAAGATGGTTGTCTGAAATTAGAATCGAACTCTTTAAAAAGTCAAAAGCGATCCGCAATAGTTTTATCAATTTGCAATTGGATAATGTGTTTGCACAGGAGCATCCATTTGTAGGATACAATACAGAAACGCGCACACCGGCATATACTTTATTGAATGTGGGATATAGCACACAGATCCAGCATCGAAACAAAACTTTGTTTAGTGTTTCATTGGTGGGACAAAATATCACCGACGTTGCCTATCAACATCATTTAAATCGATTAAAGTATGGTCCAGTGAATGAGGCCACCGGCCGCATGGGTGTATTCAATATGGGCAGGAACTTTAGCTTTAAAGTGAATATCCCAATTGGGAATTAAAAATATATGATTTACTCAATAGACTGAGTTATTTGACTTGGTCTATTGAGTTACTTTATTAAGTCTAAGAATCTATTTTGATTTTCAATAGATTGCTCATTTTTGTGATACACTTCAATAAATTGTATTGTATTTGATTCTTGGTTAAAATTATAGATAATTCTAAGCCCAGTATTTACGCCCTTGCCTCGAAGAGAAAGACAAGCAATCTTTTTAATTTTAATGATGTTAACTGAATTGGATTTATTAAAAAGCAGAAAACTAAATGGTGGCCTTGCATTCGGATATAGTTCCAGAATCAATTTTATTTTAATCAAATCTTCATTTAAAGAGATATATCTTTTCAATAACCTTTTTAAATCTTTTTCAAATTCAGGCAGATATGTATACTTCATACATTATCTGATTCGTAATTCCTAACTGAGTAAGGTGCTTCTCTATATAATGCTAATTCATAATCAATAATTTCATTTTCTTTACAAATTTTTATTGGCATGTCATCCTGTATAAACAACTCTAAATTTGAAAGTGACCAATTAGATGTTTGAATTAATACTTGATCAATCACCTCTTTTTCACTTGCTCTTAATTCTGTCAAGTCTGATTGAACTAGTGGAATGATTCTATTAGATATTTGCTTACCAAACTTTATTTTTACTCTTACTAAATATTCATTTTTAATAAGTTGTTTAATTGTTGTTTCAATTCCTTCTGGTAATGGGAAGTTTGATCTTTTAATATATTTAGATGAAGACAAATGTGTTTCATGTAATTCATAGTAATTATAATCAGCTAGATACAATCTTCCAAGAACTCCTTTTTCGCATATGTTAGGTATCCCAGCTGTCTTTTCAATTAGGTATAAAAATGTATTAATGAACTTAGTCTGATTAAAAGAAGGGATATTGTTTCTAATAGATTCGGTTTTTTTTATTGAAGCATACATCATCTCAGGTTCAGCAAGTATTGATTCATTGGCATTAACTAGTTCGTCAATTGAAAAGCCAAGTATTGACGCCATTTTCTGAATTTCAAATATGTCAATATTTCTATTGCCTAATTCAATTTGAGCAAGAGAAGGTCTAGAGATTTCAAGCGCTTTTGCAAGCTCTTCTTGAGAGTATCCCTTAGACTTCCTTATTTGAACTAGTCTTTGAGCCAATTCGTGCTTTGATAATGTTTCCATACTTAAATTTAATCTATGTTTTAATATAAAACAAAATAAAGTTTTAAAATAGAACAATACTTTTATCGCAAAAGTTAACCTTGACTAATTTTATGGGGAATTAAATCTTTTTGGAATTACTCAATGGATTGAGTAATTTTACTCAATTGATTGAGTAAAATAATTTTTATGTTCCAACGTGCACATTTACAGACACTTATAAAAAGACTTGAAGAACCAAGACGCTTTATTCAGGTAGTTTTAGGCCCAAGACAGGTGGGTAAATCAACCATGGTACAGCAAATGTTGACCAAGATGAACCTTCCATTTCACTCGGTCTCAGCGGATGGGGTTATGGCTTCAAATGCAGTTTGGCTAAATGAGCAATGGGAAGTGGCAAGGGTAAAGAAGCAAACATTAGGAGCAAACGAATTTTTACTTGTCATTGATGAGATTCAAAAAATCAATAATTGGAGTGAAACAGTGAAAGCCCTTTGGGATTTGGACACACAGCAAAACACGGGTATTAAAGTTGTGCTTTTGGGGTCGTCAAGATTAATATTACAAGAAGGTTTGACCGAGTCATTAGCGGGAAGATTCGAAAAAATATTCATGGGACATTGGAGCTTGCAAGAAATGGAAGCCGCTTTTGGATATGATGCTGCAACCTATGCATGGTTTGGAGGATACCCAGGCGCTGCAACTATGATTCAGGACGAGGCAAGATGGAAGCAATATGTTAAAGACTCTTTGATTGAGACTAGTATATTAAAAGATGTATTGATGTTGTCTAGAATTGAAAAACCTACTTTAATGAAACATCTATTTGAACTAGGATGTTTGTATTCTGGGCAAATACTTTCATTTACAAAAATAATGGGACAACTGCATGAAGCAGGTAATACAACAACCCTATCGCATTATTTAAGTTTATTGGATACTGCAGGTTTATTAACAGGGATTGAAAAATTTGCTAACTCAGTCATTCGAAAGAGATCTTCTAGTCCGAAATTTCAAGTGTACAATAACGCATTAATTAGTGCGCAATCATCTGATACATTTGAAATGGTTCAAAAAGATCCAGCAAAATGGGGTCGTGTAGTTGAGTCGGCTATTGGCGCACATTTAATAAATCAATCATTGACAGAGCAATTTGAATTAAGTTATTGGAGGGAAGGAAATGCAGAAGTAGATTTTGTTTTAGCTAGACAAGATAAAATTACTGCAATAGAAGTAAAGTCAAGTAAGGCCAATATTACAGATGGCATGAGAAAATTCGAGGCTCATTTTTCTCCAAATAAAATGATTCTAGTGGGTGCAGATGGATTGCCATGGGAGCAATTTTTAAAAACAGATGTTAATAGTTTGTTTTAAAT
>JAGOAO010000014.1 GCA_017983845.1 Sediminibacterium sp.
AAATTCAATTATACATACTGAAACCATTGTCTATTGGGATCCCAATTTTCAAATGCTTTAGCAACAGCAGACAAGAAACTGGAGCCCATTGCACCATCTACAATTCTGTGGTCATAGCTCATAGATAAGTACATCATATGACGAACAAGAATCGCATCACCTGCAGGTGTTTCAATCACTACAGGGCGCTTTTTAATGGCACCTAATGCCAAGATAGCCACCTGAGGTTGTGGTATAATTGGTGTGCCCATAATAGAACCAAATGTACCTACATTCGTTACTGTAAAAGTGCCGCCTTGTGTATCCTGAGGTTTTAATTGATTGTTTCTTGCAGCATTGGCTAAGCCATTTACAGCTTTGCTTAATCCAACAATACTCAATTGGTTCGCACCTTTGATCACTGGAACAATTAAGTTACCAGATGGAAGGGCAGTAGCCATTCCTATATTAATATCTTTCTTTAAAATAATATTATCACCTTGTAAGCTACAATTGATATAAGGGAACTTTTCTAAAGTTGCAGCAATACATTCCATGAACATGGGAGTGAAAGTTAATTTTGTACTTTCTCTTTTTTCAAAAAGTTGTTTCACTTTTTCTCTCCATACTACCATATTTGTCACGTCTGCTTCTACAAAAGAAGTGACATGCGGACTTGTTTGAACACTATCCACCATATGCTTTGCAATTAACTTGCGCATACGATCCATTTCAATAATTTCTGTATTTCCTGTAACAATCACTTCTTCTGGACTAGCAAATTTACCCGCATTGTTCGCAGTGCTAAATCCATAATCCACTGGAGGGAATTGATTGACTTGTGAATTGGTTGGTGCTTGTAAAACAGGAGCAGATTGTTGTTGTTGTTGTTGTTGTTGAGCTGGTGTAACTGGAGCTGCTATGACTGGAGCAACAATTGGTGCCTGAACAAGACCTGCTTTTTTATTTGCAACATATTGTAAGATATCTTTTTTAGAAACCCTGCCTTGACTTCCCGTGCCTGGTATATGCTGTAATTCATTTAAACTAATTCCTTCATTCTGTGCAATATTCAACACCAATGGTGAGAAAAATCGGATATCATTCGAATCTAGATTTTGAACTAACTGTGGCGTAGAAGTAGGAGCAAAAGGAACTTCTTCTGCAACAACAGTATTGGTTACTGGAACATTTACAGGTGCAATTACTTGTGCAGGAGTAGAAATCGGTGTTGACGCTGGATTAATACTACCACTTGTTTGTATTCTAGCGATCACTGTTCCAATTGGAACCACCGCATTTACTTCAAATAAAATCTCAGTGATGGTTCCAGCAGTAGTTGATGGAATTTCACTGTCTACTTTATCGGTAGCGATATCTAATAATGTTTCATCTAATTGAATGGTATCACCTACAGCTTTGTGCCATTTTAAAATGGTTGCTTCCATGATACTTTCACCCAATTTTGGCAAAATCAAGTCAACTACAGACATAGGGAATAATTTTAGCAAAAATAAGACTAAATCTTATTGATTATGAGTAACCTAAGTAAATTTATAGCCTGATTGGCAGTCACTTCGATATTCTTTTGGCGATCAAATCTCAAGTAAAAGACCTTTGAGTAGACTTTTTCCTTGTTTGACACCCCAATCCAGACCATTCCAAGCGGTTTTTCGTCAGTTTGACCCGATGGGCCCATGATTCCACTCACAGAAATACCAAAATCTGTCTTCATCTTAGATCTAATCGCAATGGCCATTTGTTCAACAGCTTCCTTGCTAACGGCACCAACTGTCTGTAAAATATCGGTAGGAACGTCTAAAAATTCCGTTTTAATACGATTGTCATAGCTCACCACACTACCTGTAAAAAAGGAGGAAGAACCAGCATGTTTTGACAATAAATGGCCAATATATCCACCTGTACAACTTTCTGCTGTTGCTACTGTGTGGTTCTTATTTTTCAAAAGTTGTCCAACTACGACTTCTAATGGTTCATCTTTATCAGTGACAAGGTATTCTTGAACTTGATCTTTTAACTGATCAAACAAGCCATCCAATTGTTTATTTAATGTAATTGCATCAGTGCCTTTTCCTGTTAATCTTAATCTTACCATACCATAAGAAGGTAGATAAGCCAATTTGATGGAGGCTGGGAGATTTGATTCAAAATCGATGATGGATTCAGCTAAAAAGGATTCACCCACACCCGCTGTTAGAAGGGTTCTATGTGCTATAACTCCTAATGTCAAACCTGCTTGTAAAATTGGAATCACCTTTTCAGTGGTTAACCACTGCATCTCGTGAGGCACTCCTGGTAAAGAAAAAATGAGTGCATCGTTTTTCTTAAAAAGCATACCTGGCGCAGTTCCTGTTTGATTGAATAAGACTTCGCAAACATCTGGCACTTCTGCCTGTTTACGATTTCGTTCAATCATGGGTCTTTTATGTACCACTTCGAAAATATATGTGATATGATCTAAGGTAGGTTGATCAACCACCATTTTGCCACCAAAATATCTATTCAAAAGTGGCTTAGTAATATCATCTGCAGTAGGGCCCAATCCACCAGTGATGATGACTACTTGTGTTTTTTCAATGGCATTATCCAAGGCTTTGGTTATTGAATCCTTATCATCACCCACTGCAATTCTTTGGTATACATTGACACCGATGGCGTTCAATTTTTGAGCGATAAAAGCACTATTGGTATCTATCACTTGTCCAATCAATAATTCATCCCCAATCGTGATAATAGTAGCTTGAATTTGATCCATCATAATTTGCTTCAATTAGGTTGCAAAGTAAACCAAAAAAAGGCGGTTTATCTAAAATAGACAGCTAGTTTTTCCTTCATAATAGCAGGCATTTCGGCCCTTTTCCCCATATCCGCATCCATAAAATAGAGTTTTACTTGACCAATGGTTAAAAGCTTCCCAGATTCATTGTACACTTCCTGATCAAAAACGATTACATGGTCTGTAGGAAGGGTTTTTATTTGGCTCTTGATGGTGATTAAGTCATCGTATTTAGCGGGTCTCAAATATTTAATATTGAGTTCAACTACTGGCAAAATAATCCCCATATCCTCAATGTCTTTATAGGATACACCAAGATGACGGATCGCTTCTACACGCCCAATCTCAAAATACATCGCATAGTTTCCATAATACACGACATCCATTCTATCTGTTTCGGCATACCTGACCCTTACATTTGTTGCGTGTTCGTACATCTTTATTGCATTTGTTGACAAATTTAAGGATTGTATCTGTTTTTCCACAATAAGCTTATTTAACGAAGCGTTTTATAATCATAGTGTAATTTTATAAGACTATCCTAAATACGGGCTCCTATGTTAAAAACAATCCAAAAGGCAATTTTCAAAAGCTTGCTTTTATGCATGCTGTTAATGCTAAGTTCTCAAGTATCGAGTCAATTGATGCAATTTGATCCACCATTAAGTCGTCTATACCAAGATGGTTTAAATGCTTTACAACAAGGGGATAGTTTATCCGCATATCAAAATATTCAATCAGCACATCATTTTTCACCTAATGATGTAGATATTGCATTTCGATACCATTTATTATCAGTTGCATTGAATCAAATAGAAGCCACTACAAATGCTACCAATTGGTTGACAACCAATACCAATAAAATTTATCATTCTAGGTTGAATTTTGAATTGGCAAAATATTATTTTAGAAAACAACAAGTGGATGCATCCATTCAAGCATATCAATCTTTAAGCATTGATGACCTTGAAAACAAAGAAGTAGCACTCATGCAGTTTCAACTAGGATATCTTTACTTTAAAAAAGGAGATTGGGAAAAATCTACCAATTATTTATACAGTATTAGACAAGTAAAAGGGAGTCCATTTTACACAGACGCCAACTATTATGCTGGATTTGTTGCCTTACAAAAAAAGGATTTTAAATTGGCTCTAAACTGTTTTAAAATTGCAGAACAAAGTAATGCTTACAAAACACTTACCCCATTTTATATTAGTCAATTGCACTATTTCTTAGGGGATATAGATGCAGCACTTAAAAACACGGAACAGGCATTAGAAAAGCAAGGTCAATATTATACAAGTCAACTAGCACAATTAATGGGGCATTTGTTGTTTGAACAAAAACAATATGAAAAAGCATTGCCTTATCTTGCCAATTATGTAGCTGAACAAAAACAGGTAGCATCTCAGGATCTTTATCAATTGTCTTTTTGTTATTTCCAATCACAACAATGGAATGAAGCGATTAAAGGCTTTAAGCAATTGGCCAATGTGGAAGACTCTTTAGGTCAAAATAGCATGTATTTATTAGCGACTTCTTATTTAAAAGTCAATGATAAATTGGGTGCTAAAAATGCATTTTTGTTATGTGCAACTAAAAGTCAAAACTTAGCTCAAAAAGAAATTGCTTTATTCAATTACGCTAAACTATCAATTGAATTAAAAGAATATAGCATTGCTATACAGTCACTAGAAAAATTCAAACAACAATATCCTAATAGTGCTTACAATCCAGAATCAAACGCATTGTATGTAACTGCATTGGCATACAGCAATGATTTTAACAAAGCTTATGAAGCCTATCAAAAGATGGATAGTTTAGACGAAGCACTTTTAAAACTATACCCTAATATCTTATATGGCAAAGCAGCATTGTTGATTAATGATGGTCAAAATGAAAAAGCATATGAATTATTCAATCAAGTACAATTTCTGCCCTACAATAATAAAGTATTAGCGCAAACACATTTCTGGATCGGCGAATTGGCTTATAAAATGGGCAGGGTAGAGGAAACGATTACCCAGTTAGAACTCTATTTAGCAGAACCAATTGAAATAGGTGAAATCACCAAAAAACATGCAAACTATACATTAGGTTATGCTTATTTAAAAAATAGCAACTATTCAAAAGCCCTACAACTTTTCACCATTGCTGCCGATTTTAATCCTTATGCCGAATCATCTGCTTATCAAAAAGATGCATTGGTTAGATTAGCCGATTGTCAGTTTATGACAAAGCAGTATAAACAAGCACTAAAATCCTATCAAAAAATTATTGATTTGGGATGGAATTTCGAAGATTATGCAAGTTTGCAAAAAGCAATTATTTATGGTGCACTTGGTTTGAATAAAGAGAAACTTAAAATCCTACATAGTTACGAAACTGATTTTAACCAATCAATTTATTTGAGTGATGCAAGGATGGAATTGGCAGATACCTATACAAGTAAAGAACAATTTCAAGAGGCAATTGTACCTTTATCTAAAGTATTATTAGATAATAAGGCCAATGAATTTTACCCAATAGCTTATTACAAATTGGGTATCGTCTATTTTAATTTAAATAAAAATCAAGAAGCATTACAAAATTTCAAATCATTGTATACGGCTTATCCTAATGCAGAAGAAAGCAATAATGCAATTGAATACATAAGAAATATTTTTGTAGAAGAGCAACAACCAGAAGCCTATGTCCAATTCATGAATGATTTTGGGAAACCATTGGCGATCAATGAACAAGATTCCTTAATGTATAGAGCTGCAATTATACAATACGATGACAAAAAGTACAACAATGCAGTGACTGGGTTTAAAAAATATTTGTCCCTTTATCCTGAAGGGAAATATGAATTAGATGCCTTGAATATTTTAGGTGAAATGGCATATGCCACAGAACAATACGATTCAGCAGCGCTTTATTTTGGAAAAGTGGCCAATAAAGCACCTAATAAATTTGCAGAAAGAGCTTCTGTCATTGCTGCAAGACTCCATTATTTCAATTTAAAAGATTTTGCTGCAGCAGAACAATATTTCAAAATCGTCCTTCAATATGCTACTCAACAAGAACAAAAAACAGAAGCAATTAAAGGTTTATTAAGATGTCAATATAAATCTGAAAATTGGTCAGAAGCTGCAAAGACTGCTGAATTGATCATACAAGAAAAGAATAGTGCTAGTGACGATATTTTAATGGCCAATATGGCACTATTTCAGCAATCCATTTTTCAAAAAGATACCACCAATGCTTTACATATTTTAAATACAGTCTTAAAATACAATAGTTCTGTATATACTGCAGAAGCACACTACCAATTGGCATTGATCTACTTCAATCAACAGAAGTTAAATTTGGCCGAAAAAACGGCATTTGATGTAATTAAAAAGCAAGCATCCTATGAATTTTGGGTTACAAAAACCTATATTTTATTAGGAGATATCTATTTAGCACAGAATGACAATTTCAATGCAATTGCAACTTATAAAAGTATTGCAGAAAATGCGACCATCCCTTCATTACAACAAATTGCTTCAGACAAACTAAAAGCAATGAACGATACAATTAAAGCTCAATAAAATCAAATTATGAAATCAATTATAAGATTCAGTTTATTATGTATTGCTTTAATTTGTTTTAGCAATTTGGGGATGACCCAGAAGAAAAACAAAAAGAAAGCTACAACTTCAATTGTTTCAAAGAAAAAGAAGCAACCGGTAAAGAAGTCAAGTACTCAAAAAAAGAAATCGAAGAAAAAATCAAGTAAAAAGAAGCCAACAGTTAAGAAAAATGTAACAAATGCAAAATACATCGCACCAGTAAAACTAGACGAAATAGTAGCTATATCAGATGTGCCTACTAAATTTAGTCCTACTGATAGTACGCCTGAAAAAATCATTACGATTGTATCCGCATTTAAACCACAATTAAAGAATATTGCTAAAATAGGATTCGTGAATGCCACTGCATTGGTAGATACAAATACAGTGGTTTTAGCTTATCAAGTACCCAGTCAAAATTTAAGTTTTCAATACCAACCCATTGCTTTGGTGCCAAGGGCCATCAAAAAAGACAGTATCCGTTTTGATAAACAAAGTACACAGTTTAAAATTGGGATGGGTAATTACTTTAACCAATTGATCCATGCTCAAACTAATTTAGTAGATGCTAAAGCACAAAACCATAGTTTTATTATACAAAATGAATCTATTGCGGGAATGCACCCAATTCAAAAATGGAACAATCTTGCGTTAAATTATGTAGGATCCCTTCATGTCAACAAGGACAAAATTATTCATTCACAAGTCTACTTTGATCAATCTAAAAGGTATCGTTACGGATTGGTTCCAGATACAACCAATTTACCTTTGAGCAATTTTGAACAAAAATTGACAGTGGTAGGTGCTAATTTTTCCTTATCAAAGCAAAAAACAAGTACAAATCTGGTTCATTATGCACCAATATTAGGATTGAGTCATGCTAATTTATTCAATCAAGCCAAAGATTTTTCTGTCAATTTAAATAGTCCAATTTATTTTTTATTTAAAAATGATATCAAATTACATGCTGATTTTACATTTGGACTGAACCAATATACCCTTTTTGAAAAATCAAATAATCAAAATTATTTTGTTCAATTAGACCCATCCATTGAATTAAATAAAAAACATCTGCAACTACATATGGGTGTAAGACCCACTTACTCAAATGGCGCATTTGCTTTGTATCCTAAATTTGAATTAACTAAACAATTGAACGACACCAATATTGTATTGCAGGCTGGTTGGAAAACTAGCTTAACAACCAATCAATTAACTCAACTAATGGGTCAAAATCATTGGATAACTGCACCAGGTGCCTTGCCAATTAGTTTGAATGAAACAAAATATTTTCAAGTAGCAATTACAGTCAATAAACGTTTGAATTACGGTTTCAATATGGCATTAAATGACTACCGTGAATTACCCTTCTTTAATCAAACAGTTAGTTTGAATAACCCCGTTCAAGAAGGGTTAAAGTTTGATGTCCTATTCGAAAAAAGAGCGATTGCTATTGAATTAAAAGGGGATCTTAGATACCAATTGAGTGATAGGGTGCTTTGGAAAAGCCATTTTAAGTATATCCAATTTAACTTGATTCGTGAAAATGAGCAAGCATGGGGTGTACTGCCTTTTGAATTGAATTCCCAATTCAATTGGAACTACAATAAAAACTTAAATTTTGACGCCTCTGCTCAATTTTGGTCTGGTGCTAAAACCAGTACTAGTTTAGGTTCTGCTTACCAATTAAATAATACCTTTGTGATCAATGCAGGGATGCAATATGCATTGACAAGTAATTGGACATTTTGGGCTAAAGGAGAAAATCTATTAGACCAACAATACCAACGATGGGCTAATTATCCTTCTTTGGGTGTTCAATTTATTGCTGGAGTACAATATAAATTTAGTAAAAAATGATGCTTATAACTTTAGAGAAATATTTTTTAGAATACGGTCAACTAGTGATTCCAGGTATCGGCGAATTAAGATTAGATCAAAAAGAGGCTTACCAATTAAATGGTGAATTTCATCCTCCTGTCGAAAAAATACTGTTTGAATCATTGGATGCTATTCAAACAAAACCAAGCAAACTTTTTTACATCTATTTATCAGATCATTTAGACTGTACCATTGAGCAAGCCATGATTGATTATGCCGCTTTTTTTAACAATCAATTAGCTGCTTCAAATGCAGTTGATTTAGGTAATTTAGGACTACTTAAATCGCTTGATGGTCGTTTTAGTTTCGATTCCAATTTCAATAGCTCAAGTTATTATCAACCTGTCACATTAGAAAAAGTTTTGACAGAAGATCAAACTGAGAACAATTTTAATTCAACACCTAATCGTTGGTGGATACTACCCTTGATCATTGCAACCATTGCAATTTTAGCAATCCTTTTAAAATAAATGAGCATGAATTGTACAGTTTGCGAAAATGTAGCTACTCAAGTGGCGATTGAAAGTCAAGATTTTTCATTAACACAGGAGGCATTTTCAATTCATCATTGTCCACAATGTAGTCTTAGGTTTACATTACCAGTACCAAGTCCATCTGAGATAGGAAAGTATTATAAGTTTGTCGAATATATTTCTCATACAGATGTAAAAGAAGGTTGGATGAACCTTTTATACCATAAAGTAAGAACCAAAACTTTGGCTCAAAAAACCAAATGGGTTCAATCCTTATTTACGGGTCATAAAGGGCATTTATTAGACATAGGCGCTGGCACAGGCGCTTTTGTAAATGCAATGAAAGAGAAGGATTGGAAAGTGACGGGATTAGAACCTGATGCTTCAACTAGGGAAAAAGCATTCGAGAACTATAAAATTCAATTACAATCTGCAGAAACTTTATTTGAATTACCAGAAAACGAATATGAAGTCATTAGCATGTGGCATGTTTTAGAACACGTTCATGCATTGAAACCTTACTTAAATCAATGTTTCAAATGCCTAAAGCAAAACGGCAGACTCATTATAGCTGTACCTAACTATACAAGTTTTGATGCCAAATATTATTCAAAATATTGGGCAGCTTACGACTTGCCTAGGCATTTATACCATTTTTCACCTGCCTCTATGGCGACACTAATGGATCAAATTGGTTTTGAAATCGTTTCCATTAAGCCAATGTGGTATGATAGTTTTTATGTGAGTTTGTTAAGCGAAAAACACAAACAATCTGGTAAATTAGGTATGATCCTTGCATTCATTATTGGAGGTATATCTAATCTACTTGCATTATCAGATCCATCTAAAGCGAGTAGTATTATCTATGAAGTAAAAAAGAAATTAGTAACTGAGTATCGCTAGTTCAATGCTACTTCAACAATCACTGGCCAACATTTTCCAGTTAAGAAAAAGGTATTTGTAGATTTTTTATAGGCAATTCCATTCAATACATAACCGCCATCTATCGTCAAGGGATTGTATTGTACTTTTGCTTGTGCAAGTAAATTATTGCAATCTATTTTATGTGTAATCATTCCTGTAATGGCATCAATCACTACAATTTCATTTTGGCCATATACATTTGCGTAAATTTTACCATCCACATACTCTAATTCATTGAGCATACTTTGATAACCATATTGATGAAATACACCCAATGTTTTTTGAATTTCAAAAGTATTTGGGTCCACAAAATAGAGATTACTACTGCCTGTTGAAACAATCAAGGAACTGTCATTATGCGTTAATCCCCAACCTTCATAAGGCCAATTGAATTCATTCACTTTTTTCAAACTGGTTGCATCATACACAAAAACTTTGTGTTCTTCCCAAGTGAGTTGGTATAGCTTTCCTTTAAACACAGTGACACCTTCACCAAAATAGGGGGGAGGCAACTTGATTTTTTGTCCAACAGGTTTAAGTTGGTTATCCATTTGATACAATACACTCTTGCCTCTTAATCCTGTTCCCTCTATTAATGTATTATTATGCCATTCTAGCCCTTGAGTATAGGCAGTTGTATCATGTGAATAGACATTCTTTAGCGTATAAGTTTGAACTATTGGGGCACTAATTGCAGTCGTATTTGCAACCTCATTGTTGTTAGAAGAAGTTGCATTGTTTGCATCATTACAAGCAATGGCAATCAAACAAATACCTACAAAAAGTAATTTTTTCATTTAATATTATACGTTGAATCTAAAATGCATCACATCACCATCTTTTACAATGTATTCTTTACCCTCTATTCTTAGTTTACCATTGTCTCTGCAAGCTGCCTCACTCTTGAATTTAATAAAGTCTTCAAAAGCAATGACCTCTGCCTTGATAAATCCTTTTTCAAAATCGGTATGGATCACACTTGCTGCCTGTGGCGCTTTCCAACCTGAACCAATTGTCCAAGCACGTACTTCTTGCACACCAGCAGTAAAATAGGTTTCTAATTTCAATAATTTATATGCAGTTTGAATCAATCTGTTTAATGCAGGCTCTTTCATTTGGTATTCTTCCATGAATAAAGCTTTATCATCTGCATCTTCTAATTCAGAAATTTGTGCTTCTATATTATTACACATCACAATGACTTCTGCACCTTCTTGTTTTGCCATAGCTACCAATTGTTCAGAAAAGGCATTTCCTGTATGCATTGAAGCCTCGTCTACATTGGCAACATACATGACTGGCTTAGCAGTTAATAAAAAGATATCCGCAATCGCTAAATAGTCTTCTTTAGATAAATCCAATGAACGAATGCTTTTACCATCTTCTAAATGGGCCTTACATTTTTGTAAAACTTCTAGTTCCACTTTCGCCTTTGGATCTGTTTTAGCCATTTTCTCGGTTCGTTGCATCTTTTTCTCAACACTATCCAAATCCTTCAATTGCAACTCAGTTTCAATGATATCTTTATCTCCAATTGGATTGATCTTGCCTTCTTCTCTCAATACATTCTCGTCTTCGAAACAACGAATCACATGAATAATTGCACTCACTTCTCTAATATTCGCTAGGAATTTATTACCCAAACCTTCTCCTTTACTTGCACCTTTCACTAATCCAGCAATGTCCACAATTTCTAATTGAGTAGGGACTACTCTTGTAGGATTAATCAATTCCGCCAATTGACTGATACGAATATCTGGCACATCTACTAAACCTACATTTGGCTCAATGGTACAAAAACGATAATTACTTGCTTGTGCTTTTGCACTATTGCTAACTGCGTTAAATAAGGTTGATTTGCCTACGTTGGGTAAACCCACAATTCCTGCCTGTAAAGCCATGGTATTAAGATTGTTTTATGGCTGCAAAAATACAATTCTAATTGCAAAATGGGCTATATTAGTACCATAAACAATTAGATATGGCATTGAATATCATTTGGATCGCGTTTTTTGTGATTGCTTTTGTAGTGGCACTGTGTAAATTGATCTTTTTAGGAGATACAGAGATATTCAAACTGCTAGCAGATGGCTTATTTGATTCAGCAAAATCTTCGGTAATGGATGTGGCATTCCCACTTGCTGGCACCATGGTGTTCTTTTTAGGTTTGATGAATATTGCTGAAAAAGCGGGGGCCATTCAGAAATTAGCAAAATGGATGAACCCATTTTTAAGTAGGTTATTTCCAGAAGTACCACAAAATCACCCGGCAATGGGTCAAATGGTCATGAATTTTAGTGCGAATATGCTTGGATTAGACAATGCTGCAACACCATTTGGCTTAAAAGCAATGGAAAGTCTTCAAAGTCTAAATCCTGAAAAAGAAAAGGCAACGAATGCACAGATCATGTTTTTAGTATTGCATACAAGTGGATTAACTGTTATTCCATTAACGATCATATCTTATCGTCTAGCAGCCGGTTCACAAGATGCAGCTAGTATTTTTATACCATGTGTACTTGCGACCATTGGCACTACCTTAGCTTCTATTATTATGGTTGGATTATACCAAAAATTAAAGTGGGATAGGGTATTAATAAGTTGGTTAGCTGGATTGGTAATTTTGATGGGGACTGTTTTGTTTGCAGTGAATAGCCTGACGCCAATACAAAAAGAACTTTTCTCCAAAATCGCAGGATCAAGTATTTTAATCGCAATTGTTGTTGCTATTATTTTAGGTGGTGCTTATAAAAAGGTATCCGTATTTGATGCATTTATAGAAGGAGCAAAAAATGGTTTTGATGTAATTATTAAAATCATTCCATATTTAGTTGCAATGCTTGTTGCTATCAGAGTATTTAGAGATAGTGGTGCCATGGTTTATGTACTAAATGCCTTGACATTCATCATTCAATTAACTGGTATCAATACTGAATTTGTAGGCGCTTTACCTGTAGCCATTATGAAACCATTGAGTGGGAGTGGCGCAAGAGGGATGATGTTGGATATATTCCAAACACAAGGCCCAGATTCTTTTGTAGGTAAATTGGCATCCATATTCCAGGGCTCCGCAGATACTACTTTTTATATTATCGCCTTGTATTTTGGAAGCGTTGGGATTAAGAAAGTAAGGTATGCCGTGTGGGCAGGTTTATTTGCTGATTTAATAGGAGTCGTGATTGCCATCTTTATTGGCTATTCCTTTTTCCATTAACCTTATTTGCCTTCACTCATTTTCATGACTTCTTCCCATTCTGCATCGGTAACAGGCTGTACGGACAAACGTCCGAGTCTAACCAATGCCATTTCTGACAAATTGGTATTGGCCTTCACATCGGCTAGTTTAACTGGATGTTTTAATTTTTTATGTGGCGCAAAGTCTACTGCCAACCAAGCAGTTTCTTCGGTGGTAGGATCTTGGTAAGCTTCTTTAACTACTTTAGCGATCCCGACAATTTCCATTCCTTCATTGCTATGATACCAAAAAGCTAAATCCCCTTTTTTCATAGATCTAAGGTTGTTTCTAGCACCATAATTTCTGACGCCATCCCAAAAAGTACGTTTGTCTTTATTGAATTGATCCCAAGAATATTTAAAAGGTTCTGATTTGATTAACCAATAAGCCATAGCAAAGTTTTTATGTTATTAATAACAGTGATTTTAATAAATTGTTGAGCAGTGAAGCGCTATAAAAAATAGGCTATAAAACTTAATCTAGTAGCCACTAGCAAGGACATCCGCCAAATGAATGACTTTTATTTTTTGCCCATTGTGATTGATACGGCCATCTAAATGCATTAAACAACTCATGTCTGTACTAATAATATATTCAGCTTCAGTGGCAATGGCATTGTCAATTTTTTGATCCGCCATCGCTACACTAATCGTATCATATTTTACTGCAAAACTTCCTCCGAATCCACAACAGGTTTCATTGTCATTCATCTCTACCAATTCCAAACCTTGCACATTGCTCAACAATGCTCTAGGCTCTGCCTTGATATTGCATTCTCTTAATCCCGCACAACTATCATGATAAGTTGCCTTACCATTAAATTGGGCACCTAGATCTGTGATATTTAAAATTTTCACTAAGAATTCAGACAATTCAACTATTTGACCAGCTACTTTTTTCGCAGGACTTTGATATGCGTTGTTCTCGAATAATTTACCATAATTGTTTCTGACAAATCCAGCGCAACTTGCACTAGGACTCACAATGTAATCTGCTCCATCAAAATCTTGCACAAACTTAGTACATACATCTTTTGATTCACCCCAGAATCCAGCATTGAATGCTGGTTGACCACAGCAGGTTTGTTGGGTATTGTATTGCACAGTGCATCCAGCTTTCTCCAATACTTTTACAGTATTAAAAGCAACTTGAGGATATAGTTGATCTATAAAGCAGGGGATAAAGAGTTGAACTGTCATGATTAAAAATACAAATTTGTTTCAATAAAATAAAAAGGCACCCTTTGAGTAAAGAATGCCTTTTTATATTAATATCATTTTGATTAAGGTTGTACTTGAAGTCTATTGATGTACTTGTCAATGTTAAAACCTTTCTCAGACTTTGGATAGTTTTGTTTGATCTGCTTATAGATCTCTATAGCAGCGTCATTCTTTCCATTCAATTCTAAGAATGAAGCAGCACGGAATAAATATTCAGAAGAGATTGCTTCATCTTCAGGAAAATGGGTACCCGCTTTCTTATAGTACTCAATTGCTTCTTCATTCTTTTTTAACTCAGAATAAGCATCACCTATAGAGCCATAAGCAACCGCTTGAACTTGCTTCGCATTCGTTGAAAAATCTTTCAAATAGTCAATCGCCTTATTATAATCTTTCAATCTGTAATAACTCATACCTGCATAATACTTAGCTAGGTTAGCTGCTTTAGTACCACCAAATTCTTTGATAATGTATAAAACACCCTTACTTGTGCCATCACCATTTAATACCAATTCAGATGAATCATTCGCAAAGTATTTCTCTGCAACATACATTGCATCAGCTGCTTTTGCTTCTAATGGTTTTTGATAAATTTCTGTATAGCCAAAATAGCCTATCACTGCAATTAAAACAGCTGCAAAGAAATAAACTACTTGTTTTTGATTCTTCTTAATAAAAGCAACTGGTGCTTGTTCTTGTTGTACTTCGCTCATATGGGTTGGTTAATAATTAGTCTACAATAAATGGATAATTCTGATCAATATACACATCTTTTAATACTTCGCTATCATCTGGCCAAGGGCTTTCTTCGGCAAATTTCACTGAAGCTTCTACAATACCATTGATCTTTTCATCAATTTCTTGTAAAGCAGCTTCGGTAGCAAAGTTATTTTCTAAAATGGTTTTTCTTACTTTAATAATTGGATCCTGGTCTTTGTACTCTTCAACTTCATCCTTAGATCTGTATTTCTGAGGATCAGATACAGAGTGACCTCTGTAACGATAGGTTTTCATTTCTAATAAAGTAGGGCCTTCGCCATCTCTTGCACGCTTCACAGCTCTAGCAACACCTTCATGCACTAATTCAGGCGTCATACCATCTACTTTATCTGATGGCATATCATATGCATCGGCTAATTTATAGATATCAATTACGTTTGAAGTTCTTTCAATAGACGTACCCATTGCGTAATTATTGTTTTCACAAATAAACACGACAGGTAATTTCCAAAGCATGGCAAGATTGAATACTTCATGCAACATACCTTGTCTTGCAGCACCATCTCCGAAGAAACACAATACAACATTTTTAGAACCACGGTATTGTTCAGCAAAGGCTAAACCAGCACCAGTTCCAATTTGTGCACCTACGATACCATGACCACCAAAGAAATTGTTTGCTTTATCAAAGAAGTGCATACTGCCTCCTTTACCTTTTGAGCAACCAGTTGCTTTACCATATAATTCAGCCATTGCAGCATTTGGGCTCATCCCTTTTGCCAATGCTAAACCATGGTCACGGTAACCTGTGATGTAGGGGTCTTCATGATTCGTTGCAGTCATACAACCGGCAGCAATTGCTTCCTGACCATTGTACACGTGGAAGAATCCGCGGATTTTACCCGCCATTTTATACATTTCTTCTGATTTTGATTCGAATTGACGAATTAATTGCATCAATTCATACCAATACAGGTAGGTTTCTTTAGAAAATTTTTGCGCCACAGTCCTTTATTTTTGAGTAGCAAATATAGTATTTTAAGACTAAAATACGCCCTTATGCTTCGTTTAAAAATGGATATTTATAATCGGTTGGAGGGTTGAAAGTCTCCTTAATTGTTCTAGCACTTAACCAGCGGTATAAATTCAAAGCACTACCTGCTTTATCGTTGGTTCCAGAACCTCTAGCTCCGCCAAATGGTTGTTGTCCAACTACTGCTCCAGTAGGCTTATCATTGATATAAAAATTACCCGCTGCATGACGTAAAATATTGGTAGCCAATTCAATAGAAGCTCTATCTTGTGAAATAATTGAACCGGTCAAAGCATATTTAGACGTACTATCTAATAATTTCAACGTCTTTTCAAACTGATTGGCAGGGTAAGTATAAATGGTCAAGACTGGCCCAAATATCTCTTCGCACATGGTCAATGACTTTGCATTTTTAGTATCTATCACCGTAGGCTCAACAAACCATCCTTTAGATTTATTCAAATTACCACCGACAAGAATCTTTGATTGCTTGTCTTTTTTAACTGCAGCAATGTATTTTGAGATATTGTTGAATGACTTTTCATCGATGACTGCATTCACAAAATTGCTAAAATCTTCTACCGTACCCATCTTCATAGATTGTACTGTTTTAACCAATTTAGCTTTGACTGCCACTGCTAAATTACTAGGGATATAAGCTCTAGATGCTGCTGAACATTTTTGGCCTTGGTACTCAAAAGCACCTCTAGCCAAAGCAGTTACTACAGTATCCACATCTGCAGTAGGGTGCACCATCACAAAATCCTTCCCACCTGTCTCACCAACAATTCTTGGATAAGATTTATATCTTGGAATGTTTTCACCAATCTGCTTCCACATATGATTAAAGACACCAGTTGATCCAGTAAAATGTACGCCTGCAAAATCAGGATGTTTGAAACAAACTTCACCCACTGTCGGGCCATCTGTGTACACGATGTTGATCACGCTATCTGGCAATCCAGCTTCTTTTAAAATGCGCATGAATAATTGTGCAGAATAGATCTGTGTATTCGCTGGTTTCCAAACTACTACATTACCACACATTGCAGCGGATGCAGGTAAATTACCACCAATAGCTGTAAAATTAAATGGAGTAATTGCCAACACAAATCCTTCTAAACCTCTCCATTCCATTCTATTGTGCATACCTGGAGAAGAGATAGGTTGTTGCTGATATATTTGACTTAAAAAATGCACGTTGAATCTTAAAAAATCAATCAACTCACAAGCAGCATCAATCTCTGCTTGGTAGGCGTTTTTACTTTGACCTAACATGGTCGCCGCATTCATTTCGAACCTATATTTTGTAGCCAATAAATCGGCCGCTTTTAAGAAGATATGAGCTCTTGACTCCCATGTCATATTTGACCAATTTTCACGCACTTTTAAAGCGGATTCAATTGCTTTTTCTACATGTATTTTAGTGCCAATATGGAATTGACCAAGCACATGTTTAGTCTCATGTGGTGGATGTATTGACATTGTTTTTCCAGTACGAACCGCTTTACCATTGATATACATTGGAATGTCCATTGTTTTTTTCTTTAAAGAAGCTAAAGCATCTTTTAAAGACTTACGTTCTGGAGATCCAGGTGCATAACTTAAGACTGGCTCATTAGCCGGTAGAGGATAATTAAAATAACCTAATTGCATAATGTAATTATTAGAGCACGAAAATAAGCATTAAATTAACATGCGTTAGGAACTTATCTAATTTGCTTTTGACTTTACTGTATTTTTGTCCATAAACCATTGCATATGCATTTTGTCTTAGTTGATTTGCCGAATAGAGCGCAATTTTACCCCTTTAGCTTAACAAGAAGTTTGACCGAAATGAGGGCAGGTATTTTTACCATTCAGGAGCGTTGGAATCAATTATTAGACACCCAATGCGATGTGTATACTGCACCTTACCTACAAGCTTTATATCCAAATGAATGGTTGAATCAAGCCAATGCAATACTCTATATCAATGCCACATGTATACCCGACAAGCATTTGAAATTGGCTTTTGCTAATTTAAAAGAAGGTGAAAACCTGATCAATGAAGACGGCAAGTGGATTGCCTCTTTTACAACGGAAAGAAGCTTGGGTAAAATCTTATTAGGGGATCCCAATTTAAAGACCACCATACCTGCAAAATTTATCAAAGATGCAATGCATTTATTACAATTAAATGGGGCATTTATTAAGGCAGATTGGGAATCCATTGTGTCCAACCGAAGTTCAGAGAAAGTGGATCCATCCAACAGGCTCATCTGTCCTGAACAAATTTTTATTGAACCCGGGGCAGTCTTGACTGGTGTGAGTTTAAACGCTACAGAAGGCCCAATTTATATAGGAAAAAATGCACTTTTAATGGAAGGAGCTGCCATTCGAGGCCCATTTGTATTAGGCGAAAAATCGGTCGTAAAAATGAATGCATGTATTTATGGTGCAACTTCTGTAGGAAAGTATTGTACTATCGGAGGAGAAATTAAAAACAGCATCATTTTTGGAAATTCAAATAAAGCACATGAAGGTTATTTAGGTGATAGTATCATTGGTCAATGGTGCAATATAGGTGCAGGCACAAGCAATAGCAATGTCAAGAATACAGCAGGCCCAATTCAGATTTGGAATCAAGATCAAAAAACATGGGACACAGTAGGGAATAAGATGGGAATGTTGGTTGGAGATTATACCCGTTTCGCCATCCAATCAAGTATCAATACTGGATCCTATATTGGCGTATCGGCTAATATTTATGGCAACGGGTTATTACCTAAAATGATTCCGAACTTCAGCTGGGGGATTACTAAAGGCTATATGTTAGATAAAGCGATTGAGGATATTCAAAATTGGAAAAAAATGAAAGGTTTCCAAATCACTGAGGCAGAAAAGGCGATCTTATCCACCTTGTTTCATATGGAATAGCGCCATTTTTTAGTTACCTTTGAGCCTTCAAAATAAATACTATGAGAAAACAAATAGCAGCTGCAAACTGGAAAATGAATTTAAGTCAAATTGAAGCCGAAGCCTTATTGGATCAGTTATTGGCAACAGAACACAGTTTAACAGCAAATCAAGAAGCCATTTTCGCAGTACCAGCTATTTATATCCCATTAGCAGCACAAAAATTAGTAGGAAAAAATAATGTATTTGTTGCAGCACAAAACTGTCATCAAAAATCAAATGGTGCTTATACAGGAGAAATTTCTGCTCCAATGTATGCATCCGTTGGGGTTCACCATATTGTTTTAGGACATTCTGAACGTCGTGAATATTTTGCAGAATCAGATGCTTTATTAGCAGAAAAAACTGATGCTGTTTTAGCCATCGGAAGTACCCCCATTTTTTGTTGCGGTGAGCCATTAGAAATTAGAGAAGCGGGAACGCAAAATAGTTTTGTAGAAGCACAATTAAAAAATTCATTATTTCATTTGTCAGCAGAACAAATTGTAAAAGTGGTGATTGCATACGAACCCATTTGGGCTATTGGAACAGGAAAAACTGCGTCAAGTGAACAAGCACAAGAAATCCATGCATACATTAGATCTGTATTTGCAACAAAATATGGACAATCCATTGCAGATCAAATTTCTATTTTGTATGGTGGCAGTGTAAAAGCAGCGAATGCGAAAGAAATTTTCTCTCAACCAGATGTAGACGGCGGATTGGTTGGTGGTGCATCTTTAATTGCAACAGAATTTGCAGCAATTATCAACGCACTAAAATAGTTTTTAAAAGAACCCTAATTATTACATGAAGCACATAAGAAATTTTTGTATCATCGCCCATATTGATCACGGTAAAAGTACCTTGGCAGATCGTTTATTGGAACACACCAAGACCATTACTGAACGTGAGATGATGAATCAAGTGTTGGATGATATGGATTTAGAGCGAGAGAAAGGTATTACCATTAAGAGCCACGCAATTCAGATCAATTATATCCATAAAGGAGAAACCTACACTTTAAATTTAATTGATACTCCGGGTCACGTTGACTTTAGTTATGAAGTTAGCCGTGCTTTGGCTGCATGTGAAGGTGCACTATTATTAGTAGATGCGTCTCAAGGTATACAGGCACAAACAATTAGTAACTTATACTTGGCTTTGGATAACAATTTAGAGATCATACCCGTGATCAATAAAATTGATATGGATGGGGCTAAAATTCCGGAAGTAACAGATCAAATTATTGATTTAATAGGTTGTAAGCAAGAAGATATTTTACTAGCAAGCGGACGTTCAGGAATTGGTATCGAAGAAATTTTACAAGCAGTTTGTGAGCGTATTCCAGCACCAGTAGGAGATCCTGAAGCGCCATTACAAGCATTGATCTTTGATAGCGTATTCAATAGCTTTAGAGGAATCATAGTTTACTACCGAATTATGAATGGTGTCCTAAAGAAAAATGATAAAATACAATTTGTAGCATCAGGTAAAGATTATATAGCAGATGAAGTTGGGGTATTGAAATTAGCCATGACGCCAAAGGCAGAAGTAAGAGCCGGTGATGTGGGTTATATTATTACGGGTATTAAAAATGCTAAAGAAGTGAAGGTAGGAGATACCATTACTTTGGCGAATAATCCGGGTGAAATGATTCATGGATTTGAGGAAGTAAAACCAATGGTATTCTCTGGAATTTATCCAGTGAATACAGATGAGTTTGAAGAATTAAGAGATTGTATGGACAAATTACAATTGAATGATGCTTCTTTAACTTTTGAATTAGAAACATCTCAAGCTTTAGGTTTTGGTTTCCGTTGTGGATTCCTGGGTTTATTGCATATGGAAATTGTGCAAGAACGTTTAGAACGTGAATTCAATCAAACAGTGATTACGACTGTTCCTAACGTAAGCTTTATAGCCTATACGACAAGAGACGAAAAAATCATTGTCAACAATCCTACAGAAATGCCTGATCCAGTAAAGATCAAGCGTATCGAAGAACCATTTATTAGAGCACAAATTATTACCACTCCAGATTATATTGGCAATATCATCACCCTTTGTTTAAGTAAAAGAGGGATGTTGATCAATCAAAGTTATTTAACGCCTACAAGGGTTGAATTGATTTTTGAAATGCCATTGACTGAGATTGTATTTGATTTCTATGACAAATTAAAGAGCCAAACTAGAGGCTATGCTTCTTTTGACTACACACAAATAGGATTCAGAGATGCGGATATTGTAAAAATGGATATTTTATTGAACAATGAAAAAGTGGATGCATTAAGTGCATTAATCCACAGAGGCAAGTCGGCGGAATTTGGTCGTAAATTGTGTGAAAAGCTAAAAGATTTATTAACCAAACAACAGTTCCAAATTGCGATTCAAGCAGCCATTGGTGCCAAAGTAGTTGCAAGAGAAAATATCTCTGCAATGCGTAAGGATGTAACTGCAAAATGTTATGGTGGTGATATTAGCCGTAAACGTAAATTGTTAGAGAAGCAGAAAGAAGGTAAAAAGAGAATGCGTCAAATTGGAAACGTAGAAATTCCTCAAGAAGCTTTCTTAGCAGTATTGAAATTAGATTAATCGTAAGAATCGATACGATTATAAAGCCTGAGCAAACTGGAATAGATGATCAAAACGATCATCTATTCTAGTATCTGGGAAGGGCGCTTCGGGATGCGTTGTTGCAAGGTATACCGTATGCATGCCCGCATTGCGTCCAAATTCCATGTCAGACATTCTATTGCCCACCATAATCGCCTTATTCAAATCAATATTTGGGAAATCAGTTTTTGCTTGGAAAGCCATACCAGGCTGTGGTTTTCTATTGTACGAATCATTATTCAAGTCGGAACAATAATAGATCGCATCAATTCTTCCACCCAATTCCAGAATCTTATTGGTCATATGTTGATGAATATTTGCCAAATCAGCGTCTGTCATTAAACCTTTGCCAATGCCTTTTTGATTGGTGGTAATGATAATTTTATTGAACTTTTGTGCAAGTAAGGGGAGTGCTATTAAACTTTCCGCATAGAATTCAAATTCCCCCCAATGACGAATATAATCCTCGTTTTTCTCGTGATTGATAACGCCATCTCTGTCGAGGAATAATGTCCAATCCCCATTGATATCTAATTGCTTCAACATCTATTTGCCGAAAATATTTTCTTCTACTAATTCACAGATGATATGACCCACTAATATATGAGACTCTTGAATTCTTGGTGTTGTGGAGGAGGGGATATTGATTAAGAAATCACTTAATTCTTTCATCTTACCACCTGCAATACCAGTGAAACCTACAGTCACCACACCAATTGATTTAGCCATTTCAAAAGCTTTTACAATATTGCCTGAATTACCCGAAGTACTAATACCAACCAATACATCCCCAGGTTTAGCAAGGCCTTCTAATAATCTAGCATAAATCACATCATAACTATAATCGTTTGCAACAGCCGTTAAATAGGAACTATTGCAATGTAGTGCATCCGATGGTAGTGCTTTTCTATCCTTATAAAAACGACCAGAGAACTCTGCAGCTAAATGTTGTGCATCTGCTGCACTACCACCATTACCAGCAAAATAAACAGCATTGCCTTGTTTAAATGCATGTGTAATAGCATGAACAATTTTTTCGATTTCTAATACCAGATGTGCATCCTTTAATAAAGCTTGCTTTACTTGGATAGAACCTTCTATGATTGATTGTATTTGTTGTATTGACATAGGAATGATTTATAATTGTTGGTACAAAGTTAAAAAAGATTGTCGCATTTGTTCCCAACTATATTTTTTCTTTTCTGTAACTAAATGGGGCATAAAATGTGCGGTGCCTCTTTCGTATAATTGAAGTATACCTTTTGCGATAGCGTTCACATTTGGTTCAACTACCAAACCCACTTTGTCATGAGGGACAGTATCCGCTAAACCACCCACATTGGTCACCAACATTGGCTTTAAAAAATGATACGCCATGGGTGTGACCCCACTTTGTGTTGCGTTCTTATACGGTTGTATAATAAAATCTGCTGCTGAAGCATACAATTTCACTTCCTGCTCACCAATGTATTGATTGTAAACAGAGATAGAATCAGTTAAGCCCAATTTTTCGATTTGTGCTAAATAAGGTTCAGGAGCCTCATAGAATTCACCAGCTATGACTAATTTAATCCCTGCTGCTTTTAAGGCAGGATCGGACATTGCTTCAATTAATAAATCTAATCCTTTATAGGCTCTAACAAAACCAAAGAATAAGATGACTTTATCGTTCACTTCTAAATTCAATAGTTTTCTAGCTTCAGCTGTAGGTATGGCTTCTCCAAAGTGATCATAAATAGGATGTGGTGAAACACAACTTGGTTTATTCGTAAATGTCTTTACATCTTTTTGCACTTTATTGCTCATCGTTAAAAAACCATCCACTCCACGCACAAAGTATTTTGTAAATAAATTGTCTCCCCATCTTTTTTCATGAGGAATCATATTATCCACAATGGCAATCACTTTGGTATGTTTATTCCATTTAACAATACTTAAAATGGTACCTAAACAAGGGCCCATGAATGGAATCCAATAACGTACGATGATTAAATCGGGGCGTTCATTCTTGATGCGTAAACCAACTCGAATCCAATTGAATGGATTGACAGAGTTCATCGCAACTTCAATTTTTAAATGCTTTGGAGCAGGATCTGTTGAATATTGTGTCGTTCCAGGAAAAAGGAATCCAGGATATTGTAAAGAAAATGTACAAAGCTTGGTTTGAATACCTGATTCAATAAAACAAGTAGCTAATTTTTCATCAAAAGCAGCTAGGTTGCCTCTTAATGGCCAAGCTGGCCCCATAATGATCAATTGATCTACCATCCTTGTTTCTCCTCAATTAAATAGGTATTTCTATCTGCTGCATTTCTGTTCATGATTTCTGCAATGAAACCCGCTAAAAATAATTGTGTCCCAATTAACATGGCCGTTAAAGCAATATAAAATGCTGGCTTATTGGTTACACTTGTTATAGGGTCAATAAACTTTCCAATCACAATATAAAATACAGATGCGAATCCTAATAAAAAGAATAGGGTACCAATGAGTCCAAAGAACTGCATTGGTTTTTTTCCAAACTTGGATAAAAATTGGATGGTCAATAAATCCAAAAATCCATTGACAAATCTTTCCCAACCAAATTTAGTATGTCCGTATTTTCTTGCTTGGTGTTGTACTACTTTTTCACCAATTCTTTTAAAACCAGCCCATTTAGCAAGTATAGGGATATAACGATGCATTTCTCCAAAGACTTCGATACTCTTGACCACTTTCAATTGGTAGGCTTTGATACCACAATTAAAATCATGTAATTTGATGCCGGAGCTTTTACTTGCCACCGCATTGTATAATTTTGAAGGAATATTCTTAGTTAAAGTGTTATCGAATCTTTTTTTCTTCCATCCACTCACCAATTGATATCCTTGCTCCGTAATCATCTGATAAAATTCTGGTATCTCGTCGGGACTATCTTGTAAATCTGCATCCATGGTCATTACCATATCGCCTTGTGCAGCTTTAAAGCCTTCATTCAATGCTGCAGACTTCCCATAATTACGTTGAAACTTAATCCCTTTTAAAGCTGGGTATTGATTGCGTAATGTAGCAATCGCTTCCCAACTTCCGTCATCACTTCCATCATCAATCATGATGACTTCGTAGGTGAATGAATTTGCATCCATGACACGGTGAATCCATGCCATTAATTCAGGCAAAGATTCCGCTTCATTGAACAAGGGTATAACGACAGAAATCTGCATAATATATTATTGAGCTGTATCTTGTTTAAATGGATCTATTGGATTTTTCTTTGCAACGCCCGCTCCAATTAAAGAAGCTATTGCACCCATGAAACCAGTGCCAATTAAAACACCTCCAATCGCAAATGGTACAAAGAATTTTTTAGTCATTGTAATGGCTTGTTCAATCATCTCGTCAGTCATTTGAGGATTCTTTTCCATTTGCGCTCTAGACATATCAATGATTTTATCAATCATGTCTGGGAAAAGTACTTTTAAAGACAATAAAGTGTAAACAACAGAAATGACAATCAAGACGGCAGTTGTTTTAAAACCATGGGCAAAAATATTACCAAAACTTACATTATTTCCATTTTGATTCGCATAAACGATATTACCATAAATGATGCCACCAATAATGACTGCATAACTAATCCAGCTTACCCATGATACAGCATATAAATTGAAAACATAAACTATAATGCTAAATAAAATTGAAAATGCACCTAAAATAGCGCCCTTTACAAGATGTGATGTGATTTGTTTTTCCATGATGGGTTGTATTAAAATTGTTTGTTGTGTTTTTTTAAAATTATGAAACCGTGTTTAAATGTAATTTGCCTTTTGCATAAATACCAATCACTTTTCCTTTGAGTGCTTTATCCCAAAATGGACTATTGGCCGATTTACTTTTTGAATCAGATTTAGCAAGAGAAGTGGTTCCTTGACGACTGAATAAAGTCAATTCTACCTCATGACCTTCTTGTATGGTTTTAGATCCTACATTGAAAATTTGTCTAGCTCGATTGGTAAACAAATTAGCGATTGCTTCATCTGTAAGTTGAGGTAATAATTGGTTGATCGTAGCAAAGCTTGTTTCAATAGATGCGATACCTGCTTTAGCATATTCAAATTCAATGGTTTTTCCATCCCAATCCTGCGGTTGATGATGTGCGCTAATGCAGTCCACCACACCATTTTCAACTGCCTTTAACAATGCTTCCTGGTCTGCCTTAGTTCTTAATGGAGGATAGACTTTTAACAAAGTATCATAAGTATTTAAATCCGTTTCATTGAAATATAAATGATAAGGCGTCACACTACAAGTTAATGCCAATCCTTCTTTTTTGCCTGCTTCAATTAACGCAATCCCTTTTGCAGTGCTTACTCCAGTGATATGTAATTTGGAATGGGTATATTTTAATAATTCAATGTCTCGTGCAATCATTAATTCTTCTGCAATTGCTGGGATACCTGGTAAGCCCAATTGAGTAGAAGTAATCCCTTCGTTCATCAATCCTAAACTTCCTAAACTTTTATCAATTGGCATTTGGATCACTACGCCATCAAAAGTTTTGACATATTGTAAAGCCTTTAAAAATAATAGGGTAGATTGGACAGGGTATAAACCATCACTTGATGCGACAGCACCAGCTTGATGCATGTCTATCATTTCGGCTAAATCCTTTCCTTCTATTTTTTTGGACAAAGCCCCAATTGGCAAAACATGAATGGGTAATTGATGGTTTTGCTGTACAATATAATTGACTTGCGCTTTATTGTCAATCACAGGCTGTGTGTTGGGTACAACAAAAACTGTTGTGTATCCACCTGCTTGTGCAGCCGCTGCACCTGTTTCTAAAGTTTCTCTATGCTCATAACCTGGGTCACAAAAATGGGTAAATGGATCCACCCAACCCGTACTTACGATGGTACCAGGAATTTCTATGATTTGGTCTGCTGAACCAGTATAATGATCTACTATGGAAACCAATACCGCGTCTTGAAGAAGGATATCTTTTACTTGGCCGTTAAATGGCGATTGCTGATCAGCAATTTTGACTTGCCTGAGTAGAATTGTCATCGAGTCAATGAATTTCGTGCAATATAACTCGTTTTTCTCTATTTAGGGGTATAACTGCGTTCAAAATCACCAGATCTAAGGTTAAAAATGGGCACTTGTAGAGGCAATCCATATTAATGAGTTACCTTCGCAATCATGACTTTTGACCAATTAAATATCAATTCACCCTTAGCTAGGGCATTGGAAGACCTTGGATACACCCATCCCACCACCATACAGCATCGCGTTTTTCCGGTAGTAATGTCTGGTAGAGACGTTTGTGGCATTGCCCAAACAGGTACAGGTAAAACATTTGCCTATTTGTTGCCCTGTCTTAGACAGTGGAAATTTGACAAAAATAAAGACCCACAAATATTAATCATCGTACCTACCAGAGAATTAGTCGTTCAGGTAGTGGAGGCGGTTAAAAAATTGACCACCTACATGAGTGTGATTACGGTAGGTGTTTTTGGTGGGGTGAATATCAACACACAACAAATAGAAGTAGAAAAAGGGGTGGATGTATTGGTTGCAACACCAGGAAGATTATTTGACCTAATTATGAATGGTGCCCTTAAAACAAAATATATTAAGAAAGTAGTCATTGATGAGATGGACGAAATGTTGAATTTGGGCTTCAGAAAACAAATCACCAACATCTTAGAATTAGTCCCTGCAAAAAGACAGAATCTATTATTTTCAGCAACCATCACTGATGATGTTGAAAAACTAATGAATGACTATTTCAATGAACCAGTGAGGGTAGAAGCTGCGCCAACTGGAACACCATTGGAAAATATCATTCAGATAGGATACGATGTGCCCAATTTCAACACCAAAGTAAATTTATTAGAACAACTTTTAAGTTCAGATGAAAGCATGACCAAGGTATTGATTTTTGCTGCGACAAAAAGTTTAGCAGATCAATTATACGATCAACTAATCGAAAAATTCCCAGACATTGTTGGTGTCATTCACTCTAACAAAGAACAGAATTATCGTTTCAATACAGTGAATCAATTCAAAGCAGGGGTATTTAAATATATCATCGCAACCGATGTAATGGCCCGTGGTATTGACGTTGCGGAAGTAACACATGTTATTAATTTTGATACACCTGATGTTCCTGAAAACTATATACATAGAATTGGACGTACAGGTCGTGCAGATAAAAAAGGTATTGCAATCACATTCATTACTGAGAAAGAAGCTAAACAAAAATTAGCAATAGAAGCTTTAATGAAGCAAGCAATTCCAATGGAAGCATTGCCAGAAGACCTTGAAATTTCTACCGTTTTAACGGAAGACGAGATTCCTAAAGTAAGGATGAAAATCATTCAAGTAAAGTTGCCTAAGAAGGAAGATGTAGGCCCAGCATTTCACGAAAAATCTGAAAAGAATAAAAAAGTGAATGTGCGCAAAAACTACAAAGAAGCAATGCAAAAGAAATACGGAAAGCCTAAAACAAGAGGCGCGAAGAAATAAGAAATAAAAAAGCCCTTAAGAAAATTAAGGGCTTTTTTATTTTGACTTAGAAACGCTCTAATCCAGAGAAGAAAAAGTTTCCTTCAATTGCTGCGTTCTCATCGCTGTCACTTCCGTGTACTGCGTTCTCACCAATAGAAGCTGCAAAGTTTTTACGGATAGTACCTTCTTCTGCTTGAGCAGGGTTGGTAGCACCAATCAAAGTTCTAAAATCAGCTACTGCATTTTCTTTTTCTAAAATAGCAGCTACAATTGGGCCACTACTCATGAAACTTACCAATTCTTGGTAAAAAGGTCTTTCCTTATGTACTTCATAGAAAGCACCCGCTTGAGCAGGAGATAAGTGAATCCACTTCATTGCCTTCACTGAAAATCCAGCTTTGATGATCTGATCTAAAATAGCACCAGTATACCCTTTAGAAGTTGCATCTGGCTTAATCATTGTAAATGTTCTGTTGCTCATATTTATTTATTATAATGTTTCTAATTGAGGCCGCAAAATTACTGAAAAACATCCGATTTATATTAAATTTGTGGACTTATGCAAGCAATTGAACAATTCTATCCTTTTTTACAACAACCATTTAAAGCTGTAATCACTGCACATCAAAAGCCCGATGGGGATGCAATGGGCTCTAGTTTGGCCTTATATCATTTTTTAATCCAACTTGGTCATGACGTCACCGTGGTGTCCCCAACCAATTGGGCGCCCTTTTTGAATTGGATGCCCGGCGTGGACAAAGTGGTTGATTTTGAAAGCAATAAGTCTAAAGCCACTCAATTGGTGCAAGATGCGGATTATGTATTTTGTTTAGATTTCAATATTCTACACCGTACCAAAAACATGGAAACGGTCATAAGAGACTCAAAAGCCATTAAGATTCTCATAGACCACCACCAACAACCAGATACACCGAGCTTTGGTTACGGTATAAGCGACGTTAAAATGAGTTCAACCTGTGAGATGATCTACGATATCATTGTACAATCAGGTCATAGCAACTTAATCAATATTGACATTGCAACCGCTTTATATACTGGCTTAATGACAGATACCGGCTCTTTCAGGTTCCCATCTACCACTGCTTCGGTACATAAAATTATAGCCCATTTAAAAGAATTGGGTTTGCAACATTCTAAAATTCATGAAAATATTTATGATCAATCTTCAGAAGGAAGATTGAAGTTCATGGGCAATGCTTTTTTAAACAGAATGCATGTTTTCCCTGAATACAACACTGCTGTAATGGCTATTCCTAAGACAGATATTTATAAATTTGAATTGAAGACAGGGGATACAGAAGGATTGGTGAATTATCTTTTATCCATCCATGGTATCAAATTTGCTGCCATTGTGATTGATAGAGAGGAAGAAAGAAAATGGAGTTTTAGGAGTAAAGGTAACTTTGATGTCAATATATTTGCAAGAACCCATTTTGAGGGCGGAGGTCATGCGAATGCAGCTGGCGGAAGTTCAAAAAAATCGGTGGATGAAACTTTTCAAGATTTTAAAAACATATTAGAAACATATAAATCTCAATTAACACAATTAAACTAAAATGATCAAATCAACATTAAAATTAGTAGCTGCAATTGTATTGTTTGCAAGTTGTAACAGTTACGAAAAAGCGCCTTCAGGTATGATGTATAAAATTACACATGGTGATGGTAATCAAAAGAAATTAGAGCAAGGACAATTTGTAAAAATCAACATCGAATACAAATTGAAAAGCAAGGATACAACTTTAAGTTCTACTTATGGTTTAATTCCAGTGTATTTCCCAGTAGATACTGCTAGCTTAGGAAAATATACCTTTACAGAAATTTTGATGCAATGTAAGAAGGGAGACAAAATTGAATTCTCTTTAAGTATCGATACACTTGCTAAAATGGGTGTGTTACAACTAAATGATATTTTTAAAACGAAGGATATTGTTTTAGGAAAAGCAGAAATTTTAGATGTATTCACAGACGTTGCTAAAGTAGACGCAGATTACAAAAAAGAAACTGAAACTGAAAAGAAAAGAGAAGTAGATGCAATCAAAGCACACTTAGCTAAGAATAAAATTACAGCAGTAGAATCTCCAGAAGGTGTATTTGTTGTTTTAAAAGAAGCGGGTGATGTAGCAAACAAAGTAGATACTACTAAAATTGCAAGTGTATACTATAAAGGGTATACAATTGGTGGTGAAACTTTTGACACCAACATTAAACCAAATGATCCTACAGCAAAACCATTTGATGTAAATATCGGTACTGGTTCAGTCATCCCTGGTTGGGAGATTGGATTGAAGTATTTTGGTAAAGGTGGAAAAGGAACTATTTATGTTCCAGCTATGTTGGCTTATGGCCCACAAGCAAATGGTGCAATCAAACCTTATTCTAATTTAGTGTTTGATCTTGAAGTTCAAGATGTAACAAAGAAATAAGTTGAACTAGAAAAGTTATACTGAAACAAAAAAGGCCAAATATCATTTGGCCTTTTTTTATGCATTGATGTTTCAAAATACAATTATATTTTCCACTCTAGATGGTCTATTTAAGCAATTGATTGATTAAAACAATCGCTTCTTTTGCTTCTTGTACATCATGTACCCTTAATATATTTGCGCCACCTAATAATCCAACCGTATTCAATACTGTTGTGCCATTAAGTGCATCTGCAGCAGTGACTCCTAATGTTTTATAAATACTAGATTTTCTAGACACCCCTAAAAGCATTGGAAGTCCAATTGATTGTAATTGATTTAGCGATTTTACAATGGTAAAATTCTCTTCGATTGTTTTACTAAACCCAAATCCAGGATCAATGATCCAATTGGTTAATCCTTTGGAAGCAAACTCCGTTTTTTTTAAATTAAAATAGTCCAATAAATCCTGCATGATGTCTGACCTTATGTCAATTTGATGCAGGGTTGCTGGGTCACCTGTTTGGTGCATCCCGATATATCCAGCCTGATTGGCAACCACCATATCAATCATGTTTTTGTCAAAATTGCCACAGCTAATGTCGTTTACAATACTTGCTCCAGCATCCAATGCAGCTTTTGCCACAACTGCATGGTAGGTGTCAATAGAAATGGGGATTTGGGGTAATGCTGCATGAATGGCTTCAATGACTGGCACCACACGTTCAATTTCAACAGCTTCTGAAACCAATTCCGCTCCAGGCCTTGTACTTTGGCCTCCAATATCCAAAATAGCTGCTCCAGCTGCTACCATTTCCACTGCTTTTTGTACCGAAAGTGCAAGCTGTTCAATGCGGCTCTCCTTGTAAAAAGAATCAGGTGTGGCATTCAAAATACCCATCACTTGAGGGGTAACTAAGTCAAGTACCGTATCTTTTAAATGGATTTTAAACATAGTTTTATTTTAAGGCCCTTATTGTTTATCTTGCGAGGGTTCAAAGATATTAAATCACCGTGTAATTAGCCGTTATTTCATGAGTCAAACTTCTGCACAATATGACCAAGCAATCGCTTCTTGTAGAGATATTTTTATCAAGAAAACAAAGGATTACGGTACAGCTTGGCGCGTACTAAGAATTATTTCTGTAGTAGACCAAATTTTTATCAAGGCTTTAAGAATCAGAACGATTCAAGACAAAGGCATCCAAAAAGTAGGGGATGATATTAAAGACGAGTTTAAAGGCATCATTAACTATTCTGTGATTGGTTTGATTCAACTTAAGATTGAGGATCCAAAAGTAGAAGATATGCCGGTTGAAAAAGTGCAATCTTTATATCAAGAATATGTAGATTTTGCCAAGGCAACTATGATGGACAAGAACCATGATTATGGGGAAGCTTGGCGTGACATGAGCCAAGAAAGTTATGCCGATTTGATTTTGGTTAAATTATTACGCATTCGACAAATTTTAACCAATGATGGAAAAACTTTAATTAGTGAAGGGATTGACGCCAATTTTGTAGATATATTAAACTATGCGGTATTTGCCTTAATTCAAATTTCTGAAGGAAAACACTAATTCTATGCAAGCATTTTTGAAAACCTTACGATGGTCAGTTGGATTATTATTTATTTTCTCTGGTTTAATCAAAGCCAATGATCCATTGGGTTTGAGTTACAAAATGCAAGAATTTTTTGAAGTATGGGGCTTGGCTTTTTTAGATGATTATAGTCTTGCTTTATCCCTATTCATGAACAGTTTGGAGATTGTTGCGGGTATTGCTTTATTGATCAAGTTTCCATACAAACAAACATTATGGTTGTTATTGGGACTGATTGTTTTCTTTACCTTTTTAACAGGATACGCTTTATTTTCTGGTAAAATAAAAACCTGTGGTTGTTTTGGTGATTGTATTCCTTTGACACCAAAAGTTTCCTTTATAAAAGATGTGGTTTTATTTTTAGCTATTTTAATCCTACTCTTCAATCAAAAGAAAGTAAAATCCAATATCCATAAAGCATTGGGTATATTCCTATTGGTCGTTTCAACAGGCTTGGTAGGGTATGGACAATACCATGTTTTACAACATCTTCCATTTATAGATTGTCTTCCTTATAAAAGAGGAAATGATATTAGAACTCAAATGAAAACACCTGAGGGCGCTATCCCAGATAGTGTGTCCATTCAAATGAGTTTTGAGAAAGAAGGTAAAACAGTTCAATTTGATATCAATCAGTTTCCTGCCGATTTTGACAGTACTTATATCTATAAAGACCGAAAAGAAGTTCTAGTTCGAAAAGGCAACGGATTAACAGCAAAAATTATTGACTTTAGTTTATTTACAATCAATCAATTAGATACCACGGATGCTCTATTGAATTCAAAAACACCTTATGTGCTGGTTTTTGCTGGTCATATAGATGCAAAGAAACCATGGGCACAACTAATCAGTACCCTCCAAGAAAAACACGATTTGGTTTATCTAGTTACTGCTGAAAAAGAAAATGCAATCCAACTTAAGCTCAATATTCCTATTTTGATAGGGGATATGACCATGATCAAGACTGCAGCAAGGGTTTGGCCAACGGTGGTCATTATGAATGGGTCCACCATCATGGAGAAGCAGAGCTATATTGACTACTTAAAAAAATAGGTCATCTTAAATGTAGATTTAATTCGTAACTTAGGAAAACAAGTCCAAGTAAATATTGAATTATGTCAAAAATCAAAGAAATTTTAGAAAAAAAAGGCCCTCACTTTAACACGGTTGCACCATCTACACCTGTACTAGAAGCCTTAACCATCATGCAATCAGAAAACCTAAGTTATGTGGTTGTAATGGAAGGCAATCAGTTCCTTGGCATTATGTCGGAACGTGACTATACCCACAAAATTAAATTACAAGGAAGACATTCAGATTCCACTACTGTAAAGGAAATTATGACCCATGACTTACCAGTCATTGGATTACAAGAAGAATTAGAACGTTGCATGGTATTAATGAATGTATATAAAACTAGATACCTGCCTGTTTTTGATAATTTAGAATTCAAAGGCGTCATTACCATGAATGACTTGATGCGAGATGTATTAGATAAAAAGAATAGCTAGGCTTTTAAATTGATGTATTGAAGCGCTGATTCAATTATTTAATCACTACGTCTGTGATTACTTTTTCGCCCATTTTTTCATTGACTCTTTCAATGATTTGCACTTTTTGAAAACCCAATTCATTTTTCAATGGGCCTACATTGGTATGGATAAATAATTTTTGATCAAAGATGTAAATCTTGTCGGTATATTTTGCTACCGTGATACCCATAATTTCTTCCCATACAGTTTCAATTTGAACTGCTCTAATCCCATTTTTTAATTTGGTATTCTCTTGCACCATTTGCTTTAATGCATCCCCAATTTTGAATGTAGCCATGTTGTAAATTTACAATTTTATAATTCAATCAATTGGTAATGGTCAACATATTTCCCCAGTAAATCTGACACACGTGCTTTATGCGTATCTGTTATAAATACTGGGCCATTCGTTTCACTAGCTACCCAAGCCAATAAATGCGCCATTCTTTGTTCATCCAACTTTTCGAAAATATCATCCATTAATAAAATAGGAGAGAAGCCCTTTGCTTTTTTCAACAATTCCCATTCCGCTAATCGAATGGCAAATAGCAAACTTTTTCTTTGTCCTTGTGATGCTTCTTGTTTAAAGGATTGTCCTTGAATCGTAATCAATAAATCATCTTTATGAATACCTACACTGGTTCTTTGTACCGCCTTATCTTTAGACAATGCTTGTTGCAGTAAAATATCAAAACTAGTATTTTGTAAAGCAGATTGATATTGAATTTCAATAGCATCCGCATTGCCCGCAATAGATTGATACAAGGTATGCACCATGGGCAACCATGCTTTTAATAAGCTAGTACGTTTTTCGAAAATGGGAGCGCCAAATTGAATGAGTTGTTCGTTCAATGTAGACAATAATGTCTCATCCATCTGCCCTTGTTCTGCAGCCCATTTTAAAAGGCTATTTCTTTGTTGAAGTACTTTATTGTATTGAATTAATAATTGCAAATAATCCGCATCAATTTGAGACAATAAACTGTCAATTAATTTCCTACGCTCCTCACTCGAACCTGTGATAATTTGAACATCATCTGGTGCAATCATCACTGCAGGAATTTTTCCAATATGTTGAGACAATTTGGTGTACAATGTTTCATCATAATAAAATTCCTTCTTCCCAGTTTCCCTTAAAATACATGCAATTGGAAAATCAGCTCCACCCGTATTATATTGCCCTTGAATCCGCATGCCTTGGTGCGCATGGTGTACATTTTGGGCATCAGGTCTACTAAAATAACTTTTCGTAAAAGAAAGGTAATAAATGGCATCTAAGATATTGGTCTTGCCAGTTCCATTGGCTCCTACAATTCCCACAATTCTGGCATTAAATTCAAACTGCTTTTGAATGTAATTTCTGAATTGGATAAGGCTTAGGTTTCTAAGGGAGAGCATGGCTGCAATTTACATCAGAAAAAGCTGTATTTTTAGTCAAATTTTAAGGAATGATCCTCATCAGCGAGCAACAACTTCCAAGTATTGTCAAAAGGCTGGCACATCAGATTTTAGAGACCCATCCTGGACTAGAAAATACAGTCCTTATTGGACTTCAACCAAGAGGGGTGTTTTTAAGTGATCGTATCGTAGCTGCTTTACACAATGAATTGCCTCAAGAGCAGGTGATCTATGGTAAATTAGACATCACTTTTTACAGAGATGATATTAGAAGAGAACTGCATTTGGCAACTCAAACCCATCTACCTTTTAGTATCGAAGGTAAAACGGTGATTCTGATTGATGATGTCTTGTATACAGGCCGTACCATTCGCGCTGCTTTGGATGCATTATTGTCCTTTGGACGCCCTTCAAAAGTAGAACTTTGCGTACTGGTAGACCGTAAACCAAGTAGGGAATTACCGATTCAGCCCGACTTTTCAGGTAAGGAAATGGATACATTGACCCCACATAAGGTGAAAGTGAGATGGCAAGAAAATGATGGTGTGGACGATGTAATCTTGTTAGATCAATAAAAATATATTAATTTAGCTTTTTAATGGCACTATCTACCAAACATCTTCTTGGTATCAAGGACCTCAAAACTGAGGATATCCAACTTATTTTATCTACTGCAACGCAATTTAAAGAAGTCCTTCAGAGACCAGTTAAAAAAGTACCTACGTTAAGAGACGTAACGATCGTTAACCTTTTTTACGAAAATTCTACCCGAACAAGAATCTCCTTCGAACTTGCAGAACGCAGGTTATCTGCTGATGTGGTGAACTTTACCGTTTCAAGTTCATCTGCAGCTAAAGGAGAAACTTTATTGGACACCGTCAATAATATTTTGAGCATGAAAGTGGATATGGTGGTGATGCGACATAGTGCATCAGGTGCACCACATTATCTTTCAAAACATATTGATGCTGCAATTATCAACGCAGGTGATGGTATCAATGAACATCCAACACAAGCTTTATTAGACGCATTTTCAATGCAGGAAAAAATGGGCAAACTAGAAGGATTGAAAGTAGCCATCATTGGAGATATCATGCATAGTAGGGTTGCATTAAGCAATATTTATCTTTTAAAGAAAATGGGTGCCCAAGTAATGGTTTCGGGGCCACCTACTTTAATCCCTAAATACCTACAAGAAGCTATGGACATTCAAGTGGAGTACAATATCGACAAAGCCCTTGCTTGGTGTGATGTAGCCAATGTCCTTAGAATTCAATTAGAACGTCAAAATCAGCCTTTATTCTCTTCTTTGAGGGAATACAACTTGGCTTATGGTATCACTAAAGCAAGGCTTCAAAAATTAGATAAAGAAATTTTAATCATGCATCCTGGCCCAATCAACCGAGGTGTAGAAATGGATAGCGATGTAGCAGACAGTCATCAATCTATTATATTAGATCAGGTGGAAAATGGTGTCGCTGTGAGAATGGCTTGTTTATATCTTTTAACAGGCCGAACCAACCCTTAAAACAATCAGATGCAAAGAATTTGTTTATTCCCAGGCACTTTCGATCCAGTTACGCTTGGACATATTGACATCATCAATCGATCCCTACCATTATTTGATAAAGTTATAGTGGGTATTGGTATCAATGCGGCTAAAAACCCTATGTTTAGTGCAGACCAAAGAAAACAATGGTTTGAAGAAATCTATAAAGATGAACCTAAAGTAGAAGCAGTTACCTATGATGGTTTAACCATTAAATATTGTCAATCGATTGGGGCGCGTTTTATTTTAAGAGGCATTCGCTATGTGAGTGATTTTGAATATGAAAAAACCATTGCCGATGCGAATCGTACCATGGATCGTCATATCGAAACCATCTTCTTAACTGGGGAGCCTAAATACACTTCAGTGGCTTCTACGATTGTGAGAGACATCATCCGTAACGGGGGAGATGCATCTCCATTTTTACCAGAAGTGGTGATTAATGCGTTGAAATAAGATAGGCTGCAATCACTTCTTGAATGGTATCATAAGTTTTGGCTAGATAAGGCGCCATTGTATCTGGATGCACCCATTCAACAATTTCGATATCCTCTTCTTTTTGTGGTTTGCCTTCTTGCAAAACACCAGTGGTCATTTTATACCAATAAGTCGTTTTCTCTACTGGTTCATTTAAATAAGGATCATGGTATTGATGTTTGGTCGTTAAAATCAATCCTTTTAACTGTAAGTCTCGCATGCCAGTTTCTTCCATTACTTCTCTTAAAGCACAAGCTTCAATGGTTTCACCTGGATCTAATTTCCCCTTGGGTAAATCCCAAAAGCCCCTTCTAAAGATCCATAAGATTTCATTCTTTGGATTAACGACTATCCCTCCAGCTGCTATGATTGGCTTCAACATAAAATGTGTATAGTATTTAGTAACTCTTGCAAAAATATTGCCTTTTTGACGGTAAATTCGTGCCAAATCTAGGATATGACCAACGAAAAAGCGGTAGCGGAAAAATTATTACAAGTAAGCGCCATAAAGTTAAGCCCAAATGAACCATTTACATGGGCAAGTGGTTGGAAAAGTCCCATTTATTGTGACAATCGCAAGGTTTTATCCTTTCCTTATGTGCGTGATTTTATTAAAAGTGAAATGTGTAATGTCATCTTTGAACAATTTGAAGGTGCAGATATGTTAGCTGGAGTGGCAACTGCTGGTATTCCTTGGGGTGCAATGGCAGCGGATCAATTAAAATTACCTTATATCTATGTGCGTCCTAAACCAAAAGAACATGGTTTGGGCAATCAAATTGAAGGTGCTTATACCAACATGAATAAAATTTTAGTGATTGAAGATTTAATCTCTACAGGTAAAAGTAGTTTGCAAGTGGTAGATGTGTTAAGAAACGCTGGTCTAGAAGTGGTGGGCATGGTGTCCATATTCAATTATGGATTTCAATTGGCAGAAGACGCATTTAAAGCAGCAGGTGTTCCCTACAAATCTTTAACCAACTATGCAAGCTTAATTGAATTAGCAGTGGAGAAAGGATTGGTTGATGCAAGTACTCAATCTACTTTAATGGAATGGAGAGATAGCCCATCTACTTGGAAACAATAAATTCAAAGCAAACAATTAACTAGGTCTATTTATTTAGACCTGATAATGCAGCACCCAAATTTAATTTTTGAGTGGTTTCATATGCAATAGGAACTGTCTTTGTAAACATACCCTTACTTAAAGTGGCGTTACCTACAATATTTAATTTGATAGGTTTGTTAAACAAAAGATCCATACTATTTTTTACTAAATCTGACATTTGAAATTCAAACTGTGCAGGTAATAAAAAATCTTTTTTCGCAGGGATGACAAAATTGGTGTCTAATTTCAAATTGGTGAAATGACCATTGTTCATTAGCACTTTGCAATCAATTTGTTTTAAGACCAAGGAAAAAGCATTGGGATTATGGTATTTGATATTGGCGCGCAATTTATTCTTACCCATTGTTAATTTATCCAATTGAATGTCCTGTAGTCCTTTAAATTCAAATGATTGAGGCTCAGAACAAGCTGTCAAAAAAAAGAGAAAAAATAAAACAGCGTAATTGAATGGCTTCATGGATAAATTTTACTAAAATTACAAAACAATTTTCATTCATGGTTTATACGGATTTACATTATTTTGGTGCTTTGACTTATTATAACGCTTTCGCTGGAACAGAAAGGATCGTATTTGATACTCAAGCAGCATTTAGTAAGATGAGCTTTAAAAACAGAATGGTCATAGCTAGTGCACAAGGCCCTTTGCATTTAACCATTCCGGTGGTTGGTGGACGTGATCAAAAGACACCCATGGATCAAATGCGCATCTCTTATGAAAGTAAATGGCAAAGTCAACATTTTAAATCTATTTACACCAACTATAAACGAGCACCTTTTTTTGAGTATTATGTAGACAGTCTGAAACTATTATACGCTACAGAATATGAATTCCTTAATGACTTTTTATTGGCTACACAAAATTGGACCAAACAACAATTAAAAGCAAAATGGGAAATAGAAACAGTTGCATCGAATTTGGATCTTAGCAATGTTCCAAAATGGATAGACCCATTTAAACCTAATAATTTCCAATCAGCAACTAATCGTTTTCAATACCAACAAGTATTTGATCATGCTACTGGATTCATCCCGAATCTTTGTATACTCGATGTTCTTTTTGCAATGGGAGGGAAGCAAGCCTTAAACCTGCTTAGCGAAAAATAATTTTTTCTGGAGGGATAGGATTTGATTTAAAATAATGGATGGTAAAAATTGTATTAATGCCTTATTTTAAAAATCCGAATCTTTACTACTGTCTTTCAAATTAGGATGTTGCTTTAAAAAACGACTAGCCCATTTTTCATATTGTTGTAGTTCTATCCACTCCTTACTTTGTGCAATCATAGACAATGCTTCGTCTTGACTATTGGCTTTTGCAATCGCATTGGCTAGTATGGTGCGTTTTAATTCATATTTATGTAACACCGCTCTTAACAACAATTGTTCTGCAATAGAATAATCATTGGCGACTTTATTGTCATCATAATTTGCAAAAACTGCTTCATTATTTTGTTTCAATTCCCTTTCCTTAATCCATGCAATAGTGGCTTTTATAAGCTTTTGATAACTGCTATCTTGTAGATTTGCGCGTGTTTCGTTTTGTACATTTGTCAAATTAGAAAATGACTTTCTTGAATCTGATGGATAGGGTTCAGTTATAATATCTGTTTGAGTTGTCTTAGTTGTGATGCCGTTGTTCAATTCTGATCTAACAATTTGCTGTATGGATGCAGTCTTTTGTGTTACAATATTTTGAATTGGAAACCCTGACTGTGCAATTGGCAAATTTTGCTTATCCGCAATTTTATTAGTTACTAAATGTAGATTCAATAAAATGAAAAGGGACATTCCAAACCCTAATACAAATTTAAACAAACTATTTTTAAAGGCGCTTCTTGGTGTCATTAAACCATTGATCTGTTTGATTCTTAGCAAAAGTTCCGATCCAGTATCTACTGCCGCCAAACTCAATCCATGGTTGTTTTTATAATTGTATTTAGCCAATTGGTACAATGCCTTGGTGTACAAAAGGGGATCCTTAGTTTGCCCTACTACCCATGCATCACAAGCTTTTTCACGCTCTATGCGAATGATTTTACTAAAATAATAGGAGAAGGGATTAAAACACAAAATCAACTGAGCGATTTCTACAAATAGATGAACGACAAAATCGTTTCGCAGTATATGCGCCAATTCATGCAATAAAATAAACTTTATTTCTTCTGCTGAAATTTGATTCAACAATGAAAACGGCATTAGGATAACCGGCTCCAACCAGCCAAATGTAACTGGACCATCTACCTGATTTGTAAACCCAATTTTAATTTTTTGTTTATAGCCAGCATTGTGTGCTTGTAGCTCCAACCATTCATCTATTTGACTTGCAGAACTAAAATCCGCATTGGATTGAAGCTGCTGTAGTTGCATCCATCTAAATAGGAAAAAGAGAAGGTACCCAATCAACATTGTTAGATACAGTATACCAATAATGGTCATCCATTGAAGCTGATTAGGGAATTCAATAGGAACCCATAATTTGGGTAAAACAACTACTTGAACCGCCACTATCTCCAACAAAAAATGGACCAATGCAGCACCATATAAACTACAAGCCAACCAATACTTTTGATTGGAAGATGGTTTAAACCAAAATTGGATGCCTTCAAATAATAAAAATAAGATAGCCATGAAACCAAGGCTCTGAAGTATCGCTTGCGGTATTTGTTGAATCAATCCCACTTAGTTAAAAGCTTATTTGTTTTCTAATGAAGCAATGAGTTCCTTAATGGCATCTAAGTCGGCCTCAGTCGTTTGATGGTTGCCTAAAGCCTGTAAAACCAATGCAGAAGTACTTCCACTAAACAAGGTCTTAATCATCTTGCCTAGGTATTGTTCTTGCGCTGCCAGTTTACCAAAACTAGGTGTGTAAATATGCGTTTTAGAGGAAGCATCACGGGTCACCAAACCTTTCTCATGCATAATTTGCATCAATTTAAGGGTAGTGGTATATCCTACGTCTTTTGTCTGCTGTACAATCTCATGCACGTCTCTTACTGTAGCATGTTCTTTATCCCAAAGAATACTTAAGATTTCTAATTCGCTTTCTGTTGGTTTATGTTGTTTGCTCATAGTAATACGATTTGATTCGTAAATCTACAAAAAAAAGGTATGCAACAAAAAATCCCCCCGAAAAATCGGAGGGATTTATGTTAAAATTATATCAAAATTAATCTACTTCTTTTGCAAGTAAGTAGCATATTTCGCATTTTGAGCTTCAGTTAAAGCCACACCATTCACAGTAATTTTACCATCCTTAATTTGGATGTTTACTTTATCCTTAGGCGCTAAACCGTCTTCTTGTAAAGCTTGTACTAATGTCTTAGTATCTGCAGAGATGGTTACTGTAGTTGCTGAATCAGCCACTGCAGTAGTAGAATCTGTATTGATAACAGCAATCTCTACTGTTTGAGACTTTACTTCCATGGATGTGGTTGGGTGCATTTTAGCCAAAGTAGGCGCAATTACCAAAGAAACAATCGACATCAATTTGATCAAGATATTCATTGAAGGACCAGATGTATCTTTAAATGGATCACCCACAGTATCACCTGTTACAGATGCTTTATGTGGTTCTGATTTTTTATAGAACATCTCACCATTGATTTCAACACCTTTCTCGAAAGATTTTTTAGCATTATCCCAAGCACCACCGGCATTGTTTTGGAAAATACCCATCAATACACCACTTACAGTTGCACCAGCCAAGAAACCACCTAAAGCTTCTGGACCCATTGTGAAACCAATTAAGATAGGAGAGATGATGGTGATAGCACCTGGTAACATCATCTTCTTTAAAGAAGCTTCTGTAGAGATTGCCACACACTTATCATATTCAGGCTTGCCTGTACCTTCCATAATTCCAGGAATCGTACGGAACTGACGACGAACTTCTTCCACCATGGCCATTGCAGCTTCACCCACCGCACGAATTGCTAATGAAGAGAAGATGAAAGGAATCATACCACCTACAAATAAAGCAGCTAAAACATCCGCTTTATAAATATCAATATGTTGATTGTTTGGCATTGCAACACCTACGAAAGCGGCAAACAAAGCCAAAGCTGTTAATGCTGCAGAAGCAATGGCGAAACCTTTACCACTTGCTGCAGTTGTATTACCTACTGCATCTAAAATATCTGTTTTCTCACGTACTTCAGCTGGCAATTCACTCATTTCAGCAATACCACCTGCGTTATCCGCAATTGGACCAAATGCATCAATCGCTAACTGCATTGCAGTTGTTGCCATCATACCTGCTGCAGCAATCGCCACACCATATAATCCTGCACAAGCATAAGAACCATAAATACCACCAGCCAATACTAAAATTGGTAAGAAGGTTGATTCCATACCAATTGCTAAACCACCGATAATATTTGTTGCATGACCAGTGCTAGATTGTTTGATAATACTCATTACTGGACGCTTGCCCATTGCAGTATAATATTCAGTAATGATACTCATTAAAGTACCCACAATTAAACCAACTGCAATCGCACCAATTACACCATTTCTAGTGAATTCTAATCCACGTAATGTCATTGTTTCAGGTAAGATATTATTTACTAAGAAATAACAAGCAATCGCTGTTAAGATCATAGAACCATAGTTACCCATATTCAAAGCCTTTTGAACTACAGCTGTAGTTAAAGGTGCTTTTTCGCTAATTTTTACAAAGAAGGTTCCGATGATAGATAATAAAATACCTACACCTGCAATCATCATTGGTAATAAGATAGGAGACAACCCACCAAATTGATCCACTAATACAGCACCATTTGGACCAGTCACTTCTTGACCAAGTACCATCGTTGCCAATACTGTAGCTACATAAGAACCGAATAAATCGGCACCCATACCAGCCACATCACCTACATTATCACCCACGTTGTCTGCAATCGTTGCAGGGTTACGAGGATCATCTTCAGGGATACCTGCTTCTACTTTACCTACTAAGTCCGCACCAACGTCTGCAGCTTTTGTATAGATACCACCACCTACACGCGCAAATAAGGCGATAGACTCAGCACCTAAAGAGAATCCAGTTAAAACTTCGATTGTTCTTAGCATCTCTTTTGGATCGCCAGATACATAGAAATACTCTTTCAATATTAAATACAAACCACCTAAGCCTAAAACAGCTAAACCAGAAACACCTAAGCCCATTACAGATCCACCTGTGAATGACACATTCAATGCTTTTGATAAACTAGTTTTTGCAGCTTCTGCAGTTCTAACGTTCGCTTTAGTAGCAACTTTCATACCGATATAACCTGCAGTAGCACTGAATACAGCACCAATTACAAAAGCTACAGCGATTGTCCAATGGCTATCTTCGTTTTTAGTCGCCATGAAGCCCAATAATAAGGCAACAATTACAACGAAATATCCTAAGATCTTCCATTCAGCTTTTAAAAACGCCATGGCACCTTCAGCAATATAAGTGCTGATTTCTTTCATTCTTTCATTTCCAGCAGGTTGGTTAGATACCCAGCTGAATTTCAACAGAGTATACAATAAACCTACAATACCCATTGCCGGAACGGCATAAAATAACAAATCTTTCATAAGCAATAAATAAGTAATTTAAATTACGATTAAGGTCTGCAAAAATAGGGGGTAAACTCCAAAAAATACGATAAAATAGCAGTAAAATGAGTGAATTTACTCCACAAGTGCCGATGTATCCTCTTTTCCTGTAAATACAGATGCAATCTCTTTTCCTTTATAGATGGCACGATTGTATTTATTACCCAAAATAATAATGGTAGCCGTTTCACCCACCAAACGTGTGAATACGGTATTGTTTCCATGCCACCAGCCGTTGTGGTAGATGAGTTTTTCTTCATTTGGCTTAGCTAAAACACGCCATCCAAGGCCATAATTGTGCCAATATTTGTTGGTAGGACTCTTGGGCTCATAAGCCATTTCTAAGGTAGTAGGTTGTAAAAAACGACCTTCTGTCAAGGCTTTATCCCATAAATAAAGGTCTCTAGCAGTGCTATAAATGTTCTTATCCCCGTATATCATATCGTATTTATCCAATTGAAAAGGCACCATTTGTGGCGTATAAGAGGGAAGGTATTTATCCATGTTTTGCTGACTCATCACAAAACTATGTTCCATTTTTAGTGGCTTGAAAATGGTTTCATGCATATAAGTAGGGAAGTCCTTGCCTGTAATTTTTTCAATAATCAAGGCCAACAATACATAATTGGTATTACAATACCTGAAAACACGATCGGGATTGGCTGCAATAGCTGGTTTCTTTTGAATCATATAATCCAAGACATCCTGATTCGTATATTGTCCTGGTCTAAAAGGCGCATCATTTTTTACTAGTACCAACTTCTTAGCCCAACGGCCTCTTTTGGTCTTGTACCTTACCGACTTATATTGTCTAGATTCCAAAAAATAAGCATAATCAGGCAAGCCACTTCTATGGGATAATAACAATTCTATGGTTACTGCTTTATATGGAAACCCTGGTAAATATTGATCTACAGTCGCTTTTAAGTCTAATTTGTCTTTTTCCCATAATTGTAACGCAGCCATACCAGTAAAGGTTTTGGACACAGAAGCTAGATGAATCGGGGTTTCTGGCACCAACGAGTCTTTGGATTTGTAATTGGCAAAACCTTTATAATCTTCAAATAAGATCTCTCCATTTTTTGCCACTAAAATTTGACCACTAAAATTTTTGTTCCCTAATATGGACTGGTATTTTAACTTGATCGCCTCTGCGTATTTCTCCTTTGCTTCTTCAGTTAATTTATTATAGGTAAAGTTATTAGCCGATTCTGTATAATTTGGACCTTGACTTGTTCCACAAGAAGCATTCAGCAAAAAGATGCTACACAATAAAAAAAATCGAACAATCATCTGTTAGTATTTATAGGGTATGTTTATATAACGATATCTGGTTATAAATTATTGTGAATGAAGCCAAAAACAACCTATTTTAAATTAACTTTGACCTATGAGCAAAATTGACCTAACCAGTTATCCCAAAGATAAAATTAAAGTCCTGTTTTTAGAAAACATTAGTGATAAAGCGGTACAATATTTTAAACAACAAGGCTATACTGATGTCAAGAAAGTAGCGGGCGCTTTAAGTGAAGAGGAATTAATTAAAGTCATCAAAGATGTGCATATTTTAGGTATCCGATCCAAAACTTTTATTTCTAAAAAAGTATTAGACAGTGCCAAAAAATTACAAGCGATAGGCTGTTTTTGTATTGGCGTCAATCAGGTAGACTTAAAAGCCTGTAAACAAAAAGGCATCGCCGTTTTCAATGCACCTTATAGCAATACAAGGAGTGTGGCTGAATTAGTCATTGGCGCATCCATTTTATTGATTCGAAGAATTTTAGATAAAAACAATGCAGCACATCAGGGTATTTGGAATAAAGATGCAAAAGGAAGTTTTGAATTAAGAGGTAAAACCATGGGTATTATTGGTTATGGCAATATTGGTACACAGTTAAGTGTGATGGCCGAAGCCATGGGGATGAGTGTTCAATTTTTTGATGTAGAAACAAAATTACCATTGGGTAATGCACAAGCAAAAAAATCAATCAAAGAAATTGTAAGTAGTTCAGATATTATTTCATTGCATGTACCTGAAACCAGTCAAACTAAAAACTTGATTAACAAAACGGTGATCAAACAATTTAAAGCGGGATCTATTTTAGTGAATTATGCAAGGGGAGAAGTGGTAGATCTTGATGCTTTAGCACAAGCCATTCAAGACAAGCATATTTCGGGAGCAGCGATAGATGTATTCCCAATTGAACCAGAAAAAAATGGAGATGCATTTAGTACGCCGCTTCAAGGTTTATCGAATGTATTATTGACACCACATATAGGCGGATCAACAGAAGAGGCACAAGAAAATATTGGAGAAGATGTAAGCATTAAATTATACCAATACTTGGAAAGAGGCGTTTCCAATGGATCTCATACCATCCCATCTTTAAGTTTACCTCCAGTAGACGGCGCACACCGTATTTTACATATGCATAAAAACGTACCTGGTGTATTGGGTGCCATCAATACTTTATTGTCAAAAAATAAGATCAATATTGTTGGTCAATATTTGAAAACGAATGACGAGATTGGTTATGTGGTGCTGGATATAGATAGTAAATTATCCAAGCAAGCCATGACTTTATTAAAAGAAGTCAAAGAGACCATTCGTGTAAGAATGCTTTATTAGTAGTTTAATTTTTTAACGCGGCAATCATCGCATGAATTTCTTCGGTATCTACATCAAAATACTGCATATTTTCTTGCATGCTAGGTTGATTGAATGCCATTTTAGAAGGCATTGCTTTTCTTGCAGAACTATGCATTTCTTTAGCGCCTGTTTGCGCAACAATGGTTGCAATATTATCTGCACGCACACCACTACCAGGTAAAATAATGATTCGATCCTGTGCTTGCTCCACCAATTTTTGAATCATTGGAATGGCATTGCCTACATTCGGAACCTGCCCACTAGTTAACACTCTTGTACAACCAATATCAATCAATTGCTCCAATGCTGTAAAAGGATCTATACATCGATCAAAAGCTCTATGAAAACTTATTTCCATGTTTCCAGCAGCTTGCACCAATGAAGCGGTTCGCTTAGTGTCAATTGTACCATCTGCATTTAATAAACCAATTACAGCCCCTTTAAACCCCAATTGCTTACATGCCATTAGGTCGTTTTGCATGACTTGAAATTCTCT
>JAGOAO010000050.1 GCA_017983845.1 Sediminibacterium sp.
CCGCTAAACATACTACCGCAAACCACTTCTAACCAGCCTCTTTTTTCTTTTGAAAAGTTTTGTTCAATAAACATAGACAATAATGCAATTTCTTTTTCGTTCTTAAATAAATCCTATTTCTTTAATTCCTTCAAAAGTAGACATTCCTATGGAAAGAGTTGCCGCTTTGGTTGAAAAATTAAGCACACAATTGGCAGAAAAGGCAGACAAAAGCCAATTAAAACAAACGGCAGTTCAATTGTTAGCGGAATTGTCAGAAACAGGACAATTCAATAATCTCCCAAACAATGTCTCGGTGATGATGCCTGGGGGAGTTGAAACCAATTTTGCACCAACTTTAAAGGAAGAGCCTGTTGAAGTTAGGATTCCTAGTTTACCAAAATTAGAGCCTGTTGAAATTAATTCAACGGTTACGACTTCAGAACTTCAAGAAAAATTAGCATTAGATCCTATAAAAGATTTAAAGGCTGCCATAGGAATCAATGATAAATTTCAATTCATTGAAACCCTTTTTGGTGGCGATGAAAAAGCATTTGAAAATGCGGTCAAAACGATCAATGCATTTAAAATTTATGCAGAGGCACAATTCTGGATTAAATCCAATGTAAGGGAACAAAACAAATGGGATGATACAACGGCTGTTGTTAAAGCATTTGATCTATTGGTTAAGCGTAGATTTGCTTAATTAAATCAATCGTTTTCTGAGTAGCACCTGCATTAGAAATTACAAAGTTCGCAGCAGCATCACCCATATTTTTACAATAGGATGCATCTATTAATAGCTTTTCTATTGCTTCATTCAAAGTAGTTTCATCTTCAATTTTAATTCCACCATTTGCGTTGCGCAAGCCAATGGCTTCTTGGTATTTTGCATCATTTGGCCCCCAAATGACTGGTTTGCCAAAAGCGGCTGCTTCTAATACATTGTGGATGCCATCTTTGGTGAATCCACCACCTATATATGCAATATTTGCATATTGGTATAAGTTTCTTAACAAACCAATTTCATCTACAATCAATACAATTGGTTGTTCCATTTTAGTAGCTGATTGTTTTAACCATTCAGACAAACGAACTGAATTTGGAAAATGCTTTTGACAAGCTTTAATCGCTGCAGCGTCTACATGATGCGGTACAATAACCCAATTCAATCCATTCCATTTAGCAGCAACAGATCCTACTAAGGCATGGTCCTGTTCCCAAGTACTACCAGCAACAATCGTAGCTACATTAGCTAATTTTGAAATCCATTCAATAGATTCTTTTGCTGCCGCAATTTCAACTACACGGTCAAAACGCGTATCACCACTAATGCTTAATTCTGAATGATTTAAAATAGGTGCAACCAGTGTTTTAGAACTTTGATCTTGTACTAAAATGCCTTTGAATAGTTGAAGCATTTTACGATAAAATCCTCCATAGGATTTAAAGAAAATTTGGTCAGGTCTAAAAATTGCCGAGGCTAAAATGGTTGGAATTTTATGTTTTGCTGCAACTTTCAAATAGTAATACCAAAATTCATATTTAATGAATACAATGCATTTGGGTTGAACCAGCTCCATCCATTTTGTAGCTGCATTTGGACTATCCAAAGGTAGGTAAGAAACAAAATCCACATCAGGATCATGCTTACGATGAAGGTAACCAGAAGGCGAAAAGAAACTTACCCAAATTTGATGGGAGGGGTAGGTCTTTTTGAGTGCTTTGATAATGGGAAGCCCTTGTTCAAATTCACCATAAGAGGCGCAATGCACCCAAATGATGGATCCCTTAATTTGGCTACTTAAAGTCTGGATCTCGTCCCAAACAGAAGCTTGTCCATTGACCCAATGTTTTGCTTTCTCATTAAACGGACTAATGAGCTTTGCAGCAATTGGATAAAGCCATAAAAAAAGTCGATATAGTATCATAAAAATGGGCTAATGCAAAGATGGGATACAATGGGGGGATTTCCACCTTTTTGGCCATTTTATTGTAATTTTGGCAAAATTCATTGGATGCGAAAAATACAAATGGTGGATACTAAAACACAGTATCTTGCCATCAAAGAAGAAGTAGATCAGGCCATTGCGTCTGTATTAGATAGTGCAGCTTATATCAACGGTAAGGCAGTACAAGATTTCTCAAAAAACTTAGCCGATTATTTAGGGGTCCAACATGTGATTCCTTGTGCAAATGGAACAGATGCACTTCAGATTGCGATGATGGCATTGGACTTACAACCAGGGGATGAAGTCATTACGCCTTCATTTACTTATATCGCTACAACAGAAGTGGTTGCTTTGTTAAAATTAACGCCAGTTTTTGTAGATGTAGATCCTGTAACCTATTGCATGGATATCGAAAGCTTGAAAAAAGCCATTACGCCAAAAACAAAAGCGATTGTACCAGTGCATTTATATGGACATGCAGCACCAATGGAAGCGATTTTAGCAATTGCAAAGCAGCACAACTTATATGTGATCGAAGACAATGCGCAAGCAATAGGGGCAGATTATACTTTCTCTGATGGTACTGTAAAAAAAACAGGTACGATGGGACATATTGGTGCCACTTCTTTTTACCCAAGTAAAAACTTGGGTGCATTTGGAGATGGGGGTGCTTTATTTACCAATGATAAAGTTTTAGCAGATAAGATGGCGATGATTGCGAATCATGGACAATCTGCAAGATACTACCACGACGTGGTGGGTTGTAATTCAAGATTGGATTCCATTCAAGCAGCGATCTTGAATATTAAATTAGCAAAATTAGATAGCTATAATAAAGCAAGACAAGCAGTGGCTAATTTTTATACGAATGCTTTTAGCGGTATAGATGCGATTGTGACACCAGCCATTGCAAGTTACAGCACACATGTGTTTCATCAATACACCATGCAACTAAAAGGGGTGGATAGAGATCAATTCATTGCGCATTTAGCTGCTAAAGAAATTCCATGTATGATTTATTACCCTGTACCAGGTCATTTGCAAAAGATGTTTGCAACAGGAGCAGAAAGTCATTGGGATTTAAAAGTGACAGATCAATTAACGCCATGTGTTTGTTCATTGCCAATTCATACCGAAATGGATGAAGCGCAACTAAAATATATCACAGAAGGTGTTCAATCTTTTTTTAATTAATCGTGCTTAAAAATTTATAGATGAAAATAGCAGTTGTAGGCACAGGATATGTAGGCTTGGTAACAGGTACTTGTTTTGCAGAGACGGGCAACAAAGTGACTTGTGTGGATATAGACAAAGCGAAGGTGGACAAATTAAGCGCTGGTCAAATCACGATTTACGAACCAGGCTTAGAGAAAATATTTTTAAGAAATATCAAAGAGGAGCGATTAAAGTTTACTACAGAGCTAGAAGAAGCGGTGGTGGATGCAGAGATCATCTTTTTAGCATTACCTACACCTCCGGGTGCGGATGG
>JAGOAO010000005.1:0-9932 GCA_017983845.1 Sediminibacterium sp.
TGTTTCTAATTTTGAGTAGTTAGAGTATATAATCTAATAAACCATCTTATTGTGTCGTTTGGGGGAACCGCATATATAAGGTGGTTTTTTTGTGCCCGCAATTTTCAGCGTAATAATACTTTAAAAATAAGTCATTCAATTTACAATATTGCAACTGTGATTATTACTGCAAAAGTTTAATTTTTAAAAGGTAGTAAATTTACTACCTTTATTTGCAGGATATAAAATCACAGGAATGTGAATTATGAAATCCAGTGAACTACATCGACTAATAAAAAGAAGTGGATGGATACTGCCCTATCATGGTTCTAAAGAAGTTGGCTGGGGCTTATTGAAGCGTATAATCAAAATAATGAATTTAAAGACGTAAGTATGAAAATTATAAAAGTGGTAATTGAAAAGACTAAAGACAATTATTCTGCTTATGCTGAAAATGTGGATGGAATTTTTGGTGGAGGAGAGACTGTGGTTGAAGCAAAGGAATCTGTGATAAAGGCAATAAAATTATTTAAAAAGTATAATAAGACGAATTTGCCTAAAATCTTACAAGGTGAGTTCAAATTAAAATATAGGTTTGATACGCAGAGTTTATTAAATTATTATAAAGGGGTTTTTACAAATGCATCTCTTGAGCGGATCACTGGTATTAAACAAAAGCAAATTCAACATTATGCATCTGGCTTAAAAAAGCCAAGGGCTGCACAAAAACTTAAAATCCAAGATTCACTGCATAAACTAGCCGAAGAGCTAATGGAGGTAGAATTGTAACCCAAGACCATTTCAATTTAGATACTATCTAACATTCGCTAAATTATTTCCGGGACTTTATAAATAGAAAAGGAATTTTTCGAGTTATTTGCGTATTTACTTACTATCTATCTTGCTTTTTCGGAATTCACATATAAGTTAAAACATAGAAAATAAGATGGCTGCTGTCATTGAGTTTCAGAGAAGTCCACTTTACATATTTGTGAATTCCCAAAAATCATATTTGACACACATCATATTCACCCAATGAAAAAATCATACCGTAAATCTCCCGAGCAATTAAAAAGATTCAAAATAAATGTAAACAAAGCTTTATCTGTAAGCGTGGGAATATTAATTACAGAAACTAATTTGTCTAAACTTGATTTTGCGAAATTGGTCAAAAAGACGCCTTCTACCGTGTCTCGCTGGTTAACAGGCGAACATAATTTCAGTATTGAAACTTTATGTGAGATCTCTTTTTATACTCGTATTCCAATTAATCATTTGTTATCCTTATATGCATTACATAAAGGATATTTTACTAATCCCCAGTTTACTGAGCTTTGCGAAAAAATTCGCAATTAGTGAACTCTGTTAATCCAAGACTGCGTCTTTATAATCCAAGACTGCGTTTTGAGGGAATGTGGTCTCGCCAAGATTGGCACAACTTGGCGGCAAATAAAATCAATTGTGGTCTCGCCAAGAATCGAACTTGGATCTAGTGTTTAGGAAACACCTATTCTATCCATTGAACTACGGGACCATCGAACCACAGGGACTCGAGCCTTAAACCAATCCTAAGACTGATCAAGGTGCGCAAAAATAACTAATCTTTTTTAAGCGCCCATAGTTTATCGACCTAGTTCACCCATACTTGATTGAAATAGCGCAGCTATAGTTTATCGGCTCGGCTTATTATTAAGCTATATTTTGGTATCTTTACCCCTCAAATAGACATTATTATGGGCTTTTACAATATCATTATTAAGTTTCGTTTTTGGTTAAGCTTAATCGCACTTGCCGGAGCTGCAGTACTTCAATTAACTGATTTAGCTAATTTTTGGCCTGTATTTCCTTTGTATTTCATTGGTGTGATTGGTTTATTGAGCCATATCTTCATTGGTCCTCTGCGTTTGGTGCAAGGTCCCATGGAAGCGGGCGATATTGACGAAGTGGAGCGCATCTTAGCGACTATTTGGTTTCCTAACTTATTATACAAGCCTGTAAGAAGCACTTACTATACCATTAAGGGTAATATAGCGATGGCGAAGCAGGATTTTGATAGCGCAGAGAAGCATCTTAAAATGAGTAATGACCTTGGCTCGGCTATGCCAGAAGCTGAAGGTGCGAATAAATTACAATTAGGGATGATGGCCATGCAAAAAGGGGATACCAAACAAGGTGAAGCGTATATCCGCGCTGCTATCCGTGCCGGCATTCCTGATAAAGAATCTGAAGCGGTTGCTTACTTAAGTATGTGCCAGATCTTTATGAACAAGCGTGAATTCCGTGCTGCTAAAGATTTCTTCCGCAAAGCAAAAGCTTGTAAGCCTTCTACTAAACAGGTGATTGATCAAATTAAAGAGATTGAGAAATACATCTCACGCATGCCTGGATAGTTTTCACGACGCAACTATTTATATTTTTATATTAAGCCTGCCTTTTAGCGCAGGCTTTTTTGTGCGTATAAATACGCGAAAATTTTATAATTAAATAGTTGTTATTTGATGATTCAATGATTTCTCGCTGGATAATAAAAATGTACGTAATTTTGTACAAAAATATTTTATGACTAAAGTGCTATCTGTAACAGAATTTAGAAGCAATCTAGCGTCAGAGCTTGAACACGTTTGTAAAAATAAACGCAATCAAATTATTGTTAAGCGCCCAAAAGGAAAGGGTAATATCGTTATACTCTCTCAAGAAGCATTTAATGCTATTGAAGAGACAATGTATTTGTTATCTAGTAAAAAAAATAAAGATCATATTTTAGAGAGCGTACGTCAATTAGATGCAGGCCAAGGAAAAAAAATAAAAATTAAAGATATCTGGAAATAATTATTTCTCCAACGGCACAAGCTGATATAAATTATTGGAAACTTAAACATCAAGTTAAGATCCTTAAAAGAATTGACATCCTATTAGAAGATATTCTAAGTCATCCTTACAGTGGAATTGGGAACCCAGAACAATTAAAATATGAGCTTACAGGACTTTGGAGTAGAAGAATCAATAAAGAACATAGATTAGTCTATCGAATCAAAAACAAGGATATTATAGAAGTGGTTACTTTAAGATTTCACTATTAATGAAAGCGTTTCGCTTTATTCACATTAGACCTTATTCGAACGAATATCTTTATTAAACTATTGAGTTTAGTAGTTATACATTCATGTAGTCTTTGTCACATGTTTGTTAATTCAAATCAATACTTATGAAAAACAATACTTTTAATAAAATTAAATTTTTTCTAATACTTTGTACAATGATTTTTGTTGTCAATAGTTGTAATAAAAAAAATTCAGAACCCAGTCAGATTAAATTAAATATGGAGAATTTAAAAAATGACAATGATTTTAAATTGTACATTAGTCAAGTAGATAGTTTAAAGAGGCACTTGGAACTGCGAGTATCAGATACTATTCTTAGCGAGCCTGTTTTTGTTAAGTATTACATCAGGGCTGTTAAAGAAAATGACCTGAACGCTAGATTGATCATTTCAAATCAAATGGGTTACACAGGAAATGATTTTTGGATTGAGAGAATGAATAGATTAAAAGTTTTGAACAAGTTAAATATCAAGTATGATTTGTCAAAAATTGAGGAGAAAGATTTTCAACTAGTTAATCGAAAAACATCATTAATGTTTGATCTTGATGAATGTCTTGAGATTTATAAAATATGCAAGGATAATGTAACTGCCACTTATGCAATGGATCAAATTACATGTGTAGCAGCAGGTGCGCTTGGATTTACAGGTATTGGAGTTGTATTTTTCGTTGGGTGTGAAGCAGCTGCAATTTACCGAATGTACCAAGGAGACAGAAACTGTAATATCAATTTCAAGTATTGTAAATAATTTATCATGAAACAGCCATTAACAAAGTCACAACAAAACACAAGGTTATTATTGTATTTTATTCTCGCAGTAATTATCTTATCTAATTTTTTAGCAACCTTCTTTGAGCTTAATATTAATAAAACTATGATGCTTTTTGTTCAGACAATAGTTTCATTAGGAGTATTGGTATTTGCGTCAATACGCTCTATCATTGATTGGAAATCGTTTTGGGTTTACTTGTTGATTGCACTTTCTTTAACTTCCATTGCCTATCTGAGATAAGCTTTCAGTATTATTAAGATAGAAAGTAAAATTATTTCAATAAGATGCGCTCTATCGTTGGTGCAAAATGTGCATGTTCTAAAGCGTGTATTTTATCAGCAACACTTGAAGGCGTATCTGTCTCATCTAGTCCACACTTTGTTTGAAAGATAATATCGCCTTCATCATAATGGGCGTCTACCCAATGGATAGTGATGCCGGTTTCTTTTTCTCCGGCTGCAACGACTGCTTCATGTACACGTGCGCCATACATGCCTTTGCCTCCGTAATTGGGTAACAATGCTGGATGTATATTGATAATACCTCGAGCAGTATTTGTTTTTCCATTCACCATACTCGAGTCTATTTTCATTCCTGGCTGGTAAGCATTCACCAAAACCTCGGGTACTTTCCATAAAAATCCGGCCAAAACGATAAAATGAATGTCGGCATTATGCAAACTTTCTACATATCCGGTAGCCGTAAACTCTGTTTTATTGATCAAAAGAGTGGGAATACCCTTTGATTTTGCAATTTCTAGCACCCCTGCGCCTGGAACATTGCACACAATTAAGGAAATTTTAATCGGTGTGGACTTATTTTCGAAGTATTCGATGATCTTTTTCGCATTGGAGCCAGCGCCTGAAGCAAAGATCGCCACATGAATCGGACTCGCCGCGGCGCCCCCGCCGGTCAACCTCCCCCATATCCTTCCCAAATAGCCCTTAAAAAACAAAAACTGCCCTGTCAAAAAACTCACCAAAATCACCGAAAATGGCCATAAAACGGTCAATAATAGGGGATAAATGAGCCAATATGCTGCATTTTTCTCCAAAAACACCAAATTTAAGATTTGCTTATTTAAGTATCCGCTCAAGCTTCCGCCCAAGGCAAATGTGGTCATGATCAACCAAAATTGCACCGGTCCAACCCCCCATTTCTGCTGTAATCTATTAATACTTTTCATAATATTTAATCCTTTTTAGCCTCGAAACCCCTTCAAAACCTCCTCGAAACTCCGCCACATCCCTCGAAACCCCTCATTTCCACCGCTCGAAGGTCATCTTTTTTTCCAAATCCCCCCACAAGATTAAACAAAATTTACAGCCATAAGTTTGATCCTTACAATTTTATGACATTCGTCACCCAAAATCTTTCCACCCGATTGAAACTCAATCAATAGAAAGAAAAAAAAACTTGCAATAAACTAGCTTTTTAAAGCGTTTCTTAGTTAATTTTGCCCCCGTTCAAGGATATTTTTCCACATTAGACACTGTTTGTGTATATGACAATTTTAAGAAACCTAGCGAAGATCGTTTCGATCTTCTTACTTATCACCTTTAGTGCTGCTATAGGTAATCAACTAAATGCGCAAGATGGTAAAGCACTTTTCTCTGCGAATTGTGCCTCATGTCACGCAGTTAATAAAAAGTTAACGGGTCCCGCTTTAGCTGGCGTGGAAGACCGTTGGCCTGAAAAGAAAAACTTGTATGCATGGATTAAAAACTCTGCAGCATTTTTGAAAACTGGTGATGCTTATGCAAACAACTTGTACAACGAGTACAACAAAGTTGCAATGAATAACTTCCCTGGTTTATCTGATGCTGACATAGATGCCATCCTTGCTTATATCAAAACAGTTCCTGCTCCAGGTGCAGCTCCAGCAGGTGGTGCAGCAGCAGGTGCAGCAGCGCCAACTGAATCAGACAATTCTTTAGTGTTTGGTATTTTAAGTTTAATCTTAGCTGTTGTTGCAATTATCTTATTGCAAGTCAACAATAACTTAAAGAGATTATCTGACGAGAAATTAGGTGTGACTCCTGAAACACCGGTTCCGTTTTATCGTAATAAAAGATACATCGCTTTTACTGCCATTATTTTATTTGTAGTAGGTGGTTATTATACCACAATAGGTGCATTGAACTTAGGTCGTTCTAAAGACTATCAACCTGAGCAACCTATCTACTATTCCCATAAAGTACACGCGGGTGTAAACCAAATTAACTGTCAATACTGTCACACTGGTACTTACCAAGGTAAGCAAGCAACTTTACCTAGTGTGAATGTGTGTATGAACTGTCACACTGCAATTAACGAATACAAAGGCGAGCCTTTAGTAAAAGAGAATGGCGATATCGTGGACGGTACAGCAGAGATTAAAAAATTATACAAGTACGCTGGATTTACAGAAGGTCAACCTTGGGATGCAACTAAAGCACAACCTATTGAGTGGGTGCGTATCCACAACTTACCTGACCACGTTTACTTTAACCACGCTCAACACGTAAACGCTGGACAAGTTGCTTGTCAACAATGTCATGGTGAAATCCAAAAGATGGGTGAAGTAAAACAATTCTCTGACTTAAGTATGGGATGGTGTGTGAACTGTCACAGAGAAACAAAAGTTCAATTTAAAGACAATGGTTTCTATAGCATCTACGAGAAATTCCACGAAGATATCCGCACTGGAAAGATCGATAGCACTAAAGGCATCACTGTTGAAAAGATTGGTGGTACGGAGTGTCAAAAATGTCACTACTAAAAAGTACTTCTCGAATCTTTACAAATTAATATAGACGCGTAATATTTTATATACATTACTATGGAGCAAAAAAAGCACTGGTCAAGTTTTGGAGAATTAAATAATTCTGAGACTTACAACAAAGAGGTGAAAGATGAATTTACAGAGTCTCTTCCTTTTGTGGAAGATGAAACTGTGATGGCTAAAAACGGAAGTTTTTTACAAGCTAAAGCACCTCGTCGTGATTTCCTTAAATACTTAGGATTCAGCACGGCTGCAGCAGCTGCGGCAGCAAGTTGTGAAATGCCAATTAAAAAAGCAATCCCTTTTGCTAACAAGCCCGAAGATATTGTTCCTGGTATTGCAGATTATTATGCAACGACTTATGTTCAAGATGGTGATGTGGTAAGTGTACTTGCTAAAGTGCGTGATGGCCGTCCAATCAAATTAGAAGGTAATGATTTATCTCCTATTACTAAAGGTGGTACATCGGCAAGAGTGCAAGCGGCTGTATTAGACTTATATGATACTGCTCGTTTACGTTTCCCTTTGATCGCTGGTAAAGAAGCGAGCTTCGAAGACATTGACAAAGCAGTTGCTGCTGAATTAGGCGGTAATGTTGTTTTAGTGTCTAGCTCTATTACTTCTCCTTCTACTAAAAATATTATTGCTCAGTTTCTTTCTAAACATCCTGGTAGCAAACACGTTACTTATGACGCGGTTTCTCACAGTGGTATGTTATTAGCAAACGAAGCGGCTTATGGTAAGCGTGCAATTCCTTCTTATCATTTTGATAAAGCAAAAGCCATTGTTTCTTTAAGTGCCGATTTCTTAGGTACTTGGTTAAGTCCAGTGGAGTTTGCTGCGCAATATGCAGTAGGTAAAAAAATTGACGAGAAAAACATTTCAATGAGCAAGCATATCCACTTTGAAACAGTGGCGAGTATGACGGGCTCTAACGCAGATGAAAAATATTTATGCCGCCCTTCTGAAATGGGTGCAATTGCATTGGGTTTATTGAACGCTGTGAAAGGCGCTGCAGTAACCGGTGTGGATGCAACATTGAAAGCGGGTATTGAAGCGGCTGCAAAAGCATTGACTGCGCACAAAGGTGCTGCATTGGTAGTAGCTGGCAGCAACGATGTAAACATTCAAATTTTAGTGAACGCTATTAACGATGCAGTGGGTGCAAATGGCAACACCATCGATTTTGGTACTACATTAAATTACCGTCAAGGTATTGATAGCGATTTTGCAACATTGGTGGACGAGATGAACGCTGGTAAAGTCAACACCGTTTTATTTGTTGGCGCGAATCCTGTTTACTCTTGGCCTAACGCGGAGAAAGTAAAAGCTGGTTTAGCGAAAGTGAAGACTACGATTTCTTTCAACGAAAAATTAGACGAAACAACTTCTCTTTGTAAATATGTCATTCCTGCGCCGCACTTCTTAGAAAGCTGGGGTGATGCAGAACCTGCAACAGGTCATTTCTCTTTCATCCAACCAACGATCGCTCCTTTATTTAAGACAAGAGCGTTCCAAGATAGTTTGTTGAAATGGGCAGGTGATGTAAATGATTACACAACTTACTTAAAGAATTTCTGGTCTATTAAATTAGGCGGTGTTGCTGCTTGGGATAAAACATTACAAGCGGGTGTGATCAACCCAGCAACTACAACTGCTGTGGGTGCTTCGATCAATGGTGCTGCTGTTGCAACTGCAAGCGCTGCTGTTGCTGCGAAGAAACCATCGACTAAGATTGAATTAGCCTTATACCAAAAAGTAGGTATCGGTGCTGGTCAAGGTGCTTCTAACCCTTGGTTACAAGAATTACCAGATCCAGTAACACGTGCTACTTGGGACAACTATATTATAGTATCACCTGCAATGGCAAGAACATTGTTGAATATTGATTTAAACAATGGTGGTCAAGCAGATGCTTACGAAGTACAACCTCCTAAGAAAGTAGTTAAAGTAACAGTAGGTCAAGTAAGTCTTGAATTACCTGTTTTAATTATTCCTGGAACACATCCTTCTACCATCGGTATCGCTGTTGGTTACGGCCGCACTGAAGCGGTTGGTAAAGCGGTAATTGGTACGGGTAAAAACGCGTATCCTTTAGCGAGCTTAAATGGTCAAACGATTTCTTTTGATCAAGCAGATGTTCAATTAACATTAACTGAAGAAACCTATCCTGTTGCATTAACGCAAACGCATTTCCGTTACGACACTGCTCAAGGCAATCGTACAGAAGTGGTGAAGGAATTGTCTCTTGCATCTTTCTTAGCACATCCTGCTGAGATCCGCGAAGAGCGTGCTCATGAATTGAGAGGTCAAATTATGGGTGGCGAGAAAATGAGCAACGACGAAGTGTTAGCGAACTTCGAAAAACAAGGTACCATGTATCCTGTGTTCGAAAGACCAGGTATCAAGTGGGGGATGAATGTAGATTTAAACACTTGTAATGGTTGTGGTGCTTGCGTAGTTGCTTGTAATGCAGAGAATAACGTTTCTGTGGTAGGTAAGCCTGAAGTTTTACGTGGTCATGAAATGCATTGGTTACGTATCGATAAATATTTTAGTGGTGATATGGATAACCCGAATGTGGTTTTCCAACCATTAATGTGTCAGCATTGTGATAACGCTCCTTGTGAAAACGTTTGTCCAGTCGCTGCAACCAACCATAGCTCTGAAGGTTTAAACCAAATGACGTATAACAGATGTATTGGTACACGTTATTGCGCGAACAACTGTCCTTTCAAAGTACGTCGTTTCAACTGGGCGGATTACAATGGTGCAGATAGTTTTGGTGATAACCAAGTTGGTGTTGTGAACGATGTGGTATTGAACATGAACGATGACTTAACAAGAATGGTATTGAATCCAGATGTGACGGTACGTTCTCGTGGTGTGATTGAAAAATGTTCTTTCTGTGTACAACGTTTACAAGCTGCTAAATTAGAAGCGAAGAAAGATTCTCGCCCAATGGTAGATGCAGATGTGAAAGTAGCTTGTCAACAAGCTTGTCCTACACACGCTATCAGCTTTGGTAACGCCAATGACAAACACAGCGCCATCACAATGGTACGTGCAGAAAATCCGAACAGAAACTTTACTGTGTTGGAGCAATTACACGTATTACCAAATGTGACTTACTTAGCAAAAGTTAGAAATGACAATGCGAAAGTTGAAGGGCACAAAGCAGAAGCTGCTGGTCACGAAGCAAAAGCTGAACATTAATATATAGATTATAAAAATTTAGAAATAGACGAAGATGCATATTAAATACGAATCACAACTGCGCGAACCTTTGGTGTATGGTAACAAAACTTACCAACA
>JAGOAO010000005.1:10032-128771 GCA_017983845.1 Sediminibacterium sp.
TGGTCACGAAGCAAAAGCTGAACATTAATATATAGATTATAAAAATTTAGAAATAGACGAAGATGCATATTAAATACGAATCACAACTGCGCGAACCTTTGGTGTATGGTAACAAAACTTACCAACAAGTAACCGAAGATATCTTGCGTCCGATTGAAACGAAGCCAACACGTTTATGGTACATCGGCTTTTTTATTGCCGTTACCTTATTGATGTTTGGTGCCTATAGCGTTTACCGTGAGGTGACTTATGGTATCGGTCAGTGGAACTTGAACAAAACCATTGGATGGGGTTGGGATATCACCAACTTCGTATGGTGGGTTGGTATCGGTCACGCGGGTACCTTGATCTCTGCGGTATTGTTATTGTTCCGTCAAGGTTGGAGAACGGGTGTGAATCGTGCTGCAGAAGCAATGACCATCTTCGCCGTAATGTGTGCGGGTCAATTCCCGATCTTCCACATGGGTCGTGTTTGGATGGCTTTCTTTGTAATGCCTTATCCTAACTCTCGTGGTCCATTATGGGTGAACTTTAACTCTCCTTTGTTATGGGACGTATTTGCGATCTCTACTTATTTCACTGTTTCATTATTATTCTGGTACTCTGGTTTGATTCCAGATTTCGCTACCGTTCGTGATAGAGCATTTACAAAATTGCGTAAAAAATTATATGGTTTAGCTGCATTTGGTTGGACTGGTTCTACTAAACACTGGCAACGTCATGAGAGTTTGTCTTTAGTGTTAGCTGGTTTGTCTACTCCACTTGTATTGTCTGTACACACGATTGTATCTTTTGACTTTGCTACTTCAGTGATTCCTGGATGGCACACAACAATTTTCCCTCCTTACTTCGTTGCCGGTGCGATCTTCTCTGGATTCGCGATGGTACAAAGTTTGTTGATCATTGTTCGTAAAGTATTCGGTTTAGAAGATTACATTACTATTGGTCACATCGACTTAATGAATAAAGTAATTGTATTAACAGGTTCTATCGTTGGTATCGCTTACTTAACAGAATTGTTCATGGGTTGGTATTCTCAAAATAAATATGAGGGTTATACTTTCTGGTATTCTCGTGCGTATTTATTTAGCCCTTATGGTTGGAGCTATTGGGGTATGATGGCTTGTAACGTATTGTCTCCTCAAATTTTCTGGTCTAGAAAAATGAGAAGAAACGTTTTCGTTACTTTCTTCATGAGCATCATCGTAAACATTGGTATGTGGTTCGAGCGTTTCGTAATCATCGTTACCTCTTTATATCGTGACTATTTACCATCTAGCTGGTCTGTATACTACAGCCCTACCATTTGGGAGATTGGTTTCTACGTTGGAACATTTGGTTTGTTCTTCACTTGCTTCTTCTTATTTGCTAAATACTTCCCAGTAATTGCTGTGGCGGAAATTAAGTATGTATTAAAGAGAAGTGGTGAATCTTTCAAACCAGGAATGGAAAGCATTGAGGCGCAACCTTTGGACAAATTTGTTCATGACAACGCGCACTAATCGCTTTTAAAAAAAGAAATTATTTGGATCTGAATATTAATAGAAAATAATTATGGCACAAAAGAAATTCGTAGTTGGCTGTTTTGATGACGAAGCAGTTTTATTTCCTGCAGTAAAGCAAGTGCGCACTGCTGGTTATAAGATCAAAGATGTGTACACACCATTTGCGGTGCACGGTTTAGACCATGCATTGGGTATGCGTGAAACAAGTTTACACACTGCTGGTTTTATTTATGGTATCACTGGTACCACAACAGCAATCAGCGCAATCAGCTGGATCTTCACCAAAGACTGGCCTTTGAATATTGGTGGTAAACCTCATTTTGCTTTGCCAGCTTGGATCCCAATTATTTTCGAGTTAACCGTATTGTTTGCTGCCGTGGGTATGGTATTGACTTTCTGTTACCTATGTCAATTGGCACCAGGTGTGAAGAAGCACCACTTCCACAAAAGAGCAACAGACGATTTATTTGTCATGGCGATTGAGTGTACTGATAAAACAAACACCGACGATTTATTGGCTTTATTAAAAGCAAATGGTGCGGTTGAAACAGATGTGCAAGTAGCAGAAGAAGATTGGTGGTTTGGTACTTATGATAATGAAGAAGCAGTAACTGCATAAGCGAAAAAAGAATTTATAAACTGATTAAGATATACATGATGAAGAAATATTTAATAATGAGCTTTTTAGTAGCGGTGGTTGCTTTGGTAAGCTGCTCTGACGTAAAACGTACTCCGGGTTCTGTTTACATGCCGGACATGGCGTACAGTCGTGCGATCGAATCTTACACAGATTTGTCTTACTTAAAAGACCAAGGCATTCATTTTGATGCGAAGCCTGTTGCTGGTACTATTGCGCGTGGTAAAGAAATGCCTTTCCCTTATGCAATGGACAAAGCGGGTGACACAACAAATTATATCGCTTCTAAGTCTGTAGTGAATCCAATCGATTCAATGTCTGCAAAAGAAACTGCAGAAGCAGAGCGTTTGTATTTAATCAATTGTGGTATCTGTCATGGTGCTAAATTAGACGGTAATGGTCCTTTATATAAAGACGGCAATGGTCCTTATGCTGCAAAGCCTGCAACTTTAGTAGGAGATGTAAAGTATGAGAGCATGCCTGCTGGTCAAATGTTTTATTCTGTAGCATACGGTAAGAACTTAATGGGTTCTTATGCTTCTCAATTGAACAAGCACCAACGCTGGATGATTATCAAATACATCAAAGACAAACAAGCTGCAGCGAAAGCCGCAAAATAATAAAGCACTTATTTAAAAGATTTTTAAAAGAGAAAAGATGGCATCTATAAAAGAACAATTCGAAATTCCTGGTAGACTTAAAACATGGGCCTACTCCTTAATTGGTATTGGAGGCGCTGTGTTATTGTATGGTATGTTTACCAAAGGATTTAGCAGTGACGAGCATGAGCAAGTTCATTTTTGGGGTACGTTAATGTACAACACAATTTTCTGGACTTTGGTGTGTAACGCTGCTATGTTTTTCTTAAGCTTTAGTGCCATGGCACAAGCGGCTTGGATGCAATCCTTCCGTCGTATCCCTGAAGCCATTTCTACTTTGGTACCTGTTTTTGGTGGTATCACTTTAATGGTGTTATTGTATATGATCTTTGGTCATAAGCATCATATCTACCATTGGTTGGATACAGAAGCGGTGGCAAACGATCCTATCTTAAAAGGAAAGACTGGTTTCTTGAATCCTACTTTCTTTGTGATCTGGACGACTTTAACCATTACTTTATGGAGTTATTTTGGTTATAGAATGCGTCAGTTATCGAATCAAGCGGATGTTGCGCCAATGGATGCAACTACTGCGAAAGCATTTAATATCCAAAGCATGGTGCGTTCTGGTTTCTTCTTAGTATGGTTTGGTTTAACTGTAGCTTCTACGATTCCTTGGTTATGGATGATGAGTATCGATGCACATTGGTATTCTACCATGTATAGCTGGTATACTTTCGCTAGTACTTTTGTAGCGGGTATGGCTTTGATTGCTTTATGGGTAGTGTACCTTAAGAATAAAGGGTATTTAGAATTAACCAACAATGAGCACTTACACGATATCGCTAAGTTCATGTTTGCTTTCTCTATCTTCTGGACTTATTTATGGTTCTCTCAATACATGTTGATCTGGTACGCAAATATTCCTGAGGAGACAGTGTACTTTAAGCACCGTGTTCAAGGTCCTTACAAAGCCATCTTCTTCTTGAACCTAATCATCAATTTCTTGGCGCCTTTGTTAATCTTAATGAAGCGTTCTGCTAAGCGTAATTACACATTAGTTGCTTTAATGGCAGTAGTAATTATCTTTGGTCACTGGATTGATTTTTACCAAATGGTAATGGGTTCTTTGATGAAAGAGCATGTTGAATTAGGTGTATTGGATTTTGGTATCCTTGCCTTCTTTGTAGGTGTAATGATTTTCTTTGTTGCAAAAGCTTTAGCAAGCAAGCCATTGATTGCGAAGCATCATCCATTCTTAAAAGAAAGTATTATCCACCATACTTAGTAGACACACTTGTATAAAAATTATTAGAGTAAGAAAATAGAATACGATTATGAGTTTATATTTATCTATAGCAATTATTGCCCTCATCTTTATTGTGATTTTTCAAATCGCAAAAGCAAGTGAGTATGTTTCTATCCTTAAAGGAGAAGAAGCCAGCCGTAAACAAAACAACAAGATCAATGGTGCATTGATGGTCGTGTTTTTAGTATTAGGTTTTGTGGGCGTGTACGTTTGTAATGAATATCTTTTTGACAAGACTTTGTTAGCTCAAGAAGCTGCAAGTATACAAGGAGAAAAAGTGGACCAAATGATTTGGGTGACTTTAATCATTACAGGTATTGTATTCATCATCACTCAAATTTTATTGTTCTGGTTTGCGTTTAAGTACCAAGAAAAAGAAAACAGAAAATCTTTCTTCTTTGCACATAGCACTAAATTAGAATTGATCTGGACAGCGATTCCTGCAATCACTTTAACTGTGTTGGTGATTTTTGGTTTACGTAACTGGTTCTTCTTTACTGGCGAGCCTCCAAAGAATGCAATGGTAGTGGAAGTAACTGGAAAGCAATTTGGATGGATCTTCCGTTACCCAGGTAAGGACGCCGTGTTTGGAAAAAAATATTATAAGAACATTGACCCTGCAACCAACTCTGTAGGTATTGTATGGGATGATAAATTAGCACAAGACGATATTTTAACTGAACAAACAATGTATGTGGTGAAAGGCCAACCAGTTAAATTAATCATTGGTTCTAGAGACGTAATTCATGACGTAGGTTTATCACACTTCCGTTTAAAGATGGATGCGGTACCTGGTATCCCAACTACGATGTGGTTTACGCCTAAGTTCACTACTGCAGAGATGAAAGAGAAAACGGGTAACCCTAATTTTGCTTACGAGATTTCTTGTGATCAAATGTGTGGTAACGGTCACTACTCTATGAAGGGTGTAATTGAAGTAGTAACACAAGAAGAATACGATCTATGGATGGCGAAGCAAAAAGCACAATACTTAGTGGCATTCCCTGAAAAGGATCCATCTAATGTTCCTGCAGCATCTACTGTGAGCGCAACAGACAGCACTGCAACAACTGCAGTAGCTAAAATGTAATTGACGATTAAAGAATTGAAGAGATTTATAAATAGAAGTTTAGAAAAATATTTTAAATAAAACGGTATGAGTAACGAAGCAACAATAGTTCAAGACGTGCACGCACATAGCGCAGCACATCATGATGCACATGGTCATGACGATCATGGACACCACGAACACCATGAAACATTTTTATCAAAATATGTTTTCAGCATGGACCACAAAATGATCGCGAAGCAATTCTTGATCACGGGTATGGTATGGGCAGTATTAGGTGGTTTAATGAGTGTTCTTTTCCGTTTGCAATTAGGTTATCCTGATGCAAGTTTTCCTTGGTTAGAATCTCTTTTAGGAAAATGGGCAAAGGGTGGTCAAATCACGCCTGAAGCTTATTATGCTTTAGTAACCACACACGGTACCGTATTGGTATTCTTTGTATTGACAGCAGGTTTATCTGGAACCTTCGCTAACTTCTTAATCCCATTACAAATTGGTGCAAGAGATATGGCGTCTCCATTTATGAATATGTTGAGCTACTGGTTCTTCTTTGTAGCTAGTATCATTATGTTGTCTTCTATGTTTGTAGAGACAGGGCCATTCAGTGGTGGCTGGACTGCGTATCCTCCATTGTCTGCATTGGGTGATGCTTCTCCAGGTTCTAAAACTGGTATGGACTTATGGATTATCGCGATGGCATTATTCATTGTATCTTCTTTATTAGGTGGCTTGAACTATATCGCTACTATTTTAAACATGCGTACAAAGGGAATGAGCATGACGCGTTTACCTTTAACAATTTGGGCATTGTTCTTTACAGCTGTATTGGGTGTATTGTCTTTCCCTGTATTGTTGTCTGGTATGATCTTATTAATTTTTGATAGAAACTTCGGTACCTCTTTCTATCTTTCTGATATTTTTGTGAATGGTGTAGGTGCTTTACCGAACGAAGGTGGTAGCGCTATTTTATATCAACATTTATTCTGGTTCTTAGGTCACCCAGAGGTTTACATTATCTTATTACCTGCCATGGGTATGGTATCTGAGATTATGTCTGTGAACTCTCGTAAACCAATCTTTGGTTATATGGCGATGTTAGGTTCTTTGTTTGCGATCGCAGCATTGGCCTTCTTAGTTTGGGCGCACCATATGTTCGTTACAGGATTAAATCCATTCTTGGGTTCTGTATTCGTACTATTAACTTTATTAATCGCGGTTCCTTCTGCTATCAAAGTATTCAACTGGTTGACGACTTTATGGAGAGGTAATATCCGTTTCACTCCAGGTATGTTATTCGCAATTGGTTTTGTGAGTTTATTTATCTCTGGTGGTTTAACTGGTATCTGGTTAGGAAACGCTGCTTTAGATATTCACTTGCATGATACTTATTTCGTGATTGCGCATTTCCATATTGTAATGGGTGTGGCTTCTATGTTCGGTATGTTTGCTGGTGTGTACCACTGGTTCCCTAAAATGTATGGTCGTTACATGAACAACTCACTTGCGTATATCCACTTCTGGGTAACTATGGCGGGTGCGTACATGATCTTCTGGCCAATGCACTACGAAGGATTAGCGGGTATGCCTCGTCGTTATTTTGACTTTAGCATCTGGGAAAGTTTCAAGCAATTTGCTGAATTGAATAAATTCATCACCATCGTTTCGATCATTGTGTTTGCTGTTCAAATCTTATTCTTGATCAACTTCTTCTATTCTATTTTCAAAGGACGTAAAGTAACTTCTGAGAATCCTTGGGAAGCAAATACTTTAGAGTGGACTACGCCAATCCGTCCTGGTCACGGTAACTGGCCTGGTGAAATACCAGAAGTACACCGTTGGGCTTATGATTACGGTAAAGATGGGAAAGACTTCATTCCACAGACTACTCCAGTAGGTGCGGATGAAACGACTCACTAATATATTCAGTTTACAATGCCCTGATTTCAGGGCATTGTAATTTCAACAATCAATTTAATCCTTGAAAGCAACTTTTAAAAATTACGCGCAGTTGATGAAGTTCACCCTAAGTTTTACGGTGGTCTTTACCTGTGTAATTTGTTATCAGATTGCACCCAATATCAAATCTTTTGATTGGTGGAATATTTTGATTTTAACTTTTGCAGGTCTTTGTATTACAGGTAGTGCCAATGCAATTAACCAAGCGGTTGAGAAGGACACTGACGCGCAAATGAAGCGTACCGCTTCGCGCCCAGTGGCTGCAGGAAGAATGTCTCAACAAACGGCGTATACTTTTGCAATCATTACTGGTGTGATTGGTGTTGGTTTAATGGCCTATACTTTTAACACGAGCTCGGCTGTATTGAGTGCGTTTAGTTTATTCTTATATGCGTTCATCTATACGCCACTTAAAAAAATAAACTCCATCGCAGTGTTGGTGGGCGCTTTTCCGGGTGCCATTCCTTGCTTGATTGGATGGGTAGCTGCAACGAATGAAATTAGTCCTTTGGCTGAATTTATTGTAGATGGAAAAACCTATTCAAACGCTGGTGGCTATGCATTGTTCTTGATTCAATTCCTTTGGCAGTTCCCTCATTTTTGGGCAATTGCTTGGGTATCGCATACGGATTATTCTAAAGTGGGTTTTAAATTATTACCTGCCGACAAAGGCCCAACCAAGTTTACTGCTTTACAATCTGTGATGTATGCAGTGTTGATGGTGCCGATAGGATTTTTACCTAATTACTTACATATTACGGGTGAGTGGAGTATGTGGGTGGTTTTGGTGGCGAATATTTTTATGGTAGTACAATGTGTGCGTTTATACCAGAACATGGGTGTGCCTGCGGCGCGTCGTGTGATGTTTAGCAGCTACATTTATTTACCGATTGTGTATTTGGCTTTAATGGCGGATAAAATTTAGAAAAATAGGATCTTAATCTGATAAAGTAAGATCCAAAATGAAAAATATATGAGTACAAATCAAAAAAAAGCGCATCCTTATAAATTTATCCTTTGGGTAGGTTTAGGAAGTATCATTATGCTTTTTGCAGGATTGACCAGCGCTTATATTGTCAAAAAAGGTCAAGCCAATTGGTTGGACTTTGAATTGCCTGTGGTGTTCTGGTATTCTACTTTGGTGATTGTATTAAGTAGTGTGACCATGCAGATGGCTTTGAAGAAATTTAAAGAGCGTGAGATGGGTCAGTATCGTGGATTCATTACTTTGACCGTGCTTTTAGGTCTTGTATTTGTGGTAACACAAATCATGGGCTTTAGCGCTTTGGAGGCAAATAGCATCGCCTTGACCGGTCCTAGAAGCAATTCAGCTAGTTCTTTTTTATTGGTCATTGCTGGTTTGCACATCCTCCACGTGGTGGGCGGTGTAATTGCCCTTGCGATCATCTTTTTAAGAGCTTATTCTGTAAAAACGAAGTTCTATAATGCCCTGCCAGTGGAATTAGCATCCATTTATTGGCATTTTGTAGATATACTATGGATTTACCTTTTTGTGTTCCTACAATTTGTAGGATAGACTAAAAACCAATATTTTTGCACTGAAATTGTAATTGAATATGTCGACAACAACAACCGCTTCAGCAACTGAAGCAAAATTATGGGGTGGTGGAAAAAGCCCTTTTAATGTAGAGTACGGAAAAGTGATGATGTGGTACTTTTTAATGAGTGACGCATTCACCTTTGGTGCTTTCTTGATTTCTTATGGTACTGTTCGTTTTTCTACGAACGGATGGCCTGACCCGAACCTTGTATTTAAAAGTTTCCCATTTGCACCAGAAGGCGTGAACGCTCCGTTGGTGTTTGTATCGGTGATGACTTTTATTTTGATCGTGAGTTCTGTAACCATGGTGTTGGCAGTGCATGCTGGTCACAATAATGATAAAAAAGGCGTTGTTAGAAATATGATCTGGACCATCATTGGTGGTATCGCTTTCTTAAGCTGTCAAGCTTGGGAGTGGAGTCATTTATTCCACGAAGGTGCATGGTGGGGTCAAAACCCTTTCATCAATGCAGATGGAACAGCTTCTTCTACCAATTTTACGAACTTCTTCTTCACGATTACTGGTTTCCACGGCTTCCACGTATTGAGTGGTGTGGTGATTAATATTGTCATGTTGATTATGACTTTAACCAACCAATTTGAAAAAAGAGGCCATTACAATATGATTGAAAAGGCAGGTCTTTACTGGCACTTTGTAGATCTAGTATGGGTATTTGTATTTACTTGTTTCTACTTATTGTAATCTTATTTCCGAACTAACTAACGAACGAACTATGTCACATACAAATGATACACACGCAGAGCACGGTGGTGGTGCGATTGCAGAAATTAAAAAAGTTACCATTATCCTTTCAGTTTTAACGATTGTTGAATTGATCTTGGGTTATTGGATGATTGGAATCGAAAGCAAGGCCTTGGTTTTAGGCATCAAAGGCACGATTGTGATTTTAATGATGGCGAAAGCATTTTATATTGTTGCTTACTTTATGCACTTAAAACATGAAGTAAAGAACTTGATCATGACCATCATTGTTCCACTTTCATTATTCATATGGTTTATCATTGCGTTCTTGTCTGATGGTAACTCTTTCAGAAACTTACGTAATACCTATGACCCTTATTTTAAGGAGCAGTCTACTATCAAAGTAGAACAACCAGCTCATGGTGGTGGTCACGAAGGTGCAACCGAGCATGGCGCAGGTGCAGCCCACACGGACAGCACAGCAGCACATGCTGATTCTACTGGTGCAAAGCATGAAGATGCGAAACACGACGCTCCTGCGGCACACTAATTAAAAGATTGGAACTTTAGCCTATTTAGGATTAAGTTTCTTTACGATATTCGAAACCACTCCAGTTAATTGGGGTGGTTTTTTGTTGTAACTTTGCGCTATGTCTAAAAAGTCTCTATACGGTTTATTTATCGCCCTTGTAATTCCTATTGGTTGTTACTTATGGCTTAAGTCTGCGAGTGATACTGCTGTAACTATGCCACGTCATTATTTATTAGATACGGTGATTAGCAATGTCGTAAAAGGCAAAACGATTGATGACAGTATTTGGCATACCACGAAAGATATTCGATTGGTGAATCAATTAGGGGACTCAGTGAATTTATACCAACAGTCTGGTAAAATTATTATTGCCGATTTCTTTTTCACTAGTTGCGGCAGCATCTGTCCTAAGTTGACTCGTAATATGGCTAAGATGCAACAGTCATTTAGCCGAGGAGGTAATAGTCGTAAAAAAGTATTAGACACCAATTTCATACAATTCATTTCCTTTTCAGTAGATCCTGAACGCGATTCAGTTCCGGTCTTAAGAGACTACGCTAATAAAATGAATGTTGCTTCAGACAATTGGTGGTTGCTAACGGGTAATAGAGATTCAATTTATAAATTCGCTTTTGAAGAAATGAAGGTAGACCAGTTTAGTACAGAACCAGTCTCACCAGATTTTGTGCACACGAGTAGATTTGTATTGATAGATAAGAAGATGCAAGTTCGTGGATATTACAATGGATTAGATTCTGCGTCTATGTTGAAATTGGCGAAAGACGTGGGTTATCTTATGTTAGAGAAAGATAAGACTAAGAAGAGTAAAGTATTCCAAGACATAGTTGATTTGAGTTGGTTGTGGTTGGTGATCGCTTTACTAGTTTCTAGCTTTGTGTATTATTTCACCAAGACAAGATTGAAGAATTAAATAAAATTTTATGTTACAACCGGTATTACAAAAAAACGATAAACTAGCCTATACATTGATAGGTGTATTTTCTGTGATTGTATTTGTGGTAGTTACTTTCTTAAGTAAGTTTACTTTGGAGGTTGAATTACCTTTTGATAAACATATTTTTGCATTAATCAATGCGATGTTGAATACTGCAGTAACTGTGTTATTGATTGCAGGATTGGTTGCTGTGAAACAGAAAAAATTTGAATTGCATAAAACTATTATGATAACTGCAATGACTTTGTCTCTATTATTCTTAGTGACTTATATTGCGCATCACTTATTAGCGGGTGAAGCAAAATTTGGTGATGCTAATTTTGATGGGGTAGTTGATGATGCAGAAAAAGCAGTATTAGGAAACACACGCCCTCTTTATTTAGTTTTATTAGGAACGCATATTGTATTGGCTGCAACTAGCTTGCCATTTATTTTATGGACTGCCTATAGAGCTTTAACAAGTGATTTTGCAGCGCATAAAAATTTAGCTAAAAAAGTATGGCCTATTTGGTTTTATGTGGCTGCAACTGGTCCAATTGTCTACTTGATGATTAAGCAGTATTATAATTAGTATCCTAGCTCCTTTGCAGGATCCCAAAATAATTTTTCAAAGTCCAGGACGGTTTCGTTTTGGACTTTTATTTTTTCCTGCTCTAGTAGCTCTTGCATTTTAGTGGGTGTCTCAAAATGGGCTTTACCACTTAACATGCCATTGCGATTAACAACTCTATGTGCAGGTACTTTTGGCTTTACCCCATGAGATGCATTCATTGCCCAGCCAACCATTCTTGAACTACCACCCGTCCCTAAATATTTAGCAATGGCGCCATAGCTAGTGACACGACCTTTGGGGATGAGTCGTACTACGTCGAATACGTTTTGGAAAAAATCTTTAGTCTTTGGAGTGTATTGCATCAGTCGAAGTTTTAGATAGCGTCGCTCTGATTAACTGTGCTCTTGTTTTGATGGGTTCTGGTACAGCATCATAATCGAATGGGCAGTGCTTACAGGCTTCACCACAGCAATAGCCTCTCCCTTCATGGTAAGCTGCAGTGAATACCCATTTTCCCTTTGGGTCTATATAATAATGTACACCTTCGATCATTTTTTTATTGTTCTTTTTTTTCTCTAGCCGCTTCTGCCTCCATTCTTAAAAGTTCACCTGCGTCCATCGGTATATCCTTAATGGCTTCTTTTAAAACATCGTCTAACGCTATTGGTAATTCCTTATCAATATTAAACTGAATATAGTGAATCTTGTTACTCTGTGCGATATCCAATCCCTCGTAATAAGTTTTGATTAAACAACGAGGATCTATTGTTGGCTCTGCATATAAGTTTTCTGTTTTGTAAATAAGGTTTAAACCATACAATTCAATCACTTTTAATGTGAAATTGTAGAGTAGGGGACTATCAGTTTTTAAATGAACAATCCCTGCTCCTAATCCATTATTACCATCACCACTTATACTTCTATTGTTTCTGCTTTCTTTATTACTTCCGTCACCCCCAAATAAAAACTGCTGGTATAGCCTTAAGAATTTAGGATGTGTCAATCGCTTCTTTGCTTTGGACCATCTTAATTGAGGGTCGGGGAATGTGATCCATATTTCATCCACTTCGTCTTTGGCAAAATAGTTGGGCGTCAGTTCTATTTGTGTACGAACAAATGCAATATTTTTTAATCCTTCTTTGTTAGCAATGCTTGCACCTTTCCAAATACGATTGCCCTTTAGGTCTACACCTATAAAGTTTTGTGTTGGGAACATTCTGCCCAAGCCAACGGCGTATTCGCCTCTGCCACAAGCAAGTTCAAGCGTAAGTGCTTTGTTTGTTGCAATATCAATAGGACTCGTTGCTTTCCCTAATTCATTAAAAAAAGCAGCCCATTTGCCTTGCATATCCTGTGGATACTCCAATACATTTTCATATTCCTTGATCGCCGCAAATTTGATTAGTTTTTTCTGCCCCATACTGCAAATATAAAGATTAGCGACCCATTAAAGGCACTAGTTTTTTGGAATTTATACGCAGAAAAGATGTTTTTGTAAACATTATTTTTAAGTCATAAACAAAAGACATTCACAGGCGTATATCAATAACAACCCCAGTAATAATCCGAATAACAATACAAGTAATAACTCCAATAAAAAATTCAACTTATAATCCCAATAAAAGTAATAACCCCAATAACAATCCCAGCATTAATCTAAATATGAATCCTGACTCCAAAAAGTTCATTGTTAGTTCTCTTTTTCAGGCATTTTAAAACAGTGGATTATATGAAACAAATTATGCCTGAAGTGTATTTTATAAACAACATTGTGGATTATGTAAAACAGATTGTGTTTGAAGTGTATCATATAATCCACACTTTAAAAAACATAAAATTTCGTATAACTTAAATAAAATTCAAATGATATGAAAAGTAATAAACTTGGTTATGGCTATCAACGAAAACTAGCCCTTGAAAGGCATACAGAAGAGTTTGAAATCATAGGAAATAACCTGAAGACAGCTAGAATTAAAAGGTGTTTTTCAGTTGCTGAATTAGCTTATTTAGCAAATGTAAATAGGTCTACTATTTATCACATTGAAAATGGCAAACCAACTATTTCTTTGTTTTCATTTTTTAGTGTATTAAAAGCGCTAGATTTATATGAAGACGTTAAAAACATCATCGTACTTGATATTCACGGAAATGAGATCTTCCAAAGAAAAATTTTAGTAAAAAATGCGATTAAGCACTATAAAGTATAGCATTTTTAAAATTTAAATTGACACTTTACTTTATCGATACTATACTTTATTGAAACTATACTTTCATTAACTTAATTGCTTTTTGAGCTACAATCGGTGCAATGGCTACCCCCATGCCACTCATGCGTACAGCGCAGTATACATTGGGTTGTAGTTCCTGAATGATGGGCTTTTTAATTTTACCAATTCCCATGGTGCCACTCCACCTTAGCTCTATTTTTGGCTTTTTAGTGCCTTTTGGTAAAATTCGTTGCATCATAAAATCCTCTAATACTTTTTGAATCTTTGCAGAAGTTTCTAATGAATATGTTTTTTCATTTTTGAAATCTTTATTTCTTGCACCACCTAATAACAATCTATTGCCCAGGTTTCGGAAATAATAAAAGCCTTCATCAAAATGGAAACATCCTTTAAACTTTAAATTAGGGATAGGTTCGGTCACAAATACTTGTCCTCTTGCAGGCACCACATCCAAACTTGGGATCAATTTTTTCGCGAAACCATTCGTGCAAACCAATAACTGCTTGGCTTCTAATGGCGCTTCTAAATTGGTATGTATGGTTACGCCTTTGGAATGACTCTTGATTTTTTTTACTTCTGTGCTAAATAAAATTTGTACTCCTTTTACTTGTACTGCTTTCTGTAATGCCAATACTAGCTTGGCCGAGTTTAACTGACCCTCTAGTTGATTGTAAGCAAGCGCTTCAATCTCTTGAAACCCTAATTTTTTTATATCTTTTGTCGCATTGGTATAAATAGGAAGGTATTTTCCATTTTTCTTAGACGTCTTTAATGCAGGGGCCAATATCTTATTTAAATACGCAATATCATCGTCTAATTTTGAAATATCATATCCACCACCTCCTTCAAATAATTCATAACCTCCCCATTGGTTATAATCAATCTCTGTTGCCTTAAATACTTTTTGAATTCTTTGTAAGCCATCATAGCGCATCTTCACAGTTTCCAACATGGCAGCTTCACCCATCAATTGCACATCATACATTAACTCTGACACGCTTCCAAAACATGAGAACCCTGCATTGCGTGTACTTGCACCAGATGGAATAATCCCACGCTCTAAGATGGTGATATTTAGTTTAGGATTTTTTTGAATCATTTCATAAGCAGTCCATAATCCCACAAAGCCACATCCCACAATCACCAAATCCTTTGGTGCAAAATAGGTTGATTGTTCCCAAACTGAAATAGCCATAATATTGTTTTTAGATTTCTAAGTTCCTAAATTTTAATCAAATTAAAAGGTTTATATTTTTATTTTACCCAGGTTACGAATTTTACTATTTTATGCATAAAAAAACCGCCCCAATTGGGGCGGTTTAAAGTAGCTTAAATATTATGCTAAATTAAATAGCGAATTAAGGCCATTTAATTTTAGTTTAATTATCTACCGAAGATATATCTTAAACCAATCTGTGCTTGCCATACGTCATACACAGAAGAGTTCTTTTGATAAGTACTTCCAATTAATGTTGTTGAGCCATCTACATTCTTTTGTGTAGCCAATTTGTATAAAGGCACACCTGCAGATGTTACTGAACTATAAGCTAAGATCTGAGGGTTGGTAACTCTTTGAGATACACCCCAACTGTTGTTGATTCTATTACCAATATTCAAGATATCAGCTCTGAACTGTAAAGTATTGCGTTTGCCTTTTACTTTTACAAAGAATTCTTGAACGATAGATACATCAAAACGGTGTAACATTGGTAATACAGAACCATTACGCTCTGCATACTGTCCCTTACGTGTTTTTAAATATTTATCTTGGTTTACATAGTTCCAGAATGCTGCTTGTTGTTGTGGTTCGTTATATGTGATACCGCCAACAGTTAAAGGAGCAAAACGAATTTCATCGATTCTTTTAGGAACATAAATCAATTCATTGTTCGAAATACGATCTCCGTTCATATCACCAGAGATAGTGTAAGAGAATGCACCTGCTTGAGAACCGACGTATCCAATTGAGAAACTTGTTGTTCCACCGTACTCACCACCGTATTCAATTTTATATCCTAATAAACCAACGATTCTGTTAGGGATATTGAAATCTGAATTAGATAAGTTTAGATCGTTATTGCCATTTACAGATCTAGCACCTGTCCAGCTACCTGAAGCAATTGAACCTGCACTCATGAAGTCTGTAGCGTTAGAAGTTGTCCACGCTAATGATCCCCATAATCCTTTTCTGTAGGGCATTTCTAATTTAACAGTCATTGACTTATAATCCCCTTTGTTCTTATTTGTCAATACAATTGCATTTGAAACGTTATTGTTTACTCTCACAGTTGCGTCTGAACCACCGAATCTTAATCTGTTATCAGGACCAGTAAATTGTGATACTGCTCCTTTTAAGTTCGCATTGTAGTAGTGTACTGCGTTTAAGTTTTTGTTGAACAAGAACTCAACTGTACCTACAAAACCGAAAGGTAATTTTTGATCCACTGCTAAGTTTGATTTCCAAACCTGAGGGAACTTGTAGTTCTCTTCGGTTAATGCGATATCAAATGTAGAAGGTAATTGTGGTGTTGCTGGGATAAAGTATTTCTTAGGATCTGCAGTGAAACCATAGTTTGTAGCTGCAGCACCACTAACATCAATATATCCTGTTAACACACCATTGTTACCCACTTGGTTTGAAACAAACACATATGGAGGACGACCAGTGAATACACCTGTTCCACCACGTACTTGTGTTTTCTTTGCACCATTCACATCCCAGTTGAAACCTAATCTTGGTTCAAATAAGATTTGTGTTTTAGGCATTACACCTGTATTGAACTTAGCACCATTTGCAAATGTCATTGCAGTGATTGCTGGGTTTTCAATAGCAGTGTTTTCAAATCCAATTACAGCCATTCTTAAACCAGCTGTTAATTTTAAATTCTTATTGTATTGGAATTCATCTTGACCATACACATCTAAACGAGATGTTTTTAATACTTGCATTGGATCAACCGCTCCTGGCAATGCAGAATAACGGAATTGAGTACGTGCAGGTACAAATGCAGATGGTGCACCACCCGCTGCAATAGATTGGTTTGCTGCAGTATAGAAATCTGCTAAGCTATTGAATACATATACACCATTAGATGCAGGGAAGAACAAGTTGTTAGACTGGTACTTCTCAAAGTTGAAACCAGCAACAATCGTGTGCTTGTCTAAATACTTTGTTAAGTTATCTGTGATATGGAATGTATTGTAGTCTAATTTGTTTCCTGGAGTGAATGGATCAAAACCTACTGAAGTCAATGTAGATGAACCAGACTTAATATCAATGGTTGGGAACTCTTGACTTCTGTATGCTCTATCTTCAATTTGCTTATCATAACCAATAATCAAATTGTTGTGTAAAGTGTTTGATATTTTACTGTTCAATTCAACTACAATAGAACGTGTGTTATCCATAATACCGTAACCGCTATTTTGGAATGACATTGCTAAAGCAGAGTTTGTTCTATTACCAAAACCAGCTGAAGTTGAGTTAGAGATATTGATATCTGCATTTGAGTTATGATGAACATAACGTGCAGTTAATTTATGCATATCGTTAATGTTCCAGTCTGTTCTAATTAAGAACTTCTCAGAAACAGTACCGTTATTGTATCCTTCCCAAGGACCAGTTACATAATTGAATTTGTCTTTCATGAAATTAGACAAAGTTTCTAGTTCAGCATATGTAGGACGAGAAATCTGAGAACCGCTTAATGGAGAACCTGTAGAGATCCAGTTAGTTCCTGGCTCTGTTTTTTCTAATTTCTCATAGTTCGCAAAAATGAACAATTTGTTCTTGATAATTGGCGCACCAATTCTGAAACCTTTTGTTTTTTCGCTGAATTTTGCAGCAGTTACTTTTACACCATTTGCTCTATTACCATTGAATTTAGATGTATTGTCTCTTTCTGTTTGGTAGTATGATCCTTCAATTTCGTTTGTACCTGATCTTGTTACCGCGTTGATACCAGCACCAGTGAAACCTGATTGACGGATATCAAATGGAGCGATGTTCAATTGTAATTGCTCAATCGCATCTAAAGAAATTGCAGAAGCACCAGTTCTACCTCCAGCTTGTGCTGAAGAACCTAAACCGAAACCGTTATTGAATTGAGAACCATCAATTGTGAAGTTGTTCAAACGAGAATCTTGTCCTCCGAAACTTGCACCGTTACCATTTGAGTTGTATTTAGTAATACCATCAATTGTTCTTGGTCCAGTTACTGGAATATTTTGTAATTCTCTTCTTCCAAATTGTTGTGCAGTTCCAGTTCTTTCCTTAGAGAATAAGCCGCTTCTATTGCTAGCAACCACTACATCTTTTAAGTTTGAACCAGTTGCATACAATACGAAATCTACGTTTGTAGCCACACCTAAGTTGGTGTTCAAATCAGTTACCTGATCGTTTTTGTAACCTACAAAGCTAGCTGCAACTGTAAATGGTCCACCAACTCTTACAGCTGGGAACACGAATGCACCTGTTTTGTTTGTTACTGTTTTGTAAGTTGTACCTGTTGGAACGTGCGTCGCTACGACTGATGCACCAACCAATACTTCTTTCTTTTCGTTTACAACAACACCAGAAATGGTTGAAGTTGTAATCTGTGCGAAACTGATGATGGTCATCATACAGCTTGCCAAAAACAAGATTGTTTTTTTCATTTGTTTGGATTTGTTTTCTAATTGCGTTACTTGAAATTCAACTAGCGTGGGCTAAGGATTGATTTAGCCAAATACTTGTTAATTTTCTGCCGCAAAGGTAGTCTGAATCCATTAGTTTTTGGTGCCTTTCGTCACTTAAAAATGAAGAATTAATATTAAGTTCATATACTTATTTTTATTAATTTGTAGGCATCAAAAAACCCCCTAACAGGGGGTTTTAGTTTTACATTAAAGGTTAGATCTGTAAATTGAACAAGTGGATTTTATCTAGAACCTAATTTGGTTGATCTTATTTAATTCCTAGTCTGCTCTATTTATAATGCATTGTACGCTTGGATCAATTGTACGAAATCTGCCTCTTTTTTAAGATTTAGCTTCTTTTTTGCCATAAAATCGTTGATTTCGGCCTCTTTTTCGACTAAAAAGGGCATAATTTCCTCTTTATTCAATTTCACTAATTTGAACTGATCTCCCTTTTTGATAAAATACCTGCTGGTATTGGCAAAGGTTTTAACCATTCCTGCATTGATTTCACTCATCTCGGTGACTTGTTTGATATCTGATCGGTATAATTGAACCGGTCCCTGCGCTACCAAAACCTGTACATATTGTGCTGGTTTAATATTGTTTTGGGACAGGCCTTTAATAAAAACCTGTTGATTGAGGGTATCTGGCCATTTTGGGAACAATCTAACGGCAATGATTTGATCTAACAATTCAAAGGATTCGTCATTCTTATTAAAAAACACTTGATTATCATAGAGGTCAATTTTCAATTCTAAATCGGCATAATATCCTTTATTGGTAATCACAGAGCCATGCTGCCATTTGTCTACCAATAAGGGGGTGCCTCTGATTCCAGCATATTTCTCAGGATTAAAATTTTTACTGGATACGGGATCTTGTAATTGTAGTAATTGTGCTTGTACATTTTGTAAAGCCATACTCAATAAAAAAAACAAAAATATCTTTTTCATGCTTGCTTGTTTGTTGCCTAAAACTAATTGCTTTGACTGATTTTTTAAAATAAATCTTCGTTAAAAATCGCCACAAAAGGCTACAAAAAAAGAAAGGCTACCCTTGGGTAGCCTTTCGATATCATTCAAAACCGGAAGATTAATTCCAACCTGGATTTTGTTGAGTCTTAATGGTTGGATTCGCATCCAATTCACCTTGAGGGATCGGCATGATTCTTCTGAAATTAGAAAATGCAATTGTTCTTGCAGCAGCAGGGTAGTTTGTACCACGTACTACATCTCTCTTTAATCTTTGTAAGTCATGGTATCTTTCACCTTCGAAAGCCAATTCTTTTCTTCTTTCAGTAATGATGTCTTCTAATAAAGCAGCACCTGTTGAAGCGATTGCTGTTGCACCTCTTCTGCTAGTTACTTCATTTACATATCTAATAGCATCTGCTTCGTTCGCTGGGTAAGAAGCTTCAGCTGCGATTAAATACATTTCAGACATTCTGATTACTTTAGTATCAGAGTGGTCGCCGCTGAAAGAACTGTATTTATTTACAAATACAGAAGCTAAACCACCTCTTGTACCAGTTGCATACAATGCTTTTCTAGCATCATTTGCAGCAAATGTTGCATATAAATCATCAGAACATAACATGTCGCCATAGTTACCTGATTGTAAGTAGATATATGCCAATGCATCAAATGCGTTGTTTGCAACAGCATCAAATGACAATTCAAATAAAGTTTCTACTTTATCTGTTCTGTAACTCACACCAGCCCAGTAGCCAGCATGTGCAGCAGCAGTAACAGCAGTAAATCCACTATTTGTAATGACATCTAAAGCAGCAGTTTTAGCATTTGTTTTATCTCCCATTGTGTTATACACTTTAGCTTGTAATGCCTTAGCAGCATACTTGCTAAATTGAGAAGAGTTAGTGAACTTAGTCATCAATGTATACGCTTGAGTTAAGTCAGCGTTGATTAATGCATACACTTCAGAAACTTTAGCTCTTCCTGGTTTTAAATCTGCGTTGTAAGTAGTTACCAAAGGCACACCTAAAGCAGTAGGGTCTTGCGTATATGGAGTTCCGAAAAAGCGTACTAAATTATAATATGCTAAAGCACGGATTGCATATGCTTCACCTTTGTATTGATTTACGTTTGCATTCGCAGCAACAGTAGAGTTGATGATATTGTTCGCACGTAAAATTACAGAATATGATGCATTCCATAAACCAGCTACATCACCATCAGTTACCGTATAGGTATTGTTATTGAATAATGTATAACGGTTGGTGTTTAATGTTGACTGATAAGTGTTGTCACCCATCATATCTCCAATTACCATTAAAGATCTACCATATAAAGCAGTAGATTTTAATCCCGCGTATGTTCCACGCAAAGCAACTTGCAAATCTGCTTCAGTTGCTAATGCTGCTTCTGGTGTCAAAGAGGTTGGAGGGTTTAACTCCAAGAAGCTCTTTTTACAAGAAGCCAATGATACTAACAACACTGTTGCTAACATCAAGTTTTTTATTGTAAATCGTTTCATATTCTTTTCTATTTGAATTTAACTTTTATTAGAATGATAGGCTTAATCCTACAGTAACTGTTTTAGGAATGAAAACATTCAAGTTAGTAGCACTACCAGTTCCTTGCTCTGGATCAAACGGCAAGTTGTCGTCTTTAACCCATGTGAATAAGTTGGTTCCTCTAACATAAATATTTGCACTGCCTAATTTTACCTTGTCTAAGATTGATTTTGGTAAAGTGTATCCAAATTGAATGTCTCTAACACGGATAAAGCTACCATCATTTAAGTTGTAAGTAGATCCATTGTTAAATCCTTTGTTACCACCGTAAACATACTTAGGTACATCTGTGATGTCACCCGCTTGCTGCCAACGATCTAACTGACGTTGTACTTTGTTGAAAGTACCACCAAAACCAGAACCTAAATAGTAACCTCTCCATGTGTCATACACTTTATTACCAAAGTTGTAGTACAATTGAGCGCTTAAGTTAAATCCTTTGTAAGTGATCGCATTTGTAAATGAACCAAAGTATTTAGGTAAAGCCTGACCCGCTAAAATACGAGCAGCAGCACCTGGGTATACGTTAGTAGTACTTGTACGCTTGTTATCTGAATACCACAATGGATCTCCGTTTGCAGGATTTACTCCAGCCCACTCACGTAAGAAGAAAGTATTTAAACTTTGTCCTTCACGAATGATATAGTTTCCAGAAATGATATCCGCATCTTTTGGTAAGCTTAAGATTTTGTTCTTGTTGTTTGAGAAGTTGAAATCCATATCCCAACGTAAGTTCTTAGTTTGAATAGGAACAATGTTGATAGCGAATTCCACACCTCTGTTCTCCATAGAGCCAATATTTCTTGTTGCAGATCCAAAACCAGATGTGTTAGACAATGGCACACTTAACAATAAGTTCTCTGATGTTCTAACATAGTAATCAAAAGTTACATTCACTCTATTTTTTAATACGCTGAAATCAAGACCAACGTTCATTGGTTTGTTTAACTCCCAAGTTAAGTTCTCATCACCTACGTTTGTTGGTGCTGAACCTGGTAATTGGTTGTAGTTGAATCCAAATCCGTATAATGCAGGTGCATCATAGTTGCCGATACCGGCGTTACCGTTCACACCATATGATCCACGTAATTTCAATTGATCGATGAACTTAATGTTGCTCATGAATTTCTCTCTATCGATATTCCATGTACCACCCACAGACCAGAAATTACCATAACGATTTTTTGCACTGAAACGAGAAGATCCATCACGACGGAAACTTCCAGAAATTACAAAACGATTTTGGTAGTTCAAGTTAGTAGAAGCAAACTGAGATTCGAAAGTGTAATCAGAAATAGTTGCACTCGCAGTGGTTGGACTAGCACCAGAAGCTGGATAAGTCAAAGCCAAAGATGGAGGGAACTGTTGTGCTTGTAAAGAAGAAAAATATCCTGCAGACTTTTGCGCTTCATATCCAATTTGAGTTGAAGTAGAAAGGTCTCCGTTGCGAGTGATATTTTGTTGTAAATCTAAAGTGTTTGTCCAAACATAGTTGAAGTAACGAGTATAGTATGCAAATGCACGACCACCAGAAGCAACACCATCACCATGAAGTGGGTTATTGTACTGATCTTCCTCTAAGTTGTTGTAGTCAATACCATACACAGACTTGAATTTCAAGTTGTCTAAGATTTTGTATTCACCTGTAACACTTCCTCTTGCACTTGTTTGACGTAAGAAACGCTTATCCATTTCAGATAAAGCTACTGTGTTATGTAAACCACTATTCAATACATAGTTGTAAGAACCGTCTGCTTTGTAAGCAGAATATGATGGCAATAAGAAATATGTACTCAATAATGGGTTACCGAAAGCACCACCTGCTAAAGGAGCACGTTGGTTTACATTACCAGCATTTAAATTAAAGCTAATGTTTAATTTTTCTGTTGCCTTGTTGTTGATTCTAACATTGATGTTATTTCTTCTCAACTGAGAGTTGATAGAAGTACCTTCTTGGTAGAAATGACCTCCAGATAAGAAGAAAGTAGTTTTATCGTTACCACCTTCTGCACTGAAGTTATATTGTTGTTGTTGACCTTTACGCATGATATTGTCATACCAGTTAAAGTCAATCCCATTGCCTTGACCCAATGCAGTCATTGTTGATGCAATTTGAGCAGCAGAATAACCACCGTTTACCAAACCTTCACGAGTAATATCTAAGTATTGTTGCGCGTTTAATGGCTTATACTTTTCGTTTTGGTAAGCAACGTCTGATTGACCAACTTCCGTATCAAAACGGAACTTCGTTTTACCACCTTTACCTTTTTTAGTTGTGATAACGATTACACCATTTGCAGCACGGCTACCATAGATAGACTGAGATGCAGCGTCTTTCAACACAGAGATGCTTTCGATATCGTTCGGGTTCAATGTACTTAACAAGTTACCTGTAGTTTGTAAACGAGATGCGTCACCAGCATTTACTGGAACTCCATCGATTACCCACAATGGTGAGTTACTTGCGTTGATTGAACTTGCACCACGAATTAAGATTGCTTGGCTAGCACCTGGTTGTCCAGAAGCTGCTACTGATTGTAAACCAGCAACCTTTCCTTGTAATGCTTTGTCCACTGAACTGAATGGCAAGTTCTCAATTTCTGCAGCTTTCACTGTTGAAATAGAACCTGTGTTTGCAGCTTTTTTTGTAGTACCGTAACCTGTTACAATTACTTCTTGTAATTCAGAAGCAACTGATGTTAACACTACATTAATTTCAGACTTTGAACCAATGCTTGCTTCTTGAGCAACAAAGTTTAAAGCGCTAAATACTAATACTTTCGCATTAGCTGGAACAGCCAATGTGTAATTACCTTGCTCGTCTGCCTTGGTTCCAACTGTAGAACCTTTTACTACGACAGAGGCATTTGCGATGGGCTTCTTCCCATCTTCAGTTACCTTACCTTTTATCGTTTTAGTTTGTGCAGTAACCTGAGTTACTCCCAAAACTGCGCATAAAAGGATTGCGACAAATTTTCTCATAATTTAATTTTTTTACGAACCCCTAAATTAGTTAATAATTCGTTAACACAATAGAAAATAGACTAAGAAAATTGTCATTTTTATGTCTATTTTTAATCATTAAAACGCCCTTTTATGCCATTTTCTAGACTATTTTTTTGCCTTTTTTTGCTTTTTATCTTAACTCAATTGACAGCTCAAGGGCAAACTAAAAAGAGTAAACCAATGGACAATGAAACCTTATATAGACCTATTTTTCATTTTACCCCTCAAAAGGGCTGGATGAACGACCCCAATGGAATGATCTTCTTGAACGGGCAGTATCATTTATTTTATCAGCACTATCCAGCTGCTACCGTTTGGGGTCCCATGCACTGGGGACACGCTACCAGTAAGGATTTGGTGGATTGGACGCATCTGCCTATTGCCCTCTATCCCGACTCCATTGGGATGATTTTTTCTGGTTCTGCAGTCTTGGATAAAAACAATACAAGCGGTTTAGGGCGCAATGGCATCGCTCCATTGGTGGCCATTTTTACCCAACACAATATGCCTGGTGAAAAGGCGGGTAGGGTGGATTTTCAGAACCAATCTATTGCTTTTAGCCTAGATGAAGGCAGGACTTGGACTAAATATGCCGGAAATCCGGTGCTCAAAACCCCTAATTTGAAGGATTTTAGAGATCCTAAAGTGATTTGGCATGCCCCAACCCAAAAATGGATCATGAATTTGGCGGTTGCGGACCATATAGAGTTCTACAGTTCCCCTAATTTGATCGACTGGACCAAGGAATCTGAGTTGGGCAAAGGGCAATTTGCACATGGTGGTGTTTGGGAATGCCCGGATTTATTGCCTTTTAACGTGAACGGACAAACCATTTGGGTTTTATTAGTGAGTATGAATCCAGGGGGACCCAATAGCGGCTCTGCCACACAATATATGGTAGGTGATTTTGATGGTCATGTATTTAAGCCTTTTTCAACCCAAACAAAATGGATGGATTATGGTCCAGACAATTATGCGGGGGTGACTTTTTCAAACAAAGGGGATAGAAATATTTTAATTGGGTGGATGAGCAATTGGAACTACGCGAACTTGGTTCCAACAGACAAATGGAGAAGCGCTATGACGGTGCCTAGGGAATTGAGTGTAGTGAAAAGGAATACGAATGAAAATACAGCGTCTAGTACAAGCGCCATTTCTTTGAACGATTACCTTTTAGTATCGAATCCGGTGAAGGAATTGAATGGTCGTTTTACAAAAATAGTATCCAATGAAAATACCATACCCAATCGAATTGACATTGCAGATTTAAAAGCAACTGATTTTGAAATTATTTTATCCAATGCATTCAATGAAAAAATAGTCGTTGGATATGATGCGAATAAAAAACAATTTTTTATTGACCGAAAAAATGCGGGTGTATCAAAATTTCATGACGGGTTCGCTGCAGTGGCTACTGCGCCTAGATTTGCGGATGATGCAAAAATGGATCTAACTATTTTATTGGATAAAACATCTGTTGAATTATTTGCTGATGGTGGGCGTACTGTGATGACGGCTTTGTTTTTCCCAACACATCCTTTTACCAATTGGAAAGTCTATTCAAAAGAAATGGTTCAGCCGAGCGCAATGAATTTATTTTCATTTAAATAAACTTCAAACTTTTTAAGTTTTCACTTGTTATTTTTATATGCAACAATTTACTTCTGCCGAATGGCAATCTTGGGAAAGATTTTATAGAGCGAATTTTATCAATAGCTTAACTGGTTTTAAATCGGCTAGTTTAATTGGCACCATCAATGCGCAAGGGGTACCTAACCTAGGCATGTTTAGTAGCATGGTGCATATTGGTTCTGACCCTGCATTGATTGGTTTTATCAATCGCCCTGTTGCAGCAGCACCGCATACTTTAGCGAATATTAAATCCAACGGATTTTATACCGTGAACCATATTCATCCAAATTTTTTAGCGCAAGCGCATCAAACCAGCGCTAAATATCCGGACGAAGTAAATGAGTTTTCCGAAGTAGGATTGACCGAGGAATATATTGCTGGTGTGCAAGTGCCTTTTGTGCAAGAAAGCCATATCAAATACCTGCTTTCTTTAAAAGAGATCATTCCCATTCAATTAAACGATACATTTTTAGTCATTGGTCAATTGGAACAAGTGCTGATTGATCCTTCGCTCCAACCAACTACAGATGGATTCTTACACCTTGACCAAGCTGGAAGCATTTGTAGCAATGGGTTAGACGCGTATTACAAAACGGAATTGATAGATCGTTATACGTATGCAAAGCCCGAAAAGCCTGCGAATACCTTGTAACTGATTTACAACCTGTCATCCATTTTTATTTTGCATGCGCCTTCTTTTTAGGTAAATTACATCAAATCGATGTATATGAATCCTTGTCAATTTGATGATGCAAGAAGGGGCTTCTTGAAAAAGTCAGTTTCAATAGCTGCACTTTATTTAAGTCCATCTATTTTAGTCAAAACTTTTGCTGCTGATGCGATTATGCCCACGCCCATCGCCAAAGAAAAACTACAGTTTATTTTAAATGGCAAACCCGTTACACTCGAAATTGATGCAAGAACAACCATGCTCAATTTATTAAGAGAACATATTGGTTACACGGGTACTAAGAAAGGATGCGAGATGGGTCAGTGTGGGGCATGTACGATTCATGTAAATGGAAAGCGTTTGAAATCTTGTACTCAGTTGGCTTTAAATCATCAAAACAATCAAATCACCACCATCGAAGGGCTTGCGAATGGAGATCAATTGCATCCAATGCAGGCTGCGTTTTTAAAGCATGACGCTTTTCAATGTGGTTATTGCACTTCTGGACAAATCATGTCTGCTGTGGCTTGTGTTAGAGAAGGCAATGCAAAAACACGCAAGAGTATTCAAGCCTATATGGATACGAATATTTGTAGATGTGGTGCATATCAAAATATTGTGGACGCTATTGAAGAAGTGGCTAAATCGGGTGCAAAAATTTAATCTATTTAATTTTCTTTTATGAACAATACGAACATGCATAATAGCGCTACTAATTTATTCAAACTAGATTTTGCAGACGAGCGAGTGGATGGTGCCGACAAGGTCACTGGTAAAGCAAAATATACTGCAGAATACAATCTTCCGAATATGGCTTATGCCGTATTTGTGACAAGCACAATGGCAAAAGGAACGATCAAAAATATAGACACGGCAAAAGCTTTAGCATCTCCGGGCGTATTGGATGTAATTTATTATGCCAACTGTCCAACGGTTCCTGGTTATTTAACCAATGCGGCAGAACGTCCTAAAAATGTATTTGAATGGCGTGGTCATAAAGTATTGCATGATAACCAAGTTCGATTTTTTGGTCAACCTGTTGCGTTGATTGTTGCGGATAGTTTAGAAAATGCGAATGCGGCTATTCGCTTAGTCCGACCAGAATATGTACCTGAAAAATTTGAAACGAATTTCGATTCCGCAAGAAAAAATAGTGCCAACTTAAAAGGCACTGTGAACTATAAAAGGGGTAATGAAACTGCATTTAAAACAGCGCCTATTTTTATAGAAGCGGAATATTCGATTCCTGCAGAAGTGCACCTTCCAATGGAAATGCATGCTACGATTGCTTTTTGGGAAGGAGAAGACAAAGTGACCTTATACGATAAAACACAGGGTCCTAAAAGTACGCAGTCTACTGTGGCACGTACATTTGGTCTGCTAGATAAAAACGTGCGCGTGATTGCTGAAAATGTAGGTGGTGGATTTGGTAGTGGCTTAAGAAGCTGGGCCAATGTGCCTGCTGCAGTAATCGCTTCTAAGAAATTGAATCGTCCTGTGAAATTAGTTTTAACGCGTCCTCAAATGTTTTCTTTAGTGGGTTATCGTCCACAGTCTTGGCAAAAAATTGGTATTGGCGCAGATGCAACAGGCAAATTTGTGGGCATTACCCATGAAGCCATTAGCGGCACATCTCGTTACGAAGATTTTAGAGAAGGCATTGTGAACGTGTCTAAATTTTTATATGCTTGTGATAACGTAGACACTAAATACAGCATGCTCCCATTGGATATGAGCACGCCTGTTTGGATGCGTGGTCCAGGAGAAGCAACAGGCTCTTATGGTTTAGAGGCTGCGATAGACGAGTTGTCCTACAAATTAAAAATGGATCCTGTGGAGTTGAGATTGAAAAACTTTACAACAGTGAATCCTGAAAATAAATTACCTTTTTCTGATATTAATTTAAAAGACTGTTATGCTTATGGTCAAGAAAAAATTGGCTGGAAAAATCGTCCAGCTACGCCAGGTAGTTTAAAAGAAAATGGATGGCTAGTGGGTTATGGTATGGCCAATGGTGTATTTGGTGCAGGTAAGGGAAGTGCATCTGTTAGAGCTTTATTGAATAAGGAGGGTAAATTAATATTAGAATGTGCGGTGAGTGATATGGGTCCTGGCACAACTACTTCTATGACTATGATTGCTTCTGCTGCAATGCAAATGCCTATAGAAAAAGTGAAGTTTAAATTAGGCGATTCTGATCTACCTCCTGGACCTTCTCAAGGTGGATCAGGTACCACTTCTACTGTAGGATCTGCAGTAGATTTAGCATGTACGACTTTAAAACAAAACTTAAAAGACCTTGCGATTAAATATGCACCTGCATTTAGTGCATTTAAATCGGAGGCGTTGGAAGTTAAAAATGAAATGATTGTTGTAGTTGCGGATCCTACTTTTAAAATAGCAGTAGTGGATTTGTTACAATTGAGTCCAGAAAAACAAATAGACCTTACGATTGCCTCTTCTGGTAAAACCGCTGAGCAATTAAAATTCACGAGCAATTCATTTTCTTCTCATTTTGTAAAACTAGCTGTGCATCCAAAAGATGGTACTATTAAAATTTTACAAGTCGTAACCACGGGAGACGCAGGTAAAATTATTAGTCCCAAAACTGCAAGAAGCCAAATGATTGGTGGTGTTGTGGGTGGCATTGGAATGGCATTATCAGAGCAATTAGAAATGGATCACGCATCTGGTCAAATTATCAATGCAAGTTTTGGCGCTTACCATGTGCCTTTGCATTCTCAAATACCTCCAACCGATGTTTGGTTTGTTAACAAGCCTGATGTAAATATGAATTCGATTGGTGCAAAGGGAATTGGAGAAATTGCGCTGATTGGTTTTGCCGCTGCAGTGGCCAATGCGGTGTACAATGCAACAGGTAAAAGAGTGAGAGATTTGCCTATTACGCCTGCTAAACTTGGATTTAAAGCAAAAGTGTAATAATAAAAAAAGCCGCTTCCAATTGGAGCGGCTTTTTAGTTGCTGTAGGGGGAGGGGTCGAACCTCCAAGGGGCAGTTAGCCAAAACACAAAGTTGAGTGGTCCACCCTGGTCGTCTATTGCTAGACGGCTCTATGTTTCGTTTATCCCGTGATCCCCACCTTCGAGACGAGAAGGTACGTTTGCCAAAGTTTCGTCACCCCACAATTTTTATTTTATGATAACCAAGTTGAATTGCTGTTTTTCTTCTATGACAATTTGCGCATCTAATATTACACTTTTTAATTTCTGCTTCTATTTTTGCAATAGAGCTGTTTTGTATTAGTATTGATAGATTTTCTTTTTTATTTTCAAAATGGTCAAACTCAAGAACAACTGGATCGTCTTCTCCACAATCTATACATGCCTTACCAACTAAGTAGTCTCTAATAAATTGTCGGTTTCGTTCTCTCGCTTTATTCTTTGATTCTAAACCAGCTTTTCTATTTTGTGTAAGATTTGAATTATAGGAATTTTTGTCAGCTATCCTTCTACATTCTTTGCAATAAACATCTAAATTATCAATATATTTCTTGGACTTTCTAAAATCATCTTTTGGCAGTTTACATTTTTTACAAGTCTTCATGTTATTGATATTTAACTAATAAGTTACAACAACAAATACATGTAGACAATTATTATGTCTGCCTAGAATATTTTCTCATATCTTAAAAGAACTTTCATTTAAGGGACATTTTCGATTGATTTCCAATCTTTCCCCTTATTTGATAAATCAAAACTAAGGTATTGGCTTTTATGTTGCAAATATTTTAAGTAAATATTTTAAAATGTAGAAAATATCTAATAAATTGCATTTATATTTATAAAATCATAAAAATGGACGCAAAAAACAACGCTAAATTGAATACAGTCAAAAGCTTAGACAAGCTTGATTTACAAATTATTCAAACAATGATGCTGGATGCAGAGATTTCTTATGCCGATTTAGGCAAGCAACTCTTTGTGTCGGGCGGTACCATTCACGTAAGGATTAAAAAATTGGAAGAATTGGGTATTGTGCAAGGTAAAAGATTGGCTGTGGATATGAAAGTATTGGGCTACGACGTGATTGCTTTTATTGGAGTCTACTTAGAGAAGAGCTCGATGTATGATTCTGTCGCACTTGCATTAAAAAATATCCCTCAAATTGTGCGTTTAAATTATACCACTGGTAACTATAGTATGTTCGCTGAAATTGTGTGTAAAGACATTCAACAACTGCGTTATGTTTTGCATGATGAATTGCAAAAAATAAAAGGGATTGAACGTACGGAGACTTTCATTTCCTTGGAAGAAAGTTTTTCAAGAAACGTGAGGATTGTTTAGACAAATCTAATTTAACCCTGAAAGGATTGTATAAAAAAAGGCCGCTCTATTGGAGCGGCACTTTCTTTTCAATTCAAAACCTAATCAATTACTTACTTATAATTTATATGCGTCGTCTGCTACCAATTGCGCGCAGATGGTTCTTCTTGCTTCCTTGGTATTAAACGGATCTACTTTAGTAAAACGCTTTAAGCCAATATGCATCATGCGTAATTCATCTCCTTCTGCAAAACTATTCAATGCATCTTTTCCTGCTTTGTTAATGGCATCTGCAGCATCGTAGATATATGTTTTTACGATGGCTGTTTGTACCGCTAATTCTGCCTCAGATTTTGTTTTACTTAATTTTTCTAATCTTAATAAAGCAGATTCAGCATGGTATGTGACGATGGACATGTCTGCGATATTCATTAAAATCTCTTGCTCCTTACTTAAGGTCATCATCAATTTTTGTACCGCTGCGCCTGCTACCATCAAAATACATTTTTTGAAATTCGCAATGGCCTTTTTCTCTTTTGCAAATGGTGCTTCGTCTTCGCTGCCAAAATCTGGAATGCTCATTAATTCTTTTTGCACACCCATTGCTGGTCCCATTAAATCTAACTGTCCTTTCATGGCTCTTTTTAAAACCATGTCCACTGTCAGCAAACGGTTGATTTCATTGGTGCCTTCGTAGATTCTATTGATCCTGCTGTCTCTATATGCTTTAGAAATTTCATACTCATCGCTAAATCCATTACCGCCATGTACTTGCACTCCTTCATCTACAACAAAGTCTAAAACTTCTGATCCAAACACTTTTAAAATCGCACATTCAATTGCGTATTCTTCTGCGCCACCTAATAATGCGGCAGATAAATCTTTTCCTGCAGCCAATAGTTCGTGTTCTTTTTCGTCGATATTTTTTGCTACTCTATACAAAGCAGATTCTCCTACCCATAAACGAATGGCCATCTCTGCTAACTTATGTCTGATCGCACCAAATTTAACAATCGGCAGTTTAAATTGTTCTCTTGTCTTTGCGTACTTAATCGTAGTCGTTAAAGCTCTTCTTGCGCCACCAATAGTTGCAGCACCTAATTTTAATCTTCCAATATTTAAGATATTAAAAGCAATGATATGGCCTCTTCCAATTTCGCCTAATACATTTTCTACAGGTACTTTACAATCTTGAAAATACAATTGCACCGTAGAAGATCCTTTAATACCCATTTTGTGTTCTTCTGGTCCTAATGTGAATCCTTCCATGCCACGCTCTACTATAAACGCTGTAAATTGTTCGCCATCAATTTTTGCAAACACAGTGTAGACGTCTGCAAATCCACCATTGGTGATCCAACATTTTTGTCCATTTAAAATATAGTGCTTCCCATCTGCCGATAATTTTGCTGTGGTCTTTGCACTCAATGCGTCTGATCCGCTATTCGGTTCTGTTAATCCATAAGAGCCTTTAAATTCCCCACTCGCTAACTTAGGCACATATTTTGCTCTTTGTGCCTCGGTACCAAAATATAAAATAGGTAGGGTGCCAATACCTGTATGTGCTGCATTGGCTACGGAGAAGGAATAGCCGCCACCTAAGTATTCTGCAACTAGGGTAGATGTAATAAAATCCTTACCCATGCCACCGTATTGTTCTGGCACAGAAACGCCTAATAAGCCCTGCTCACCTGCTTTTTCCAGTAAACCCGGCATTAAACCTGGCTCCAGTTTATCCATTCTGTCCGCCACTGGTAACACTTCTGTATCCAAAAATTGGCTACACATGTCACGCACCATGATCTGCTCTTCGTTAAAATCTTCGGGAATGAAAACGTCTTCGGCTTTTACTTCTTTAATGATCCACTCTCCACCTTGGATTGTCGTTGCCATAAAATATAATTTAATTATTTACTATTCTCGTATACACGTTGAAACACACTTTTTACTATCTCTATTTCCTCTTTGCTAATGCCTTGTAATGCTTCGTTCATCGTTTGATTGGCTAGCTCGTAAGTCGCTTCCTGTAAGGGTTTCGCGGCATCTGTTAAATACACCAAATTCACTCGTCGATCTTCTTTGGATGCAATTCTTTCTACCAATCCTAATTTTTCGATATTGTCTATCAGTCTCGTGATGCTCGCTTTATCTCTGAATGTACGGTTGCCTAATTCCTGTTGACTTAAGCCATCCTCTTTCCACAAATGATACAATACCGACCATTGTTCAATGGTGATTTCTAATCCTGCATTGCGAAAGTTCTTCTGCAGTCTTCTGGCAACAGCAGTCGTCGCCATGCCATTGATGACGCTATATAGTTCTCCTCGTTTAAATTGGTTGTTTGGCATATAGTTAGTTATGCAACTAATTCAAAAGTACAACGATTTTAAGGATTCTACCAAATAATTACACTTTAACTTTGTGGCATGTTGTATCTACTAGACTGGATCGTTGCCATTTTAACTTGTTCCTATGCCTTACTCTTATTGGCTTACCGTTTTTGGTTTGGTAAAATGCGTGTTTTTCAACTGAATCAGATTGAATCAGTGATGCCTCAACAAGCAACTACCCAGTTTACAGTCATCATTCCTGCCCGTAACGAAGCGGCCAATATCAAAGCCTGTGTGTATAGCATTTTAGCACAGGATTATCCTAAAGATGCTTTTGAAATTATTGTGATTGATGATTTTTCGGAGGACGATACGGCGTTTATTGTGAACGCATTGCATGCGCAGCATCCTCAAGTGCGTTTATTAAAATTAGCAGATCATTGTAAGGAAGGAGAAACTTTAGCGTATAAAAAGAAAGCCATTGAAATTGCTGTGTCGGTGGCAAAGGGAGATTGGATTGTCACCACGGATGCGGACTGCATCGTTCCTCCTAGATGGTTGTTATTATACAATGCCTATATCCAAGAACATCAACCTGCTTTTGTAGCAGCGCCTGTGATGTTCATTAAAACTGCGGGTATTTTAAATCAATTTCAGGTATTGGATTTCTTAGCCTTGCAAGGGATCACGGCCGCTGCAGTGGGCGCTGGCAAACACTCTATGAGCAATGGTGCCAATTTAGGTTTTGAGAAAGCGGCTTTTATTGCTGTGGGTGGATACCAAGGGGTAGACCATATTGCGAGTGGTGATGACATGTTTTTAATGCATAAAATGAAACAGACTTTACATAAGCCAGTGGGTTATTTATTTCATCCAGATGCGATTGTGTTGACAGCTGCGATGGATACTTGGAAAGGTTTTATCATGCAAAGAATTCGTTGGGCAAGTAAAGCCAGATACTATGATGATCGTTCCATTACTTTGGTGTTAACATTGGTGTATCTTTTTAATTTAAGTTTTATATTATTGGCCTTAATGGGCAGCTGGAGCACTCTAATAATTGCACTTGCTTTTAAAACCTTTTTTGAATTGTTCTTCTTGGATCCTGTTGCTGCTTTCTTTAAGCTCAAGCCCGAACTGCGTTATTTTGTTTTCTATCAGCCTATCCATATTCTGTATAATATCGCTGCCGGCCTATTCGGACAGCTTAAAACTTACTCTTGGAAGGGGAGAAAGGTGAAATAAGCCCCTTTTAAAATACAAAACGAGCTATTTTTAGTAATTTTGCATCCTAATATTTGATTATGTCTACTGAAACAATACTTCCTCAAGCAGCCGCTCTAACAGCTAAAGATTTTGCTACGGATCAAGAAGTGCGTTGGTGCCCTGGCTGTGGTGACTATTCTATTTTGGCGCAGGTGCAAAAAGTGATGCCTACGATTGGTGTGCCGAAAGAAAATATCGTGATCATTAGCGGTATTGGTTGTAGTAGTCGTTTCCCTTATTATATGAATACTTTTGGGATGCACTCTATTCATGGTCGTGCAACTGCGATTGCGAGTGGGTTAAAAGCTTCTCGTCCTGAATTGAGCGTTTGGATTGTGGCAGGTGATGGCGATGCTTTAAGCATTGGTGGTAACCATACCATTCATATGTTGAGAAGAAATTTTGATGTCAATTTTTTAGTATTCAATAATCAGATCTATGGTTTAACCAAAGGGCAGTACTCTCCAACTTCTGAAATGAATAAGATTACTAAGAGTACGCCAATGGGTAGCATTGATCATCCATTTAATCCTGCTGCTTTAGCATTGGGTGCAGACGCAAGTTTTATTGCGCGTAGTATGGATCGCGACCCTAAACATTTACAAGCCATGATCACGCGTGCGCAACAGCACAAAGGTTCATCCTTCCTTGAGATTTATCAGAACTGTAATATATTCAACGATGGTGCATTTGAAGTTTTCACCGAGAAAGCTTCTAAGCCTTTGCACGCTTTATTTTTAGAGCAAGGCAAGCCATTGACATTTGGTGCGAACAATGAAATGGGTATTCGTTTTGATGGCCTTCGTCCAGAAGTAGTGACGATTGGTGAAAAATATAGCGCTGAAGATTTATGGATCCATGATGAAAAAGATTTTTATAAAGCACAAGTTTTAGTGCGCTTGTTTGATAACCCTAGCGAAGTAGGTGCTCAATTCCCTCGTCCTTTCGGTGTGTTCTATGCTGCTGATCGTCCTTGTTACGAAGATATGATGGCTTTGCAAGTAGAAGAAGCCATGACCAGCAAAGGCTTAGGTGATTTAGATAAATTGATTCGTGGTAAAGAGACTTGGGAAATTTTATAAACTAGGATAACATTCAAGTTGATTAAACGATCAAAACTCATAGATCGATATAATTTCTTTTAAGGGCTGTCATCACCATGGCGGTCCTTTGTTTTACAGCTAACTTTTTAAAGATTCGGTCGCGGTAACCATAAATGGTGTAGATGCTTTTTTGTAAGTAGTCGGCAATTTCTTCGTAACTATAATCCCTCGTACATGCTTGTATAAATTTGATTTCATTTGCAGTGAGTGGGTTGTGATTGTAGTTCAATGTTTTGATGTGAATACCTTCTAATACATTTTTAGTGATGAGTTTGCATTTATCTGCTGATAAATTAAATTTAGTTTTTCGTTGGACGCATTGTTTTAAATCAATCATAGGTTCGTCGGTGAAAAAAATACCATTCAGTCCGTGCTTCATTAAATAACAAATGGAATTGATTTGTTTTTCGTTGGACTTTAATAAAATATAGGTATAGCTATTTCTTGCACGGATGGCTTGAATCATTTTAAGCAATGCTTGATGGCCATAGTCATCGGATACAATACAAAGCGAGATTGTGTCTTTAGATTTTTCTAAATAAGTTTTCAGTTCATCGATGGATCCTGTGTCAAAAATGACTTTACAGTTTTCTTGTTGTTCGATACAAATTTTCATTGCATTGCGAATCATGATTTTTTCTTCTAGGTAGATGATTGGAAACATGCCGTTGTTTTACCAAATTAAACCTACTTTTAGGGGAATCAAATGAGGCATAGGTACTCAACTTTATGTTAATTTCAATTCATCCAACACATCCTCAGCCCAGACAGCTTTCTATGGTAGCTGATTGTCTCAAATCAGGTGGTATTATTGCGTATCCTACAGATACCATTTATGGTCTTGGCTGTTCTATTTTTAAACACGATGCAATTGAAAAAATCTGTGCCATCAAAAAAGTGAATCCTGAGAAAGCCAACCTGAGTTTTATTTGTGCCGACCTAAGTGACCTAAGTTTATACGCGAAGGCGATTGATAATAGTCTGTTTCGTATTTTAAAGAAAGCATTGCCTGGTCCATTTACTTTTATTTTACCTGCCAGTAAGGAAGTGCCTAAAATTTTACAGTCTAAGAAAAAAACAATTGGGCTTCGTATTCCTGATAATTTAATTGCACTCTCTATTATAAAAACCTTGGGACATCCTATTTTATCGGCGAGTTTCCCGGGCGAGGAGATTGAAGAATACACCGACCCCGAAGTGATTTATGAAAACTGGGGCAATCAAATTGATATGGTCGTGGATGGCGGGATAGGAGGGATCAATCCTTCCACCGTGGTGGACTGCACCACAGATAATTATGAAGTGATTCGCCAAGGTGCGGGGGTTTGGGATTACTAATCTACAATTAGGCCATTCTTAAATTTGAGTTTGACTTAAATTTTAAAACTTTTTCGGTGGTGGTCACAAAGGCCATGAAGGGCGATGGCTGCGCGATGCGCAGCGGTGCCGTATCCTTTGTTTTGATTCCATCCGTATTGCGGGTACTTTTTGTGTAATTCGATCATATAACTATCGCGGGCCGTTTTTGCTAGGATACTGGCAGCGGCTATATGGGCATAGAGCCCATCGCCCTTAATGATGGTTTGATGCGGTATCTTTTTATACTGGTAAAATCGGTTCCCATCCACCGCAATAAACTGCGGACGCTTTTTTAATTGATCTAGTGCAAGATGCATACTCTTAATACTTGCTTTTAAGATATTGATCTCGTCTATCTCGGCCGGTGTCTGTGAGCCAATGGCCCATGCAATAGCTGCTTTTTTAATAATGGGCACCAAGGCTTCTCTTTGCTTTTCACTTAACTTCTTACTATCATTTATTAAGGGATGGTAAAAATCCTTAGGCAAGATCACGGCTGCTGCAAATACCGGTCCGGCATAACATCCCCTGCCTGCTTCGTCGCAGCCAGCTTCTAGTTTGTCGGGTTGATAGTAATTTAGGAGCATGCTCAAATAGCCAGTTTATTAGATTCAAATATATCAAAGTCAATTGACACTCAAGAATGGATCCTTGTAGAATTTTGTTCAAGATCTTAAGTAGATCGATCCATTCTTTTTCACAAAGCAAAATCAATCTATAACTGGCCCGTGATTCTTGCTTTGAATGCTACTTACTTGTTGTTTACTTAGTAACTTTGTGCCAAGTATACAAGAGGTAAACTCAATTTAATTTCGGCTTATTTAGCTGTAATATTATATCTATGGAATTACAAGATAAAAAATCACGTGTAGTAGCCAATTGGTTAATGATTGGTGTGGTGATGACGATTGTACAAGTTGCCCTTGGCGGCATTACACGTTTAACGGGTAGTGGTTTGTCTATTACAGAATGGGATGTGGTGACAGGCAGTTTGCCTCCATTGAATGAAGCTGCTTGGCAGGTGCTTTTTGAAAAATATAAAACGACGCCTCAGTTTCAATTATTGAATTTCGATTTTAATTTAGACAATTTTAAGTTCATCTTTTTCTGGGAATGGTTCCACCGTTTATGGGCGCGTACCATTGGTTTGGTTTTTGCTTTTGGTTTTATTTATTTCTTAGTTAAAAAATATTTTCAACCTGCAATGATTCGTCCTTTGGTGATTTTGTTTTTATTAGGTGCATTACAAGGCGGAATTGGTTGGATCATGGTGGCGAGTGGTTTAGAAGGGGATGCTGTGTATGTTAAACCAACAAGATTGGCTTTGCATTTTATTTTTGCATTAGGTTTACTCTCTTATACGTATTGGTTTGCACTTTCTTTGAAAGTAAAACCTGTTGCTAAGGATCAATTGAGTGTTGAGGCGCAAGCAAGCGTGAAGGGATTTCGTGTTTGGGCTTGGGTTGTACTTGGGTTATTGTTTTTTCAATTGATCTACGGTGCTTTAATGGCCGGACATAAAGCAGCCAATGTGGCTAGTACTTGGCCTACAATTAATGGAGAGTGGGTCCCTACGCATTTAATGGGGAAGGAAAGCTTCTTCTTAAACGCCATTGACAATACCACTTTCATACATTTTGTACATCGCGGCTTAGCGTACCTTTTATTAGCCATCATTATTTATTGGGTGTCACAGATGCGCAAAATTCAGGGCAACTTGTTTTGGAGTAATGTGAAATTATTGCCTTTGTACTTTGTGCTTTTGCAAGTATTGCTTGGTGTATTGTCTGTGTTGACTAGTAAAAATATTATTCCTGGTAGTTGGGGAAATTTTGAATGGATGGCGCAAATTCATCAATTAGTTGGGATGTTGTTATTACTATCTGTGGTGAATATTATTTACGCAACTAAGTCCATCAACAATGAGCCTAGTTAAAAATTTGAATCTACAAATTTCAATTTTATTTTAAATGCATTTTTATGAATAGAGATATAGCTGACATTCGTCGTGACTATCAATTGGCTTCTTTAGATGAAGCGACAAGTATGGAGCATCCAATGGATCAATTCACTACTTGGTGGAATGATGCTGTTGAAAGTAATATTGACGAAGTGAATGCTTTTGTATTGTCTACAGTGAAAGCAAATGGAGCACCTGCTTCTCGTGTGGTTTTGTTAAAAGGATACACGCCAGAAGGATTTGTGTTTTTTACCAACTACGCTTCTGCAAAAGGGTTACAGGTAGAAAGCCATCCTCATGTGGCGATGAATTTTTTCTGGAAAGAATTAGAGCGTCAAGTGCGCATTACTGGCACCATAAAAAAAGTAAGTAAAGAAGAGAGTGAAACGTATTTTCATTCAAGACCTATTGGTAGTCAAGTGGGTGCTTGGTCCTCACCTCAAAGTAGAATTATTCCAGACAGGGAATTCTTAGAAGACCTTGTTGCCGAGAATACAGAGAAATTTAAAGAGGGCATCATTCCGTTGCCTCCAGATTGGGGTGGGTATATCATTCATCCTACAGAAATAGAGTTCTGGCAAGGTCGAAGCTCTCGTTTACACGATCGTCTTCAATACACTTTACACGATAATGGACATTGGGTGAAAGTAAGATTAGCCCCTTAGCCCAAAAAAACCCGAAGTATACTTCGGGTTTTTTAATATCATTAGAGTAGCTAAAAAATTAGAATTTAACTATCTATAAAATTCTGATTTTAGCGCTTACGGCTCATTACTTTCTTTGCTGCAGCAACAATGTTCACTGCATCCAATCCGTATTTCGTTAACAATTGGTTTGGTGTTCCACTCTCTCCAAAAGTATCTTGTGTTCCGATAAATTCAACGGGTACTGGATAATGCTTCGCAGCTGCTTGTGCAACTACATCGCCCATACCGCCAATCACATTGTGTTCTTCTGCGGTCACGACACAACCTGTTTTCTTTAAGCTGTTGATGATCGCTGCTTCGTCAAATGGCTTAATCGTATGTAAGTTGATGACTTCTACGCTAATACCTTCTGCTTCTAATTGCTTAGCAGCTTCAATCGATTTCCAAACTAAGTGACCACATGCAACGATGGTTACATCTGTTCCTTCTGCTAAAATTTGTGCCTTGCCAATCACGAAATCAGATCCGTCTTCTTTGGTGAAGTTGGGCCATTTTGGACGACCGAATCTTAAGTACACTGGTCCTTCATAGTTTGCAATCATTTTAGTTGCAGCCTTTGTTTGGTTATAATCACATGGCACAATCACCGTCATGCCTGGTAACATTTTCATTAAACCAATATCTTCTAATATCTGATGCGTTGCACCGTCTTCTCCCAATGTTAATCCTGCATGTGATGCACAGATTTTTACATTCTTATCTGAATAAGCAACTGATTGTCTTATTTGATCGTAAACACGTCCTGTACTGAAGCCAGCAAATGTAGTGGTGTAAGGAATTTTTCCTCCAATAGTTAAGCCTGCTGCTATACCAATCATGTTGGCTTCTGCAATACCCACTTCAATGAATTGCGTTGGCAATTCCTTCATCAATGGGCCTAATTTAAAAGAACCCGCTAAGTCTGCAGTCAATACAACTACGTCTTTGTTTTCTCTAGCGATTTCTAAAATACCATCTCCGAATCCCGCTCTTGTTTCTTTTTCGTTTTGTACTACGATATCTTTTGCGTTCATATTAGTTAGGTTATGCTTTGTTATAGTTTATGTTGCTTTACTACTTGATGAAAGTAGTTGATTTCATTTTAGTTTTCGAATGTAGAGTAGAAGTAAGGTGTTTTTGCTTCAAACTCTGCTGCACAGGTATCTACCATTTTATAGACTCTTGTGATGCCCAATGCTTTTCGCTTTTCGTATACCTCGTCATCTGATACCTTGCCTTGTAATACTTTGGCAATTTGTAAATCACTAAAGCCATGCTTCTTTGCTTCTTTTAGTGTTTCATTCGGTAAAGTATCTAAATTATGCTTTGCAATTTCTTTTTCAATATCGCAGATGATTCTGATTTGATATAAGAACCAATTGTCGATGCCTGTTGCAGCTGCAATAGAACGTACTGTTGATCCTTGCATTAATGCATCTTTGATTCTGAAGATACGATCCCATTTCGGTGTCTTAATATATTCCATCAAGTCCTCATTCTTCATCAAACTCTTTCCGTAATAGCCCAATCCGATTGCTTCGTTCTCTAATGACTGACACGCTTTTTGAATTGCTTCTGTAAAGCTTCTTCCTATCGCCATTACTTCGCCCACACTCTTCATTTGTAAGCCCAAAGTATCGTTTGCCCCTTTGAATTTATCAAAGTTCCATCTTGGTACTTTCACAATCACATAATCCAAAGCGGGTTCAAAATAAGCAGAAGTAGTTTGTGTGATTTGATTTTTTAATTCATCTAAATGGTATCCAATTGCCAACTTAGCAGCAATTTTTGCAATTGGATAACCGGTTGCTTTTGATGCCAATGCAGAGGAACGAGATACACGTGGATTAATTTCCACTGCAATCAATTCTTCTGTTTCTGGATTGAGTGCAAACTGCACATTACATCCGCCAGAGAAATTACCTAAGCTGCGCATCATCAACATGGCTTTGTTACGCATTTCTTGGAACGCGGTATCACTCAATGTCATGGCTGGTGCTACTGTGATTGAATCTCCTGTATGTACACCCATTGGATCTAAGTTCTCTACGGTACAGATGATCACCACATTATCCGCCTGGTCTCTTAATAATTCTAATTCGTATTCTTTCCATCCCAACACTGCTTTCTCTACTAATACTTCGTGCATTGGTGATGCTTTTAATCCTTTTTCTAAGGCTGCATCTAATTCACTTGCATCATGAACAAATCCGCCTCCTGTTCCACCTAATGTAAATGATGGGCGGATTACTAATGGAAAGCCAATCACTTGTGCAAATTCCTTTCCTTCTAAAAAACTATTCGCTACCCTACTTGGTGCTACGGCCATGCCAATCTTCACCATCAATTGTCTAAATAATTCTCTGTCTTCCGCAGTATTGATTGCAGCTACATCCACCCCAATCATTCTACAATTGTATTGTTCCCAGATGCCTAATTCATCTGCTTCCTTACATAAGTTCAATGCTGTTTGTCCGCCCATGGTTGGTAAAACCGCATCAATTTGATTTTCTTTTAAGATCTGCTCTAAACTTTCAATGGTTAAGGGAAGTAAATACACTTTGTCCGCCATCATTGGATCGGTCATGATCGTAGCGGGGTTACTATTGATTAAGATCACTTTAATGCCTTCTTCTCTCAAAGATCGAGCGGCTTGTGAACCTGAATAGTCAAACTCGCAGGCTTGGCCAATGATAATGGGTCCAGAACCTACTATTAATACCGATTTGATGGATGTGTCTCTAGGCATGTCTACAAAAATATAAATTGCGCAAACCTACAAATTTTTGGCCGCATTCAGTCTATATTGAGTCAAACAATTTTCTCCTTTTTAATTCGTACCTTCACCACAATACTATATGTTATGGCAGTTATAAAAGAAGGGTCTAAAGCACCTGCTTTCAAAGGGGTGGATCAACACGGCAAAACGGTTTCAATTGCCGATTTTAAAGGGCAAAAATTGGTTTTATACTTCTACCCAAAAGACGATACACCGGGTTGTACAGCGCAGGCTTGTAACTTGCGTGATAATTATAAGAAGTTGATTAAGAAGGGGATAGCTATATTGGGTGTGAGTGTGGATTCAGTGGCTTCTCATGTGAAATTCATCGAAAAATACGAGCTTCCTTTCTCTTTGGTTGCTGACGAAGACAAGAAAATAGTCGACAAATACAATCTTTGGGGCCAAAAGAAGTTCATGGGCAAGACCTATATGGGTACTACCAGAACTACTTTCTTAATAGACGAAGCCGGAATGGTTCAACATATTATCGAAAAACCTGATACAAAAGACCATACTGCCGAAATTTTAGCCATTTCTGGTTGGTAGTGTTCATTATAATAAGATAATTTTGAACGCATGACGATGTCTGTATTTCCGAATCTCTACTTTTCTATAGTCGTATTGGCAATCATTGCCTTGGTGGATGTATTTGTGAAATTCAAGAATGGCATGGTTCTAAAATCCTTCTTTTTGCTATTGCCTTTTTCAATTGGCATGGTTGCGTTGATTAATTCTTTTTATGCGATTCAATTTGTTTATTTTATCGCTTTTTTTAAGTCTTGTACAGGCATTGCATTATTGAATATTTTTTCGCTCCTTTATTTCCCAAAATTTAGAAATTGGACAATGTTCTTTTCTCTTTGTATATTGGTAATTGTGTTGTTTTTGGCTTTAGTCAACAACAATGTATTTACACCAAGCCAATTTATCAATCAATTTAAATATGTATCAATTGATACTAGATTAAATATTCAAATCACCCTCGTTGTAAGGCTGATAAGGCTTTTCTTCCTTGCGTTGATTGCGTCTCATTTTATTTATTTTTGGTATGTCATTTACAAAAAATTGAATTTGAACAATGTATACTATGAAAAAATAAAAATCTGGACTAACTTTATTTTTGCTTTAACCATCATTGTGATTGCTTCCAATATTGCAATTGCATTTACATCTGATCGTACATTTTGGGTCAACTGCCTTACAGTTTTTATGTCTTATTATTTATTAGTGTTGATTTTAAAAAGGCCGGCTTTTTTAAATATTTCTGCTAAAAAAATTGCGTTTGGACATAAGTTTAACATTGAAGAAGAGGTGGAAATAAATGAAATAGATTTTTTAAATCTATTTCAGGATCAAAAATATTATGCTCAAAAAGAAGCTTCTTTGGAAGGACTTGCGATATTGCTTAAAGTTGGATCGTCTAATCTGTCCCAATTTATTGCAAAAAAATATGATATGTCCTTTAGTGACTTAGTCAATAAAAACAGGGTGAACTACTTTTTTGAAATTGTTCAGGATCCTGCTTTCCATAATTTCACCATTGATGCTTTGGCTAGGGAGGTTGGATTTAGTTCTAGGCAGCATCTAAATAAGCCCTTCAAAAAATTCCATGGAGGCAATCCCTCGGACTTAATTGAGTCTACCATTTCGTCTGAATAGCATGCTTTTTGTCTAAGAATCACTTCTTATTTTTCCATAATTACTTTCTAATTAGTCAGTTTTCACTAGTTTGGTATTCAATATATTTATAAAATTCAAATTTATTATATTTTGTAAATATCTGAAAATCAGTGCATCATATTTCTTTACACCGAATTTTCTCAATTTGCTCCCCTTTTTTGGATACCCATGCCCCTAGTTCGATATTGTAGACTGTTATCCAACAATCTACTTTTATGAAAAAAAAGAAATTAGACATTTTTAACCTTTTTTACAGTGGTGCCGCTGTGGTTATTTTAATCGGGGTTATTGCTAAATTATTAGAATGGCCAGCCCAGGATTTATTGATCACTTTAGGTTTAAGTATCGAAGCGGTCGTTTTTGGGGTTTCGGCCATCAAATATGTAGAAGTAGAAGAAAAGCAGGAAGTTGCAACTGAAGCTACTTTAGCTAAAGTCGCTGACGGTTTAGGCAATATCACCACTTTGGCTGGTGGAGCTAATGGCGGAAATGGTACAGGTGTACCTTCAAAAGGGGACACTTACGTTAATATTCAAACGGGTAAAACCGAGTTGGAGCCATCTGTTCCAGGGTCAAGTAACGCACTTAAAGTGGCACACACAAGCTATCCAGAAACAAATTCTAGAGTTGCAGTCGATATTCAAGTGCCTGCTACTACCTATAATGATGCTACAATATCAGAAGAAACTAAGACGGTTCATACACTATCTAATGCGCCTTCGTCTTCAAACGCTTCAAACGCATCCAATACTTTATGGCAGTTAGAGCAGTTAGACATCTTAAGCCTTTCAAAAGACCTATTCTATCAACCTGAATGGAATAAATTAACAACCGAAGAGTACAATCAGATTAGCAGCTTGTTTAAAAATCTGTTTAATAAGAAAGTACCTACCAAAGAATCATTGCCTTTCTTAGCGCAGTTTCCAGTAAAAATACCTGTTCCAGAAATTGCGGAATTAGTATTAACAGCATCATCCACATTAAGCGCACATGACATTCAAGTGATCTGTAAGGCCTTTGAAGTGATTAAAGTAACTAACTTATTTGATTATTTTATTATCGAATCAGTTGGTCCAGATTATATCATTCGAAATAAGCAACCAAAAGAAACCATCATTTTTGGTGGCGAAGAGGAAGTGATGCTTGCGCATTGTCAAAATTTCTATGGTGCTGAATTGATTGTAAGCCCTAATGTGGAATGTCTTAAAGATGTGATTAAATTAAAAGATCAATTCTTGGTGGACTACTTATTACAAAAAGTAGATATTAAAAATGAAGCTGAATTTATTTCATTAGCGGATGTACTTGCAACGAAACAAGATGAGATCAAAAAGAAATTGTTTAATAAGTTTAAGAAAATAAAATACAACGCCGAAACTGAAGCTGGATATACTTATTTAAAGACACTTGCGAAACTTGCAGCTAGTTTTGCGGATCAAACACAAGCCCAAGAGTTGTTAAATAAAATAACAGAATTGCAAGTGAATGAAACCTTGACAATTACCCTAGCGGATGTGGTAAATAGCTACGCCGATACCATTTACTTTGGGCCTAAGAATGAATACAGCGTTGTGTTGAAGGACATTTTTGTGAATGGAGAGTTAGACAACTTGAATTATTTTGAAGCATTTATTGAAAAACTAGCAATTGATGGTGTGGCAAATAAAGCTACATTATTAGAATTGTTTAATCTAAAAGAGCAAGACTCTAAAAAAGAAGTGTTTAATAAATTAAATTATCACTTGGCTAAGACAAACACTGTTGCAGGTGGTGCACAATTAGCGTTCATTTTATTGTATAAGCAGTACAGTTAATTTATAAATTCTAGTATATGGCCGAAGGACACGTAGACGTCAAAAGATACCAGATTATAAGTCTTTTGTACATCGTATTTATTTGTTTCTCTGTAATCAATATCAAGATATCGGTATTGGATTCTAATATCTATACTATTAAATCCTTCCAATCGCTTGAGAAAGAAGAATTGAAAAAGGTGGCCATTAGTAATAAGATTATTACAGACAACCTTCCTATCATTAACAAAAGCCCTAAGGCGGTTAGCTATTTAAAAATCAGATCGAGATTGGTAAAAAGCTATGATGTTGTGAACAGTGTTATACAACACGTTGATAGTGAATTTGTCAAAGAGAAGACAGACATTTTCAAGCAATTTAATAGTAGAAATTTAGTTGAGAAAATTTTGAAAAGTGACAAAGGTGTTGTGTTATTGGATAAAGACTTGTTTGAATTATCTGATTTTATCAAAAAAGCACCTTTCAAATTAGAGTCGACTTTAGATGATATTATTCCATTGAAAAGAACTGTTACAACAATTAAAGGTAAAGAAGAAGATTGGCAGTATTATTTATTCATGCATAAGCCGACCGCGATTAGTTATATGCAATTGGAGCGTATCAAATTATTGATCACTAAAACCCAATTGCTATACCAAGAAGCTGCTTTGGCTGAGATTGGGTATATGCCTACTTATTTCTCTCAGTTCAATCCAAAATTATATGTGCTTAAAGCATCTGTAAAAGAGTATAAAGAAGAAGATATTATTAAGCCAGGACAGAAAGTAGTGAACATCACTGACGAAGTATATGACGAATTGTTTAAAAAGATTCTCAATTCATTGCATACCGAAAATATTTTCGTTGGCTTGAATAATACTTTATTAAAGGACTTTGACTTTATGATGGGTACCGATTTCGATGTGGATATTTCTCCAAAAGTAAATCTTGTAAAAGGCGACAAAAACTATAAAGTCATTTTTAATAAAACTGGCGAGTATTTGCTTCGTTTCTATGATACAAGAAACATGAATAAGAAGATTCTATTTGAAAAACGTATAATGGTAAACCCTATTCCGGATCCTGTAGTAAGGGTAAAAGGGGATAATTTAAGTAGTTACACCATCAGTGTGAAAGACTTACTTGCATCTGAAAGATTAGAAGCGAAATTAGAGATTAACAATTTGAATTTTTTCCCTGGTCGTATCAATAGTTTTAAAGTGATAAGAATTCACAATGGGAAAGAAGAAGAATCTGTTAGTAATTATGGTGAGCTATTTCAGTCGCCAACACAAAAAGTTTTAGGGGCATTAAAAAAGAATGACATGTTAATTTTTGACAATGTCAATATTTCTTTGATCGATGGTTCTACAAGAACATCTGCACCTATTATTTATAAAATCATTGATTAATGAAAAGGATTTTCGGTTTATGTTTTATAGCTTGTTTGTTTTTTAATGCATCATTTGCACAAGATACGCTAGCTGGCAATTATGATCAATTGACCATTGCAACGGGTAAACACGTGATTAAAGATGTGGTAACTGTAACAGGTAAGTTGGTTGTAGAGGCTGGTGCAAAGATTGAGTTCATTGAGCCTGGTGTACTAGTATGTGAGCGTGGCGTTGAAATGGTTGGTCGTAATCTCGATATCGTTTTATTTGGTAAAAATAAAAAAGAGGGAGTTGGACTAATTATAAAAAACGTAGATGCCAATCCAGTGAATATTTCCAATGTGGTTTTTACAGGATTGCAATTGCCGATATTTTTTGACTTTGGCTGGAAACGCGCTAGTGTAAATATTAGTGACAATCAGTTTATTGCTAATACAGGTAAAATTTCAGTGATACAGGTTTTAAATCCACCTTTCAACTATAGTCAATCTGAAGAGTTTGTCAATTTTAGAATTGCACACAACTTATTTACAGGTAATAATGCTGCTTTGTATTTTGAAGACTTAAAAAGTGATCATGTAAAATATGAGATAAGTAATAACGCATTTGTCAATAATACTGTATATGGCTTCAAGAACTATAATATTTCAACCAATCTGATTTATGGAAGAGTCGATCAGTTGTTTTCTAAATATAGTGCCAAGTTGACTGGCAATTCTTTTGTGGCAAATTACTTAATTGATAACTTGACAGATACCATTGTGCATGTGGCTAATTTTGGTATCTATGGTACCGATAAAACCTTTGAATTATCTAATAACTATTGGGGTGCGACCACTAAAGAAGGTTCATTTAAAGGTATTTATGACCAAACACTTAATTACAATTCCCCCAAGATTAACTTGGAGCCGTTTTTAACTGCGCCAGACGCTAAGGCGCCAGCACATGTGTTTTCAATCTTGAATGGAGAGACTGAAATTGAAATTCCTGATACCATTGCTGTTAAAGAAAGTTTCAAATCATTTAAATTATTGTCTAATAATAAGCTTGATTTTAATAATCTTAAGTTGGGCTATAGCTTTTTCAAAGACGATAGTACGCTGAAAAGAACGGATACTACTTTAACTGTTTCAGTTCAAGCAGTAAATGATCTTTCAAATAAGATCACGATTACTAAAACAGCGAATGCAGCTAAGAAAATTGGTTATTACAATTTGTCTGGAATCGTTGATGTGAATGGAAAAGCGACACCTGAAATTCAGGTGGGCTATGCTAACTATCTTAAAGATTTGAGAAGAAGAAAATTAATTGCGGATTTAATTAAGGAAAAGAAGTCGGAGGATAGTTTAAAAACGCCTCCAAGAGCGACCGATTCGTTGAAAAATATATTTCAAAAAATAGAAGCCCCTTTGAAAAGTAAGTTGGAAGTTGGTTTATTAAGTGGTGGTGCGATTTTTACTGGAACAATCAGCAATAAGAATTTATTGAGTAATGACATGAATCTGTACAATGCATTACAAGTAAACTATACTATTTACTCCAACTTGAGTGCGTCATTGACCATTGCTAGTTTTAAATTAAGTAATTCTGATTACTTATCTAACAATAATGACCAAATTGCACGTGGCATGAAGTTTAGCACTTCTATGTTGAGTATTTCTCCTTCGGTACAATATGATTTTGTAGACAACAGATTGTATTCAAAAGCCAGAAGAATCAGACCATCAATCGGTTTTGGTTTAGACGTTGCCACTTTCAATCCTACTGGTGTGTATAAAGGGAAAGAGTATAATTTACAACCACTAGGTACTGGAGGTCAATTTATAGATAGTGCAGGTAAGCCTTATTCATTAATGGCCTTAGGTTATTTTTTCCACTTTAAAGTTAAATATCAATTGTCAAGATTCAATAGTGTAGGCATCCATTTTGCATTTCATAAAAGCATGTCTGATTATTTAGATGATGTTGGTCCTGATCCTTATCCTAATGCATTGACATTACTTGAAAAGACAAAAACTGATGCTGCTGCAGCAGTGTATTTTTCAAATCCAACTTCAAGAACCGTTACGAATGGACAATTACGTAATAGTCCAACTAAACCATCTGATGGCTGGGTGAATTTTGGCATTTTCTTTTCTAGAAGACTATTTAAATAACATTGTAATTGTATGAAATCTTTTTTTAATATAAATAGAAGCATGGGTTTAAGAGCAATCGTGTTTTTTATACTGGTTGGTTTTATTGCTTCATGCTCTAAGGAAGAAGTAGCTAGTGATATTGATTTCCAACGTCATTTAGTTGCTGGTACTGGTAGTTTTCAGAATACCTTCAAAATATGGAAACTAGATTCAATGGCCGTTGACGGTAAAGCATATGCATTAACGTCTAATCAAAAAAAGTACACTAAAAAGTTTTACCATAGCGGCGCCTATATAGATAGTGATGGATTTGCTGGAACATGGGAAATTGCAGAATTAAATGCCTTAAATCATGTCACTTCTGGAACGCTAGCAACCACAAAATTGACTAGTAAATTTGAGATAGTGGAAGTGAATTCTGCGCAATTAAACCTAAAATTGTTGAATACAACGACTAAATATGAATACTTTTTTATAATATCAAATTAGTAGACTTTAGTCGAATTAAAGTGATAATTTTACATAGCGTTTCTTCATAGCAGTCCTATTCATAGTATGGAAATCATAAATAAAATATATTTTTCAATTTTTGTTTTTTCACTAATAGTGTTTGTGGATTTAATGGTAAAATTTAAAAGGCCATTGATCCTAAAATTTTATTTGGGTTTACTTGCTTTGTGTGGAGGTTTGAATGCTTTAATTTTTACAATACCACTAGATCCAAGTTTATTTTTATTTGTAACATCTATGTTTAAAGGGGTGATGTCATTTTGTATCATCAACGTATTCACCATTTTATATTTTCCTAAATTGCAAAATTGGATCAATGGATTAGGAATAATTTATATCATTTATGAAATAATTCTATTTCAATACATCAATAATAATGCTTCATTATTTGTGGATATTCCTCAAAGAGCACTGATGATGATGTTAAAATCAAAAGTACAGCTTCCGTTGTATTTAAATATATACAGAATTCTTTTAACTGCTGTCTTCCTTTGTATTATGGCTTATACATCCACTGCCGTAATTTTCAAGCAACAACATCAAAATATATACTTTGATAAAATAAAAACCTGGTCAAAATTATTAATATTTTTCACCGGATTAATGGTGATCTTATTTGCGCCATTGTCTTATGTTCAAATGCCTGAAAATTTCTCTTATTTTGCAACCATTTTATCTTTTATTTTAATTGAATTATTTGTTTTTTATCGCCCAGCTTTTTTAAATAGGTCTGCTCTGAAAATTTCATTCGGAAATAGTTTCAATAGAGATTCTGAATATGCGATTAGTGAATTAGAATTCATCAATGAATTCTACACTAAACTATATTTTGTTCAAAACGATGCTTCCTTAGAAAACTTGGCTAAATTATTGAATATCAGTAGTAACGATTTGTATAAATTTATTTATTATAAATATTCCATGACTTTTAATGACTTAGTGAATAAAAATAGAGTTGATTATTTTATCGACATTATTCATAATCCTAAGTATTTAAACTTCACCATTGATGCATTAGCCAAAGAAGCCGGATTCTCGTCCCGACAACATTTGTATAAGCCATTTAAAAAGTTTCATGGCGGTAATCCATCGGACATTATGGACGCTATTGCAGTTTAAAATGCTCCTTTTATAAAATCCTTTCTGTGGACGCTTTAGCGTCCTTTTTTATTTACAAAAAGAAGCGGTTTCAAGGTTATTTTTAAGTATAATATATATAAATATGTAATACATAATATTATGTATATCAAAGGTTCATATTCGTATATACCAATATTTACCCTGTTTCTATTAGATTTTGTTTTTCCTTTTTAAACAAACAATATTGCAGGTCTATTTGAACTTAAGACTATGCAAATATTTTACAAATTGAACTTGTTTTATGTCAAGAAATTTGGGAAAAAAGAACAAAGAATTAAAATTCTTTTCGACCACCATTTTTTTGTCAATAAGTACTATCTACACAAATCAGCCACGGCTGAGAACCTAACACGTATATTAAATATAACTGATATTGAATTGCAGGCGCTCTCGCTTAAGAACTACACGATGGCTTTTGAGACTTTGAGAGATATGTATCGTTTTCAACATTTTTGGGATGAGTTTACCAATCCAGTAAACGCAGAGCTTCCAATTCAATCGATTATTTCACTTTGTGGGTTTTCATCTAGTCAAGAATTCAATTCCTTGCTTTCTAACCATAAAGAAGCAAGTAAGAATATATTAAAAAAGAGTTTTTCTTAAATACAAAAAGGGCTCCTCATACCATTGATTATAAAGAACATATTATGTTTAAAAAAATACAACACCTGATTTTCATTGGCTTATTTTTTATAAGCAATTCGGTTTTCGCACAAATCACTCCTGATGGAATTTTATTTCAAGCAGTTGCAAGAGATGCGAATGGCAATGCCGCTGCTGGTAGAAATATTTATGCTAAAGTGACCATTTTAAAAGGTACTGCTACAGGGACTGTTACTTATGCTGAAACTTTTAAAGTAGTTTCAACGGATGACGGCATTTTTACCATTGTAATTGGTAAAGGTACAAGAACTGCAGGTGCAACCGGATTAACCAATATCAATTGGAATGCGGATTATTATTACGTAAATATCAAAATTGCAATCGAGCCTTCATTGCCAACACCAGGTTGGTTAGTTGAATCTGAATATGTTGATATGGGTACTTCTCAATTATGGTCGGTGCCTTATGCATTATTTGCTTCTCGTTCTACAATTGCAGATTCTGCCTTGTCTGTGAGTGCTATTGTGCCTTCGACCAAAGGTGGAACAGGTGTTGACAATGGAAGTAATTTTATTTCAACCAATAAAAATTTGACTTTCAAAGGTGTTGGTGATTTAACGGTTACAACAACTGGAACGAGTGATATTGTTTTTCCAACTAGTGGTTTACTTGCGAATCAACAGTATGTTTCCGATCGAATTGGTGCTGATACCATTTCACTTTCAAATAGAATTAACGCAATTGGTATTGCTTCTGGAAATGCTACAACATTAAAGTTAAACATAGGAGATACGGCATCCATGTTAAATCCATATTTAAGAAAGTTGGATACTGCAAGTTTGTCAAGACGAATTGATATTAAATTAGATTCTGCGCAGATCCCTGGAATTATTGCACCATATTTAGTAAATGTAGCTGGAGTTAAGTATGTGGATACTGCGGCTATGTTATCACCCTATGCGATTCGTTCAAATACGGAGGCAAGCATTAATGCGAAAGTAAATATTACAGATACGGCAAGTATGTTATCTAGTTATTATAACAAGACTGCTGCAGATGCGCGATTGAATCTTAAAACAAATAATACAGATACAGCTGCGATGCTTTTGCCCTATGCGATTCGTTCTAATACAGAAGCTAGTATCAATACGAAAGTAAATATTTCCGATACTGCTGCGATGTTATCTAACTATTATAATAAAACGGCGGCAGATGCGGGGTTAAATCTTAAAACGAATAATACAGATACAGCTGCGATGCTTTTGCCCTATGCGATTCGTTCAAATACGGAGGCTAGCATTAATGCGAAAGTAAATATTACAGATACGGCAAGTATGTTGTCTAGTTATTATAACAAGACTGCGGCAGATGCGCGATTGAATCTTAAAACAAATAATACAGATACAGCTGCGATGCTTTTGCCCTATGCGATTCGTTCAAATACAGAGGCAAGCATTAATGCGAAAGTAAATATTGCCGATACTGCTGCGATGTTATCTAACTATTATAATAAAACGGCGGCAGATGCGGGGTTAAATCTTAAAACGAATAATACAGATACAGCTGCGATGCTATTGCCTTACGCGATTCGTTCAAATACAGAAGCTTCGTTAGATGCGAAAGTAAATATTACAGATACGGCTACCATGTTGTCTAGTTATTATAACAAGACCGCGGCAGATGCGAGATTGGATTTAAAACAGAATACTGCAGATACTGCTACGATGTTATCTAGCTACTATAATAAAACTGCAACTGATGCGAGATTGGATTTAAAACAGAATACTGCAGATACTGCTACGATGTTGTCGAGCTACTATAATAAAACTGCAACTGATGCGAGATTGGATTTAAAAGTAAATACTGCAGATACGGCTACGATGTTATCTAGCTACTATAATAAAACTGCAACTGATGCGAGATTGGATTTAAAAGTGAATACTGCAGATACTGCTACGATGTTATCTAGCTACTATAATAAAACTGCAACTGATGCGAGATTGGATTTAAAAGTAAATACTGCAGATACGGCTGCAATGCTATTGCCTTATGCTTTAGCATCAAATGTTTCAACTAATGTAGGACTTAAATTGAACGTGAGCGATACTTCAGCTATGTTGTCTAGTTTTTATAACAAGACCGCTGCAGATGCGAGATTGGATTTAAAGGTGAATAGTGCAGACACGGCTACGATGCTTTTGCCTTATGCGATTCGTTCTAATACAGAAGCTTCTATTAATGAAAGAGTAAAAATTTCAGACACGGCTACGATGCTTTTGCCTTATGCGATTCGTTCAAACACAGAAGCCAGTATCAATGAAAAAGTAAATATTGCAGATACTGCTGCAATGCTTTTGCCTTATGCTTTGGCGTCGAATGTGACGAATAATGTTGGATTAAAAGTGAATATTAGTGATACGGCTTCAATGCTTTTGCCTTATGCTATTAGATCTAATACAGAAGCTTCTATCAATGAAAGAGTAAATATTTCAGACACGGCTACCATGTTGTCGAGCTACTATAATAAAACAGCATCTGATTCAAGACTAGATTTAAAAGTAAACAATTCTGATACAGCATCAATGTTGTTGCCTTATGCCATTAGATCAAACACAATCGCATCTTTAGACTTAAAAGCTCCGTTGATTTCACCTGCACTTACTGGTACACCAACTGCGCCAACAGCAACAGCTGGAGATATTTCAACTCAAATTGCTACCACTGCATTTGTTGCAGCAAGTATTACCAATAGTACAACCCCTGATGCAACGACAACATCAAAAGGGAAACTTCAATTGACTAATGACCTTGGTGGAACAGCAGATTTACCCACGGTTGAAAAAGTGGGTGGTTCAACTGCAGCTAATATCAATGCTGCAACCACATTGGCAAACGCAGCTACTGCAAGTAATACAGCCAATGCAATTGTTAAAAGAGATGCAAATGGAAATTTTAATGCAGGTACAATCACAGCAGATGTATTAGGAACATCCACCAATGTAACTGGAATTGTTTTAGGTGCAAATGGTGGAACGGGTATAAACAATACAGGTAAAACGATCACATTAGGCGGAGATATCAATACTGGGGGTGCCCTTGTTACAACAGGTACTACAGTTTCCAATGCTTCTGATATCACTTTTAAAACAACTGGAACAACTGATTTAGTTTTACCAACATCTGGTACGCTAACTACTTTAACAGGAAATGAACAATTAACAAATAAAACAATTAATGGATTGACCCCAACTGCATTGGCTGCAGGTTTCTCTATCGCTGGTGGTACAAGTTCAAAAACATTAACCGTAAATAATAATGCCACCGTGAGTGGAACGAATACAGGGGATCAAACCATTACATTAACTGGAGACTTAACGGGATCTGGTACTGGAAGTTTTGCGACTACCCTTGCAAATAGTGGTGTTACTGCAGGCACATATGGATCTGCAACCTCCGTTCCAGCAATTACTGTAGATGCAAAAGGTAGAATAACCAATGTAACGAATACAACAATATCTGGTGTGTCTCCAGTAGGGTCTGCTATGTCTAGTGGTAAAATTATTGTTGGAGATGCAAGTAATGTTGCATCGATAGTAGACATGACTGGCGATGTAACCATTGACAATACAGGCGCTACTTTAATTGGAGCCGATAAAGTAACAACAAATAAAATTTTGAATAGTAATATTACTTATTCTAAAATTCAAAATGTAACAACTGGAAAAATCTTAGGTAGAGTCTCTGCTGGCAATGGTATTGTAGAGGAAGTTGCTACGACTGGTACAGGTGATGTGGTGAGAGCAATTAGTCCAACTTTGACTGGTGCACCTCAAACACCAACTCCTTTGGTTAGCTCTAATGATAATACCATCGCTAATACGCAATTTGTAACCAGGGCCATTGGTAATATTTCTGCTAGTTCTGTATCTGGTGTATTGCCTGGATCAAATGGTGGTACTGGCGTAGATAATACTGGAAAGACAATTACTTTGGGTGGAAATTTAACAACAAGTGGTGCAAATAATTTAACGTTCACCACAACAGGTGCAACCAACGTGACTGTTCCAACTAGTGGTACATTGGCTACCACGGCTCAACTAGATGCGATTGCTGGAGGAAGTTTTTCTGGCGGTCAAATTACTGGTGTGATAGCTCCTGCAAACGGAGGAACAGGCATTGCGAATACGAATACGATCACACTAGGCGGCAATATAGTTACTGGTGCTGCATTTACAACTGCTGGTACCACTGGTTTAAATGCTTCTGCAATTACTTTAAAAACGACTGCTGCTTCTACGCTAACATTACCAACTACTGGTGTTTTAGCTACATTGGATGGCACAGAAACACTAACTAATAAAACGATTACTGCAGCTACGAATACGATATCAGGATTAACCAATGCAAACTTATCAGGTACTGCCGGTATTACAGATGCCAACTTAGCAACGATCGCTACTGCAGGTAAAGTGTTAAATACTGCTACATCTGCAACTTCTAGTAATACGGCAAATGCAATTGTTTCAAGAGATGCGACTGGTAATTTTACTGCTGGAACAATCACAGCGAACTTAGCGGGTAATGCTGCAACTACTACCAAATTAGCTACTGCTCGCTCAATTTATGGGAATAGCTTTGATGGTACAGCTGACTTAGGACAAGTGATAGCTGCTTCATACGGAGGAACAGGAAATGCGTACACAAAGTTTACAGGCGCAACTACTGCTGAAAAAATATATACTTTACCAGATGCAAACACAACCATATTAACCACCAATGCTTTAATTACTCCTGCACAAGGTGGTACAGGTGTTGCCACTGCTGCAATGAATACATTTTTTGCAGGACCAGCTTCTGGTTCAGATGCTGCACCTTCATTTAGAATATTGACTGGCGCAGATTTACCTGCAGGTAGTGGATTGTATATTGCCAATAGTACATCATTGCAAGCGAGTTCAAATTTCAATATTAGCGGAGCAGGAATTGTTGGTGGAAGTTTAACTGCAGGATCTATTGTAAAACAAGGTGGAACTTCTGCTCAATTTTTAAAAGCGGATGGATCTGTGGATGCAAGAAGTTTTGCTACTTTAACTGGTACAGAAGCATTGACAAATAAATCCATCAATGGTATTACACCAACTGCAGTGACAACTGGATTCACATTAGCTGGAGGTTTAACAAATAGTAAAACATTAACGGTTGCTGCCGATGCGAATGTAGCTGGAACCAATACAGGTGATATGTCAATTGCAGGAGAGAATTATCTTTCTTTAACGAACCAGGTATTAACTGCAAATGCAGTAAACCTCTCTGGTTCTAATGTAACAGGATTATTAGCTGCAGCAAGGTTCCCGGCTTTAACAGGTGATATCACCAATACAGCTGGTGCAGTGGCAACTACGATTAGTGCAAATGCAGTTACGTCAACTAAGATTGCAGAAAATGCAGTGACTAGTACTAAGATCGCCGACAATGCAATTAGTTCTGCAAAAATTGCAACTTCTGCAGTTACCTTAGATAAGATTGCATCCATCTCAGTTCAAAAATTATTAGGAAATAAATCTGCATCTGCAGCTGGAGCTCCTGGAGAAATTGCAATTGGTGCCGGTTTGGCCTTAGATGCAACCACTGGTGTTTTATCTGCAAGTGGCACAGGGGGCACCGTAACAGGAACTGGTACTGCAGGACAAATGCCTTATTGGTCTACTGCTAGTGGTTTGGGAAGTACCCCAAATTTTACTTGGGATAATACGAATAAGAATTTAGAAATTGGCGAAGGTGTAAATTTGTCAGGTGTAGATAGTGATATACCATCAGGTGTAACAACACCAATTATTGGCATTGTTGGAAAAGTAAATAATCTAACTGAACAAACAATGTTGAGTATGAAGCGTCCATTGTTTTATGGAAATTCCGTTCCAGGTTTTGTTGATTTTGTAATGAAGGGAGGTAACAATTTGACAAAATTTGATATTAGGATGAATAACTTCACAAATCCTACAACTTTGGTGAATGTAATGACCTTTTTGACTCCAGGAGGCTATGTAGGTATTAATAATGCTGCCCCAACAGAAAAATTAGATGTTACTGGTAATATTCGTTTTAGCGGTGCATTAAAACCAAATAACCTTTCTGGAACTGCTGGACAATTTTTAACAAGTCAGGGCGCGGGCACTCCAACATGGACAACGCCAGCCAATGCTACTTCGTCTGTTACTGGATTTCTAAGTAATACTGATTGGACAACTTTTAATAACAAGTTTAGTTTACCTACTTTAACAAGTGGTTCGATTTTATTTTCAAACGGTACAACAATTGCACAAAATAATGCAAAACTATTTTGGGATGCAACAAATAATCGATTAGGTATTGGTAATAGTGCACCTGCAAATACTTTGCATATCAATGCATCTACATACGATTATTTGAAATACGGTTTAGAAGACGGCATGAACACATTAAAAATTGGTTTCAATACAACTGGCTGGGTATTTAGAACGGCTCAAAATTCCGGTAACACTTCTGACTTAAATATCATGTATGATAATGGTACTACTAAAACTGGTCGTATCACATTAAATCAAATAGGTGGTGTTGGTATCACGGGAGATTTAACTGCATCTGGTGATGTCACTGCTGTTGATGGGGCTTTTACCACATTAAAAGTAGGCACATCTGGTTTCTCTGCATCTGCAACGAATGTAGGTATACTCAATTCGGCACCTTCATCTAAGTTTCATATTGGTACAGATGCACAGCATGCATTAAAATATGATTTTGATGCAGGATCTAGTGTATTGCAATTAACTAGAGGTACTACCTACGCGTTTAAATTTGCGACTACACAAAACAGTGGTGTGATGGATAGAATGGTGATGTCTTACGTGAATGGAGCAACCACAACTGAATTAGTTACTTATGATAATTCTGGTACTACCAACGTTGTTAAATTAGCAACACCTTCGTTTAAGTTTACAGGCGGTACGCCGGCTTTAGGAAAAGTGCTTACATCGGATGCAACCGGAAACGCAAGCTGGTCTGTATTAAATGCAGTTTCTTCTGTAGGTGCAATTGCAGGAACATCAAATGCCAATGGAGCAACCATTACTTCTGGAGTGTTAAATTTAACACCTGCGGATGAAACCAATGGTGGTTTAATGACAACCGGTGCTCAGTTATTTTCAGGCAATAAAAGGTTTTTAGGCTTATTGACGTTAAATGATAAAATACAACTTAATTTTTCTGGTGCTGCTGGCGGTGGTGTTGAATTTACTGGAGATGGTGATATAGCTGATAATAATGATGGGTATGCTACAGTTAGATTTACAAATGGTTTAAAAATTAATAATGCGAAAGGTAGTTTAGGTACAACTACTAAAATTACATTAGGTAACGATGGTGTTATAGAAACATTAGGTTTAAAATTAACCGGTGGTACTCCTGGTGCTGGAAAGGTTTTAATTTCAGATGCAAATGGTGTAGCATCATGGGCTAGTAATTCACCTACTTCATTAAGTGGAGGCGTTGCTGGTTCACTTCCGTATCAATCGGCAGCTGGCACCACTGCGTTTACTGCTGCAGGAACAAATGGTCAAATTTTAACTTCTACTGGCACTACAGCGCCAGCATGGACTTCTGTTTTGTCTGTTGCTCAAGGAGGTACGGGTACATCAACACAGAATTTTGTGGACTTGAGTACTGATCAAATTATTTCAGGCACGAAAACATTTAATACTCCACTCATTTCTAACTCAATTAAGATTGGAAAAGGTGGTGGACAAGGTGAACAAAATACTGCTATTGGAACTAGTTTAGGAACTGGCACTGGATCCAGAAATACTGCAATCGGGTATAATTCTATGAGTGGTTATACAGGCACTGGAACTGGCAACAATACTTCTGTAGGATATCAAAATTCAGTATCTCTATCCACAGGCCAACAAAATACATCAATTGGTGCCGAAGCATTAATGTCTCTCTCAACAGCCAATGCAAATACTTCAATTGGTGCACAATCTTTAATGGCTTCCACTGGGGCCAATAATACCGCATTAGGCTATAGTACTGCTGCAATTATTGGGGCAGGAACTAACAATACCTTCTTGGGTGCTTATTCAAATGCAAATCTTGCAACTAGAACAAATGCCACTGCAGTAGGTTATGGAGCAATTGTAACGGCAGATAATACCATTCAATTAGGTAATACAAGTGTCACTACGATTAGTACGACAGGTACATTTAGCACAAGTGGATCAATAAATGCAAGCGGTGCAATTACTACACCAATTTACGCATCTACTCCTGTTGCTTTGACAGCGGGAGCTACAATCACTTGGTCGCCATTGTCTGGATTGAATGCAAGTGTTACTTTGAATGCAAATAGTACTTTGGCTTTTGGCTCAACACCGCCTGCAGGGTCTAGTGGAACTTTAATTGTTACACAGCCTGCAACAGGGGGGCCTTATAATTTAACCTTGCCAACTGTGGCTGGTAAAACAAATAAAGTACTAGGCTCTTCATCCGGCATTCTACTTTCTACTACCGCTAGCGCAAAAGATATTGTAAGTTTCTTTTATGATGGCAATGATTTTTATTGGAATGTGGGTATGGGTTACGGGATGGCGCAAAATGTTTCTGCGAATACAGTTTCAGGTGGTGAAGCAGGCGCTATACTTTATCAAACTGCTGCAAATACAACTGGGTTTTCTGCGGCAGGGACAACCGGACAATATTTAAGATCTAATGGTACAACTGCACCAACTTGGTCTACCATTTCTAATGCATCTGCTTCTGCTTCAGGTTTATTATCAAGTGCAGATTGGACAACGTTTAATAGCAAACAAAATTCAATTACAAATCCTGTAACAGGTACGGGTGTAATTAGTGCATTACCTTTTTGGTCTAGTACTTCGGCTTTAGCTAGTAATTATACATCAGGAAGTACCTATACGAATGGACTTTATTGGGACAATACAAATGGCAGGTTAGGTGTGAATACTAAACTGCCAACATCTGCATTTCAAGTGGGTGATGCAGGTTCATCTGAAAATACGAAGTATACAACAGCTTTAAATTTTGATTATGACCTTAGTCAAAATTCATCACTCTCTTTAAAAACCAGGAATGAGAAATTTGAAATTCGGACGGTGTCAAGTTCTGGAGTTTGGAATGGGCTACATTTTTCTTATAATCCTACTTCTAGCACTATTGGATCTCGGATAGATTTCATGTCTTTTGATCCAGGTAGTCAAGTTGTGACTTTTAATAAACTAAGACTAGCAGGTAATGGCGCTGGTGCAGGAAAATTTCTAGTATCTGATGCATCAGGAAATGGCACATGGACAAGTGGCAGTTTTGTTGACTTATCAACTGCTCAAAATATTGGAGGTACTAAAACATTTACAGCAAGTGGTAATGGCGCAATAGTGAATAATAATTTAACTGTGAATGCTGCTGGAACTTCTGGTCAGGGAATTGTATTTTCTGATGATGGAGACATCGTAGATATGAATGATGGGGCTGCTACATTCCGTTTTTCTGGAGGCGTAAAAATCAACAATGGTAAAAGTGCATTAGGCACTACCAATGCAATCACTTTATCGAATAATGGAAATATCAATGCAACAGGAAGTATTACGTCGGCTGGTAGTATAGTTGCAGGCGCAATCACTTATCCCAATGTTGCTGGCACCAATGGTTATGTATTAACGACTAATGGAACCAATACAGCTACTTGGGCTGCTCCGTCGGGTGCAGTTTCTGGTGGAACTACTAATGCAATTCCAAAATATACGAGTGCAACTGCATTAGGTGCAAGTAGTATTACAGATGATGGCACTAATATCTCATTCAGTAATAAAACCGTTGCAGGAGGAAGTGCTGCAGTGAATAGTGCATCTATTGTTGCTGCAACAACTGCCTATACTTTAACACAATCTGATAATGGAAAAGTCATTAACTGTGCGAATACAGGTGCATTAACTATAACGATACCATCTGGTTTAACTGCCGGATTTAACTGTATGATAGTTCAAATGGCAGCTGGATCAGTTACAATTAGTGCAGGTTCAAGTGTAACAATCTACAATCGTTCTAATTATTCTAAAACTGGAGGACAGTATGCTATTGCAACGATTGTTTCTCCAAATACTAATGTGTTTATCACTGGAGGCGACATGCAATAATAAGTAAGATGAAAAAAACTTTTCTACTTTGTTTGATGCTATGTAGCATGTTTCATATACATGCTCAAATGGTGATGTCAAGCTTTCAACCATCCAACTACGCGAGTAGTTATAATAGAACTTTAAGTTCCATTGAAGTCTTGGTGGTGGGTGCTGGCGGAGGAGCAGGTGGTGGTGATCAATCTTATTATGGTGGAGGAGGTGGCGGTGGAGCAGCAGTATATGCAAAAATAAATAACTTAAATACTAATTCGTTCACAATTGCTGTAGGTGGAGGTGGTGGTATTGGTTCAACTTGTGTGTTAAACACTGGAGGTGGTATTGCAGGCTCGAACGGAGGTGGCGCTGGAGGTGCAGCAGGTAATGCTGGGTGCTCTGGTGGTGGTGGAGGTGGTGGTGGTTGGTCTGGTGTGTATAGTGGTTCGAATTATTATGTGGTAGCTGGTGGTGGAGCTGGAGGTGGTGGCTCGCATGAGGGCTTTGCAAATAATAGACCAGCACCTGGTGGTGGCATTCAAACTGGCGGTGCTAATGGGAACAATATGACTGGAGGCGCAGGTGTTCAATATACTGCTGATGGCGGCGGCGGCGGAGGAGGAGGAGGAGGTTTTTATGGTGGTGCAGGACAAAATCCCAATTCAGCAACTTATAATTACACGGGTAGTGGAGGGGCTAACTACCAACACCCTAATTTTACATCGGGTGCAGCCATTTATAATGGCAATAATAGTTCAGGCAACGATGCGAATGGGAATCCTGGCGCTGCAGTCGTTGTGGCTAATGCTGCTGACTTTGGATACACAAATAATAAAGGTGCTGGAGGTGCTGGCCCTTTAATTGGAGGATCTAGTGGCTCTTCAGGACTTGATGGGGTGGTTGTAATCAGGTACAAAGGTCCACAAGTTGCCACAGGAGGAGAATACACTAGTATTAATGGGTATTCAATACATACATTCACAAGCAATGGAACATTTTCATTTTTAGCTTTACCTGTTAAAGGTGCGATGGCGCATTATATGGCCAATGAATTTGCAACTGGTGCAACACCCACAGTGTGGCATGACCAATCTGGAAATGGATACCATGCCACCATGACTGGCATGACTGCAAATATTAGTAGTGTAAACTTAAAAAATAATATAGTACTTCAAGGGTCAAGTACTTCTTCAGTTCTTTTCCCTGTTTTTGCAAACTGGACGGTTAATAGTAAATACACCATTTTTGTTGTAGAGCGTTATACTAGTACGAGCACAACACTTCAAAAAAGAATTATCACAGAGTACACTAGCAATAATTGGTTAACGGGTCATTGGATGGGTAATGTAGGTGTTTCTTTTCACAATGCATGGATTACAGATCAACCCAATGGAATTACAACAGCTACAGGCACAGATTGGATTGTATTCACCGACCAAACTGCCTATTCTCGTTGTAATGGCACGGTTGTTTCTAAATACCCCCCTGGTGTAAATATTGGTTTTAATCAACTTGCAATTAATCATCCATCTTCAACTTGGTATCCTGAAAGATCTAATTTTGAAATGGCTGAATTTATTATTTATCCAAGAGAATTAAATAGTCAGGAAATTAATTTTGTGGAAACCTATCTTATTAATAAATATGGTGTTGCAGGTAGCAATGATGGCCTCATGTTAAATTTAGATGCTTCTAATAAACAATCCTATGATGGTAATGGAACCACTTGGACAGATGTGGTTTCAGGGAATCAAGTAGAATGGTCAAGTGCACTTGCTCCAAATTTTAATATTGTAAATGGAGTATCTGCTTTTGTTACTTCGCCAACCATTGGTACTACAAGATCCATGGTTTCATCTGGATATACGAATTTAAGAGAAGGAAATGGTGCCTACTCTGTTATGGCTATTTTTAAACCTAATAGTTTAAGTCCGGCGGTGTTGGTAAGTATGGGACCGGCTTCAAGTACCTGTGATGGTTCAATTATACATTCAATTGGAATTGGTACTGGTGGAAAATTTGCTGGTGGAGCCTGTGGTAGTTTAGGCACTTGGACTTTATCAACAGGAGCAACTCCAACAACAAGTAAATTTTGGTGTGTAACCACCACTTTTACAGGGGGCACTAATGGAACTGAAACAGTCTATGTAGATGGTGTATCTGACAAAACAGCAACTATGACGACCAATACACCGGCGAATGCTATCAATAAATTTACGGTGGGTTGGTTAAGGGATGCGGAACCTCAATATAATATGGATGCCAATGTTGCTGTAATTCTTTACTATAACAGAGCGTTAGCTGCATCGGAAGTTTTAGCGTTATACAAAAAATATAAATTAAAATTAGGTTTGCCATGATGAATTTGAAAAGCATGCATTTTATTTTTTTGATTTTATTTACCATGAGTGTATATAACTCTTCAGCTCAGAGAAATATGTTCATGAGTCAAAACAGTACACCCATAAATGCTAAATTATTAGATGGTAAAACTGCTGTCAGGGCATCATCAAGTGCGTATAAGATCAAACAAGAATTCCCTAGTTCACAAGATGGATTATATTGGATAAAAAATGACAATATCAATGGAGGAGTTCCTTTTCAGATTTATGCTGACATGACAACAGATGGAGGTGGATGGACTTTATTAGTAACTAATGTAGGATTTGCTGGGTGGACTTACGAGAATTCAATACTAAGAAATCAAACAACTCCATCATTAAGTACTAATTATTCTATTGTAGAATGGGCTGACTATATAAAAAAAGCAACAATTGGTTTTCAATATATGATGGAAGCAGAAGCCAGAAACAGATGGGGTGGTATATGGACAGCAAACGAAGCATATAGTTTTGTTGCAACAATCAACACACAAACCAATATCACAAGAAATACAACATGGGATACGTATACTTATGATTTAAATAATACAGGTTCTATACAACCAAGAATGCCTTGGCGAACTTTGGCGAACAATGGCTTTTTAACAACCGATGATGGTACTGGAAATTGGTGGGGTACTTTAGTGACGAACAATACAAACTATGTTAGTGCACCCTGGATTGAAGCAGTTTTGCCAAGTCCTTCGAAAATATATTATTGGGTTAGATAAAATCAAATGGATTGAAAATTATGAAAAAATTCTTTTTTATTCTTTTATTGTCAATTTGTTATTTTGAAACAGATGCGCAAATTGTTGCATCTACTTTTCAAGGCGCGAATTTTTTAACCAAGAATTTAAACAATGCATTGGACTTCGATGGAGTGAATGATAACGTAATTACAACTTTAGATGTGAATTATTCAGTGATGCCCATTACTACTTGGGAAGCATGGGTGTATCCTACCGCAACAGATGCAACCTGGAGATCTGTTTTTGGTATTGAGGATGGCGGATGGGATCGCAATATTTATATAAATGGTGGCCGTTTTTATGCTGCATATGGCTGCGGTGGTTGGGATATTACTAATATAAATTTAAATGAATGGCAGCATATTGCTATTGTGTATAACGAAGCCAATGGACGAATGGTTTTTTATAAAAATGGTGTAGCATTCACCAAAACAAGTGGTGTATGTGTGGCTAGTTCTTTAGTAAAATTTGAAATAGGATCTTCGCAGCAAGCAGGCACTAATTATTTTTTCCAAGGTAAGATATCGGAAGTTAGAGTGTGGAATTATGAAAGAACACAAGCGCAGATCCAGTCAAATATGAATACCGAATTAACAGGCGAAGAATCTGGACTGGTTAGTTATTATCCTTTTAAACAAGGCAATCCTAATCAAATAAATACAAATACAGTATTGTATGACGAAGTAGGAACTTATAATGGAGCAATCAACAACTTTGCTTTATCGGGTAACACCAGCAATTTTACATTTGGAAAAATTCAATCACGCATTCCTCGAAATAATTTAGTGATGCATGTGAATCCAGCATGGAGGAGATCTTATCCAGGTTCAGGCACAGCACTTAATGACCTTACCGAAAATGGAAACAACATGATTTTATTGAATAGCCCATTGTATACTGGAATAGTTGGTGGGGCTTTTACGGTGAATGGGAATGGATTAAATACGATTCAATCAGTTAATAATGCACCAATAACAGGGACTAATAAACGAACTGTTGCCATGTGGGTATATCCTTATAGCATTAATGCATACACAGGAAATAGTATTTTTTCAACAGGTACCAATGGGAGCAATACAGGCATGTATGGGATGTTTGCTAATGGAGACGGAACCAATAATTTAGCATTTTGGGGACATTATCAGGATTATTATTCTACCACTTTACCCATTACAATGAATGCTTGGAATTTCATAGCTACAACCTATAACGGTAATGGTTCTATGAAACTTTTTGCTAATGGGAAATCCGAGATCACTAGCCGTACCTTAAATACAAATGCTACAAAGATTGATTTAATGTTGAACACAAAAGGTGATTTTGGTGAGCTCATGATTTATAATAGAGACCTTTCTGCAAGTGATTTAGAGTATATCTACAACCGCACAAAAATTAAATATGCGGCACCCGATGGCTTAACAGTGGCAACAGCTGCGCCTAGTGCAAAAGCAATTAAAGCTGCCTATCCATCCTCTATCGATGGAGTTTATTTTATTAATTTACCAACAGTAGGTATCCAACAAGTATATTGTTTAATGGATAGTAAGTATGATGGTGGAGGCTGGATGATGGCTATGAAAGCAACCACTGGAGGAACGTTCAATTATGCTGCTAATTACTGGTATACTGCCAATACATTAAATCCAAATGAATTAAATAGAAACGATGGGGATGCCAAATACGATGTGATGAATTATTATCCAGCAAAAGACATGCTTGCTTTATGGCCTGATATTGGCGCTTCAGGCACTGAAAGTGGAAGTATCGATAATTTGACTAATTGGAGCTGGCTACAAAACAACTTTCATAATTCAGGCGCCACCACCACCTTAATTTCAAAATTTGCAGCAAGTCCCACTCAATCTACTTTTGAAACTAATTTCTCCGGTAGCATCACATTTTCTGGATTTGGAACGCCCTTTTCAAGTCAACCAGGTTTTGCATTTTACGGATTCAATTATCAAGGTAACGCCAACTCAAGACTAAGATGGGGGTTTACCTGGAATCAAGAAGCGGATCAAGGCACCAATGATGTGAGTTCGGGTATTGGTTTAAATGCAAGGTCTTATTCTGCAGGTGATATCTATGGTTGTTGCGGAAATTACACAGGAATCAACCGGGCTGCAAGGGTAGAAATGTATATCAGATAGGCCTTTTTTAGGTCATTTATTGTTGAATAATTTAGTAAAAGTATAATATTATATCATTTATAATATATTGATATACAATGTTTCATATTTGATTTCATCAATTTTTCGCTTGTTTCTGTCACAATTTGTTAATCGGTTCAGTTTGATGAATCTTCAAGTCTATTTTGAAATCGGCAATCATGCGCGCTTTCACTTATATTATTAAAATTATTAATGTGAAAATTGGCTTAACAATATTTTCTCTCCTGATTTGTTTCGCCTTGTCGGCTCAAATCAAGATCAGTTATTCCATTGGTGGGATTGGGGGCAATATGAAAACGACCACTTATAGCAATCCAATTTTAATTTCTGGAGAGAACTGTTTTAATGTTTCAAATTCAATTAATAAATTCTGGGGGAGCAATACGGGTGATTTTTTTACCAATTGTGTCGTGGATGTTGATTTTGTCAAATTCAGCATTAAAATCAACCCTAACCCGGTGATCAATTATGCGACCGTCAAATTTATCAATAAAGTTCAAAATGAAAGTAAAATGAGGTTAACTGTCTTTAACAATGTGGGACAGCCTATGAAAGCCTTTGACGTATCTCAAGACCAATTTTTAGCTGGATATAAACTAGATATGTTGAGCCTTCCAAGTGGATATTATTTTATTCAAATTTCCTCTTCTAGCATCTTGCAAACATTCAAAATTTTGAAAAACTAGCAACTCCGCAAAATCGTTATGTTTAAAAAATATTTATTTCTAGTCTCAATTATCTTGTGTTGCCTTCATAAAGAAGGATATACTCAGATTACTCCTGATGGAATTTTATTTCAAGCTGTGGCTAGGGATGTCAATGGCAATGCCGCTGCTGGAAGAAATGTGTATGCGAAGGTGGCTATCTTAAAAGGATCCGCAACTGGAACAACTACTTATGAGGAATCGTTTAAGGTGGTTTCTACTGATGATGGAATATTTACATTGATCATTGGGAAGGGTACTAGACTTTCAGGTGTCGCTGGACTTACTTCAATCACTTGGAATGAGGCTTTATATTTTGTGAATATTAAAATTGCAATTGAGCCTTCATTGCCAACGCCAGGTTGGAATGCAGACAACGAATATGTTGATATGGGTACGTCTCAGCTTTGGTCGGTTCCTTATGCTTTATTTGCTTCAAAGTCTTCTGTTGCAGACTCTGCCTTGTCTATTAGTACAATCGTGCCAGGATCAAAAGGTGGAACTGGTGTAAATAATGACGGAAAAACAATTACACTTGGCCAAAACTTAACTTTCAAAGGGATTGGAGATATTACCATCACTACAACCGGCGCAAGCAATGTGTCGCTTCCATTGACAGGTTTATTAGCGAATACACAATATGTTTCAGATAGAATTGGTGCAGATACCATCTCTCTCTCCAATAGAATTAATGCCTTGGGAGTTTCTTCTGGAAACACAACAGCGTTGAAATTAAATATTTCAGATACTGCTACTATGTTGAATCCGTATTTAAGAAAATTAGATACAGCAAGTTTGTCTAGACGTATAGATATTAAATTAGATTCTGCTCAAATCCCTGGGATCATTGCACCCTATTTAGTTTCTGTATCTGGTGTGAAGTATGCAGATACCGCTTCTATGTTGTCTAGCTATTATAATAAGACTGGTGCGGATGCGCGATTGAATTTGAAAGTAAATAGTGCTGATACTTCAGCTATGTTATCGCCTTATGCAATTAAATCAAATACTGAAACTTCAATTAATACGAAAGTAAATATTGCAGATACAGCTTCTATGTTGTCTAGTTATTATAATAAGACCGCAGCTGATGCGAGATTGAATTTGAAAGTAAATAGTGCTGATACTTCAGCTATGTTATCGCCTTATGCAATTAAATCAAATACTGAAACTTCAATTAATACGAAAGTAAATATTGCAGATACCGCTTCTATGTTGTCTAGTTATTATAATAAGACCGCTGCGGATGCGAGATTGAATTTGAAAGTAAATATTGCAGATACAGCTTTAATGTTGTCAAATAGATTTGCTAGAGATACGGTCTCACTTTCTAATAGAATTAATGCTGTTAGTGCAAGTAGTGGTGGCGACTTAGCTGCAGAAATAACAAGAGCAACTGCGGCGGAGAATTTAAAAGTGAATATAGCTGATACGGCAACTATGTTAAATCCGTATCGATTGTCAATGATTGATAAAGACCTATATAAGATAAGCAATAATCTAGCAGTTGGTAATTTGTCAAATAAACTGAGTACGGATTCTTTAACATTGACTTCTAAAATAAGAAACGACTCAACTGCATTAAGAGATTTAATCAATACCAATACTACAGATATTGTTACTAATTCATCTCAGATATCTAGTAATGCAAATAATATAAGTATCAATGCGACAAGTATTGCCGCAAACACAGCAGCAATCAATCAACGTGTTCAGTATAGTGATGTCGCATCTATTGTTGCACCTTATCTTAAAATGGTAGATACTGTATTTTTATCAAACAGAATAGATTTAAAAGCGCCAATTGCTTCTCCAGAGTTTACAGGATTGGTCACTTTTCCTACTCCTTTTAAACTTGGAACAACCAATGTTTCCTCTACGGGCACTCAATTGAATTATTTATCCAATGCGAATGGTGTGACGGGATCTGGTAATGTGGTTTTAGCAACTGCTCCAGTTTTTATTGCGCCTGATTTGGGTATACCATCGGCTGGTATTGCAACGAATATAACGGGATTGCCATTGACATCTGGGGTAGTTGGAATTTTGCCCATTGCGAATGGAGGAACAGGATCTGCAATAAAAAACTTTGTGGAACTTTCTGGTGATCAAACTATTGGAGGAATTAAAACTTTTAGTAGTAATCTTTTAGTGGGTGGAACATTCAATGCTTCCGCTGCCGCAACGTTTAGCGATAATGTGACCATTAGTGGAGCAGCAACGCTTGGAGGAAATGCGACTATTGCTGGAACTTTAGGCGTTACAGGTGTAGCTAGCTTTGACGCACAACCAATCATGTCAACTTTACTTGCATCAAAACCGGTTTTCACAGACGCAAATAAAGGATTGACATCAGTGGGTGTTTTAGGAATAGACCAGGGTGGAACGGGTGCATCAACGGTTACAAATGCAAAAGTAAATTTAGCGTTAGACCAAGTTGACAACACATCAGATGCCGCTAAGCCATTAAGTACTGCTGCTCAAACAGCTTTAAATTTGAAAGAAGACTTAAGTAATAAAAGTACGAGTATCACAACCGATGCTACATCAAATACAAAATATCCAAGTGTTAAGTCGGTGAAAGATTATGTAGATGGAACAGTTTCTACAGCAACGCCTGATGCAACTACCTTGGTAAAAGGTAAAGTTCAATTAGCAGGTGATTTGGATGGAACTGCTAGTTCTCCGGTGGTAGCGACTGTTGGTGGATCCACTGCTGCTGACATCAATACAGCTACAGTTTTAGCCAACGCTGCAACTGAAAATGCAACCAATAGTACCATTGTCAAAAGAGATGCAAATGGGAATTTTAGTGCGGGTGAAATAACAGCTAATTTAATTGGAACAGCTACGAATGTAACAGGCATTGTCAATGGCATCAATGGTGGAACAGGTGTTGCAAATAATGGTAAGACAATTACCCTAGGAGGTAATATCAATACAGGTGCTGCATTTACAACAACTGGTACAACAGGTTCCAATGCAAGTGCGATTACTTTAAAAACAACTGCTGCTACTAATTTAATTTTACCTACAAGTGGTACGATTGCAACATTAGCAGGTACAGAAAATTTGACCAATAAAACAATCAATGGTCTAGTGCCAAACGCATTGGCTACTGGTTTTAATATTGCTGGAGGAACGATTACAAAAACATTGACTTTAGTGGATGACGCGAGTTTGAGTGGTGCGAATACGGGTGATCAAACAATTAATTTAACGGGTGATTTAACTGGTACAGGGACAGGAACATTTGCTACTACTTTAGCAAATTCTGGTGTAACAGCAGGTACTTATGGTACAGCAACACAAGTACCTAATTTTATTGTTGATTCAAAAGGTAGAATTACAGGAGTATCCAATGTAACAATTTCAGGTGTATCATCTATTGGTTCTGAATTAGATGCAGGAAAAATTATCGTTGGAGATGCTGCAAATTTAGCAGCTAAAGTAACGATGGCCGGAGATGTTACAATTAATAATACAGGTGTAACAACAATAGGTGCAAATAAAATTACAACCGCTAAAATTTTAAATTCCAATGTCACTTATGATAAAATTCAAAATGTAAGTGCGACGAATAAAATATTAGGAAGAGTGACTGCTGGTGCAGGCATCATAGAAGAAATTTCAACCACTGGATCTGGTGATGTTGTAAGAGCAGTGAGCCCTACTTTCACAGGTGCGCCTCAGGTTCCAACAGCAATTGTTAGTTCAAATGATGGTACAATTGCCAATACAGAATATGTTACAAGAGCAATCGGCAATATATCCGCCTCATCTGTATCGGGGATCCTGCCTTCTGCAAATGGAGGTACTGGAGTTGACAATACTGGTAAGACAATTACATTGGGAGGCAACTTAGTGACTACAGGTGCAAATAATATCACCCTTAATTCAACAGCTGCAACGAATATAACATTGCCTACAAGTGGTACTCTAGCTACGGTTGCACAATTAAATGCAATTGCTGGTGGTACATTTTCTGGTGGTCAAATCACAGGTATTATTAATCCGGAAAATGGTGGAACAGGTATTGACAATACTGGAAAAACAATTGCATTGGGTGGCAATATCTCAACAGGTGCAGCATTGACTACCACTGGAACAACCGGTTCGAATGCGAGTGCAATCACATTTAAAACTACTGCGGCATCTGAATTGGTTTTACCTACTACAGGCACTTTAGCCACTTTAGCAGGTACAGAATCTTTAACAAATAAAACGATATCTGCTGCTAATAATACGATATCAGGATTAACGAATGCGAATTTATCAGGCACCGCGGGTATCACAGATGCAAATTTAGCCACCATAGTTACGCCAGGTAAAGTAGACAATGCCGCCACAACTGCAACAGAACAAAATTTACAAAATCAAATTGTAATGCGTGATGCGAATGGTGATTTTGCTGCTGGAACAATAACTGCAAGTTTAGCAGGCAATGCAAATACAGCGACTAAATTAGCTACTACAAGAGCGATCTACGGAAATAATTTTGATGGGTCTGCTGTTTTAGATCAAATCATCACGGCTAGATATGGTGGTACAGGTAATGGATTTACGAAATTTACTGGTGCAACATCTGCTGAAAAAGTATATACGCTTCCCGATGCAAGCGCAACCATTCTTACTACAAATGCATTGGTGTCTGCGGCACAAGGAGGTACTGGTGTAGCTACAGCAAATGCCAATTTGGTTTTTGCTGGTCCTGTTTCTGGAGCTGCAGCTGCGCCAACATTTAGAGCTTTAACCGCGGCGGATGTGCCTGCGGGAAGTGGATCATATATTGCAAATGGAACGAGTCAACAAGCAAGTTCAAATTTCAACATCAGTGGAAATGGAACGATTGGGGGTGATCTTATTGCGAATGTAATTAAGACACCAACAGGTTCTAGTTCAGAATTTTTAAAGGCAGACGGTTCAATAGATGCGTTTGACTATGCAATCGCAGGTGCAAATACAAATATTACATCTTTAACTGGGTTAACTACAGCATTAAGTCCAGCACAAGGTGGAACTGGTGTAAACAATGCTGCAAAGACCATCACATTGGGTGGAGATTTTGTGACATCGGGAAATAAATTAACACTAACATCCACTTCTGCTTCAACCAATGTGACCCTTCCTGTCACAGGAACTTTAGCCACACTGGCGGGTACAGAATCAATGACGAATAAAACAATTAACGGACTTTCACTTGCTGGACAAGCAGTCGGATTTACGATTGCTGGCGGTACTACTAGTAAAATATTAACAGTTTCAAATACAGCCAATGTGAGTGGGACAAATACGGGTGATGTGTCATTGACTGGTGAAAATTATATGACTATTTCTGGTCAAACACTTACAACCAATGCAGTGGATCTATCTGGCACCAATGTAACAGGGGTCTTAGCTGCTGCACGTTTTCCAGCACTTACTGGTGATATCACCAACAGCGCAGGTGCTGTTGCTACTACTATTAGTGCAAACGCAGTAACTACTTCAAAAATAGCGGATGCAAATATTACCCTTGCTAAAATTCAAAATTTAGGTGCTAAAAAAATTATAGGTAATAAAAATGCTTCTTCAGGTGCTCCTGGAGAAATTGAAATTGGATCTGGATTAAATTTAGATGCAAGTACAGGCGTTTTAACTGCGGTCAGTTCGGGCCTAAGTAGTTTAAATGGCTTAACAGGATCTACTCAAACATTCTCAACAGGCACTGCTGCTGGTGCAGGCAATGATTTTAATATTGCAAGCACAGGAGCTGCACACACATTTAACTTGCCTAATGCAAGTGCAACGGTTAGGGGTGTTGTTACAACAGCTGCTCAGACATTTGCAGGAACAAAAACTTTTGATGCAGTAACTGTGGCAGGTGCTTTATCAGCAAATTCTAGCACGGCAACCATTGCTGGTTTTAACGCGGCAATTACAAATGTATCATCCGCATTAACGATTAATGGCACCAATGCGTTGACCTATAATGGTAAAGTGATTGTATGTACAGGAGGGCCAACCATCACATTTGACGGAAGTACTTTGCCGGTTGGATTTTCTTGTATGGTCTTACAATCTGATAATACGAGTGTGAATTTCAGTGGAACTGTTAATAGATTCAATTACACAGCAACTTCGGGCATCTATTCCATTGCAACTGCGATGTGTTTTGCGGCAGGCTCTGTTTTGTTAACTGGAGATATACAATAATCAATGAAAAAAATACTGATTACTATATTATTAGTTAGTGCGACAAGTTTTGCTTGGGCGCAAATTAGTTTGCCTCAATTGCAGTCTTTGCAATATAGTACTACTAGTTTTGGGAATGCACTCAATTTTAATGGCACAAACACTTATGGCATAGGACAGGTGTATGTACAAGACTCAATCACTGATTTTACAATCGAATTTTGGTGCAAGAATTCAGGAACAGACGGAACAAACGATAGGATTTATAGCTCTTATAACAACAATGGTTTTCATATTGCAAAAAGTGCATCTCAATTAAAATTATTGTTTTCAGATATGGGAGGAACTGTATCATGGTCAACGCCTTGTACTTTCGAGTCGAACAGTTGGATTCATTTTGCTTTTGTAAAAAATAATAGTGTGTTAACGGTATATAAAAATGCTACATCAGTAGCTACCTACACAGTTATAGCTGACAGTATTTTGCCAACAATGTTTCGACTTGGATCAAATGTTGACGGCGAAGGAGAGAATGGAAATTTCACAATAGATGAACTAAGGATTTGGAACAGTGTGAGGACAAGATCCGATATCCAAAAATATATGTACTCTATTGTTAATCCCAACATCAACGCCAGTCTTAAACTTTATTATCGTTTTGATCAAGGTGATGCAAGTGGCACCAACACCAACGAACGCGGATTATATAATTCTGCAATTAATTAAACAACAATGAAAAAACTTTCCTTTTTATTTCTGTTAATGGTGCTATTTAATTGTAGCTCTATTGCTAATAATTTAGTCATTGGGACACCTGCATACAATTCAAGTGCCAATCAAGTTAGTTTTACAATTAAGTGGGACAATAGTTGGAGGGTCAATAACGGACCTTCCAATTGGGACGCTGTTTGGGTATTTGTAAAAAGACAACCATGTGGAATTAATGGTATTTGGTCTCATGCTGTTTTAAGTACAACCTCAAGTGACCATAGTATTTCTGGATCTTATGGACTAGAAGTGGATGCTGTTGCAGATGGAATGGGTGTATTTGTTCGCCGCCCAAGTGCTGTAAATAATGCAATCGGATCTTTTACAACTACAACATCAGTTACATTAAAACTTTCTGGTAATTACAATCCAGCCTTAATTGGTTCAACTTCGAACGCAGACAATTTTAAAGTGATTGGAATTGAAATGGTCTATGTACCTCAGGGTGCATTTTATATTGGGGATGGTAGAAGTACAAATTCATCCAACTTTTCAAATGGAACTTTAAGAACTGCAAAACAAATTACTAGTGCTATCCAGTCTAGTGGTATTGGTACTTATGCGAATTATACGAGTGCGCCTGCTTATGCCAATGTAGTAAGCTTGCCAAGCACATTTCCATTAGGATTCAATGGTTTTTATTGCATGAAATATGAAATTAGTCAACAACAAATCGTTGATTATTTAAATACCTTAAACTACGATCAACAAAAGGCAAGATTAGGTGTATGGTCTGGTAGAGTCCCAAGTGCAACAGGCACTTATTTTAGCAATGCTGCAAATAACTATCGACAAGAAATCAAAGTCACTACCGGAGGCACCGACAATACGATACCAGCAGTTTTTGGTTTAACAAATGCTTATAATGCATTTTTACCTGCAGGGTATTTAAACTGGCAAGACTTATCATCTTATTTAGATTGGTCAGGTCTAAGACCCATGACTGAATTTGAATATGAAAAATCATGTCGTGGAACATTAGCGCCAGTTGCGTATGAGTATCCATGGGGCACGACCGTGATTAATACGAGTAATGGTGGTATGTCTAATATGAATACTGCAAGTGAAAAAATGAGTATTGTAAATGATGGCTTAAGTCATTATAACTGGGATGGCGGTCCAATTCGATCAGGGTTTGCTGCAACAACGAATTCAAATAGAGTGCAAGCAGGTGCAAGTTTTTACGGTATTATGGAATTGGCTGGGAATGTGTATGAGCAATGTATTGGTGGCGGTGCTAGTTATAACTATGCTGGATTTACGACAACAAATGGAGATGGGGCATTGGCAAACAATGGATTAGCGAACGTAACAGGCTGGCCAATCAACGGTGGATTGAGTTCAGGCACCATGTATAAGGGAGGTGCGTTTTATAACAACACAGGAAATAACAATTATTTCCAAGTATCAGATAGGTCTTTTTACCAAGGTCAATCTACTAATGGAAATACCACAAGAGATAGAGCTACAGGCGGAAGAGGGGTTAGAAATTTTTAATATTCAATTTTTAAATTAACAATATGAAACAATTTTGTTTAATCGTATTTGGTTTTTTTCTAAGCACATTCGCAGTGAAGGCGAATAATCTTGTGATAGGAACAACTACTTATTCTTCTGCAAATCAAACCTTGACATTTACAGTTGCATGGGATAATAGCTGGTCTATTAGTTCAGGCCCGTCTAATTGGGATGCTGTATGGATTTTTGTAAAAAGACAAAACTGCTCAGGGAACAATGACTGGGTACATCAATTAGTGAGCACCACTAGTGCAGATCATAATGCGCAAAATGGTGGCGCTCAGTCTACGATTGTAGCCGTGAATGCTGCTGCAGATGGAATGGGTGTTTTTGTGAGAAGGATAGGCACGAATGTAGTGGGGAATGTTTCGGCACAAACAATCACATTAAAACTAGGTGCTACGAATCCAAGTATCACCACTTCCAATAGTGATAATTTTGAAGTGCTTGGAGTTGAAATGGTGTACGTACCTCAAGGTCAATTTTATATTGGGGATGGCCGTCCTTCGAATACCAATAATTTTTCTGCAGGTAATACGAATCAACCTTTGTTAATTACTTCAAGTGTACAGGCGAGTGGATTAGGTACTTACAATAACTATGTGACCAATCCTGCTTATGGTTGTTCTGTTGCACTACCAAGTACATTTCCATTGGGGTACAATGGTTACTATTGTATGAAGTATGAAATTCAGCAAGGTTTAGTGGTTGAATTTTTAAATACACTTACTTATGATCAACAAGCAAAACGATTAGCTGCATGGGGAAGATTACCCAATGTTCTTAATGCCTATTTTGATGAAAACTGGTACTATGTCAATGTAAAAGTTAGTACCGCAGGAACTTATAATACGGTACCTGCAGTGTTCTCTTGCAGCTTCCCTTATATTCCTCAGTCACATTTAAACTGGACGGACTTTACAGCAATTTTAGATTGGTCAGGATTAAGACCTATGACTGAATTTGAATATGAAAAAGCATGTAGAGGTCCATTGAATCCAGTGGCTTATGAATATCCATGGGGTAATACCACCATCAATTTTATGAACAATGGTCAATCTTCTGCTACTGTTAACTATGGTGTTGCAGAAGGATTTTGCCATGGTGGTGCATGGAATGGAGGACCGATACGTGCTGGCTTCGCAGCCAATGCAACCACCAATCGTTCACAAGGTGGTGTAACTTATTATGGCATTATGGATATGGCAGGTCAATTATTTGAACAATGTATTGGTGGAGGAAATGGATACAACTATTCTACATTCACCAACCTAAATGGAGATGGTGTATTAGGGGAGAATGGAAACGCGAATACGGCGAATTGGCCATTAGATGGCGGTACAAATTCTGGGACAATTGTTAAAGGAGGATTTTTTAATACGAGTAGTGGAAACTTGCCTGCTTTTCAAGTATCAGATAGACAATATTATGGTGGTACAAATAGCAACCTTTCAATTTATAAAGATAGATCAATGGGTGGTCGCGGGGTTCGTACATTTTAATTTAAAAAAATACTGGATATGAAAAAATATATTGTAATTGCATTTTTGAGCTTATTCATTGGGAATCACTTGTATGCTAATAATCTTGTGATGTCAACTCCTGTGTATGACAATACTGCTAAAACAATCAGTTTTACAATTGCATGGGACAATAGTTGGAAAGTGGCATCTGGTCCTTCTAATTGGGATGGGGTGTGGGTATTTGTAAAACGTCAAGCATGTTCTAGTACGAATACTTGGGCCACTGCTTTATTAAGTACTACATCTTCTGATCACACGAGTGCAGCAGGAACCAATCTATTAACGATTGATGCAGTAGCAGACGGTTTGGGTGTTTTCATTAGAAGAACGGATGCAGGCATCGGCAATATAGGTACGCATAATATTACACTTGCTTTAAATAGCAGTTTAACAACTCAACCTGCAATTGTAGCTTCTGCTGCTGATAATTTTAAAGTCATTGGCACGGAAATGGTCTATGTTCCACAAGGTGGATTTTATTTAGGCGATGGTCGTGGTACAAATACTTCTAATTTTTCTGGAGGCAACAATGCTTCCACGCCTTTATTTATTGACGCAACAGTTCAGTCAGCAGGATTAGGTTCTGCAACTGCATACACATCGAATCCAATTTATGGTTGTCCAGGTAATTTGCCATCTACATTCCCATTAGGATACAATGGATTTTGGTGTATGAAATATGAGTTGAGTATGGTAGCTTATACAGAATTTATGAATTGTCTAACTTACGATCAACAAGCAGCAAGATTGGAAAAATGGGGCGGGCGTTATCCCAACCAACTTGGTGCCAATTTTGGTAACGCATCTTATAAAGGCTATTTAGCAGTTACGACTCCTGGTACCTACAATACTGTGCCTGCTGTATTTAGTTACAATACAACTTATGCCAATTATTCTCCTGCTTCTTATTTAAGTTGGAGAGACTTGACTACCTATTTAGATTGGGCAGGATTAAGGCCGATGACAGAATTTGAATTTGAAAAAGCTTGTAGAGGCACATTGAATCCTGTTGCCAATGAATATCCTTGGGGTAACACTTTAATTACTCAAGCAACAGGCAATAATATGGCTGGGCAGGTAGCTGAAAAACCTGGACAAAGCGGAGATGGATTGTGTTTGTATAGCTGGGATGATCCTAACTGGGCGCCTTACAGGTCTGGTTATGCTGCAAATGCTACTTCTACGAGATCATTAGCAGCTGCAACCTATTATGGAATTTTAGATATGGGAGGTAATGTGTTTGAACAAGTGGTTGGCGGTGCTGGATATGATTATTCCAATTTCACAACGGTGAATGGGGATGGAATTTTAGGCAGCGATGGTCATGCAAACACTACAGGATGGCCTGCAATCAATGGTTCAAATTCTGGCAATTATGTGAAGGGCGGATCTTTTGGAAACTATGGGGCAACAGTGATACAGGTTTCTGATAGGACATTTTTCGCAGGAACCACTATTAACAATGGCACTACAGGTAATTCAGGCGGTAGAGGTGTTCGTTCAAATTAATCCTATTTATAGTAAGTGTCTAAATTTAAATTATTCATATTATTTTTCTTTCTAGTATTGACTTCGTCTTTGATGGGGCAATATACTGGAGGGTCTTACGGTGGTACCGCTAAGTTGCAAATTAGTGCAACAGCTTGTGCTATTGCCATAGATAATAGTGTGTTAATTTACTCAGGCGGCAGTTATGGCGGAACAGCAAAATTGAATATTAGCAATACTGCTTGTGCAACTAGTCTAGATAGCGCCTTATTGATATACAAAGGCGGCAGTTATGGCGGAGCAGCTAAACTTGCTATTTCAAATGTAGCTTGTACCTATACTTTAAATGAATCTGTTTTAATTTACAGAGGTGGAAGTTATGGTGGTACAAGTGCTTTAGAAATTGAAGCGACTGCATGTCCAGCTCCTGAGTTAATGAATATATTCGTTGGTGGTACTTCGTCCACTTCTGAAGCTGGAAATTTAGTGGCAACCAATACGGCAAATATTGCTGGGCCATTCATTGCAACGATTAAAGATTCAACCATTATCGGTGGAAACTGTGTCACTTTAACAACAACAGGAACAGGTGCTACTACCTATTCTTGGAGCCCAAGTGTAGGATTGAACAATGCCAATGTTCAAAACCCAATAGCAAACCCATCCGTAACAACAACCTACACAGTAACTGCAACTGGAGCATCAGCAGGTTGTAGAGATAAAGCGACTGTCACAATTAACGTGTTAGCCAATTCTAGCGTTACTACATTGGCCTATCCGTCCAAAGTTTGTAATACCATTACTACATTACAAGAACCCACTTTAACAGGCATTACGAATGGTACATTTAGTGCAAGCGATCCTGGATTAAAAATTAATGCAAGTAGTGGTTTGATCACTCCTAATACGAGTACTATTGGAACCTATGTGGTAACCTATACTTATGGTTCTTGCAATAATACCTTGACTGCAAATATTGAAATCACCAATGATTGTGCAACCAATATTGGCGCTTTAGAGTATCCTAATATTTTTAAGGGTGGATATGATAATGCGTATCTCCCAAAAGCAATTGTCACTCAAGCCGCATGTACACTGAATTATGATTATACTCAATTAATCTATTCAGGGGGATCGAATGAGCCAACTGCTCCTAAATCAATTTTAGTTCAGGCCGCATGTACGCCTAACTATGATTTTACACAACTTATTTATGTTGGTGGAAATAGTGCTACCCTGGCGCCTAAATCGATTTTAGTTCAGGCAGCCTGTACGCCGAATTTGGATTATACACAACTTATTTATTCAGGTGGATCCAGTGCAGCCAATGCGCCAAAGTCTATCTTAATGCAAAGTGTTTGTTCAGTCCCGGTAGGAGATAATTTTTATATTGGAGGTGATGGTGTGGGTTATGGCAACGGAAGTCTAACACCATCTTCTAGTGTGGTTACTGGAACTGCTGTCGGTGTTACTTCGGATGTAACAGTTTGTCCTGGTGCGCCAACGACACTTGGAGCTACTGGTGCAACTACTTATACATGGTCTCCAGCAACTGGTTTAAATAATTCTTTAATTGCAAATCCAATTGCATCACCAACTACTACTACGGTATACACTGTTGTGGGAACAGGATCTGGTGTAGGTTGTATTAATACAGCCAAAGTGACTGTAACTGTGATTCAGGATGCATTCACAACTGTATCCTATGGTGCGTATAGTTTTGACGAAATGGACATGAATGTTAAAAAAGTAAATTTCATCAATGGTCCATTGAATGGAACTTTTTCTTATACACCAACTGGGTTATTCTTTACGGCTGCTGATGGATCGTTTACACCTGGGTTAAGTACAAGTCAACCTTATACAATCAATTATAATTATACAAAAGGTATTTGTAATTATACCTATGCTGTAAATATCAATATAACTAAGTTGCCTCCTACAATTACTTATACAACTCCCGCAACATTTTATATCAACTATGCAAGTATTGCATTATTGCCAACCAATTCTGGGGGTGCTGCAGATATTTTTGAAGCATTAGATGCATTGCCTACTGGTTTAAGTTTAAATACAACCACTGGAGAAATCACTGGAACGCCTACACAATTGGTGAACAATGTATCAGTTCGTGTAAGAGCTGCAAACTACAAACGTGACGGTTCAATTAACTGGAGTGAATTAACAACTGTAGTCATATCCGTAAAAAAACCAACTATCACGCTTGCTGTTTCAACGATACCAAGTTTAAATACCACTTATGGAGCTGCATCAGCCAATACAAGTTTCAATGTACAGGGAGATAATATTATTAATTATATTCTAGTAAGTATGCCATCTGGATTTGAGGCATCTGTGAATTCAGGAACTAGCTTTGGTGATACTATTCGTATGTATCCAACAGCGGAGCATTTGATTAATCAACCATTGTATATCAGATTAAAACGAACTGCTGGAGTGGGTAATTTCAATGGGAATATTACACTAACCTCAACTAGCGCGGACAATGTTGCGGTGTCTACTACAACAAGTTATGTGGCGCCTGCAACTTTAACCATAACAGCTAGATACTTTCAGAAATTTTATGGCTCAACAATAAGACTTGGTGCAGGAAGTAAATATTTCACTGCAACAGGATTGGTGAATGGTGAAACAGTTGGCTCTGCAACAATTACTGCAACTGGCGGAACCGCTGTGGATGATGCTGTTGGATATTACACGATCACTCCATCCTTGGCTACTGGAGGTACATTCTCAAGTTCTAATTATAATATCAATTATGTCGCAGGTCAGTTTCAAGTAGTCTATAGCTTGTATAATTTTGCTATGACAGGTAATACTTCGAATTGGGTAATTGGTAAGGTTCCTATGCCAGGTATTTCAAATAGCAGCATTACAAATTTAGATTATAGCACAGCAACTTATTCTTCAATGATTTCTGCTGCATTTATCAATATCGATCAGAGAGGTGTTTGTTACAGTACGAGTCCAACACCAACTATCCAAGATAATATTATTGTAGACGGTGCTGTAACATCAGGTAGTCTGACGGTTAATTTAACCAATCTAACACCATTAACTACTTATTATATTAGAACATTTGTTACGATTGGCAACAAGACCATTTATAGCAATAGTTATAAATTTACAACACCTAAGAAGCCTTTAAATAGTATTCTTTTAGCTACAAGTGGACAATATCTTTCTTTTCCAAGGTCCGCGAATATGATCGCCCCTGGAGATTTTACTTTTGAAACTTGGATTAAATTTAACACAATCGGTGCGGTTGTAATGGATCCAATTTTTGGTGGTGGACAGGGTGATTATTTCTCTATTTATTCTGGAACAGTTGCTGCTCGAATTGATGTTAATAATCCTTGTGTTGCTGATCGTCATTTTAATCCAATATCAAATATTGCGACTGGTGTATGGCATCATATGGCATTGGTTAGAACAGGATCTGTCATAACCACATATTTAGATGGTGTTGCGAATGGTACAACAAGTTGTACTGGTGCTTTCTTAAATTCAGCGAGTGTTAGTACAATTTTAATCGGCAAGAACAATTGGAGACCAGGCAATTTGAATGCATATATCACCAATATGAGGCTTGTTGTTGGATCGGCATTGTATACATCTAATTTCACTCCGCCAACTACCATTCTCACATCAATTCCTGGCACGCAATTTTTGTTGACTGTGGATGATGCAGCTAATCCATATAAGGATAGTGGCCCTAATAATGTCACCATTAGTGCCTTCGGTGCTCCAGTATTCAATCGAGCAGGCGGGCCATTTTAATCAAGACATTGTATGTTTAAATTGAAGCTTTATTTTCTCTTTATTGTTTTGAATTGCTCAAGCATGTCTAGTCATGCACAAATTATATCCACGCCTTTTCAAGCTTCTAATCACGCATTCAAATTTGCCAATGCATTGGAGTTTGATGGTGTAAATGATTATGTGAATGTCACTAGGCCAGTGGGAGATGATTTCACGATTGAATATTGGGTAAAGACTACGCAAGTGGGAACAGAAGGAAGTATGTGGTATAGTGGTGTTGGTATTGTGGATGCCGAAGTAGGAGGCGGTACCAATGATTTTGGCACTGCATTGAATGGATCGAAATTGGCTTTCGGGATAGGCAATACAGATTATTCCATTATTAGTAATGCGAGTATCAATGATGGTACATGGAAGCATATTGCAGTAACACGCACTAAAAGTAGTGGGGCAATTGCAATTTACATCAATGGGGTTTTAGATAAAACGGGCACTTGTAGTAATTATGGCACTTTAAATGCACCTAGCTTTGTTCGTTTAGGCGGTATGCAAACTGCAACAAATTATTTTGATGGTGCATTAGATGATATTAGATTTTGGAATGTGGTAAGAACACAGGCGCAGATTGCTGCAAATATGAACAAAGAATTAAATGGAGATGAAGCTGGATTGGTCGCTTATTTTAAATGCAATCAAGGTCTGCCAAATATAACCAACACTAGCATTACTACTTTATATGATGAGACAACAAATTATCATACTACGTTGACTAATTTTACTTTGACTTCCTACAATAGTAATTTTATATTTGGGCGTTTAAATACAAATGTTGTAACCGAAGGTTTATTAATGTATGTAGATCCTGCTGTTAAAAGGTCGTATAATGGATCTGGCACAACTGTCACAGATATTAGTTTGAATGCAAACAATGGAACCTTATCGACTTCTGCTCCGGTTTTTAATAGCGCTCCTAAAAGATTTACATTCAATGGAACCACAAATAACTTTATTAGTCTTGCTAGTTCAAAATTCAATACTACTTATACGGGTAAAACAATTATGGTCGCTGCAAAAATGGATCCTAATTTCGGTACTAGTATTTTTAGAGCATTGTTTGGTTGTTCATCAGGTAGTAGGAATTTTAATTTTTATGTATACCAGAATGGCAGTGGCTATGTAATGCATTTTTCTGCAGGAGGTTCAGGTACTTTCAGTAATCCATTAGCTATTAACACTGGACAATGGATGATCCTTGCAGTAACACAGGATGCAACTATCACTAGGTATTATTTAAATGGAATTCAAGTTGGAGTAACAGATATGCCATTGGCCCAGTATGCCTCAAATACAGAAGAATATATTGGAAAGGCAGATAATTATTGGCTAGGCGATATTGGACCAATCTTGATTTATAAAAGATGTTTAGCTGAATCTGAAATTATGAAAAATTACAATGCTTTAAAAGGTAACTTAGGATTGTAATGCTTATTTAAAAATTACATACACCCCCCAGCTCATCACATAAGCTAGTCCAGTCATCATGACAAATTGTATAGCAGGCCATTTCCATGAGCCTGTTTCTCTTTTTACAATAGCGAGTGTACTCATGCATTGCATTGCGAGTACATAAAAAACCATTAAGGATAGTGCAGTTGCTAAACTATAAACAGGTTTACCATCAGGCCAAACAGAGGCGCGTAATTTTTCTCTTAAGCTGCTATTGTCATCTTCTTCCACACTGTATAAGGTCGCCATGGTGCCCACAAATACTTCGCGTGCAGCAAAGGAGGTAATGAGTGCAATACCAATTTTCCAATCATATCCTAGTGGCTTGATGACTGGTTCAATTTGCTTGCCTAATAACCCTGCATAAGAATTTGCGAGCTTATCGGTATGGTATTGTTTTTCTAAAACAACTTGTTGGGATGGATTGGCTTTAATGGCTATTGCATATTGTGCATCCAGTTGATCCATTTTTTTACTAGGGCCATAAGAACTTAAAAACCAAAGTAATAAACTAATCACAATAATTACTTTACCTGCGTCTACCACAAATATTTTAGCTTTTTGAATCATCGTCATACCCACATTGCCCCAGCGTGGTGCACGATATACAGGAAGCTCTAAAATAAAATAGCTTTTCTCTTTGATCTTGATAAAGAATTTTAGAATAAAACTTGCAGCCAATGCCATCACAATGCCCAATAAGTACAATGCCATCATCACCAGCCCTTGTAAACTTAAAAAGCCAAAATACATTTTCTCGTCTATCACCAATGAAATAAGAATCGTATATACTGGTAATCTTGCACTACAACTCATGAATGGCGTTACTAAAATAGTAAGTAGACGTTCTTTTTTATTTTCAATATTTCTTGCACTCATGATGGCAGGTACAGCACATGCAAAGCCACTAATCATGGGCATTACGCTCTTGCCATTCAATCCCACTTTACGCATGAGCTTATCACTCAAGAAACTAATTCTTGCCATATAACCCGTGTCTTCTAGCAAAGTGATGAGTCCAAATAAGATCATGATCTGTGGTACAAAAATCACGATACCTCCAATGCCTGCAACTAGTCCATTCACTAATAAGTCCTGCCACCAAGATTCTGGCAATACTTGATTCAAATAAGTTGTGATATTGGTGAAGATCCATTCAATCCCATCCATTGGGAAGGATGCCATCCAAAATACGGATTGAAACAATAAGAATAAGACAGACAATAAAATGAAGTAGCCACCAATGCGGTGTAAGAAAATATTATCTAAACGATCTGTTCTTTTTTTCTTCGCAGTGGGATCGGGTTCAGTTACCCATTTTTTCATCAACTCTTGAATGCGATGATAACGTTGTAAAATCTCCTGTGCCTGTGTTTTGGTATGGTTAAAGTCGTTGTCAATTTCTATCTGCTCAATATGCGCTTGCATTTCCTGCTCCAATGGAAATGTTTCATGGTGCATTAAATAATGCAGTGCAGCATAATCACTATGTGTAGGATAGGTTTTTTTAAATGCATCAATCGCTGCAGGAGCAAGGTTTTTATTGTCAATAAAACTTTCTTGATTTCTTGAGCGTGGCGTTTCGATAATTTGCCCTAATACTTTTTTTAACTCTGTTAGACCTTTGTTTTTTCTGGCATCTACTGCCACAACAGGAATACCTAAATCGGATTGTAATCCAACGATGTCTATTTTGATTCCTTTTTTGTGTGCTAGGTCATTCATGGTGAGCGCCAAAACCACAGGAATTTTTAAGTCAATGATTTGACTACAAAAAAGTAAATTTCTTTTTAAATTACTCGCATCTGCTACCAATAAAATCACATCTGTTTTTACGTCCTCATCTACCCCCATGAGTACCCTATAGGCCACCCATTCATCTTCTCTTTTTGGGTAGAAACTATAGGTGCCTGGAAGATCAATTAAGGTACTTGCATGTGGGCCAATCTGGATATCTCCTGTTTTTTTATCTACAGTGACGCCAGGGAAATTGCCTACTTTTTGTTGCAAGCCGGTTAGGGCATTAAAAAGCGAACTTTTTCCACTATTGGGATTCCCCACTAAGGCGATATGTATTCCTGCTTTCACGATTGGTCGCAAAGCTAGCTATTAAGCCTAGCTACTACTTACGAAATTAGAAATTGAAGCCATTTAAAATCCATGACTTTTAGCAGTTTTTACAGAATTTGCCAACTAAACTAAGCTGCATTGCTTAATTTTGTGGCTCAAACTCGAACCATGCGTCAAATTAGTACCCTTCTTTTTGTTTTTGTTTCTTTTATTGGATTTGCTCAAAAGCAAACTAAGTCTGATCGTCAAATGATCAAAAATCTAAAATTGCATGTTCAATATTTAGCTAGTGATGTGCTAGAAGGCCGTCGTGCTGGTAGTTTGGGAGAACAAAAAGCAGTGGATTATATCATTGCTCAATATGAAAGTGTTGGCATGCAGCCGATGGGACAGGATGGATTTGTTCAGGCTTTTCCTATCAATGAAGGTAAAAAATGGGGCACAGATGCGGTATTAAGCATCAATCAACAAGCAATGCAATTTGGCGCCGATTTTTTCACGGTATCTACCGGATTCAATGGTCGTTTTACAACAAAGTCTACACTGGCATTAGAAGAGGCGGGGCAGGTTTGGTTTAAGGATTTACAAGAAGTACTTGAAGAGCAACAAAGTAATCCGCATTTTGATCTACAAGATTGGATGAAGACGACTACAAATAATATGAAAGAGAAAAATGCAAAAGCATTATTCTTATACAATAGTGGGAGCCTAGTGGATAATATTCAATTTAATAAATTTGACACCGCTGCGCCACTTGCTATTCCGGTCGTGTATATCACTAAAGAAGGTTTTAAAAAATATTTTAATGACGCATTAGGCACATTTGATATTGATGCCAATTTAGTTTTAGAAACTCAAAATAGAATAGGAAAAAATGTGGTTGCATATATCAATAATAACGCAGCACATACGGTTGTATTGGGTGCACATTTGGATCATTTGGGTTACAACCAAGATAAGAATGCTTTAGATATCAATGGGGAAATACGCAATGGTGCGGACGACAATGCCAGTGGTACTGCGGCTTTGATAGAATTGGCTAAATTATTAAAAAAGGCATCTAGGCAAGGGGCGGATGAATACAGTAAGAACAATTATTTAATCATTCACTTCTCTGCAGAAGAGTTGGGATTGATTGGAAGTAAATATTGGTTAGAAAATCCAACCATCAAAACTAGCTTTAACTATATGGTGAATATGGATATGGTGGGCAGGTATGATGCGGCTAAAAAAATGAGCTTAGGTGGATATGGTACTTCTAGTAAGTGGTCGGAAATCATTCAAAAAACACAGACTAATTTATTGTATACCATTGACAGTGCTGGCACTGGACCAAGTGACCATGCTAGTTTTTATAGAAAAGATATGCCAGTGTTATTTATGTTTACAGGTAGCCATGCAGATTACCATAAAGCAACAGACGACTGGGATAAAATTAATTATGTAGGTCAAAAAGACATTTTACGTTTTGTACAAAATATTGTGAAAACAACGAATAGCTATGGCAAGCTTGATTTCTTAAAAACACGCGAAGCTGCAATGGGTCGTAGCACTAAATTTACGGTGAGCTTAGGGGTGATGCCAGATTACGCGTATACAGGCACTGGGCTTAGGATTGAGGGTGCTTCTGCTGGTAAATTGGGCGAAAAATTAGGCTTAAAGGCGGGTGATATTTTATTGCAAATGGGAGATTATAAATTCATTGATGTGATGAGCTATATGACTACTTTATCCAAGTTTAAAAAAGGCGACACTACTTTTTTAATTTATAAAAGAGGTACAGAAGAAGTGAAAGTAGCAATTACATTCTAATTTTTCTTTGCGGTAAATGCATCAAAAAACTATTTTTATATTGTGAGTGCTAAATTAATTTTAAATCAGGAGGAGATCAATGAGCAAGACTTTGAGGGGTCTCGTATTCTTGGCATCACGGCACCTATTAAAAATTATCAGTTTTGCATTTTACTCAATCAATACATGGGCTTTGAATTTAGGTTTAATCCCAATCATGAAATTGCATTAAAGCGTAAGAATAGAACCTATTATTTTTCTATGTATGAAGGCTATGAGCCCAATACAACCATCGGACATTTTGTATATCACAATCAATTTGACGGAGAATATTTATTGCCCGAATTAAAACATATGGACTTTATCTGGTGGATCAGAGGGGAATGGATTGAAGATGAAAAAGTGAAAGACATTTTACATACCATTCGCAATATCAAAGGCGTTCAGTTGGTTGCTGAATTAACGCCAGAACAAATCAAAAACAAAGGGCATTTGATTTTTGAATAAGCTTACGCGTTTACTTGAATTCTCTTTTCAGCCGCTTCCGTGCAAACGCCTATGGGTGTTGTGTTTTCAATGCCTGCCTCCTTTAATATAGTTTGTACTTCTTCCAGGGCTTCTGGAGCTACTGCAATTAATAATCCTCCATTTGTTTGCGGGTCAGGTAAAATTTGGAAAGCTTCCATTACATTCACTTCTGTGCCAAAAGCAACTTCTTTGTTGTAGGCATTCCAATTTCTGTATGTCGCATCTGGGATTGCTTTTTGTGCAATGTATTTTCTAGCAGCATCTAAAATGGGCAACTGATTGTAGTTGATTGTTGCGCCTAATCCACTGCCTTCCATCATTTCTAATAAATGTCCTAGTATCCCAAATCCAGTGACGTCGGTCATCGCGTGTACGCCTTTTATTTTTCCGAGTGCAGCACCTACTTTATTTAAAGTGGTCAATTGCTTCACTAGTAATTCTAAGTCGGCTGCTTCTATCAATCCTTTTTTCTGCGCTGTCGCCAAGATACCCACACCCAAAGGTTTGGTTAATAATAAAACATCTCCTGCAACAGCGCTGTTGTTTCTTTTTAAATTTTCAATCGCCACCATTCCGTTTACAACCAATCCAAAAATGGGATCCTTGCTATCAATACTATGTCCTCCAGCCATGACGATACCTGCTTCTGCACAAATTGCCCTTGCACCTGCCATCACTTCTTGTGCTGCTGAAACAGGGATGGTATCAATTGGCCAACCTAGTACAGCTAGCGCAAACAAAGGGTTTCCGCCCATTGCATACACGTCGCTTATCGCATTTGCTGCCGCAATTTGACCAAATTGAAAAGGATCGTCTACAATGGGTAAAAAGAAATCGGTGGTGCTAATGAACGCGTTTGTCTCATCTATCTGATACACTGCTGCATCATCTTTTGTGTCGTTACCTACTAATAATTTAGGCGTACTAATGCCCACACTATGTTGAGCTAATATTTCTGAAAGTACTGCTGGGGCTATCTTACATCCACATCCTGCGCCCTTTGAATATTGTGTTAATGCTATTTTCATGCTCTATTATTCGCTATAATTTTAAAATCAATTGTTTAACTAAATTTCATTTTACCCATCTCAAATTTATTTTGAGTTGAACTCAATGATATGTTGATCGAATTGTTGCATTGTCTTTTCATCTCCATTGCTTTGCCATTCCAGAATGGACGCATTCAATGACTTTGTCAATGATTCCTGCAAAGAAAGGATTTCCCAGTCGCGTCCGGTAATTTGTTTTAAAGAAACCGGGTTGGGCGCGTCCGGTGAAAACACAGTTTGATTGATATTGATCCCTATCCCCACCACCGACCATGTCCACTCCGTCCCCCTAACTAGATTTTCGATCAAGATGCCTCCTGCCTTTCTGTCACGCCAATAAATATCATTTGGACGTTTTATCTTGGTATCGCCATTGGTGTATCCATCAAAAAAACTGCGAATGCCTAGTGCAATGGCTGCCGAAAACCCAATTTGGTGGGTTGGTGACCATTTTTTGAGCGAATCCAACTGTTTTAATTCCAAAATATAGGTGCAAAGCAAGTTTTGACCCTTTGTGCTCTCCCAAACACGTCCATGTTGTCCTTTTCCATGGGTTTGAAAATCGGCTCGAAAACAACTGCCAGACTTGGCTAAACCATCCTTGATTTGTGCCATGGCATAGATATTGGTACTATCTACTAAAGGCAGTTCTATGAGCGGTTCACCCAAAATGTTAAATGGTGTGGCTAGTGGCAAAGAATTGTTATTTTTGTAAAGTTAGTTTAGAAACAGGATTTAACACATTAAAAATAAGCGCATTGGAACAACTTTCTTCTTTAAATGACCGTAAAAAAAGTACGGTAACGAGGCTCACTAGAAGCTCTAAAATTTTCAAAACTATTATCCAGGCCATCTTGGACAAAAAAGGAGAAAATGTCATTAGCCTTGATCTTAAAAAAGTACATGAGGCAGCAGCAGATTTCTTCATTATTTGTGAAGCAAACAATACCACACAGTTAAAAGCCATCGCCGATTTTATCGACTATGAAGTAAAAAACAAATGTGGCGATCTCCCATATAAAACAGAAGGCAAACAGGGTGGACAATGGTTGCTCATTGATTATATCAATGTAGTGGTTCATATTATGCACCCAGAAGCACGTGGTTTTTACAAGTTAGAGGAATTATGGAGCGATGCAGATGCGAAAACACATGAGGATTAATTGATCAAAGCATCAACAAAATTCAATTCTTCTTGTTTATATTAAAAGCAGTAACAGCAATTATACTATGTCAGAGCAAAAAAATAATAAAAAGAAAAATTCACCACTAGGTGAAGGGCCTAAAATGCCCAAGTTCAATATCTATTGGATCTACGGATTGATAGCATTGTCACTTTTTTCGGCGCGTTTTTTCCAAATGTCTCCTGAATTAACCACTACAACAGAACAAGAATTCAAGCAAGTGATGTTGGTAAGAGGTGATGTGGATCGCATTGATTTGGTACAGAATAAAGAGCTTGTTCGTGTCTATATTAAACCAGATAGTGTTCAGAAGGATTATTATGTACAAAAGTTTAAAAAGAAATTAGACAAGGCAAAAGTGAAAGGTGTGCCTTTGTTTGAATTTAGTGTAACTGATTGGAATAGCTTCAACGAGCGTTTACAAAAGTTCTATGAACAAAAAGGGATTCAGGAAGTGCCACAAAATACCATCAAAGAAGGCGAGTGGTTTGGCCCAATTGCCAATACTTTATTTACAATGATTATTATTGTTGTGATTTGGGTATTGATGATGCGTAAGATGGGTGGTGGCGCTGGCGGAAGTGGCGGCGGACCTGGAGGCATTTTCAATGTCGGCAAATCTAAAGCGACTTTATTTGAAAAAGGAGGCACTAAGGTCAATATTACCTTTGCAGATGTAGCAGGATTAGAAGAAGCAAAAGAAGAAGTGATGGAGATTGTTGACTTCTTAAAACAACCTAAAAAATATACAGCACTTGGAGGTAAAATCCCTAAAGGTGCATTGTTGATAGGCCCTCCAGGAACAGGTAAAACATTATTAGCAAAAGCCATGGCGGGAGAAGCGCAAGTGCCTTTCTTTAGCTTAAGCGGATCTGATTTTGTGGAGATGTTTGTGGGCGTGGGCGCAAGTCGTGTGCGTGATTTATTTAAACAAGCAAGAGAGAAAGCACCATGTATTATCTTTATTGATGAGATTGATGCGATTGGTCGCGCGCGTGGAAAAAATGCCATGATGAGCAATGACGAGCGTGAGAATACATTGAACCAATTGTTGGTGGAGATGGATGGATTTGGTGGAGACACTGGTATCATCATCCTTGCTGCTACCAACCGTCCAGATGTATTGGATGCTGCATTATTAAGACCAGGTCGTTTTGATCGTCAGATTTCAATTGATCGTCCAGATGTAAAGGGTCGTGAAGAAATATTTAAAGTACACTTAGGACCAATCAAGGTTTCTGAAAGTTTAGACGTACATAAATTAGCGGAGCAAACACCAGGTTTTGCAGGAGCAGATATTGCCAATGTTTGTAACGAAGCTGCATTGATTGCTGCACGTAAAGGCAAGACAGGTGTAGAGATGAAAGATTTCCAAGATGCGATTGACAGAGTAATTGGCGGATTGGAGAAAAAGAATAAAATCATTTCAAAAGAAGAGAAAGAAGTGATTGCTTACCATGAAGCAGGTCATGCGATTTGTGGATGGTTCTTGGAGCATGCATATCCATTGTTGAAAGTAACCATTGTGCCAAGAGGTACGGCTGCATTGGGTTATGCGCAGTATACCCCAAAGGAACAATACTTGTATACGATTGAGCAATTGACCGACCAAATGTGTATGACCTTAGGTGGTCGTGCCGCAGAACAAATTTTCTTTGGTAAAATTTCTACGGGCGCTTCTAACGACTTACAACAAATTACGAAGATGGCTTACTCCATGGTAACCACTTATGGTATGAACGAAAAAATTGGTAATGTGAGTTTCTATGATCCTTCACAAGAAAATACTTTCCAAAAACCTTTTAGCGAGGAGACTGGAAAAATCATTGACGAGGAAGTACGTAAGATGATCGATGCTGCTTACCACAGAACTTTAGATTTATTACAATCTAAAAAAGCAGAAGTAGAAAAATTAGCACAAGCATTATTAACAAGAGAGGTTTTGCATAAGTCTGACGTAGAGGAATTGATTGGAGATCGTCCTTTTGAAGAAAAGAAAATCCTTGAAGAGACTACAGTAGCTTCAGATGCGAACGATCAGTTTGCTCCAAGTGAAACAACCATTGTAAAAGCTTCGGATGAATCAGAAGACGTGATTGAAAATGCAAATGCAACCATTCAAGCTGCAGATGCAACTGATAATAACGAATAAGTTGTAAATGGAATCACAAGGCGCAAGACATAAGATATTACAAAAGATAAAACAGGCATTGAAAGATCCAGTGCCTGTTCCTTTTCCAGATCAAGTGGCGGATACCCCAATTTTTATTCCTACTGAAAAAGAAATGGCGATAGAGTTTGCTCAAAAGTTCACCGAACTCTTGGGCAAATTTGTGTATTGTGCCGACGAGCAAGAATTAATAGGTCAATTGAATGCATTGATTGTTGCGAAGGGCTGGAATAAAATTTATTCAAAAGAAGCAGACTGGTTGGATAAAATGCTGACCTTGAAATTTGACCCAGTGACCACAGATGACTTAGCGGATTGTGATGCAGCCATTACTTTATGTACGCATTTAGTGGCAAGAACGGGAACGATAGTATTAAGTAGTAAAGAATTAAGTGGAAGAACGGCAAGTGTCTATGCGCCAATACATATATGTGTTGCGTATGCAGATCAGTTGGTATATGATATTTCAGATAGCTTAATCCAACTTAAAGACCATCCAGAAGGATTTCCTTCTATGATTAGTTTTGCTACAGGGCCAAGTAGAACTGCAGATATTGAAAAAACCTTGGTGGTAGGCGTCCATGGTCCCAAAGAAGTCTATTGTTTTTTAATTGATAATACACTGGATTAGTACCTTTAATCAAAATAACCCGCTACATGGTATTGGCAACAGGCAAAAAAGTATATTTTCTTTCCGACTTTCATTTAGGTGCGCCTAATGAAGTAGAGAGTAGAAAAAGAGAGGATCGCTTGGTGCGCTTTTTACAAGCAGCGCGTAAAGATGCTGGAGTTATTTTTATAGTAGGAGATATATTTGATTTCTGGTTTGAATACAAGACAGTGGTGCCAAAGGGTTTTGTTCGATTACTCGGCACCCTTGCACAGATGTCTGATGAAGGCATTCAGTTACATATTTTTACAGGCAACCACGATTTGTGGATGAATGATTATTTGACAAAGGAATTGAATGCTAAAGTGTATTTTGAACCACAAGAATTTAGCATCAACAATAAGCAGTTTTTAATTGGTCATGGAGATGGATTAGGGCCAGGTGATAAAGGGTATAAGCGATTGAAGAAAATATTTACCAATCCGATTTGTCAATGGTTGTTTAGATGGCTGCATCCTGATACAGGCATTCAATTGGCCAATTATTTTAGTCAAAAGAGTCGCGCAAAAACGGGCAATGCAGACGAAATTTTTTTAGGAGAAGACAAAGAGTGGTTGATACTTTATACCAAAGAAAAAGCCAAAATAATGGAGGTGGATTATTTTGTTTTTGGCCATCGTCATTATGCTATTGATTTTAAGATCAATGAAAGAAGCCGTTACATTAATTTAGGGGATTGGATTCGATTAAATACGTATGCCGTATTTGATGGTGATACTATGCAATTGTTAACTTGGGAGAAAGTATAATCAGTTATGAATTTAGAGCAGCAAATACTTAGCAATTCTTTAAGGAGCTATCTTTTCATCCTAGGGGTGCTATTGGTTACCTTGTTGATTAAAAGGTTGATCTCACGCTTTTTTGCAAGCTTAATTTATACTTGGGTAGATAAAAAAAATCATTCTGATTTAAGAAAAAGCCATGTGCACCGTTTGTTAGTGCCCATTGAGCAATTCTTATTGTTCTTGGTAGCTATCATTGCCTTGTATGAATTGAAGTTTCCGGAAGCTTGGGATTTGAAGTTATTTAAATTGAGTTTGCAGCTGTTTATAGAAGCAGGGATTAAGTTTATATTTATCATCTTGTTGATTCGAGTGAGCCTACGCACTTTAGAATTCATCTCCATCATTTTAGAAAACAAAGCAAGACTAACAAAAGACTTATCAGACGACCAGCTGGTACTTTTTTTTAGAGACTTTTTTAAAGTGATCATTTATATCATTGGTATTTTAATGGTGTTAAGGTATGTGTTCAATGAAAGTATTGGCAACCTTGTTACCAGCTTAAGCATCGTTGGTGCTGCAGTTGCCTTGTCTACAAGAGAAAGCCTGGAAAATATTATTGCCTCTTTTATCATCTTCTTTGATAAGCCGTTTACGATTGGCGATCTAGTCAAAGTGAATGGATTTACGGGCACCATCGAAAAGATAGGCCTAAGAAGTACACGCATTCGCACCCAGGAAAAAACCTATATCTCTGTGCCTAATAAACAAATGGTAGATTCTATTGTAGATAATATTTCTTTAAGATCGGAACGTAAGATTGAAATGGATTTGCAGTTAAGTGTGCAGACAACAGCAGCAGCATTAGCACTTTTTGCGAATCATATGCGTGCTGTGTTACAATCAGAAAAGGGTGTAAACAGTTTCAATGTATTTGTGGCAGAATCGGGAAAACAATTCCATAGCTTACATATAGAATGTCTTGTCACTATTCAAATAGAGGTAAGTGAATTTCAAATGATTAGGGAGCGCTTAAACCTTGCAGCTATTGAGTATGCGAACGAGCATCAAATTCAGTTCTCCGAAAAAGGATAAACTACAAACTTGCTTTCAATGAAACTAAGAAGCTTCTGATATCTTTTAAATTAGTCAATAAGGACAAATCTTTATTGGCTTTTTCTTTATTATTTTTCAAATAAGTTTTCGCCCCATCAATGGAGTATTTTTTTTCTCTTAGCAAATAATAGATCTGCTTTAAGAATTCAATATCCTGTGCACGAAACAATCTATCTCCCTTTCTTGTTTTGCGAGGTTGCAATTGTTTGAATTCTTTTTCCCAATAACGGATTAAAGAAGTGTTGACATTAAACCATCCAGCAACTTCGCCAATTGGGTAATATAATTTTTTAGCAAGTGCGGCAGTGTCAGGCACATTGATTTTGTCAATCTCCTGGTCCATGTCTGCAAATGCTTTTCTCCCCCTCTTATGTAAAATATTTCTATTCACATAAGTCATTGGTGTTCTTGAGACAGAAGGCAGTTCCGCATCTGTCGGTTCAACAAAACTTACAGGCTTGCTCTCGAAAACAGGTTCTGCAATCACTTGATCGATAGTCGCCTCTGCTTGGTAAGCAGGCTTGCGGTATTGAGGTAGTGCTTTTTTCTGCTTTATGCTTTTGGCTTGTTTTGGCGCAGCAATATGAACAGGAGGGGTTGCCTCCATGCCAAATAGGTCTAATTGCTTTAACGGTTCCGCCATAGACCAAAGGTAGGATACAAATTAGAGGAACTAACAGCTATAAATGATTGGTGGATAAATTGTTAAGTATGTATTAATTTTGCCCATGCGCATTTTTATACAACTTGATGATTTGTATGGATCTAATCCAAATGTTTTGGAACCTTTATTATTAGATTTAATAGGGATGGCCGTTCAAGATCCTATTCAAGCTATTCCACAAAAGCATACGATTTATTTAGTTGCCTCATTGCCCAAACCAGCTGCAGACTTACCCGTTGAATGGATTCATCCAAATCAAGTAGCTCCATTGCTTGCAGAAAATGTATCCAATACATTGATTCATTTTGGTCCGGTGGCTGATTGGGCAAAAAATATACCTTCATTTTATATCCCTTTAGCATTACCGCATGCGGAAAGCAAGACGAGTTGGATCAAAACTTGGTTGGCAAAAAAACGTTTCAACAAAACAATGCAGACGGCATCACAAGTGTTGGCATTGGATGAATGGCATGCACAAAATAGAGCTGGATCCATAAGGGTTGCCCTAGAAAAAGCGCCTTTGCCCAATTTTGAATGGTCGCAATTAGCCCCAATCAGGTCTGCGCTAACCGATGGAAACCAATACCTGCTTGCGTTTGTGGACACGGAAGACATTATACCTATTGTAAAAGCATTCTCAGTATTTAAGAAATGGCAATTGAGTACGATGTCTCTTGTATTTGTGATGGACTCAGAAACGGATAGACAAAAAGCATCCACCCTATTACTTGGCTATAAATACAGAGACGCAGTTGAGTTGGTTAGTTTAGGAAATTTTAAATTAGAATGGATTGCTGCAGCCTACCTCACTATTTTTAGCACAATGAATAGCCATCGTTTTCAGTTTTTGACCTATTCGATGCGTTACCAAATTCCTTTTTTATTGCACTTAGCTAAAAATGGTCCGGCTTTTGTTTTGCCAGAAATAGCAGCTGCAGGGGAATGTTTTGATTTTCAAGAACCTGATATTTTAGCAAATCATATCAAGCTCTATTATAAAGACGAAATGTATCGTGCAGCTAAGGGGGTAGAAGTTCAAAAAGCCATCCAAACGGAAATCACTCGTTTTGGGCAAAATGCAGCCATCCAATGGCCAAGGGACTTGGCTTAGGCAGGACTTATTCGCTAATATTATTGTATTTTTGTGGCTCAATTTTTAAGCTATGCATGAATCTTCTATTCAGGTAAAAATTCAATTAGACGAACAAAAAATCCCACAATCTATTGATTGGTCAGCTACAGATAGTACTGCCCAAGAAGCGCAGGCAGCTAGGGCCATGATGTTGACTTTTTGGGATCCAACAGATAAAACCGCTTTGCGTATTGACCTTTGGACCAAAGACATGATGGTAGACGAAATGGCCGATTTCTTTTATCAGAATTTAATGGGCATGGGGGATACTTATTTAAGAGCAACGCAGGATAAAGCCCTTGCAGAAGAGTTTAAAACTTTTGCAAAATCCTTTTATAATAAGTTTAGAGCAAGTCAGATAGAACAAGGTGCGAAATAAATTCGGCCCCAAAATAAAAAATACAATCCTATGAGTTTAGAAGTAGACGTAATGTCTTTAATGAAAGACGCGATGAAAAATAAAGATGAAGCATTGTTAAGAGGGCTTCGTGCGATTAAAGCAGAAATCATTAAAGCAAAAACTGAACCTGGTGCAAATGGAGAAATCTCTGCAGATGGTGAAATGAAATTATTGCAAAAATTAGTGAAGCAAAGAAAAGACTCTTTGACTATTTTTCAGGAACAAAATCGTGCTGACCTAGCGCAGAAAGAAGCAGAAGAAATTGCAGTCATCGAAAAATTCCTTCCAGCTCAAATGAGTGAGGCCGAAGTAAAAGCTGCAGTAGAAGCGATTGTAAAAGAATTAGGTGCTGCTGGCCCACAGGATTTAGGTAAAGTAATGGGCGTGGCATCCAAACAATTAGCGGGTAAAGCAGATGGTAAAATGATTGCGGCAGCTGCTAAAAATGCATTGACCAACTAATGAACTGGTTAGACTTACTAGCAGGAACAATATTAATTCTCGCTTTTTTACAAGGATATCGAAATGGGCTGATTAAAGCGCTTATTTCTTTTTTCTCTTTGTTAATTGGTGTGGTGCTTGCATTTCAGTTTGCTGGATTTGTTGCAGCGAAATTAAAAGAGTACACTCAAATTACATCTTATTGGCTTCCGTTTATCTCCTTCTTGTTGGTTTTGTTAGTCGTCATGATCGCATTAAGATGGATCACAAGACTATTGCAGCAAACTGCAGATTGGTTGATGTTGGGTTGGTTGAATAAATTACTTGGCATGGTATTGTATACCTTGATTTATGGTACTATCTTAAGTGCATTTATCTACTTTATGTCCCTTTTAGGCGTAGTGGAAAAATCAAAAATGGATGCCTCTATCAGTTATAGCTATTTATCAAAATGGTGGCCCTATTTTATGGCTAAATTGAGTGAATTTCTGCCTTTTATTAAACAAACATTAGGTCAGTTTTCCGCCCAATTACAGCAAAAGGTATAATCTGCTTATTTAATATGAAATAAGTATCTTTATAACAACGACTTAATTGTTTAAAAACATATGGAATACGAAATACAAAAAGAAGGCAAATTTGACTATGTGGAAGTTGGAGCGGGTGAGCCTTTGATCCTCTTACATGGTTTATTCGGGGCACTCAGTAATTTCTCTGACCTCATTGAAAAATTTAGACATACTCATAAAGTAGTGGTGCCTTTATTGCCCTTATTTGACTTAGATCTTTTACATACAAGTGTCAAAGGGTTGGCCAAATATGTACAACAATTTATTGACCATAAAGGATATGATCAAATCCATTTGTTGGGTAATTCTTTAGGTGGACATGTGGGATTGGTGTATATCTTAAGCCATCCTGAAAAAATAAAGACCTTAACCCTAACTGGTAGTAGTGGTTTGTTTGAAAACGCGATGGGAGATTCTTACCCAAAAAGAGGGGACTACGAATACATTAAAGCAAAGACGGCTGCTACTTTTTATGATCCAGCAGTGGCGACAAAAGAATTGGTAGACGAAGTATTTGAGATCACGAACAGTAGGATTAAAGTGATTAAAATCATTGCTTTAGCTAAAAGCGCTATTCGAAACAATTTAGGAGAAGAGCTTGGCCAAATTCAAGTGCCAACGCTTTTAATATGGGGTAAAAATGACAATGTGACTCCGCCATTTGTAGCAGAAGAATTTCATAAATTAATTCCAAATAGTGAATTGGCATTTATAGACAAATGTGGACACGCACCCATGATGGAAGTGCCCAATGCATTCAATGATATCTTAGAAAAGTTTTTAAAGGCACACGCTTAAATTAATGCTATGTTAGCTGCATCTATTACTGTACAAGGATTCCCTTTACTTCATTTAGAAGATAAAGTGAGCTTTGCATTGCAGTGTATGGAGGATTTTGACGTGCAAGAATTAGCGGTAGTGAAAGATGATTATTTTATAGGTATTGTACAAAAAGCAGATTTATTAGATACGGATGAAGCTTCGACTTTAATGGTCTTGTCCGACCAGATGAAGAAAATTATGATTGCAGATACAGCACATTTTTTAACTGCGTTGGATTTATTTTCTAAACATCAGTTAAGTATTTTGCCTGTGTTGAACGAACAACAGGAATGTGTTGGAATGATTCCTCAAAAAAGCTTGAACGATGCTTTGGCAAAATTCTTAGGGGTAGATCTGCCAGGAGCCATCTTGGTTTTATCAGTAACACCTTACCAATATTCATTGGCAGAAATGTCAAGATTGGTGGAGTCTAATAATGCGCAAATTGTACAACTGAACAGTTATTATGACGAAAAGAATGGGGCAATGATTATCACGCTAAAAATCAATAAAGACGAGGCGCAGGCCATCATTGCGACTTTCCAACGCTACGATTATCAATTGGTACAATATTTTGGCAAAACGCCTTTGCATAATGATATCGAAGCGCATTACCATCATTTAATGAATTACTTAGATGTTTAAATTCTTTGGCTTCAAATGCCTATTGCTTTCTTTCATATGCATTAGTCAAATAGGATATGCTCAAGTACGCATTTCTGCCATTGAAATTACGGGCAATAAAAAAACGAGAGATTATATTGTTAAAAGAGAATTGCCTTACAAAGTAGGGGACCTTTTGTCTAAAGATTCTTTGAGCACACTCAATACAATTGCGCAACAACAATTGTTTAATACGGCCCTTTTTTTAGAGACCAACGTAACTACAGAGCAACTGGATAGTGCCCATGTGAAAATCAAAATACAATTAAAAGAACGCTGGTACTTTTTCCCGTTACCTTATTTTAGATGGGTGGATCGGAATTTTAGTCAATGGTGGAATGAACAAAATAGAAGCCTAGATCGTGTGAACTATGGCATCAATCTCAGACAAGGCAATGTGACAGGAAACAATGATAAGTTAACAGTGGGCTATATCACAGGCTATACGCATCAAGCAACTGTAAGGTATCAAATGCCATTTATAGATAAACAATTGAAATATGGGCTGGGCTTAGGTTGGGCGCAGTTTAATCAAAAAGAAATCAATTATAAAACAGATAGTAATAAACAAGTTTTTCTAAAAACAGAAGACGTTATTCGTAAAGGGTACAGAGGCAATTTAAATTTAACCTACCGTCCAAATTTATACGAAAGACATGCTTTACAAATAGGAATAGGGAATGAATCTATTTCAGATTCCGCTTTTGCAATTGCGCCAAATTATTTGCCTAATCATAAAAAAGCATATGCTTATGTAGACCTTAATTTGTCTTATTCAAAAGTACGGTTCGACTACAATGCCTATCCCACCAAAGGTGCTAGTACAGATATTGCTTTATTTCAAAGATTTTCAAAAGGAAGTAACTTAACTGCGTTTCAATTTAGACAAGTTGTAGCACATCCTATTGCGCCATCTCGATTCATCCTTGCTGAGTCTTTTACGGTAGGCAGGTTGATGCAACAATCCAATTATTCCGATCGTAAACTAATGGGGTATGGTTTGATGCAAATGAATGGGTTAGAATATTATGTAGTGGATGGCAATGCAGCCTCTTTATTTAAAGCCGAATTGCATCAGCGTATTGGGACTTACAATGTCATTAATCCGCTTACAAAAAAATTCCTTCCTTCTGTTAAATATACATTTTGGATAAAAGCATTTAGCCACTTGGGTTATGTGTATAGTCAAGAAAAAAACAAAGCGAACCCATTGGCTAATAGTTTGTTAAGAACGGCGGGCATTGGGCTAGATGTAATTAGCATATATGACTTTGTGTTAAATATGGAGTATAGTATCAATCAATTGGGGGACAAAGGTTTATATTTGCACGGCGGTATTAATTTTTAACTTTGTTTCATGAATGTAGCCATTTACAGTAGAGGTGTCGATTTGGATCAGCAACAGTCTTTAAATGACTTAATTGCAGAACTACATCAGCATGGCATCACCATTTATATCTACGCAGATTTAATTAAAAAGTTCAACTTATCCAATTCGGTTTCAATTCCCATGATTGCATTTGAATCTTCATTGGATTTACATAATAATATTGATTGCTTGATTTCATTGGGTGGAGATGGAACAGTATTAGATGCAATTACTTTGGTAGGGGATACATTGATTCCAATTTTGGGAATCAATTATGGCCGATTGGGATTTTTAGCTACTATTTCCAAAGACGAATTATCTATAATGGTAGAGGCTTTAGTGAATCGATCTTATGTCATTGACAAAAGAAGTTTGATACATATTGATAGCAGTATCCCTGTTTTTGATGGTACTCCTTTTGCGTTGAATGAGTTTGCGATACATAAGAGAGACACTTCTCCAATGATTAAAATTCATACCTATTTAAATGGCGAATTTTTAAATTCTTATTGGGCAGATGGATTGATTATTGCAACACCTACCGGGTCTACTGGTTACAATATGAGTTGCAATGGTCCAATTTTATTTCCTGATTCATCCAGTTTTGTTATTACACCTGTAGCACCGCATAACCTAAACGTACGCTCTGTTGTGGTGCCAGATAGTTCGGTCATCTCTTTTGAAATAGAAGGCAGGACAGATGAATTAATTTGCGCCTTAGATGCAAGAAAAGAAATCGTGCCCATCGGGATTCAAATTGCTGTGAAGAAAGAAGCGTTCTGTGTGCATTTTATAAGACTGAATGAAAATAGTTATTTGACAACTTTAAGAACAAAGTTGACATGGGGATTAGATAAAAGAAATTAAACATGCTAAAAAGATTTTACTTCATAAGTTGCTTGTTTGTATTGGCTCTTGGAGCGAATGGGCAACATTTGCAATTGCTTGAAAACCGCGGTGAAATTGGCGTATATGGCGGTAGGTCAAGTTATATAGGGGATCTTGCTCCTGATATTTTATCCAATCATTATCTTGGAGGACTGTACTATAAAAAACAGTACAACGATTACGCAGGATTCAGATTCAATTATGAAAAAATTCAGCTTAGTGCAAATGATACCTTATCCAATAATATTTATGTAAAGCGAAGAGGGATGCGTTTTTCTCGTGATTTCCATGATTTGAGTTTGATGGGAGAATTTAATTTTACAAGGTACTTGCCTGGGAATAAGCGTTATCGTTTTACGCCTTATTTAGGTATTGGTGTGGGATATATGTTAGCTACATCCGATGGAATAAAGCAAGTCAATTTCTCCACTGTTACACCTTTACTCATTGACTCTGTAAGCATGCCTGAAATAAAAAAAGCAAAAGGCTTTGTTCATTTTCCGATCCAATTTGGATTTAAATACAATTTGTCTCAAAGATGGAATGTTTTTGCAGAAGGGATGTACCGTTTCGTGAATTCAGATGAACTTGATTTTTTAGCAGATGGCGCATTGGTTGTTCAAACTCAAAAATTAGCATCCGTTGCAGTAGGTGCGACTCCTGTAGTGCACAATTACCAGGGTAGTAGATCTAGCAAGGATCAGTTTTTCTCTCTCAAGGCAGGCGTATCTTATAATTTGATTAAAATTTATGGAGAAGAAAAGTGGAAGCCAGGCAAAAGATCCAAATTAGCGAGTCTAAAAGAAAGGGAATCAAGCCAAAAAAAGCCTGGATTCTTTAGCAGACTTAAATTTAAGCGTAAATAACCTGCTGATTTTCTTATTTTTACATCATGGAAAATTTGGATTTAAATAGGCTTCCAAAACATATTGCCATTATTATGGATGGAAATGGCAGATGGGCCGAGGAGCAGGGGAAGGATCGTTTATATGGCCACTACCATGGCGTGATGAGTGTCCGTCAAGTGGTAGAAGCAGCAACAGAAATAGGGATTCAGTACCTTACCTTATATGCATTTAGCACCGAAAATTGGGATCGACCACAGGCCGAAGTGATGGGTTTAATGTCGCTTTTTGTGGACACTATCAGTAAAGAAGTACCAGATTTACACCAAAATAATATCAGATTACATTTTATAGGTAATCTTGATTTATTGCCAGATGAAGCCCGTCAGGCCCTTGCAAGCGCTACCGAAAAAACAGCACAAAATACTGGTTTACAATTAGTTATTGCCTTAAGCTATAGTAGTCGTTGGGAAATCATTCAAGCAACAAAGCAACTAGCAGCCAAAGTAAAAACGGGGGAATTGGATCCTGAATCGATTGACGAAGCCCATTTTGTACAAGCTTTATCTACCAAAGACTTCCCTGATCCAGAATTGATGATCAGAACGAGCGGCGAACATAGAATTAGCAATTTCCTTTTGTTTCAATTGGCTTATGCCGAATTGTATTTTACCGAGACTCGTTGGCCCGCTTTTGGCAAAGATGCTTTTAAAGCCGCCATCTTGGATTATCAGTCCAGAGAACGTCGTTTTGGTAAAACAAGTGCTCAGATCAACTTAAATAGCGAAAATTATTAATGTGTTTTTTTGGCTTTTTAACAAAGACTTTGAAATATTACGAGTAATTTGCGCCTCTTATAAATTATACATATTTAGCCCCACCAGCAGATGCAGAAATTGACCCAGTTTACTATAGGAATTCTATCCTTACTTATCTTATCCACCTCTAGTTTTGCGCAAGACCAAAAAGCGCAGGATTCAGTTAGCCAGATCAATGTTAAGTTGCTGGGTATCTTAAATCAAAAAACGCCTACTAAATACAAGATTCATTCTATTAAAGTAGTGGGTAATCAGTTTTTTGACGAAAACTTATTGTTGTCACTTTCTACTTTAAATGAGGGAGACGAAGTGGCATTGCCAGGTGGTGATAATTTTGCGAAAGCCATTCGTAAATTGATGGATCAAAATTATTTCAGTGATGTGAGTGTGTATTTGACGGATGTAAAAGGCAATGAAATTGATGTAGAAATCAATGTGGTGGAAAGACCAAGATTGTCTCGCTTTACATTTGACGGAATCAAGAAATCAGAGACCGATGAACTTTCCGGAAAAACTGGTTTAACACCCAATAGAGTGGTGACAGACAATATGCGTATTACCGCAATTGAAGGAATCAAAAAATTCTATGCAGAAAAAGGATTTCAAGATGCAACTGTCCGTATCAAAGAAACAAAAGATACCATCAGAAAAAACCAATTGGTATTAGAGTTCATCGTTACAAAAGGACCGAAAGTAAGAATCAATAATATCAACTTTGGTGGTAATTTAATTGATGAAACTAAATTAAAGAAAAGCTTAAAAGAGATCCATGAAAAATCTCGATTAACCTTGTTCCCAGTGAACGACAAGCCTGCTATCGTTAAAACTACACCGTATACTTTTGATCAGTATTTAAAAGAGCGTGGTTACTTAACTTTTTCAAAAACTAAAAAGATCTTGAATCCATATGCAAGAATTGGATTCTCCTCTTCTAAGTATGACATTAAAAAATACGATGAGAGCAAGGATAATTTATTGAACTTCTATAACTCATTAGGCTTTAGAGATGCGGTGATTGAAAAAGATACGGTGTACCACAATGCTGTGGGACATTTAAATATTGACATGCAAATCAAAGAAGGACGTAAGTATTTCTTTGGCAATATTAGTTGGAGAGGGAATACAAAATACCCTGATTCTGTTTTAGCAAGTATTTTAAATATTAAAAAAGGAGATATCTATAATAGAGAAATCTTCTTTAATAAATTAGGAAAAACACCAACAGCAGAAGGTGGAGACATTAGTGGATTGTACCAAGATGATGGGTATTTATTTTTTAGCATCAATCCTATTGAAACTGCTGTTTACAACGACACCATCGATTTTGAAGTAAGGATACAAGAAGGTCCACAAGCAACGATTAAAACCATTCGTATTGCCGGAAACGACAAGACAAAGGATTTTGTGGTACGTCGTGAAATCAGAACCGTACCTGGCGATAAATTTAGCCGTACTTTATTAATCCGTTCTCAGCGTGAAATTTCTCAGTTGAATTATTTTGACCAAGAGAAAATTAAAATCGATCCAATTCCAAATCCAGAAGATGGAACGGTAGACATCAATTATGGTGTGGAAGAAAAATCAAGTGATCAATTAGAATTAAGTGCAGGATGGGGTGGATATATTGGATTGACCGGTACTTTGGGTGTCACATTCAACAACTTCTCATCTAAGAACATTTTCAATAAAAAAGCTTGGGATCCATTGCCAATGGGGGATGGTCAAAAATTAAGTTTACGTTTTCAAAGTAATGGTAAGGCATTTAGGTCCACCAACTTCTCATTCACAGAACCATGGTTTGGTGGCATTAAACGCAATACTTTAACGGTAAGTGTATACAATACAAAGTATGGACAAACTTATGATCAGTTAACTGGATTGTACAACCCAGATGCTGCTGATTCAAGGTATATCTCTACTACGGGTGCAACTGTTTCATTTGGTCGTCAGTTGTCATGGCCGGATGACTATTTCTCTTTAAGCATGGGATTGAACTATACGCGTTACACTTTAAAGAACTATGCAATTGATCCATACAACCTTCCAAATTTTGACAATGGTATTGTCAACAACTTGAACTTTAGAATTGCTTTACAAAGAACTTCGGTAGACCAACCTTTGTTCCCAAGAACAGGTTCTACTTTCTTGTTAAGTGGTCAGTTGACACCTCCTTACTCTTTGTTTGATCCAAATTTTGCAACCAAGCAAAATCCATATGAATTATTAGAATACCATAAATGGCGTTTCAATGGAGAATGGTATGTGCCATTGGGTAAGCCTGCAGGAGAAGATCATAACAAGCAGTTTGTATTAAAATTTGCTGCTAAATATGGTTTCTTAGGAAAATACAATCCAGATTTAACCGTGTCTCCATTCGAGCGTTTCCAAGTGGGTGATGCAGGTTTGAGCAATCAATTTGCATTGTTGGGTTATGATATCATTGCACAGAGAGGTTATCCAGTGTATGAATCATCTAATCCAAAAATCAATCCTGATCAACAATCTTCAAGACAAAAGTTTACCATTTTCAATAAGTACGCTGTTGAAATTAGATATCCTTTAAGTTTAGCAGCAAGTAGTACCATTTATGCATTGGGCTTTTTTGAAGCAGCCAATGGTTGGTATAGTATGAAAGAATACAATCCATTTAAATTAAGAAGATCGGTGGGTGTGGGTATGCGTTTTTACTTACCTATGTTTGGTTTACTTGGATTTGACTATGGTATTGGTTTAGACCGTTTAGATGGCAGCAATGCATTGAAGGACGCGGCTAGATTTACCTTTATGTTAGGATTTGAACCAGAATAGATTGAACGTATAAAATACAACAACTATGAAATTGCAAAAATTGTTTTTATTGGCTGTGTTGATGATAAGCTTGTCTATTACAGCAGAAGCGCAATCCAAATATGCGGTTATCAATACCAAGTATATTTTAGATAGAATTCCTGAGTACAAGGAAGCAGATAAAAAATTAAAAGCTTTAGGGGATCAATGGCAACAAGAAATTGACGAAAAGCAAATGGTCTTGGACAAAATGTACAAGAACTATGAAGCGGAGCAATTTATGTTATCTGAGGACCTCAGAAAAAAGCGTGAGGATGAGCTGTTTATGAAAGAGAAGGAATTACGCGATTTACAAAAAAAGCGTTTTGGCTACGAAGGTGATTTGTTCAAAGAACGCCAAAAATTAGTGAAGCCAATCCAAGACAGGGTCTATAACGCAGCCCAAAAAATGGCTACCGCTCGTTCGTATGACTTCATTTTGGATAAAAGTGAAGGAATTACCATTATATTTGCAGACCCTAAGTTGGATAAAAGCGACGATATTTTAAAAGAATTAGGGGTCATCAATAATTAAACAAACAAACAAAAAATAGACAATGAAGAAAGTTTTATTTGCAGCCATTTTGTTAGTGGCGTGTTCTTTCGGTAACAGTGCAACTGCACAAACTAAGATTGGTTATTTCGATGACCAAAGCGTTATCGCATTATTCCCTGGTATCCAAGAAAAATTAGATACAGTATTATCTTCTTACGCTAAAGATTCTTTACAAGATGAGTACAACTACACATTAAAGGATTACCAAGTAAAAGATAGCATCTACAGAAGAGATTCTGCTGATTTGTCTAAAAGACCAAAGGCTTTACAAATGGCTACAGACGATTTAAATCGTTTAAAGTATAAGTTGATCAACTGGCAGCAGTACCAACAACAAATGATGGAGCAAAAGCAAGAAGCTTTGTTATTGCCTTACAGACAAAGAATCGCACAAGCTTTAAGTGAAGTAGTTGCAGAGCAAAAATACAATTTGGTATTGAAGGCAGACGCTTTGTCTCCTTATGCGCAACCTTCTATTGCTGATAACTTAACGATCCGTGTTGCTTTAAAATTAAAGCTTCCAGTTCCTAAGGAAATCGAAGATGCGTTTAAAGCGGCAACAGGTGGTGCAGCGAAAACAGCAGCTCCAGCAAAAAAGGGGTAATATTTTAATCGATATATACTGAATACACCCCGTTGTCTACAACGGGGTGTATTTGTTTTAAGTAATAATGGAATTGATATTTTATGCAAGCACCCATTGGCGTTTTTGATAGTGGTTATGGTGGCCTCACCATCCTAAAAGAGTTGAAGCAGCAACTGCCTCAATACGATTACCTCTACCTTGGAGATAATGCGCGTGCGCCTTATGGTACAAGATCATTTGACACAGTGTACCAATACACTTTAGAAGCGGTTGAATGGTTTTTTAAACAAGGTTGTTCTTTGGTGATCCTTGCATGCAATACTGCTTCTGCAAAAGCACTTAGAAATATTCAACAACTAGATTTACCGACTATTGCGCCCGACAAAAGAGTACTTGGTGTAATTAGACCCAGTTCAGAAGTCCTAGGACAATATTCTAGCTCCCATCATTTAGGAATTTTAGGAACGACCGGAACCGTTCAGAGTGAGAGTTATCCTATAGAGTTAGCAAAGTTTGCTCCAGATGCGCATGTCTTCCAGCAAGCCTGTCCTATGTGGGTGCCTTTGATTGAGAATGGGCAGCAGGATGGCCCAGGAGCGGATTATTTTGTCAAGCTATACATTGATCAGCTTTTTGAACAATCGCCTAAAATCGACACCGTATTGCTTGCATGTACCCATTATCCCTTAATGGCGAATAAGATTCAAAATTTCTTACCAAATGGGGTCAGATTGGTGACTCAAGGGGATATTGTGGCTAAAAGTTTGGCCATTTACCTGCAAAATCACCCTGAAATAGACCAAAATTGCAGTAAAAATGGTCAATTGCGCTTTTTCACTACAGACAATCCAACTAGCTTTGAAGAACAGGGTAGTTTGTTCTTTGGGCAAAAAATTGCTGCAAATCATACAGATTTAGCTTAGAAATTCAAAAAATACCCTATTTTTGCCGTCCTTTCACAGGTAGTGGTATGGTGACTGCTATAAGAACGGATTTAGAATATAAAGTATTAAACCTCAAGGGCAGATAGGAATAATCCTAATAACCCGCTAAAAAAAGTATATTATGAAACGTACATTCCAACCTCATAAACGTCGTCGTAAATCTGTTCATGGTTTTCGTAAGCGTATGGAATCAGCTAATGGTCGTAAAGTATTAGCAAGTCGCCGTAAGAAAGGACGCAAGAAACTAACTGTATCTAGCGAGAAAGGATTAAAATAATTTAATCTCTATTCGTAGAAACTTATAATTTTAAAGTCCACTCGTTTTCGGGTGGACTTTTTTAATGCATCATCTCATTTATTTGTCAAAGATTTTTACATATCAAAAAAAGGATAAATTAAAAAGCAGGAAGCAAACGCAAAATTTGTTTTCCTTTGGTAAGTCAATGACCAATGCCCCGCTTAGATTGATTTATACTTTAGAAAAAATTGAAACAACCGATGCCGCAAATCCTATGGACTTAGTGCTACAAGCTGGAGTAGGCGCGCCTACTAAGCAATTTAAAAAAGCAGTGCAACGCAATCGTGTCAAGAGATTATTAAGAGAAGCGTATCGATTAGCAAAGCCAGCATTCATTGCACAGCTGCCTTTGAAGGACATGCGATTGAATTTGTTTGTTTTATATATGGACACCAATGTGTTGCCTCAGTCGGAGATCAATGCAAAAATGGTGGGCCTTTTGAATCAATTGGTAAAGCGTATTTATGGACAAGCTTAAACGCATTATCGCCTTCCCGTTTATTGTATTGATTCGATTTTATCAATACGTATTATCTCCTTATTTAGGAGGAAGCAAATGTCGCTTTACACCTACCTGTTCTCAATACACTGCGGAAGCAATCCAAAAATACGGTCCCATTAAAGGCATTGCATTGGGTGTTAAAAGACTCAGTCAATGTAGACCCGGTGGTGGACATGGTTACGATCCAGTACCTTAAATTTTTATTGTATTACACATAAAAAACCGCCCCTTTGGAGGACGGTTTCTGAATCAACTTTATGATCAATTCATTATTTCATTGTATCATTCGATTTTAGCTAGCTTATTTTGCAGCTGCAAAACGATCTGCAATCACAGACCAGCTCACTACATTCCAGAATGCAGCTAAATAATCTGCTCTTCTGTTTTGGTATTTCAAGTAATAAGCATGCTCCCAAACGTCTGCACCTAAAATTGGAGTTCCTTTTACTTCTGCTATATCCATCAAAGGATTGTCTTGATTAGGAGTAGAGCTTACTTCTAATTTACCATCCTTCACAATCAACCATGCCCATCCACTTCCAAAACGTGTCATCCCTGCGTTCGCAAATTTTTCTTTAAATGCATCAAAACTTCCAAAGCTAGCATCAATTGCAGCAGCTAAGTCACCTGTTGGTGCACCACCCGCATTGGGCGCTAAACTGTTCCAAAAGAAAGTATGGTTCCAATGTCCACCACCATTGTTTCTAACAGCAGGGCTGATGCTTCCAGCAACAGCAACTAATTCTTCGATGGTTTTGCCTTCGTTGGGTGTGCCAGCCACCGCTTTATTCAAATTGTCTACATACGCTTGGTGGTGTTTGCCATGGTGTATCTGCATGGTCAAAGTATCAAAATGTGGCTCTAGGGCTTCGTGTGCATAAGGTAATGCAGGTAATGTAAATGACATATTGCTTTCTTTTATTGTTTATAATTGAATGCCAAAATTACAATGCTTTCATTGAAATAAGACTGACCGAGGTTATTTTTCCTTAAATAGTTAATATGTTGTAAGAATACTCTTATAAGTAGGTAAGTAATAAACATAGCTACCCCTCATCCTCAAGCGGAAGGAACCGATATCGGCTTCGGGGTACTATGTTTATTACTATCTATTTATTATAAAATGCAAAAATGGAGTAAATACTATTCCGTAGCGAACGAGAAGACGCGACCAAGCGTCTGATGGAAGCCCGTAAATTCCTTTGCGAGCCGAGAGCCTAGGGATAGGTATTTATTCCATTTGTATAAATCTATAAGAAATTAGCAATGATGTTTGAAACGGAAAAGAGGATTAGCGCTTGGCTTTAAAGAAGGACTGCATCAGAGAAGCGCATTCTTCTTGCAAGATGCCTCCAGTAAGGGTAGTAGAGGGGTGGAAGGGATTCTTTTCAGTTACGCGACGGTAGCTGTTCTTTTCGTCATAAGCCCCAAAAACAATATGTCCAATCTTGTTCCAATACAATGCGCCTGCGCACATTAAACAGGGTTCAAGTGTCACATATAAAGTGGCTTCTGGAAGGTACTTGGATTGTAAATTTTCACAAGCACTAGAGAGGGCAAGAATTTCGGCATGTGCCGTTACATCCTTTAAAAGTTGTACTTGATTGTATCCTTTGGCGATGACTTGATCGTTCATGACAATCACAGCGCCAACTGGCACTTCATCTTCGTCAAAGGCCCTCTTCGCTTGTAAGAGGGCCTGACGCATATAATGTTCATGAGTATTTGCCAAGACTATAATTTTTGGATACGGATATTTCTGTACCAAACTTGATCACCATGGTCTTGTAAACTAATATGTCCTGAAAATACTTTTCCGAAATCAGGTGACTCACCTTTTGCAAATTTGCTTCTTCTAATTAATTCTTTCCAGCCATCATCTCCTAAATGTGTGCTCACTGTAGTGACACCATTTAAGATCAATTCTAATTTTCCTTTGTTCACGATGATGTCTACTTTGTTCCATTCTTCTGCAGGCTTCACTCCAGATTCGTTTCCAACGATTAAGTCGTATAAATTACCAGCTCTATGGCTGATGATTTTGCTATCTGGATGTCCAGCATTGTCTAAAACTTGCATCTCTGGTCCGGTATGCCAAGTGTAACTATATTTTGCAGGATTGTCTTGTACAAAAAAGATAATACCACTATTGCCGTTCTTAGAAATCTTCCATTCTAATTGCAAATGAAAATTGGTATAGCTTTCGTTGGTAACAATATCACCTCCACCAACAATTTTACCATCCACCCTGTTGGTTGGATCAAACATTAATGCACCATCAACTGCCTTCCATGCTGCACCTGCAGTTGTTTTGCCATAAGTGTGCCATCCGTTGGTTGTTTTGCCGTCGAATAAGGCAGTCCATTTTTCTTGTGCCTGTACTGTATTAAATCCAAGTAAAGCAAATGTCAATAGGGTTAAAGCAAGCAATTGTTTTTTCATAAAAAAGATTTTTTGTGGATTATTTCTTAAGCAATAAAATGTATTTCACCATTGCTTCAGCATCGTCTTGGCTTAATGTAGCATGCGCTGTCATTGGGATTGCGCCCCAGTTGCCACTTCCACCTTTGATAATTTTTTCGGCCAACATTTTTACATTATCATCTGTGTTTTCATATTTAGCAGCCACGTCTTGATACGCAGGTCCAATATTTTTTTCTGCTACTTTATGACAAGTTAAGCAGTCGCTACCAGCAACCAATGCCAATCCTTTTGAGTAATCAGGATTATCAGATGGTTTAGGTGCTGCAGTTTCAGTCGTTGTTTCAGTTGTTGCTTCTTTTTTTGTTTCGCCACCGCCACATGCAACTAATAAAACAGCTGCAGACATAGTGAATAAAATTTTACGCATAGTGTATTGTTTGATTGTGATTATTGAATGTTGTATTAGATACCTAATATTTTTTTATTAAATGCTTCGTCAGATCCAGTGCTTGCAAAATCATCAAAAGCTTTTTCGGTCACAGGGATGATATGGTTTTGAATAAATACAGCACCTTCTGCTGCACCTACTTCTGGATGTTTTAAGCAACATTCCCATTCCATCACTGCCCAGCCTTTGTAGTCATAAGCAGCCAACTTGCTAAAGATACTTTTAAAATCTACTTGACCATCACCTAAGGATCTAAATCTTCCAGCGCGGTCGATCCAATTTTGGTAGCCACCATAAACACCTTGCTTTGCACTAGGGTTGAACTCGGCGTCTTTCACATGGAACATTTTAATGCGCTCGTGGTAAGCGTCGATATACCCTTTATAGTCCATGCATTGTAAGACCAAATGAGATGGATCAAATAATAAACATGCACGTGGATGTTGGCCTACTTTATCTAAAAACATTTCGTAAGAAACGCCATCATGTAAGTCTTCGCCTGGATGAATTTCATAGCATAAGTCTACCCCTGCTGCATCAAATTCATTTAAGATAGGCAACCATCTTTTTCCTAGTTCTGTAAAACCAGTTTCTACCAATCCTGCTGGTCTTTGTGGCCAAGGATATACGGTATGCCATAACAATGCACCACTAAAAGTAGCATGTGCATTTAAGCCTAAATTTTGTGAAGCTTTGGCTGCATATTTTAATTGTTGTACCGCCCATTCGGTTCTTGCTTTTGGATTACCTCTGTATTCGGCAGGCGCAAAGCCATCAAACTGCGCGTCATATGCAGGATGCACAGCAACTAGCTGTCCTTGCAAGTGCGTGGACAATTCTGTGATCTCTAGTCCTGCAGCCTGAACGATGCCTTTGATTTCATCTGCATAGGTTTTGCTTTCTGCCGCTTTCTTTAGATCGATGCATCTTGGATCCCAACTTGGAATTTGCACTCCTTTGAAACCCAATCCAGCAGCCCATTTGCAAATACCTTCTAAAGTATTGAATGGGGCAGTATCGCCTAAGAATTGTGCTAAAAATATACCGGGTCCTTTTACTGTTGTCATATTATTTTTTTATCTCTTTCGTCTAAATCTAGAAACTATGTGGTGTCCATTTTTTATCTGATGCTGCAGATAACACTACATTATCAATAAAGGCCATCCCTCTAATACCATCTTCCACACTTGGGAAGTCTAACATTTCTGGGGTTGGGGTAGTACCATCTATTTTTGCCGATAATGTCAATGCAAAATTTCTGTAGATATTGGCAAATGCCTCCAAATAACCTTCTGGATGTCCTCCTGGAGTGCGACAATTATGGGTTGCAAAACTAGAAAGATGTGCACCATAGTTGGCTCCAGCTCTCAAGATTTGTGTAGGTTGATCTAGCCATCTAACGATCAAAGAATTGGGTTCGTGTTGGAACCATTCAATGCCGCCTAGCTCTCCATATACGCGAATTTTCAATGCATTTTCTTCTCCTGCTGCCACTTGTGAAGCCATCAACACCCCTTTTGCACCATTGTCAAATTTTAACATGACCGCGCCATCATCATCCATCACACGACCTTCTACTAATGTGTTCAGTTCGGCACAGATATCGGTGATTTTTGCACCGGTAATGTATTCAGCTAAATGTGCTGCATGGGTTCCAATATCGCCCATGACAGAACTCTTACCCGATTTTTTTGGATCCGTTCTCCATGCTGCTTGTGCATTGCCTTCTCTTTCAGAAAGTCTGCTTAACCAGCCTTGTGGATATTCAACCCAAACCTTACGAATCTTACCCAGCTTGCCTTCGCGCACCATTGCCTTAGCCTGTTTCACCATTGGATAACCAGAATAAGTATGTGTAAGGCAAAGAGTTAAACCTGTTTCTTTTAATTTCTGTTCTAATAATTTTGCTTCTTCTAAAGAGAATGTAATTGGCTTTTCAATTACCACATTAAAGCCATTTTCCAAGGCCATCATAGCAGGTGCAAAATGGGCAAAATTAGGTGTTACGATGGTCACGAAATCAATGCGCTCATCGGCAGGCAATTGCGCTTCCTTCGTAATCATTTCTTCGTAGGTTAAATAAGTTCTTTCTTTTGGAAGGAATAAAGCTTCTCCAGATGCAACCGCAATTTCTGGGTTGATACTCAATGCGCCACATTTTAATTCAATGAGGCCATCCATATTGGCAGCTAGTCGATGTATCGCGCCAATGAAAGCGTCTTTACCACCGCCGACCATACCCATGCGTAGTTTTCTATTCATTTTATAGGGAGTTTTTAAGCTTACAAAATAAGGTGATTGTGTCAAAATAACACGTTCTGCCTATTGTAAAAGCAATTTCCTCATTATTTCTCAAAAAACCTTTTTTTTCTCGTAAAAATATTTGAAAAGATTGCAAAAATAAATTTACATTTATATCCTCATCCTAACGCTTGCTTGCTATGTCTACTCCGCTTAATAGACGAAAATTACTGAAACAAGTTTTCTCCGGTTCTGCCGCGATTGCTACTGGTTTGGTATTACCACATCAAGCAAATGCACAAATCGAAAAATTAGCAAGTCAGGATACTGAAGACGCAAAATTGAAGGGCAATATTCACCATAGTGTTTGTAGATGGTGTTATAGTGATTTAAGTTTGGATGATTTATGCAAGGAAGTAAAGCGTATTGGATTTAACGCTATTGATTTATTAAAACCCAATGAGTGGAGCACCGTAAAAAAATACGGCATCGAATGTTCTATGTGTTATACTGCTGGCGAAACCAGTTTGACAAAAGGATGGAACAATCCTGCAAATCATCCTTGGTTGATCAAAGATTATTTGGAAGCCATCCCTTTAGTAGCAGAAGCGGGATATAAAAATTTAATTTGTTTTGCGGGCAATCGAAATGGCATGGATGACGCCACAGGATTGAAAAATTGCGTTGAAGGGTTAAAACAAATCATGCCATTGGCGGAAGCGAAGGGTGTAACGATACAAATTGAATTATTCAATTCTAAAGTAGACCATAAGGATTATATGGGCGACAAGTCTGCATGGGGCATTGAACTATGCAAGCAATTAGGCTCTCCTAATTTTAAGATCTTATTTGATATTTATCATATGCAAATAGACGAAGGCGATATCATTCGTTCTATTCAAGACAGTCATTTTTATTTTGGACATTATCACACCGCAGGTGTACCAGGCAGACATGAATTAGATGACCGTCAAGAATTAAATTATCCAGCGATCATGCGCGCGATCAAAGCCTCTGGATACAATGGTTTTGTGGCACATGAATTTATTGCCACCAACCCAGATAAAATTAGTTCACTCAAGCAAGCAGTCACTGTTTGCGATATTTAAATGTTGCTTTTAAAACCAATCATAACAACTCATAAAATTTTTTACAATGGCCGAACAACAGTATGACGCAATCGTAGTAGGTTCAGGAATAAGTGGCGGATGGGCTGCTAAAGAGCTTACAGAAAAAGGACTTAAAGTGTTAATGTTAGAGCGTGGAAGAAACATTGAACACATCAAGGATTATGTCAACGCAGATAAAGAAGCTTGGGACTATCCGCATAGAGGCAGTAGAACACAACAAATGATCGAAGATTATCCTGTGTTGAAGCGTGACTATCCATTGAACGAAACGAATTTAGATTATTGGTGTTCTGACAAAGACCATCCTTATACAGAGACAAAACGTTTTGATTGGTTTAGAGGCTACCATGTGGGTGGACGTTCATTGATGTGGGGTCGTCAGTCTTACCGTTGGGCGGATATGGATTTCGAAGCGAATGCAAAAGACGGTATTGGTACTGACTGGCCTGTACGTTACAAGGACATTGCACCTTGGTACGATTATGTAGAAAAATTTGCTGGTATCAGTGGTAATAGAGATGGGATTGATTTATTACCTGATGGACAGTTCTTGCCTCCAATGGATTTAACTTGTGTAGAGAAAGATGTTGCTGCAAGAATTAAAGACATCTATAAAGGAGACCGTCATTTAATCATTGGTCGTGTAGCGAATATTACACAGCCACATGAAGGACGTCCAGGTTGTCAGTTTAGAAATAAATGTTGGTTGGGTTGTCCATTCGGTGGTTATTTCAGTACACAATCTTCTACTTTACCAGCGGCTATGGCCACAGGTAATTTAACTGTAAGACCTTGGTCAATTGTGACAGAAGTAAAATACGATAAGGATAAAAAACGTGCAACAGGTGTAACTGTATTAGATGCAGAGACAAACAAAACAATCGAATACAAAGCAAAGATCATTTTCTTAAATGCATCTACTTTAAATAGTACTTGGATCTTGATGAACTCTGCAACAGATGTTTGGGAAGGTGGATTGGGAAGTAGCAGTGATGCTTTGGGTAAAAACTTGATGGATCACCATTTAGGTAATCGTGCAGGTGGTACCATCGAAGGGTATGAAGATAAATACACATTTGGTCGTCGTGCAAATGGATTCTATATTCCAAGATTTAGAAACTTAGGCAATGAAAAACGCGATTACATCAGAGGATTTGGTTACCAAGGTAGCGCCAACAGATCTGGATGGGGTCATGATGTAGCCGAAGTAAGTATCGGTGGTAAATTTAAAGATGCATTGACAGAGCCAGGTGGTTGGTCCATTGGTATGATGGGCTTTGGAGAGATGTTGCCAGATCCAACCAATAAAGTGACTTTAGATAAAACCAAAACAGATAAGTGGGGATTGAATGTCCTGAACATTGATTGTGAGTTGAAAGACAACGAGATCAAAATGCGTAAAGACATTTTAGAAGACGCGAAAGAAATGCTAGAGCGTGCAGGTGCTAAAAATGTACAAGGATTTGAAGGAGATGGTACACCAGGTAGAGGTATCCATGAAATGGGTACAGCGCGTATGGGTAAAGATCCTAAGACTTCTGTATTGAATGGCAATAACCAAGTATGGGATGCGCCAAACGTATTTGTGACGGATGGTTCGTTTATGGCGAGTGCCAACTGCGTGAACCCTTCATTAACTTATATGGCATTCACAGCAAGAGCGGTAGATTTCGCTGTATCTGAATTGAAAAAAGGAAACTTATAATTTAATTTTTAAAAAATATTTTATGTTAAACAGAAGAGAAGCCCTTTCTAGAGTTGCCATCATCATGGGTGGAACAGTGTTAGGTGCAGAAGCTTTCTTGACTGGTTGTAAAACCAATACCAAGGGTGTGACTTTCGCTAAAGAAGATATCGACTTTTTAAATGAAGTAGGTGAGACCATCCTTCCTGCTACGGATACACCTGGCGCGAAAGCGGCGAATGTAGGTGCATTCATGCAAGCGATGGTAAGCGATTGTTATGAAGCAAAGGATCAAGACATTTTCATGAAAGGCATGGAAGAATTAAAGTTCAAAGCTTCAAAAGCTAAAATGGGAAAAGCTTTCATGGAAGCTACACCAGAAGAACGTACTGCTTTTTTAACTGAACTAGATAAAGAAGCGAAGGAATACCAAAAGAATAAGCAAAAAGAAGATCCAACGCATTATTTTACCATGATCAAGCAATTGACTTTGTCTGGTTTGTTCACCTCTAAAATTGGTGCAACAGAAGTATTAAGGTATGTAGCTGTTCCTGGTAAATACGAAGGATGTGTTCCTTATACTAAAGGAGAAAAAGCTTGGGCTACTTCTTAGTATTCAAATGATATAGCATGAGCCTCCAGTAGGAGGCTCATTTTTTTACAACTATTTATAACGTTTGCAATTTTTATTTTATGTCAAATTCAAGAAGAAGTTTTTTACGCGGTGCCGCTTTAACCAGTGTAGCATTGTCGATGCCATTTAAAAATGAGTTAATGGCGATGGCTGCAAAAAAGCACCAGTTCGGTATCCAATTGTGGACGGTGAAACAAGCATTGGCTAAAGATGTAGTGGGAACATTACAACAATTAGGTGCCCTTGGTTACAACCATGTGGAAAGTTTTGAAGGCCCTAAAGGTATTTTCTGGGGTTTAAAAAATACAGAGTTCAAAAAAGTATTGACAGACAATGGCATGACCATGCATTCTGCGCATTCCAATAACACCGTTGATTTTGAGCGTAAAGCTGCAGAAGCTGCGGAGATTGGCATGAAGTATTTAATCTGTCCTTACAAAGGCCCACAAAAAACAATGGACGACTACAAGAA
>JAGOAO010000015.1:0-16879 GCA_017983845.1 Sediminibacterium sp.
CAGGACCCAATATGAGTGGTAAAAGTGCAGTATTAAGACAAACTGCGTTGATTACTTTAATGGCGCATATGGGCTCCTTTGTGCCTGCTACTGCTGCATCTATCCCTTTAACAGATAAGATATTTACTCGTGTAGGCGCTAGTGATAATTTAAATGCTGGCGAATCTACATTTATGGTGGAAATGATTGAAACAGCAAGCATCTTAAATAACCTGAGCTCAAGAAGTTTAATTTTATTAGATGAAATTGGCCGAGGCACTTCTACCTATGATGGTATTTCAATCGCTTGGAGTATTGTAGAATACTTACAAAAAACGACCCATCGTCCTAAGACTTTATTTGCTACGCACTACCATGAACTGAATGATTTAGAAGGTCAATTAACACGCGTACACAATTACCATGTGAGTCATAAAGAAGTAGGTAACAAGATTATTTTCTTGCGTAAGTTAGCCAAAGGTGGCAGCACCCATAGTTTTGGTATCCATGTAGCAAAAATGGCGGGCATGCCAAATGAATTGGTAGATCGCGCAAACACGATCTTACATGAAATGGAATTAAAAAACAAGGAACACCAACAAGCAAGTCCTACGGTGCAAGCGCCTACTGAAAAATTCCAGCTCTCTATATTCGATGCACACACGGAAACATTTGAATCCATCCGTAAAGAATTGGATAGCATCGATATCAACAACCTCACGCCAGTAGAAGCATTGATGAAATTGCAAGCGATCAAACAAAAATTAAACTAGCATACACAAAAAGAAGCGTCTCGAGAGACGCTTCTTTTTTTACAACAAATTCAACTGTGAAAATTGCTATTATGATTGTTGCATAAATCTTTGTAAGTAATTTTTAATGCGCTCTTGTAATCCAGCACTTACTGCTACTAAAGGCAATCTTAATTCATTTTGAATCAACCCCTGCTCTGCCATAAAAGCCTTGATGCCAGAAGGATTGTTCTCTTCATACATATAAGCATACCCCTCAATTAATAAATCATTGATTCTTTTTGCCATTGAAAAATCACCTGCCATGGAGAACTTAATCATGTCTGAAAATGGCTTTGGAAATGCATTGGCTGCCACACTAATCACCCCATCCATACCACAAGCAATTTGTGCCATCACAATTTCATCATCCCCGCTCACTACCAAGAAATCAGTTGGGCGATCTTTTAAAATATCAATTGTCTGAGCCATTTCTGGACCCGCTTCTTTGATCCCTGCAATATTTGGATGATTGGCTAAACGCAATGTCGTAGTTGCTTTCATGTTGACACCTGTACGTCCTGGTACATTGTACAATATAATAGGCAATGGTGCAGCATCAGCAACAGCTGTATAATGTTGGAACAAGCCTTCTTGTGAAGGTTTATTGTAATAAGGTGTTACACTTAAAATAGCGACTGCTTTATCTAATGGATATTTTTTAAATGAAGCTATTAAAGATGCAGTATCATTGCCTCCAATACCTACCACTACTGGGACTCTGCCATTTACTTTATTATAAGTGCAATCTAATACTGCTAACTTTTCTTCAAAACTAAGTACAACAGATTCCCCTGTGGTACCTAAGCTAACTACATAGTCTACTCCTCCAGCAATTTGGATATCAATTAATTTTTCTAATGCATCAAAATCAATTGATTTGTCTTTTTTAAATGGTGTCACTAAAGCAACACCTGTTCCTTGTAGGGTTTTTCTTAACATGATGGAGTTTGTGATTAAGCTTCCTCCCAGAAGCCCATTTTACTATATTTTTCAATTCTATTCTCCACTCTTGTCGCTGGAGCAATGTCTTTTACTTCGTCTAATGCCTTGATGATTTGTTTTTTAAGCATGGCAGCCGCCGCTTCATAATCCCAATGCGCTCCTCCCAATGGTTCTTGCACAATCTCATCTACCAAGCCAAATCCTTTCATATCATTTGCTGTCAATTTCAATTGCTCTGCAGCCAATTCTTTTTTATCCCAGCTTCTCCATAGGATAGAGCTACAACTTTCAGGAGAAATCACCGTATACCAGGTATTTTCCATCATCAAAGTCTTATCGCCCACACCTATACCTAATGCGCCGCCGCTTGCACCTTCACCAATAATTACAATGATAATGGGCACTTTTAAGCGAATCATTTCATAAATATTACGAGCTATGGCCTCTCCTTGGCCTCTTTCTTCGGCTTCTAGGCCCGGAAACGCCCCTGGAGTATCTATCAAACAAACCACAGGTTTATCGAATTTTTCGGCCAATTTCATCAATCTAAGGGCTTTTCTGTACCCTTCTGGGTTCGCCATACCGAAATTACGCAATTGTCTTGCCTTGGTATTGCTCCCCTTTTGCTGGCCAATCATCATCACGGTTTGGCCATTAAATTCAGTAAATCCACCCACCATGGCCTTGTCATCCTTGACATTTCGGTCTCCATGTAGTTCTATGAATTTATCACACATTAAGTGGATATATTTTAAAGTATAGGGTCTGTCCGGGTGACGGCTCAATTGCACACGTTGCCACGGGGATAAGCTTTCTGTGATTGCCTTACGCTTTTCTACAATAGATTGTTCTAATTGTGTAATGGTTGCAGAAAGGTCGATTTTAGGGTTCTTTTCGGCTAATTTCTTAGTTGCATCTATCTGCTCATAAAGGTCTTTTATGGGCTGTTCAAATTCTAAAAACTGTCTATTTGGGTATTCTGGCATAATCTTAGTTTGGGCTGTAAAAATAATACATCATTTTTTAATAAAAGATTTGTTTAAAAAACTTCTTTCCCCTTATCTTTGCAACCCGGAAAACAGGAAACTGGTTTCGGAGTTCTTGGATCGGTAGTTCAGTTGGTTAGAATGCCGCCCTGTCACGGCGGAGGTCGCGGGTTCGAGTCCCGTCCGGTCCGCAAAAGCCCTTAACTTTCAATGAGTTAGGGGCTTTTTCGTTTTGATCCCCTCCAATTCATCTTATTATTTTAAATTACAGGTCTTATGAATATGAATGTAAAAAGGCTTCTTGTAATCGTTTTAATCCTTTCTAGTATACAAGCAAGCACACAAAGAAAAAAGGTATTTCAACCCAAAACAGTTTTTGAATCCAATCAATTAAAGATTGTTCAGATTGCTCCAAATGCCTATCAACATATATCCTACTTACAAACCAATGATTTTGGCAATGTACCCTGCAATGGATTAATTGTAAACAACAACCATGAGGCAATAATTTTTGACACGCCCACCAATGACAGTAGTTCAAATCAATTGATACAATGGATTAAAGCAACTTTAAAAAGTAAAATCAATGCTATTGTTCCAACCCATTTTCACAATGATTGCTTAGGGGGATTAAAAGCATTTGATGACTCTGCAATACCTTCTTATGCCAATGCTGCAACCATTGAACTTGCTAAAGCCAATGGATTTGTCATTCCAACGAATCATTTCAACGACTCCCTAATTTTAAAAGTGGGCAATGAAATTGTTCAATTAAAATATTTTGGACAAGGTCATACAATAGACAATATTGTAGCTTATTTCCCCAGCGAGCAAGTGCTTTTTGGAGGATGCCTAATTAAAGAATTAGGGGCGAGTAAAGGTTATTTAGGAGATGCAAATGTGAAAGCTTGGTCTAATACAGTTTCGAAAATTAAAAAAGCATACCCAAAGCTACAAATAGTAGTGCCAGGTCATGGCGCCATTGGCAATCAAGCATTATTGGATTATACCATTCAACTATTTAATACTAGGCGCTAACAGTTCAAAATAACTGGCAACAAATTTATCACCAACTACCTTGCCTTGCACTTTGGCTTTTCTTATTGCACTGCAAAATCCATCTGTGTCATGTGCGTCACCAAAAGCATCTATATGCGCTTTTTCTACAAAGTATGCCTTTCCTTTTATTTTTACTGCTAGAGTACACCCCTTCCCTTTCATGTTGAATTGGCATTGACCACAAGAAGCATCTACTAACAATATTTTTTTAGATGGATCTAATTTTAATGCGGTACTGTCTTGAGCAGTAGCAGAATAAAAAGAGAAAATCATCAATAAAGCCATCATTATCTTTTTCATATTGTCTATTTTTTTCTTCCTTAAAAATACTTGACTTTTCTCAATCCCTCTTAATCCTTTACAATTTTTCCCGATTTTGTAAACTTCGTTCCCGATTGTATAAATGCCTTGAATTGCATTCATCTTCCTTTGCACAAAATTTACAACATGTACAAAGCCAAAGCAATCATACTACTATCTATACTATCCTATTGTTCAACCCTACAAGCTCAAACTGATAGCACAAAGCAAAAAAGAAACATTGTAGATAGTGTCAGGAAACTACAAGATGTGATTGTGCTGGCTCAAAAAGGCATAAATGACAAAACACCCACAATAGGGAAAGGGAATATTGTGGCGAGAGATTTACCTCAATTAACACAAACCATTGATAAGGCAGTTTTAGACAGACAACAAGTGCTTAAGATGAGCGATTTATTGCAAAACACTACAGGGGTATATATTTCAGGGAACACCGGTGGCTATCAAGAGGAAATTGCATCGAGAGGTTATGCATTTAGCAGCAACAATACTTTTAAAAATGGTGCAAGGTTTAACAATGGTGTGATGCCTGAATTAAGCAATGTGGAGAAAGTTGAATTTCTAAAAGGTGGCGCTGCTATCTTATATGGCAATGTGAGTCCGGGCGGATTGATGAATATTGTTACTAAAAAACCAAAATTTGAAAAAGGCGGCGAGTTGAGTTTAAGGGTAGGCAGTTTTGATTTTATTAAACCGACTATCGACCTATATGGCGCATTGGGGAATAGTAAAAAAATGGCTTACCGTATCAACAGCACTTTTGAAAAAGCCAATAGTTTTAGAGACAAAGTGCATCATGAAAGAATTTATTATAATCCTTCTTTTGTGTATGAAGTATCTAAAAAAACAAGCTTACTGATTGAAGGAGATTATTTAAAAGAAAATAGAACTGCCGATTTTGGCATTGGCGCAATCAACTACACCCTACCCAATGTGCCAAGATCTAATTTTATTGGGGTGGACTGGGGATATAACAATGTGGAGCAAGCCACTATAACAAGCACTTTAACCCATACCATAGATAGCAATTGGCAAATCAAAGCAGTGTATGCCACACAGTCTTTTAAGCAGGATTTATTCTCTGCAGCAAGACCCAACGCGAATAGTCAAGCAGTAAAGGTAGATGGGACTTGGATCAGGGGCTTACAAAAGTCTGCAACCAATGAGGCTTATCAGATTGGACAGGTAGACCTAACAGGTAATTTTAAAACAGGGCATATTAAACACCAGCTTCTTTTTGGTGCCGATATGGATCAATATGCAACCAAGTCTACTGCATTCAATACTACTTTGTTCAACAACCAATCCTCCAATGCATCCATTCGGAATAAAAATATTTATGACACCATAACTATCTTAAATCCAATCCAAAAAAGAAATGATATTCCTGATTTAACTGCTGCAAGAATCACCAACACACCTATTTTCAGGTATGGTATTTACTTGCAGGATTTAATTCATTTGACGCAAAATTTTAAAGCATTGGTTGGCATTAGATTTAGCAATCAAGAAAATAAAATGGCTATTGTAGACACCATTGGTAAAGGGAAAGGAGCTATTAAAAGCTATACGACGAATGCTTGGAGCCCTAAACTAGGCTTGGTTTATCAACCAATTAAAACGATGTCTATTTTTACGAGTTATACGAATAATTTTAGTCCAAATACAGGCACAGACATTAACAATACAGCGCTAATGCCTTCCATCATTCATCAATATGAATTGGGCGTAAAAAACGATGTATGGAAAGGATTGGTGAGTGTCAATTTTACCGCCTACCGAATCATCAATAGTAATTTTGCACAAACTGTCATTCCTGCACCTGCAAGCAATCCTTTGGCAAGGGAATTAGCTGGCGAAGTGACTAGTGATGGTTTTGAAATGGATATCATGAGCAAAAGTATGCATGGATTTTCAATCATTGCAGGCTATAGTTACAATGATGCACGATATACCAAAAGCAATATCTATTCAGTGGGCGATCGTTTAAGGTATAACCCAATGCATACAGCGAATGGAAGTATCTATTATCAATTCAGCGATCAAACAACATTCAAAGGCTTGAACGCAGGTATAGGATTTTACTATGTGGGAGAAAGAGTAGCCGGACGAAATACTTCCCTTCTTAATCCAAATTATTTATTAATGAAAGTACCTAATTATACCTTATTTGATTGTTCCATCGGCTACCAACAACCACAATATAGTATTCGTTGCAAAATAGCCAATTTGAGTAATGTACTCAGTTATAATGTACATGATGATAATAGTGTAAACCCAATCGCGCCAAGGCAGTTTAGTATATCGTTCACACAATTTTTCTAAAAAATAGCTGTTGAAAATTCATCAATCATAAAACCCTAGAGCTGATGCATTAATCGAAAAGTAAGATTAATACGCATTTGCTTTACTTTCTTTGTCTTGGGCAAGGAATGATACCAATGTTGCTGGATGGCTCCCTTCATATCTAATAAGGAGCCATTTGCCAACTCAATGTCCAATCGCTCATTGGTGGTAGCATGTTTAAATGCGAATTTTCTTGCTGCACCAAGGCTCAATGATGCAATGGAAGACCCGGCTACCATTTCCACTTCATTGTCTTGATGCCAACCCATGCCTTCCTCCCCTTCATGGTACAAATTGAGTAAGCATGCATTGTACTTTGCTCCAGTAATTGACTCCACTTTCTCTTTAATTTGAAGCAAGTCGGAAGTCCATGTGAGACCATGTTTCTTCACACCAGCGTAAGTGTAGGTAATGCCTGCATCTGCAAACCAAGCGACTTTTCGTTTGGTCACAATGAGCTTCCCAAACATGAGCACTTCATCTGGCTTCCATGGCATGGTTTCAAATAAGATTTGACAGATTTGAATTGCTTCTTTATCGGAATAGATGCCTCCATGATAAATAGCTACCCCATCTTTAGGCAATAAATTTTCTGGCTCGAAAAGAAATGACATGATTGATTCAATTATTTTATAACGATTCCAAATACAGTCAACAGACCATGTAAGCCATCTGGACTAAACTGAGCTTTTCTTATTTTGTTCTGCGTGGGATCTATACCATAATTGATGGCATGCCTAAAATCTGCTTTTTCTAGATTGGTTTGTATAAAACGAGCATCTAAGAAATTACTATGATTCAAAACTGCGCTAGTTAAATCTGAGTCTGTAAAATCTACCCCTTCTGCAATTGAATGAAGTATTTGTATACCTTTTAATTTTAATCCAACAAATACACTATGACTTAAATTACATTCCTTAAAATTAAAGCTAAGCAAAGAAGGATTGCATTCGTCAAAGCGAAGTCCCATCATTTTGCATCCATTGAATTGAACTTGTCTAAATGAAGTATGTGTGAGTTTTAAATTACTGAGATCACAATCTTCAAACACACAATCAATAAAAATACTTCCTGCAATGCTATGGGAAGTAAATATACAGTGCTTAAAACTGCAACTGTCATACTCAGAAATGCCGAGTGGACTTTTTGCAAAGTCCACTCGGTCATAAATTTTTTCTTCTATTAGTTCCATTTTATTTTGATTCTTTCCTTGGCATCAAGCTTGATTGCTGTGCTGCATTTAACGCAAAGGTAGCAACAATTGTAGCAATTTGTTTTAAATCATCCTGCATTAAATGGTCATACACATCCATATTGCTATGATGTGTTCTTGTGCTGTATTCAATAGGATCCTGAATGAATTGGAATCCAGGTAGACCTACTGCATCAAATGCAATATGGTCTGTACTTCCTGTATTGTTTAAAGTCACTGTCTTCGCACCTAGATCATGAAATGGCGCAAACCATGTTTTGAAAATTGCTGCCGCAGCGGTATTGCCTTGTGCATAAATACCACGGATTTTTCCGGTTCCATTGTCAATATTAAAATAGCTAGAGAATTTTTGGTGCGCCGCATTCGGTTGATTATTGGCATCCATAAAAGTATTTTTCACATAGCCTCTTGAACCTAGTAAACCTTCCTCCTCTGCACTCCATAAACCAATACGAATGGTTCTTTTTGGCGATACACCAGCCGCTTTGATAATACGCATTGCTTCAATCATTACAGCCGAACCAGATGCATTGTCTGTAGCACCTGTACCTGACTGCCATGAATCTAAATGCGCACCAATCATCACTACTTCGTCCTTTAATAAAGGGTCAGTTCCTGGAATTTCAGCAATTACATTATAGCCTTGTAAATCCTTTGTGTGGAATTTGGTTTTTACTTCTAAATCTGCCTTCACAGTCGTACCAGACTTAGCCAATCTTAAAATGGTATTGTAATCTTCTACCGACATAGCCATGTCTAAGAAATTTGCTGCATCTTTTCCTTTGTAGGTACCTCCACCTTGTGCAAAAATAGTACCATCATGGTTTCTTGTACTTGAAGTTAACATCGCTACTGCACCTTCTTCAATCGCCATTGCTTTTAATAAATTCATCACTCTTTGAGGACCTGCTCTTTGAGCTTGCATCTCACGCATACGTCTTTGTTGCGCTGTATCTGGTGTTCTAGCAACCGCAGGAGCTGCTGCCGCTTCCATTGCAGCTAAGGCTTCGTCAGTATATCTTGCAGCATCCGCTTTGAAGCTTTGCTTATACGTATTGTCTTGATCTAAAATAATGATCTTCCCTTTTAACTGTCCTTTATATGCCATTAAAGCAATGGAGTCTTTTGCATCCACAACAAGCACTGTTGCATTTTTTAAACCGCCCGTTCCAGCAGTCCAAGCTTTTGGCCATGCCAATAATGGTTTATAATAAGGTGCTGTAATAGCAAAATACATTTTCTCTAAATCCCATCCCTTACCAAATTCACCCCATGGAGCAATCACTGCATTTGTTGCATCATTTTTTGTCAACACGTCTTTAGCATAATTAGCTGCTCTAGTGTACCCTTCTGAATTGGCTAATCTGTTACCACTTTTATCGGTTAAGTTAAAAGCGATATCCATCACTTGTGATTTTTCCAATCCTTCCGTTCTAATTTTTTGAATGGTAGCAGGATCTAATTGCGCCATTGCTGTTAATGGCAACAATGCTAGGAAGAGGCATCCTTTGACTATTGATTTTTTCATAAAAGGTTTTTGATATTAGTTGAACAATCAAATTAAGTAAAAGATTGGAGTTTAAGCAGCCGTTTATCCATTTTTAGCAGTCTTCCCTTTTTTTTATTTTGAAAGCATCAAAATTTGTTGGAATTTAAGGTTCTAAATAGCCCAAGATGCAAAAGCGACAATTCATCAAAGACCTTGTATTAACCAGCATGGCCCTACCGTTGGGACTAAATGGAATGGCAAAATCTTTTGCTAGTCAAGCAAGTCAATCAGCGGAGGCACTTGCTCAAGACAATGCTTTTTGGGAAGAGATCCGCAAGCAATACCTCTTAAAACCTGACTATATTAATTTAGAAAATGGCTATTATAATTTTTTACCTCAACCATTATTGAATCAATACATTGAGCATATTAAAGAGATCAACTACCAAGGCTCTTATTATATGCGTACGGTGCAATGGGAGAATAAACAAAAATCGGTTATTGCATTGTCTGAAATTGCTGGATGTGCACCAGACGAATTGATTATCACACGCAATACCACAGAATCTTTAGATACCATTATAGGTGGCATACATTGGCAAGCCGGAGATGAAGCCATCATGGCCGAGCAAGATTATGGCGCCATGTTAGATATGTTTAAATTAGTAAGCGAAAGGCATGGTGTTGTCAATAAAATCATTTCTGTACCCAATCATCCAAAAGACGATAATGAAATAGTTGACATCTATAAAAACGCCATCACAGCTAAGACCAAAGTGATTTTAGTGAGTCATATGATTAATATCACTGGGCAGATTTTACCTATCAAAAAAATAGCTACAATGGCCCACCAGTATGGTGTTCAAGTAATTGTAGATGGTGCGCATGCCTTTGCACATATTCAGTTTAGTATAGCAGATTTAGGTTGTGATTATTATGCCGCATCCTTACATAAATGGTTGAGTGTGCCCTTAGGTGCAGGCATCCTCTTTGTAAAAAAGGAACATATCAAAACCATTTGGCCTTTATTAGCGGATGGTGAAAAAGATCCGAATAAAATAAAACGACTCAACCATACAGGAACGCATCCAGTGCACACCGACTTAACTATTCCAGACTCCATTGCCTACTATCAAATGATTGGGCCTGCTAAAAAAGAAGCAAGGTTGAGGTATCTTCAACAATATTGGACAAGCAAAGTAAAAGGGATACCAAAAATCATTTTGAATACGCCAACAGATGCAGCAAGGTCTTGTGCAATTTGTAATGTGGGTATTGAAGGAATGAAGCCCACCGTCTTGGCAGAGCGATTATTAAAGGAACACAAAATTTTCACCGTGGCGATTGATTATGTCAATGTACATGGATGTAGGATTACCCCCAACCTATATACGACTACCCAGGAACTAGACCAATTTGTACAAGCACTAACCATCCTTGCCCAAGCATAGAATTCCACATTTAGGTCTATATTATTAACATTTGTTCGTATTTGCGGTTTTTTGCCTATTTTAATAGTCTAATAACCGCATAATGCTGAAAAAAGAACGTCAGGAATTCATTTTACACCAATTAAACCTGCATAATAAAATATTATGTGCGGATTTAAGCAATAAAATGGGCGTATCGGATGATACCATTAGAAGAGATTTACAAGAACTAGCACAACAAGAAAAATTAATCAAAGTGCACGGTGGCGCACTCAGCAAATCCTTTCACACGGCATTTGACAGAGAGATGGTGTACAATTTAGAAGACAAACATATCATTGCTCAAAAGACTGCTGCATTGGTACAAAGCGGCATGTATATTTTAACTTCTGGAGGAACTTCCATTTTAGAATTTGCAAAATCATTGGACCCCAATTTAAACGCCACTTTCTTTACTTGTAGTTTAAATGCAGCCATTGAATTCGCACACCACCCTAGTATCGAAGTGGTGATGATTGGCGATAAAGTTTCCAAGGATTCCATGTTAACCACAGGCGCTAGTGCAGTTCAGACCATTGAATCTGTGCAAGCGGATTTATGTATTATGGGTATCAACTCATTAGACACCCAATTTGGACTCAGTGAAAATGACTGGGAAGTGGTTCAAATTAAAAAAGCAATGATTAAAGCTTCTAAAAAAACAATCTGTATCGGCATTTCTGAGAAATTAAATTCTCAGCAAAAAATTAAAGTAGCCAATCTCGACGAGATTGATATTTTAATTACAGAGTTGGATCCGAATGACCCAAAACTGTTGCCATTTAAACACAAGGGATTAACCATTTATTAATATTAAAAGATCAGTTATGAGACTCAAAAAAACAAGCAAGCTTTATTTAGGAAAGCTTATGATGATTTTGGTTTTGCTGTCTGGTTTTTGCATCGACACAATTGCGCAAACAATAGTTAGCGGTAAAGTGACGAATCAAAAAGACAACAGCGGTATCGAAGGAATTTCAATTGTTATCAAAGGCACACGTAATGGTGTAGTTTCTGATAACTTAGGAGGTTTTACTTTAAAACTAAACAGCAACAATGCAATTACTTTAGTTGCAAGTGGTGTTGGTTTTAAAGCGCAGGAATTAAATGTAGATCCTAGCAAAATGGCTACTGGATTGAACATTGTTTTAACTGAGCAATACTCCAAATTAGATGAAGTAGTTGTAACAGGTACTGCCGCAGGTACAACGAAGCGTCAATTAGGAAGTTATGTGAGTAGTGTTTCTTCAGAAGACCTTAGTAAAGGTGCCTCTGGAAACGTACTTGCTGCTTTGCAAGGTAAAACTGCTGGTGCGCAGATTATCCAAAACAGTGGTGATCCTGCTGGTGGAATGTCTGTTCGCTTAAGAGGTATTAGCTCTGTTTTATCTTCTTCTGAGCCTTTGTACATTGTAGATGGTGTAATCATCAACAACGCAACAAATAGAGTAACCAACACATCGGGCAACTATGATGGTGGTAACTTTGTTGGAAGCATCGGTCAAAACAGAATGGTAGATATCAACCCTGCAGATATCGAAAGAATCGAGGTATTGAATGGCGCTGCTGCAGCTGCTACTTATGGTAGTAGAGCCAATGCGGGTGTAATTCAAATTTTTACCAAGCGTGGAAAATCTGGTGCAGCTAAAGTAAGTTTTTCAAGCACGTTTATTAGCAGTGCTTTAAGAAAGAAATTAGATGTGAACCAATCCCCTACTAAATTCGGTGGACCAACTGACGGTGTAGGTGCGGTAACACAGGACGTTTTACTTACCGCTTTGACTACGACAAGCAATGTAACTCGTTACGACTATCAAGATTATATTTTCCGTGATGCATCAGGAACAGACAATACTTTGTCTGTAAGTGGTGGAAACGATAAAACAAAATACTATTTTGGTGGCTCTTTCTATAAGAACCAAGGTATTATCAAGAACACTGATTTCCAAAGATTCAGCTTTAGATCAAATATTGATCAAGTGATCAACAAATGGATGAGCATGAACATGGGATTGAATTATACCAATTCTAGTGCAAACGAAAAACCAGACGGACAATCTTTCTTCTCTCCTACTAACGCAGTAACCATCATTGGTAATTTCCATGATATTTGGACAAGAGATGCGAATGGCAACATTAAAGCTGTAGGTGAAAGAGGTAGAGCGAATCCAGTTTCTGTAATTGAAGACATTAAGCAAAGACAATCTACTAACAGAGTCTTAGCTAATTTTGGTTTGAAATTAAAACCAATGAAAGGCTTGACTGTAGATTATACAATGGGTATCGACAACTATGCTCAAAATGGAACGACTTATATTCCTCCATATGCATACAACGTAAGTCCTGCATTTTATGGTGGTGGTTTAACTTTAGATCCAACACAAAATGGTTATGCAAGTACTGCATCTAACCATTTCTTCCAAATCAACCACGACTTAAGTGCGAACTACAACTTTGAGATCACCAATGATATCAATTCAACCACTCAAGTAGGTTATTCTCAACAATACGAGAAAAACAATTACGCATTATTACAAGGTAGAGGTTTTGCGCCTTTCATTGAAACTGTGAATGGTGCCTCAACGCCTATTCCTGGTGTAGACGAGCGTAGTGAAATTTCAGTATCTGGTTTATATGTGCAACAAAATTTCAAGTTCAAGAATCAATTGTTCTTAACAGGTGCTGTACGTCGTGATGGTTCTAGCGTTTTTGGTGCAAACCAACGTAACCAAACTTACGCAAAAGCAAGTGCTAGTTATATTATCTCAAGTACTGAATTCTGGAATTCACTTGGCCTTTCTAAAGCCTTTGATTTATTTAAAGTACGTGTTGCTTATGGCGAGAGCGGAAACTTAACAGGTATTGGTGCTTATTCAAGATTCAATTCTTATAGCTCTAATTCATTCTTAGGACGTAGCGCATTAAACTCAAGCACTACTTTGGCAAACGAAAATGTGAAGCCAGAGCGTCAAGCAGAAGTTGAATATGGTATGGACTTAGGTATGTTCAATAACCGTGTTGGTTTAACAGTGAACGTATACAATAAAAAAGTAACTGATTTATTGATCAACAGACAATTGGCACCAACCAATGGTTTCGCTAGTTTGTTAGACAATTTTGGTTCTTTAGAAAACAAAGGATACGAGATCATGTTAAGTTTGACTCCAGTGCAAACAAAAGATTTGAAATGGGAAATGACAACGATCTACAACCACAACGAGAACAAAGCAATTAAGATTGGACAAGCATTGACTTTGTTCAGTACAAATGCAGGTGCTCCAGTAGCGATTGTAGAAGGTCAACCAATTGGTGTATTCTATGGTACCTATTTTGCTAGAGGCACGGACGGTGCTATCACTACAAATAGTGCTGGTATTCCATTGGCTGCAACTGGTGTAACTAGAAAAGTAATTGGTAACCCTAACCCAGACTATACTGCAAGTTTAGTGAATGAAGTTTCTTACAAGAAATGGAATTTCCGTGCGCAATTAGATGCGGTACAAGGTGTAGACGTTTTCAACGCTGACTTTAGAACAAGACAAGGTGTTGGTAACGGTAAAGTTGCTGAAGCAGAACAAAGAGGTTTATTGCCTAGAGGTTATGTAAGTGGTGTTTACGCAATTGAAGAATGGAGAGTGGACGATGGCTCTTTCATCAAATTACGTGAATTATCATTGAGCTACAATGTTGGTAAAGTAAAATTCATCAACAATTTAAGCATCAACTTTAGCGGTAGAAATCTTATTTCATGGGATAACTATAAGGGATATGATCCAGAAGTAAACTCAGGTGGTCAAAGTACTTTGTTAAGAGGTATTGACTTCGGAGCTACTCCAATCCCACGTACTTTCAGTTTTGGTATCAAAGCTGATTTTTAATCCTTCATTCAAAAAAATAGAGAACAATGAAAAAGATACTATATAAATATCAAATCGCTTTCTTGCTCGGGATTGTATCCTTAACGAGCTGTAAGAAAGACTTTGTGAATCCAAACGCACCAACAACAGACCAAGTATTTAGCTCGGCTAGAGGTTTAGTAGGTGTGAATTTAGGCGCACAAAGAACTTACTCATTAGGTGGTGCAAGCGTTGTGTATGGTTTAACCACTGCCAACGGTTTTGTAACCAATGAAGTAATTTTAATGAATGCAGGTAACGTAGCTGAATACCAATTTAGCCGTGGCGGAACTGCAGTAGATGCAACCAATACTGTTTTGGCAAACATCTGGACCAATGCAAATAAAGTAATCTACGATGCCAACTCAGTAATTACTGCGGCAGAAGCATTGAATGACAAAGCCTATGCAAGTGGATTAGTAGCACATGCTTCTATCTTAAAAGCATTATCTATTGGAACAATGTCCATGTTATGGGAAAAAGTACCAGCTGGTATTGGCGCAAACGTTCAATTTATTGATCGTACCGCTGGATTTACTGCTGCTATTGCAACCATTGACAATGCATTAGCAAAAATCAGTGCCAATGCCATTAGCGCAAGCTATGCTGCAGATGCGGTTCCTGGTATGGATTATGTAAATACGTTGAACGCATTAAAAGCGAGATACTTATTATTCTCTGGTAAATATGCAGAAGCAATTACTGCAGCTAATTTAGTAGACCTTACTAAAAAATCTACTTTCAATTATGATGCGGTTAGTACCAACCCTGTCTTCACTACTGCCACTGCAACCAATAACGTATATCAAGCAATTGATTCTACTTTAGGTTTACCAGCTGCTTTAGCGCCAACTGCAGGAGATGGACGTATTGCTTTTTATACTTCAATCAATGCAACTGTTGCACCAAGATTCAGAATCAATGGTTTCTTTAATGCAACTACTACAGGTGTTCCTGTATACTTGCCAAGTGAGATGACATTGATCAAAGCAGAAGCTTATGCTAGAACGAGCAATTTAAGTTCAGCATTGACTGAGTTGAATAAAGTGATCACTAAAACAGCAGCAGCAGATCCATTTAAAGTGGGTGCAAACTTAGCAGCTTCAACAGCTAGCACAGCAACTGCAATTTTAGATGAAGTATATAAAAACAGATGTATCGAATTGTATATGTCTGGTTTGAAATTAGAGGACATGCGTCGTTTTGGAAGAGCAACAACAGAGCGTAAAAGAAATTTCTTCCCTTATCCATTTAAGGAAAGAGATGGTAATCCAAACACACCAGCAGACCCTAGTTTTTAATTAAAAAAAAGAATTGAATGGATAAGTCATTTACTCGTATTACAGAATCGGATTCTAACTATGATCATATTGAAAATTTCAGTACCACTGAGATTTTGCAAAATATCAATGCAGAAGACAAAAAAGTGGCTTATGCTGTTGAGAAAGTAATTCCGACAATTCAAGCTTTGGTAGACTCAGTAGTGGGAAAGTTATCGAATGGGGGACGCCTATTCTATATCGGGGCAGGAACGAGTGGCAGACTAGGTTTAGTAGATGCAAGTGAATGCCCCCCCACTTTTGGGGTACCCAATGATTTAGTCATTGGGGTTATCGCAGGAGGACACCAAGCCATGTTTCAGGCGGTTGAAAATGCCGAAGACAATATGGAGCAAGCTTGGAAAGATTTAATGGATTTTAATATTAGCAGCCAAGACGTGGTAGTAGGGATTGCTGCAAGTGGTACAACGCCTTATGTCATTGGCGGACTTGAAACTTGCAGACAACATCAGATTACCACAGGTAGTATTAGTTGCAATTTAAACAGTCCTGTTTCTGCACATGCCGACTTCCCTATCGAAGTGGTAGTGGGCCCTGAATTTATTACTGGAAGCACGAGAATGAAAAGTGGTACCGCACAAAAAATGGTACTCAATATGATTTCAACTGCTGTCATGGTTAAACTTGGACGTATCAAAGGAAACAAAATGGTCAACATGCAGTTAACGAATCAAAAATTATTTGATCGTGGCGTCAAAATGATCATGGATGAATTAAAAACAGTGGATGCAACTACAGCAGCTGCACTTTTAAGCGAACATGGATCGGTCAAAAAATCCATTGAAGCTTATCAGTCAAAATAAGCATCAAAACAAACATTATAATTAATGTTGTTCCCCCGAACATAAAAAGCCTTCCCATTCTTGGGAGGGCTTTTTTATTTTCAGGACTTATAAAGCTTTTCTAGTCAGAAATAAAATTTAAGTAGGGAAACTAAATTTACCCATGGTAATAGGTATTTTAGTGGCGTGACCGCCTGCAAATAAAGGGGTTCCTGCAACTGCTTCGTTGGCCAATAAAGCAAACAAGATGGCTTCCTTTGCAT
>JAGOAO010000015.1:16979-31822 GCA_017983845.1 Sediminibacterium sp.
ATTTAAGTAGGGAAACTAAATTTACCCATGGTAATAGGTATTTTAGTGGCGTGACCGCCTGCAAATAAAGGGGTTCCTGCAACTGCTTCGTTGGCCAATAAAGCAAACAAGATGGCTTCCTTTGCATCGGGGTTGATGCCTAATACATCTGACGAATACAATATTGCGTTGGGCAATAAGGATTGCAAATGCCCCATCATCACAGGGTTGTGCATACCGCCTCCACTACTATACATATTGAATCTTGTTCCTGCGGTTAAACTCGAATGAATACAATCTGCAATAGTCTCTGCAGAAAAACGATTCAAGGTAGCCATCACATCTTGAGGTGATAGCTCTAAAGTATTAGATGCAGTTTGTGCTTTTGCTAAAAATTCCAAATTAAATAGTTCTGGACCTATTGTTTTTGGCAAGCCTAAGGCAAAAAAGGAATGTGCTTTTAATTCGGCTAACAAAGCGGTATTGATATTTCCTGAAGCTGCAATTGCGCCTCCTTTGTCATAAGCTAGTGGCGCAAAATGAGTTCTTGTATAGGCATCCATTAAAGTATTGCCAGTACCTGTATCGGTTGAAAACACCTGTTCTAAACTACAACCGGCAGCTAGATAAGTAAAATTTGCAATGCCCCCCATATTCAATAACAACCTGTTTTCTGTTGGATGACTGCACAATAAATAATCTCCATACACTGCCAATGGTGCCCCCTCGCCTCCTGCAGCTACATGCTTTTGTCTAAAATCACTTAAGGTCAATATACCAGATGTCACAGCAATATGGTCTCCATCTCCAATTTGTAAAGTAGCAGGGCCATATTCCGAATTGGGATGCAATGATTTAGGTGCATGGTAAATGGTTTGACCATGACTTGCAATCATGTCTACTGTTTCGGGAGCGATATGCCAAGATTGGAGTGCCGACAATACCATCTTTCCATGTTGTTGCCCTACCCATGCATTGAGCAAGGTTAAGGTTTCTAAAGCCACCATCTCTTTTGAGAAAATGCTTAAAATCTTTTCTTTAAAATCAGCCGTATAGTCAGTCGTAGTAAATGCTTTTAATTCAAAACGCGTTGCCTTCCCTGATCCGCTGATGGCACATAAAGCAATGTCTAAGCCATCCATGGAAGTGCCACTCATCAAACCAACCACCATGCGCTCTTGCTTTTGAGCAACACTTACTAAATTCTGTATATTTTGATGCATTTTATGTTTGTATTTATCTTCCTCAAGATACTAAAGACCTGGCTTAAATCAAACTAGTTAAAAGTTTTTCACACTCTTGTAAGTCAATCATTTATACCCTCTAATCCACTTAACTTTGCCCCATAATTTATTTGTATGCTTAAAGTAGGTGTTTTTGGTGTGGGCCATTTAGGGAAATTTCATTTGAATAACTGGAAACAGATTCCTACAGTGGAATTGGTTGGATTTTTTGATCCCAACAATGAACAAGCAGCAGAAGTAGAAAAAACCTATGGCATCAAAAGATTCATGGACGAAGCTGAATTGATTGCTGCTGTAGACGCCATTGATGTGGTTACCCCTACCCATTTACATTTTGCTGTTTGCGAGATGGCAATTAAGATGGGCAAGCATGTGTTTGTAGAAAAACCAATGGCCAATACGATTGAAGAAGGCAAGGCGATTATGCACATGGTGAAAGAAGCCAATGTGAAATTGCAAGTGGGTCATGTAGAAAGATTCAACCCTGCATTTACTGCACTCAAAAACGAAACTTTAAAGCCCTTATTTATAGAAGTACACCGCTTGGCACAATTTAATCCAAGAGGGACCGAAGTGAGTGTGATTCTTGATTTAATGATCCATGATATTGATATTATTTTAAGCATTGTAAAGAGTGATGTGAAAAATATTTCCGCAAGTGGTGTAGCGGTATTAACTGACACCCCTGATATTGCGAACGTGCGTATTGAATTCAACAATGGCTGTGTGGCGAATTTAACCAGCAGCAGAATCAGTATGAAGAAGATGCGTAAAATAAGACTCTTCCAAAAAGACGCTTATATAGGCATTGATTTTCTGGAGAAAAATACAGAGATCATCAAATTAAAACAACCCGACGAGTCGGATGCTTTTTCTTTTGATATCGAAACCCATCAAGGCACTAAAACCATTTCTATCTCAAACCCTGTGGTAGAAGAAGGCAACGCTATTTTAAGTGAGTTGAGTAGCTTTGTTCAATCCATTGAAAAGGATGAACCTACTGTGGTGAACGAGATTGATGGTTACCTTGCTATGGAAGTAGCACACCAGATTTTAGATAAGATTAGCAAATCTGCTTCAGTTGTGAATCAATCTGCTGAGTAATTCTTTGCTCCTAATAGCTTAGTTCGAAAATCTTTTTGCTAAAATATATTCAGCGATCGCTAAATCTAGGGGTCTTGTAATTTTGATATTTTCAAATTCGCCATCCACCAAATACACTGGTGTTCCGCTGGCTTCTACCACATTGGCTTCGTCTGTGAATGAAGGCTGATATCCTTGTTCAAATGCTTTAATCAATAATGCTGCATTGAATGTTTGTGGTGTTTGGATCATCATCACGTTTTCTCTATCTACCACATGATGTCCTGCACCTTCGATAACTCGAATGGTATCTGTTGAACTCACTGCTGGGATAGCAGATCCTTTTTCTACTGCTTGCTGATAACATCTTTGAATCAAAGCTGGCGTTAATAAACAACGTACTGCATCATGCACAAATACAATGGCTTCGGGGTCTACTTGTGCTAGACCATTCTTAACCGACTGGAATCTGGTTTCTCCACCTGCAACAAACTGAAATGACTGTGTCAATCCACTTGATGCGATTAAATCCTGTCCCTCTTGTATATAACCTGCTGGTAACACAATCACAAAATTGATATCAGAAAATGCAGCCACAAATTGATCTATCGTATGCAATAAGATGGTCTTTCCCTCAATAGCTAAAAACTGTTTTGGCACGACTGTGCCCATTCTTTGACCTGTTCCACCTGCTACGATAATCGCTGTTTTTTTCATGTACTATTTTTATACCTACCCTTAGGGATGATCAGATAAGGAATTAGTTTACTAATAATTTTTCTACTTCTTTCGCCAATACGGCTTTATCGATTGGTGCTGTGCCTACTAATTCACAAACCAATCCGCCTGCTATGTTCGCCATTTCTGCAGCCAATGCCATGTCTTTTGAATACGCATACACCAATGAAGCCACTGCAATAACAGTATCACCCGCACCACTCACATCTGCGATATTGCGGATATGCGTTGGGATCAATTGTTGCTTACCTTCTTGTGCAAAATAAACGCCATGTTCTGACAAAGTGATAAATGAAATGCGGTGATTCAATGCTGCATGCAATGCAGTATGTACTTGTTGCATATTCGCTAGATCCACCTTTGGTATTTCTATTTTCAAACCTTCTTTCACCTCTTTTAAGTTTGGCTTAAAAAGGGTACAGTTTTTATAGGCTAAGAAATTCTTATGTTTTGGATCCACTGCTGTTGGAATGCCTTTTTGGTTACAATAAGCAATAATGGATTCGATGATTTCGGCTGTTAAAACCCCTTTATTGTAATCCTCCAAGATGATCAAGGCTGGTTGCTCCTTTTCTACGTAAGCATAAAAATGATCCAATAAAGCCTTAGATTCTTCGGCATTAATATCGTGGGTGTTTTCATGATCCAAACGCATCATTTGCTGATTGCGCCCCATGATCCTCACTTTATTGGTAGTAACTCTAGAAGCACTTGTATGAATATAGCTCGTATCAATTTTTTCGGCCTCTAAAAGCCCTTTTAAATCCTTTCCTTCTAGATCATTGCCAATGACTGCAAAAACCGTTGTTGGGGCTCCTAAGGCCCTTAAATTAAGCGCCACATTCGCTGCTCCTCCTACTCTTGTTTCCTTACGTTGTAGAGATACAATTGGCACTGGTGCTTCTGGAGAAATACGGTCTACACCTCCCCACCAATAGGTATCCAACATGATGTCCCCTACGACCCCAATTTTAGTGGTCGTAAATCCTTCAAATAAATTAATAAAACTTGTATGATCCATCATTTAAGCTGCAGATTTTTTGTTACGCAATGCCAAATAATACAAAGGCACTCCTAATAAAGTAATGATTAAGCCAGGCCATGTGAAATTAGGTTTGTAAATAATCAATAAAACACAAAAACAGGTACCCATTAAAATATAGATCGCTGGTAAAACTGGATAGCCAAATGCTTTATAAGGTCTTTCTAATTCCGGTCTTTTTTTACGAAGTATGAAAATACCGATGATGGTTAAGATATAAAATATCACTACAATAAATGACACCATATCTAATAGGTCACCATACCTGCCACTTAAACAAAGTAAAGCAGCTACAATACATTGTGCCCATAATGCCCATGCTGGTACAGCGTTCTTATTTAAAGTGCCTGCTTTTTTAAAGAACAAGCCATCCTGTGCCATCGTATAATAAACTCTTGCGCCTGCAAGAATCAATCCATTGTTACAACCAAATGTTGAAATCATGATCATCACTGCAATCACGTAAGTACCGATATTACCAAAGATCACATTCGATGCGGCCACTGCTACACGGTCTGCTGGTGCATTGGCAATTTCATTCAATGGCAATACACTTAAATACATCAGGTTCGCAGAAATATAAATTACGGTAACGATTAATGTACCCAAGAAAAGACTTAGCCCAATATTGCGTTTTGGATTTTTAATTTCTCCTGCAATAAAAGTGACATTGTTCCATGCATCACTACTAAAAATAGAGCCTACCATAGAAGCTGCAATGGCCCCTAAAATAGCGACACCAAAAATAGGAGTCGTACTATTATCAGATGCAATGGTTTTCATTTCCCATGCATTGGCCCAATTGGCATCCCAGATACTTGCTTTTGAAGCCAATAAAAAACCGAATCCAATTAAGCCAAATAAAGAAGCCAACTTGGTGATGGTAAAAGTAGATTGAATCATTTTACCTCCCTGCACGCCCTTGGTATTGATATAGGTAAGTAGGATGATGATTGCAATGGACAATAACTGCGCTGGATATATTTTTAAGAAACCCATTTGCAATAAAATATTGGCATCTGTCATTTCTAAGGATGGGAAAAAATAACCAGCAAACTTACTGAATGCCACACCCACTGCAGCAATGGTACCTGTTTGTATGACAGAGAAGAAACTCCAGCCGTATAAAAATCCTAGTAAAGGATTGTAGGATTCTTTTAAGTACACATACTGACCTCCTGCTTTTGGAAACATCGCACTCAATTCTCCATAGCTCAATGCAGCAGTCAAGGTCATGAATCCTGTTAGCAACCATACAGCCACTAACCAACCTGCGGAACCTACGTTCCTAGTGATATCTGCACTCACAATAAAGATACCCGATCCAATCATACTACCTGCCACAATCATGGTCGCATCGAATGCGGATAAACTTGGTTTGAATCCTGTGTTTGTTTCTGACATAGTTCTATGTATAAGTTAAAAAAAATCCCGTTGAGTAACGGGATTGTAAATGATTATTTCTTGTATTCCGCGTTTAGGCCTTTTACAATATCTACAGTGATATCGTAGGTGGTGTCTTTGTAATACATTAAGTCTGCATTGCTTGAAAATACATAAGCAAATTGTTTGTCCTTATTGTACTTTAAAATAAATGCTTCTATTTTCTTTTTCACTTCCTGCAATTTTCTATAGCTCTCTTCTTGTAAAGCTTGTGATAATTGCTGTTCGGTATTTGCGTAATTTTTTTCTAATTGTTGCAATTCTTGTTGTCTTGCTACTACTTCGCCTTGTGATAAATATTGACCATTTTTTTGTAGGTCTTGGTACTTTGCAGCAAATGTATTTTTAAGTGCTGTTAATTGCTTTGCATTCTCCATATCCTTTAACTGCAATGCATCTTTGACATCCTTGAAGAAGGTATAGTTATTTTGAATAGAATCAATTTCAAAATAAGCTACTTTGGTTCCACCTGCTGACTGCATAGCGGCTTGTTTGCTTGGTGAAGCACCGCCACTGAAATGCAATACATACAATACAATAATTGCTACAGCTAATACCCCATTAATCACCCAGTTTGTCGACTTCATCTTAAATTAAAATTTATTTGATTGGATGCAGGTTGCCCTACCCTATAAAAATAAGTAAAATATATAAATCAAACGCGTATTTACGGCATAAAAAAAGCAGGAAATAGTACTATTTCCTGCTTTTTAACAAAATCAATTAAAGTGCTTATTCTTCCTCATCAAAGCTCATCGCTTCACGAGTTGTAGCCAACACTTCATATTCTTCCTTACTTCCTACGATCAATTTTTCGAAATCTTTTTGACCAGTACCTGCAGGAATTAAGTGACCAGTAATTACGTTTTCTTTCAATCCAAGCATTAAGTCAACCTTACCTTGAATTGCTGCCTGACTCAATACTTTGGTAGTCTCTTGGAATGACGCAGCTGAGATCCAGCTTTGTACACCCAATGAAGCTTTAGTGATACCTAATAATACTGGACGAGCTGTAGCTGGTTTCGCATCGCGCACTTCTACAACTTTCTTGTCTGCACGCTTCAAGATAGAATTCTCTTCTCTTAATTCACGTACAGTTACAATTTGACCAGGCTTAAATTTAGCACTCTCGCCACCATCAGTAACTACTTTCTTATCATAAATACGATCATTCTCTTCGATAAAGTCAAAGCGGTCTTCTAAATCTTCTTCTAAGAATTTAGTATCCCCTGCATCCACAATCTCTACCTTCTTCATCATTTGACGTACAATTACTTCAATGTGCTTGTCATTGATTTTTACACCCTGTAAACGATACACCTCTTGGATCTCATTTACAACGTATTCTTGTACAGCATAAGGACCTCTGATAGATAGGATATCTGCTGGTGCAATTTGACCGTCTGATAAAGGAGAACCAGCTTTAACGAAGTCACTATCTTGAACCAAGATCTGACGTGTTAATGGCACTAAGTACTTCTTCACCATACCATCTTTAGATTCAACAATGATCTCTCTGTTACCACGCTTGATGTTACCAAATGCAACGATACCATCGATCTCACAAACAATCGCAGGGTTACCTGGATTTCTTGCCTCGAATAATTCAGTTACACGTGGAAGACCTCCCGTGATATCTCTCAACTTACCTAAGACTCTTGGAATTTTCACCAAGATATGTCCTGCTTTCACTTCTACACCTTCTTCGATAACGATGTGAGAACCTACTGGTAAGTTGTACATCTTATTGTCTTTCGTGCCTTCTAAGATGATTGTAGGGATCTTTGTTTTATCCTTAGATTCAATTACCACTTTTTCACGGTGACCTGTTTGCTCATCCGCTTCATCACGATAAGTAAATCCTTCTAAAATATTTTCAAATGCGATCTTACCATTTTGCTCCGCAACGATTACGTTGTTGAATGGATCCCATGTACAAATCACATCTCCTTTCTTCACTTGCGCACCATCTTTTACTGCAAGGATAGCTCCGTAAGGAACGTTATTCGTGATCATTAAACGATCATTCTTCACATCCATAATTCTTACTTCACCTGTACGACCAATAACTACTTTCACTTTGTTTCCGTCGTTATTAATTGTATCCACAGTACGTAGACCGTCAAACTGGATGGTACCATCAAACTTAGCGTTCAAGCTAGATTCAACAGAAGAAGATCCAGCAACACCACCCACGTGGAAAGTACGTAATGTCAACTGAGTACCAGGCTCACCAATAGATTGTGCAGCGATAATACCTACTGCATCACCTTTTTGTGTGATATATCCTGTTGCTAAGTTTCTACCATAACACTTCACACAAACACCACGCTTGCTTTCGCAAGTTAATACAGAGCGGATTTCTACTGTTTCGATTCCTGCATCTTCGATTAAACGAGCTGCATCAATTGAAATTTCCTCACCTGCTGCTACAATAACTTCGTTAGTGATTGGGTTGAATACATCATGAGATGATGTACGTCCTTCAATTCTATCTGCTAATGGTTCAATTACATCTTCGTTGTCTTTCAACGCACTTGTTGCAATACCTCTTAATGTTCCGCAATCTTCTTCAGAGATCACCACATCTTGAGATACATCCACCAAACGACGTGTTAAGTAACCCGCATCCGCTGTCTTTAAGGCAGTATCCGCAAGACCCTTACGCGCACCGTGCGTAGAAATAAAGTAATCCAATACGTTCAATCCACCTTTAAAGTTAGATAAGATTGGGTTTTCAATTACCTCAGATCCTGTGCTACCACTCTTACGAGGTTTCGCCATCAATCCACGAATACCTACCAACTGCTTCACCTGTGTTTTACTACCTCTCGCTCCAGAATCCAACATCATGTATACAGAGTTGAAACCTTGCTTATCGGTAGCCATCTCACGAATTAAAGTATCAGTGATACGTGTATCGACACGTCCCCAGATATCAATTACCTGGTTGTAACGCTCGTTATTAGTGATAAGACCCATGTTGTAGTTTTCCCAAACTTCTTCTACTTCAATTTTCGCGGCTTCTAATAATTCATGTCTAGTTTCAGGAACAACTAAGTCGTTCACGTTGAATGATAAACCTCCACGGAATGCCATTCTGAAACCTAATGTTTTAATATCATCCAAGAATTTAGCTGTTGTAGGAACGTCTGTGATTTTGATGATATCACCAATGATATCTCTCAAACTTTTCTTAGTCAACAATTGATTCACGAATCCAACTGGCTTTGGTGTATGTTGGTTAAATAACACACGACCTACTGTTGTTTCAATCAATTTGTTTACCAAAACTCCACCTTCACGTACATTGGTTTTCACTCGAATGTTTGCGTGTAGATCGATTTTGTTTTCGTTGTATGCAATGATTACCTCGTCTAAGTTGTAGAAAGCTTTGCCCTCACCTCTTACGACTAAGTCACCCATTGATTTTTTACCCTTTGTGATATAGTATAAACCCAACACCATGTCCTGAGAAGGAAGGGTGATTGGCGTACCATTCTGTGGGTTCAAGATATTGTGAGAAGACAACATCAACAACTGTGCTTCCAAAATAGCCGCGTGGCTCAATGGAACGTGCACCGCCATTTGGTCACCATCGAAATCGGCGTTGAACGACGCGGTAACTAATGGGTGAAGTTGAATCGCTTTACCTTCAACCATTTTAGGTTGGAAAGCTTGGATTGATAAACGGTGCAATGTTGGGGCACGGTTTAACATCACTGGATGTCCTTTCAATATGTTTTCTAAGATATCCCAAATCACAGCTTCTTTTTTGTCTACTAATTTCTTAGCTGACTTCACTGTTTTAACGATACCTCTTTCAATTAATTTACGAATAATAAATGGCTTAAATAATTCCGCAGCCATATCCTTTGGTAATCCGCACTCGTGCATTTTCAATTCAGGTCCTACCACGATTACAGAACGTCCAGAATAATCCACACGCTTACCTAATAAGTTTTGACGGAAACGACCTTGCTTACCTTTTAATACATCAGATAAAGATTTCAAAGCACGTCCACCTTCTGCTTTAACGGCGTTAGACTTACGAGAGTTATCGAATAAAGAATCGATTGCCTCTTGTAACATACGCTTCTCGTTACGTAAGATTACTTCTGGTGCTTTAATCTCTAACAAACGCTTTAAACGGTTGTTACGGATAATTACACGACGGTATAAATCATTCAAATCAGAAGACGCAAAACGGCCACCATCTAATGGCACCAATGGACGTAATTCTGGAGGAATAACTGGAATATATTTCATTACCATCCACTCTGGTTGGTTGGTAATATGCGTCTTAGCTTCACGGAAAGATTCAACCACACTCAAACGCTTTAAAGCATCTGCTTTTCTTTGTTGAGAAGTTTCGTTTGCAGCAGCATCACGTAAAGTGAAACTTAATGTATCCAAATCTAATAATCCTAATAAATCATGTACTGCATCCGCACCCATCTTAGCGATGAACTTTTGAGGATCATCATCAGGTAAGTATTGATTTTCTTTTGGTAAAGTATCTAATAAATCTAAATACTCTTCCTCAGTTAATAAATCAGCCACTTTTAAGTTGTCTTTGATACCTGGTTGGATGACTACATAACGCTCATAGTAAATGATGGTTTCTAATTTCTTAGAACTCATTCCTAACAAGTAACCAATTTTGTTTGGTAAAGATTTAAAGTACCAGATATGCACTACAGGTACCACCAATTTGATGTGACCCATACGCTCACGACGTACTTTCTTTTCAGTTACCTCAACGCCACAACGGTCACATACGATGCCCTTGTAACGAATTCTTTTATACTTTCCACAAGCACATTCGTAATCCTTTACTGGACCAAAAATACGCTCACAGAAAAGACCATCACGCTCCGGCTTATAAGTACGGTAGTTGATCGTTTCTGGTTTCAACACTTCTCCAAAACTTCTCTCTAAGATATTGTCTGGTGAAGCCAAACTAATAGTGATTTGAGAAAAAGCTGGACGTTGTCTATTCTCTTTTTTGAATGCCATATTATTTATTCATTTTAGTTCCGGCTTTTACACCGGAACCTATTTAAGAATTTGGTGTTATTCGATGATTAATTTTTTCTTTTGGAAAGATTAATCAAATTTTAAATCAAGACCTAAACCTCTCAACTCATGTACTAATACATTGAATGATTCAGGGATACCAGCTTTAGGAATATTCTCGCCTTTTACAATGGCTTCATATGTCTTAGCTCTACCGATGATATCATCTGACTTAAGCGTTAATAACTCTTGTAAGATATTAGATGCACCATATGCTTCTAATGCCCATACCTCCATCTCACCAAAACGTTGACCACCAAACTGAGCTTTACCACCCAATGGTTGTTGTGTAATCAAACTGTATGGTCCGATAGAACGTGCGTGCATCTTATCGTCTACCATGTGGTGTAACTTAATCATATAGATAACGCCCACAGAAGTTTTCTGATCGAATCTTTCTCCTGTTTCACCATCATATAAATAAGAGTGACCATTGTTAGGGATACCTGCTTCATCACATAGGTCTTCAATTTGTTGTGTGCTTGCACCATCAAAGATTGGTGTTGCAAACTTCACGCCTAATTTCTTACCAGTCCATCCTAAAATTGTTTCATAGATCTGTCCTAAGTTCATACGAGAAGGTACACCCAATGGATTCAATACGATATCTACTGGAGTTCCGTCTTCCATGAATGGCATATCTTCTGCACGAACAATCTTAGCAACGATACCTTTGTTACCGTGACGTCCCGCCATCTTATCACCCACTTTCAACTTACGCTTAACAGCTAAGTAAACCTTCGCTAATTTCAATACGCCTGCAGGTAATTCATCTCCAATAGAGATATTGAATTTCTCGCGCTTGTAACGACCTAACTCTTCGTTGTACTTAATGTTATAGTTATGTAACAAAGTGTTCAAGAAATCATCCGTCTTCTTATCGCCAGTCCAACCTAATGGGTTTACATTTTGGAAATCAATGGTAGATAAATTCTTCGCACTGAACTTGCTTCCTTTTGGAATCAATGTTTCACCAAAATTATTCACCACACCTGGTGTTGTATGATCTTTTAATAAAGTTTGTAATTTTTCAATTAACAATTCTTTGATCATAGTAGACTTCTGCTCGTGGTCTTTTTCTACCTTATCCAACATTGCTTTCTCACGCACTTTACCATTCTTATCTTTCTTAGCGCGTTGGAATAATTTTTTATCAATCACCACACCTTCTGTTCCGTTAGACGCTTTTAAAGAAGCATCTTTAGCATCACCCGCTTTATCACCGAAGATCGCACGCAATAATTTTTCTTCTGGAGTTGGATCTGATTCACCTTTTGGTGTGATCTTACCAATTAAGATATCTCCTTCTTTTACTGCAGCACCAATTCTGATGATACCGTGTTCGTCTAAATCTTTTGTTGCTTCTTCAGATACGTTTGGAATATCAGAAGTCAATTCTTCTTCTCCTAATTTTGTATCACGAACTTCTAATTCGTATTCATCAATGTGAATAGAAGTAAATAAATCTTCGCGTACAACTCTTTCACTAATTACGATCGCATCCTCAAAGTTGTAACCCTTCCATGGCATGAACGCCACTTGTAAGTTTCTACCCAATGCAATTTCACCGTCTTTAGTGGCATAACCTTCTGTTAAGAAATCTCCCTTCTTCACTTTCTGTCCCTTCTTTACAGCAGGACGTAAGTTGATACAAGTAGATTGGTTCGTTTTAATGAACTTGGTTAATTTATATACAATCAAATCTTCGTTGAAACTAACTAAACGATCTAAATCGTTTCTGTTGTAACGAACGTGGATTTCATTTGCATCTACAAACTCAATGACACCATCTCCGTCTGCGTGAATTTGAATTCTCGCATCACGTGCAGCTTTACCTTCTAATCCAGTTCCTACGATAGGCACTTCTGGACGAAGCAATGGTACCGCTTGACGTTGCATGTTCGATCCCATCAACGCACGGTTGGCATCATCATGCTCTAAGAAAGGAATTAATGACGCACTCAATCCAACGATTTGGTTTGGCGCCACATCCATATATTGTACATCCGCTTTATCTAAAATTGGGAAGTCACCTGTTTCACGAGAAACAACTTTATCTTCTGCAAATTCACCTTTCTCATTTAACGGAGAATTAGACTGTGCAATTCTTGCAGTGTCTTCTTCTTCCGCACTTAAATAAGTCAATGTTTTTAAATTTACTTTACCATTTTCTACTTTACGGTATGGCGTTTCAATGAAGCCCATATCGTTGATCTTTGCGTGTACACACAAAGTAGAAATCAAACCAATGTTTGGTCCTTCTGGTGTTTCAATTGTACAAAGACGACCGTAGTGAGAATAGTGTACGTCACGTACCTCGAAACCAGCACGCTCTCTACTTAAACCGCCGGGTCCTAATGCGGAAACACGACGCTTATGCGTGATTTCACTCAAAGGATTTGTTTGGTCTAAGAATTGAGATAACTGAGAGGTACCGAAGAATGAGTTGATAACAGAAGATAATGTTCTCGCATTGATCAAATCAACTGGAGTGAATACTTCATTATCACGTACGTTCATACGCTCACGGATAGTACGCGCCATACGCGCTAAACCTACACCGAATTGAGCATACAATTGCTCTCCTACTGTACGAATACGACGGTTGCTCAAGTGATCGATGTCATCAATCTCTGCTTTCGCATTCGTTAAACGTACTAAGTACTTAATGATTTCAATGATATCTTGCTTCGTTAAAACTTTCTTCTCTTGTGTTAAATCATGACCTAACTTCTTGTTGATTTTGTAACGACCAACTTCGCCTAAATCATAACGCTTGTCAGAGAAAAATAACTTGTCAATAATACCACGAGCCGTTTCATTATCTGGAGCATCAGCACCACGTAATTGACGGTAAATATGTTGAACAGCTTCTAATTCAGAATTAGAAGTATCCTTGTTTAATGTGTTGTAGATAATTGCATAATCACCACCAACATCTTCTTTTTGAATGAATACGCTTTTCGCGCCCATTTCAATAATTAAGTTGATAGCGTCTTCGTCTAAAACAGTATCACGCTCCATAACGATTTCGTTACGCTCGATGCTTACTACTTCACCTGTATCTTCATCTACAAAATCTTCTACCCATGTTCTTAAAACACGTGCAGCTAATTTACGGCCAACTTGATTTGCTAAAGTTTTCTTATCTGCTTTAACTTCATCAGCCATACCGAATAATTCCAAGATGTCTTTATCTGTTTCAAAACCAATTGAACGTAATAAAGTAGTTACAGGGAATTTTTTCTTACGATCGATGTACGCATACATCACGTTGTTAATATCTGTAGCAAATTCCATCCATGCGCCTTTGAAAGGAATCACACGAGCAGAATAAATCTTTGTTCCGTTTGGATGAATTGATTGACCAAAGAATACACCTGGTGAACGGTGTAACTGAGAAACGACAACGCGCTCAGCACCATTAATCACAAAGGTTCCTCTTGGTGTCATGTAAGGAATGTTTCCTAAGAATACATCCTGTACGATGGTTTGGAAATCAACGTGCTCTTCATCATTACAGCTTAAACGTAGTTTAGCTTTTAATGGAACAGCATATGTTAATCCACGCTCCATACACTCATCAATAGTGTAGCGTGGGGGATCGATAAAATAATCCAAAAATTCTAACACGAAGATGTTACGCGTATCAGTGATAGGAAAATTTTCCTTGAATACACGGAACAATCCTTCCACATCTCTGCGGTCTGGTGTTGTTTCTAACTGAAAGAATTCTTTGAAAGATTCTAACTGAATGTCAAGTAAGTCTGGTGCTTCGGCGATGTGTTTTATCTTACCAAAGTTGACTCTGTTGTTCAAGATTGTTGTAGACATACGGTATAAACCAGTTTTATTGCGAATTAAATATTTGGTAGCATTGTGCTTAAGTATATCCTACTGTGATATAGACGATAAATCGCACTATTTTCCAATAGACTACACGCCCAAAATAAAGGATAGCAAAGTTAAGTAAAGAAGGGCACACTTAAAAACAAATTTTGTACCAAAAACCCCGATTTTCAAAGTTTTTTCAAAAAAAGTGCCAAAATCGGTCAAAATAATAAATATAATTAATTTATATATTTAAAGTGCTCCTATTTATATGATATAACATTAATATATTTTAATATATACTACCCTCTTTTTCACGCTTTGGCAAAATTTAAAAGATTCTTTACTAAAATGAACACTTAGAAAGAAATACTAATCTTAGCCGAGCGTTCGAGCTTGCGAGC
>JAGOAO010000015.1:31922-43754 GCA_017983845.1 Sediminibacterium sp.
GTCGAGTAAATTACTTTACTTCAACTTCAGCACCTGCTTCTTTCAATTTACCAGCGATATCGTCAGCTTCTGCTTTAGATACACCTTCTTTGATTGCTTTTGGAGCACCATCAACTAAATCTTTAGCTTCTTTCAATCCAAGACCAGTTAAGTCTTTAACGATTTTAACTACGTTTAATTTGCTAGCACCACCGCTTACTAAGATAACATCAAATGCTGTCTTTTCTGCTGCTGCTTCAGCACCACCACCACCTGCTGCAACTACTACTGCTGCTGCTGCTGGTTCGATACCGTAATCAGCTTTTAATACATCAGCTAATTCTTGTACTTGCTTTACTGTTAAGCTTACTAATTCTTCAGCTAGTTTTTTTACGTCTGCCATGTTGTTTCAATTTTTTCCGCTTTCAAAGCAATTGCTCCAGCGGAAGGTTTAAAAAAATTATGTAACAATATAAAAACAGAAACTCATTCGAGTCTTCTGAAATTAACTCTGTTGTTGATGAAAATTTCCTCTTCCATCAAAAGGTTTGCTTACGCTTCTGGAGTTGCTTCCGGCGCTGCTTCAGCTGCTGGAGCTTCTGCTGCTGGTGCTTCAGCTACTGGAGCTGCTGCTTCCTCAACTGCTACTTCTACCGCTGCTGCTACTACTTCTGTTTCTGTTGCAGAAGATCCGTTTTCAGCATGGTTTAATAAAGCAGCGATTACGCGCTTAGCAGGAGATTGTAACAATCCAAGAACTTCACCGATAAGCTCATTCTTAGTTTTGATATTTGTTAATGCAACTAATGCGTTGTCACCTACAAAAATATCTCCGTTAATGAAAGCTGCTTTCAATGTTGGTCTGTCACCTGCATTTGCTTTTCTGAATGCACTTAAGATCACAGCTGGATCCTTAGGATTTTCAGAGAACATTAACGCAGTAACGTTATTTAATGAATCGAATAGACCAGCATACTTCTCGGTATCCAAACTTTCTAATGCTTTACGAATCAAAGTGTTTTTAGCCACTTTCATTTCTACTTCCTTGTTAAAACAAGAACGACGTAAATTAGAAATTTGTTCAACGCTCAAAGATTCTGTATCTGTAATATAGAAGTTGTTATATTGACTGAACTTTCCTTTTAGGATTTCAATCACTTCATTTTTTTGATCTTTGGTCATAACTAATTATTTTTTTACCCAGGTCATTTCCTTGCGGATCACCAGGACTAGTTGATTAATGATTTTGTTTCTAAAGTAATACCAGGGCTCATTGTTGTAGCCATGCTAACACCTTTTACATAAGTACCTTTTGCTGCAGATGGTTTTAACTTAACGATCGCATTAATTAACTCAGCACTGTTCTCAGCAATTTTTTCTGGACTGAAAGAGATACGACCGATAGACGCGTGAACGATACCCGCTTTGTCTACTTTGAACGCAATCTTACCGCCTTTCACTTCATTTACTGCAGCTGCAACATCATTTGTTACAGTACCAGTTTTTGGGTTTGGCATTAAGTTACGTGGTCCTAAAACTTTACCTAATTTACCAATCTTAGGCATTACAGCTGGAGTTGCGATGATTACATCCATATCTACCCAACCGCCTTCGATCTTAGTTACAAACTCATCTAAACCTACATAGTCAGCACCTGCTTCTCTTGCTGCTGCTTCTTTATCTGGAGTACAAAGTACCAATACTTTTTTTGTACGACCAGTACCGTGAGGTAAAGAAACAGTACCACGAACTTGTTGGTCTGCTTTTTTAGGATCTACTCCTAAACGAATATGTAAATCTACAGAGCTATCAAACTTTGTACAGTTAATTTCTTTTACTAATTGTGAAGCTTCTTTAAGGGAATAAAATTTATTCTTATCCACCTTTGCTGTAGCGTCTTTTCTTTTTTTAGTCAATGACATTTTCATGAATATTTAAGGTGAATAAAATTAGTTTTCCCAAGGTGCTTGTCCGTCAACAGTAATACCCATTGAACGAGCAGTACCAGCTACCATTTTCATAGCGCTGTTTACAGTAAATGCGTTCAAGTCTTCCATCTTATCTTTTGCGATAGCTTCAACTTGTGCCCATGTTACTTTACCTACTTTGTCACGGTTGCTTTCCTTAGAACCTTTTTGGATTTTCGCAGCTTCCATTAATTGAATTGGAGCTGGTGCAGTTTTGATAACGAAGTCAAAAGACTTGTCTGTATAAACTGTAATTAAAACAGGAACAACTTTTCCTTGTTTGTCTTGAGTTCTAGCATTGAACTGCTTACAGAACTCCATAATGTTAACACCTTTAGAACCAAGTGCTGGACCTACTGGAGGAGCTGGATTCGCAGCACCGCCTTTCACTTGCAACTTAACGTAGCCAGAGATTTCTTTAGCCATTTTGTTATGTTTTTTTGGTTAAGCGTCGGACCAATATAGCCTCGACTCCCAAATACCCACAATTCGAAAACTGTGAATTGGATGGCAAAGGTAGGATTTGATTGGCATTTAGCCAAAAAAAATCCCCCCATTTTCATGGGGGGACTCTTTACCTTTTTCCTTCTAACTCAGTTTCTCTACTTGCATGTAGTTTAACTCCACAGGAGTAGATCGACCGAATATTTTTACGGTCACTTTCAATTTCTTCTTTTCTTCATTCACCTCTTCTATGACACCATTGAAGTCATTGAAAGGTCCCTCAATTATTTTGATCGTTTCACCCAAAATGAATGGCTCGCTGATAGATCCGCCCATGTCGTTCATCTCATCTACCTTACCTAACATTTTGTTTACTTCCGACTTTCTTAAAGAAATAATATTCCCTTTTGACCCCTTACCGTCAGTCAAAAAGTGCATTACGTTTGTAATATTGCTAATGTGCATTACAATATCATCTGCAATGGGAGCCTTGTTATCCACCACTTCCATCATTACATAACCAGGGAAATAGTTTTTCTCGCGCATTACTTTTTTACCGTTTTGCACTTTATATACTTTCTCCATTGGTAAGAACACTTGCTTGATAATATTAGTCCATCCGTTTCTAATAATATCTTTATCAAGGTATTCCTTAATCTTTTTTTCTTTGCCACTCACCACACGCAATACATACCATTTTGTTTCTGGACCTGCTGGTGCAGCTGTATTTGGTGTGTCTATTGCTTGTATTTCTGTTTCCATGTTTACTTAAATAAAGAGTAAATCAATTTTAATAATTGGTTACTTGAAAAATCCATAGCCCATACCAAAGCAGTAATGATTACCGTAGCTACTAAGACAATCACAGTACTTTGCTGTAAATTAGCCCATGTAGGCCAAGTCACTTTCTCTTGTAACTCTAAGTAACTTTCTTTAAAGTAGTTGCCTATTTTGTTCATAATATTTCTGTTTTTCGCCGATAAATTTTGCTAAAGATAGCAAATTTTCTTCGCACGGGCACTAGGATTCGAACCCAGATCAAAGGTTTTGGAGACCCGTATGCTACCGTTGCACCATGCCCGTATGAACCAAAAGTCTCTGGTCCAAGCAAATGCTCAAACCAAAGACTTTCAGTTATATGTTTAGTTCAATTACTTAACGATCTCAGTAACTTGACCAGCTCCTACAGTTCTTCCACCCTCACGGATAGCGAACTTAAGACCTTTTTCCATTGCGATAGGTTGGATCAACTTTACAGTGATGCTAACGTTATCACCTGGCATTACCATTTCAGTTCCTTCTGGTAGAGTACACTCTCCAGTAACGTCCGTAGTACGGAAGTAGAATTGAGGACGGTATTTATTGAAGAATGGAGTATGACGTCCACCTTCTTCTTTGCTCAATACATAAACTTCAGCTTTGAAGTCTGTGTGAGGAGTAATTGTTTTTGGAGCACAGATTACCATACCACGACGGATATCTTTTTTCTCGATACCACGTAATAATAAACCTGCGTTATCACCAGCTTGACCTTGATCCAATAATTTTTTGAACATCTCAACACCTGTTACAGTTGAGCTCATTGGAGCATCCATCAAACCTACGATCTCACATGCTTCACCCACTTTGATGATACCACGCTCGATACGACCTGTAGCAACTGTACCACGACCAGTGATCGAGAATACGTCCTCTACAGACATCAAGAATGGTTGATCGATAGGACGTGGAGGCAATGGAATGTAAGAATCTACAGCATCCATTAACTCAGTCACTTTAGCTACCCATTGTGGCTCACCAGCTAAAGCGCCAGTTGCAGAACCACGGATAATTGGAGTGTTGTCACCATCAAATCCGTAAGAAGATAATAATTCACGAATTTCCATTTCAACTAAGTCTAACAATTCAGGATCGTCAACTAAGTCTACTTTGTTCATGAATACTACGATTTGAGGAACACCTACCTGACGTGCAAGCAAGATGTGCTCTTTAGTTTGTGGCATAGGACCATCTGTAGAAGCAACTACAAGAATAGCACCATCCATTTGAGCAGCACCAGTGATCATGTTCTTCACATAGTCAGCGTGACCTGGACAGTCAACGTGCGCATAGTGACGAGTATCAGTTTGGTATTCTACGTGTGCAGTATTGATAGTGATACCACGCTCTTTTTCTTCTGGCGCACCATCAATTTCATCGTAGTTTTTCTTAGCAGCTAAACCTCTTTGAGACAATACGTCTGTGATGGCAGCTGTCAATGTTGTTTTACCATGGTCAACGTGGCCAATGGTACCAACGTTTACGTGAGGTTTCTCCCTCTTAAAGGTCTCTTTAGACATCTTTATTTGTTTTTGTTTTTTATAATTGCTGTCAATAGACCACCGAGTCCATCGACCATAGCTTTCTTCTTTTATCAACCAAATCTTTTGAGCCGTTGATGAGAATTGAACTCACGACCTCTTCCTTACCAAGGAAGTGCTCTACCACTGAGCCACAACGGCCTTTCCCATCAAGAAACTGGAGCGGGAGACGAGGCTCGAACTCGCCACCTATAGCTTGGAAGGCTATCGCTCTACCAAATGAGCTACTCCCGCTTATACGAACATTCAAAAGAACTGGATTTCACGTTATTGCTCACTTGGGTAAGCAATATACGTAAAATTTTGTGGGCAGAGTAGGGTTCGAACCTACGTACTCGTGAGAGAACAGATTTACAGTCTGTCGCCTTTAACCACTCGGCCATCTGCCCTTAATACTGTAGAGCCGGAAATGGGACTCGAACCCGCGACCTGCTGATTACAAATCAGCTGCTCTACCAACTGAGCTATTCCGGCTTATTCATTCCAATACATAAAAGAACGCTACCCAATTTTGGGATGGCAAAGGTAATGGAATTCTTTATTTATCAAAATTTTAGAGGAAATTTTTATCCCGAAATTCAAAATTTGTTTAGAAATCTTGAAAATAGGCACTAAAAGACAAAGAAAAAGGCCCTTTTGGGCCTCTTTCTGTTCCTTGCAAGATGAAAATTATGCTGCCAATTTTTCTTTTTTCTTTTTCAACTGGTTAATCACTGAATCAAAAGCGTGCTCGAATGAACTTTCAAATGATTTTGAAGTGGATTTCACAAAGCAATCTTGCTTTGGAATATGGACTTTAATCTCCACCACTTTGTCTTTAATTGCGTGGACTAAATTATCTAATTTTAAGAAGACCTCTACCCTAGTAATTCGATCGTGAAATGTAGCTAGTTTTTCTACTTTTTTTTGCACTAAATCTAAAAGCTTTTCGTCTGCATCAAAGTGCACAGTTTGAATGTTGATGTTCATGGAATTAATTTTTAAAATGGTAAAAAAAATTAAGAACTGATCAGCGTAGCATGCCATCGCGCTGCAACAGTAAGTTACTACAAATTCAAAATCCAAACAATGATTTATTTATTTTTTTAAGAAAACTTTATGCTTTCGGGTGGGCCTTTGCAAAGACCGCTTTTAATTGGTCAATCGTGTTGTGTGTATACACTTGAGTAGCCGCTAAACTACTGTGTCCCAATAGCTCTTTAACCGCATTTAAATCAGCTCCGTTATTCATCAAATGGGTGGCAAAACTATGCCTTAAAATATGGGGGCTTTTCTTTTGTAAAGTAGTTACCTGAGCCAAGTAAGCTTTTACAAAGGAATAGACTGATCTTGGTTGTAATGCCTTCCCTTTTTCAGTCACAAATAAATAAGGATTCCCCTGCGCTTCTGTTGGCTTTTGATGGATATACAATTTCAACTCAGTTGCCAATGCAGGACTAATTGGCAAGATTCTTTCTTTATTTCCCTTTCCTAGCACTTTGATGACTCTTTTTGATAAATCCACCTGTGTTTCTTTGCACTGAATTAATTCACTCAAACGCATGCCTGTTGCATAAAAAACATGGATCACCATTTTTTCTGTAAAGCCCTTCCACCCTTCTGCAAAAGAAAGATTTAGAAACAATTGTTCCATGTCCTGCTCTGTAACAAAACTAGGCAACCTTTTATTGACTTTAGGACTAATCACCGTCTCCATAGGGCTTTTAGCCAATGCGCCTTGTTGGATATGGTATTTAAAAAAAGATTTTAAGGAAGATATTTTTCGATTTAAAGTTTTGCTTGACAAGTCCTGTTCTTTCATACTCGCAAGCCATGTGCGGACCAATGTTCCAGTGATTTGTTGAAACGCAAGCCCTTCGTATTGCATCTCTATAAAATCAAAAAACTGGGTTAAATCATTGGCATAAGAAATCGTGGTATGTTGAGAATACCTTTTTTCAAACTGGAGATAAGCCAGAAAAGCATTTAAGGGTGGATATCTTGTTTGAAAGGACATGGTTAAAATTACTTCAAAAAAAAGTTGAAACATGAAAAAAGCCCCTAAAAAAGGGGCTTTAAATTTATTATGGAGTTTCTTTAGAAACTATCCTTCGATTTTACCAGAGAAGATTTGTTGCTTGTAAATCGCTTTCAATACCTCGAAACGACGTTTTACAGATGGCTTTACAAATGCTTGACGAGCACGTAAGTTTACTAAAGTCTTGCTTTTTTCAAACTTCTTCTTGTACTTCTTAAGGGCCTTGTCAATGTTCTCGCAGTCTTTTGAATCAATAATTAACATAATATATACCTCCTCAGGCGTTTTTAAAAAAAATTAAAATGAATTTTCCAAACCTTTATATTTTATAAAAGGTGAAGGAAAATTGGATGGCAAAGATAGGACTCCTTTTTAAAATTCCAAATTTTTGCCCCATTTTGTCTATAATAAATCTATTTTAATCCATAATCCCCTTCCCTTTTAGGGCTCCAGAGATGGCTTGATCCATCACTCGCTCTGCAAATGGCCTTGTTAACTCATTCAAAGCCTCTGTTTTGCCTTGGATCAAATCCTTGTCTTCCATCGTAATAGCCAACTGTAAAGCTTGCATCGCTTCTGCTGTAAGCATCAACTCGTCTTTGGATAATAAAGCGATATTTTTTGACATGAACTTCTCTGTTACAGACAATATCTGCTCCGCTTCAGTTCTGGCTTCTACTAATGCTCTTGTCGCAATATCCTCCTTTGCATGAGTGATGCTATCCATTAATCTTTGTTCTACTTCTTCATCTGTCAATCCATACTGAGGCTTGATCTCGATGCTTTGTGTCAATCCTGTTCTTAATTCTTTTGCACGTACTTGCAAGATGCCATCTGCGTTGATTAAAAATTGTACATCCACTTTTGGCAAACCTGCTGGCATGGAGGGGATACCAGATAAAGTAAATTCACCCAGCTTTCTATTGTCTTTTACCAAATCTCTTTCTCCTTGATAAATGGCTATTTGAATACCTGATTGTCCATCTTTCTGTGTGGTATATTGTCTTCCTGCTTGTGTAGGAATTTTTGAATTTCGAGGTAACAACACATCCATCAATCCACCCATTGTTTCTATTCCTAAACTCAATGGGGTAATATCCAATAACAACATCGATTGATTGTTGCCTGCTAAAATATCCGCTTGTACTGCAGCTCCCAAAGCAACCACTTCATCTGGATTCACTGAATCATTCACCGCTTGATTAAAATAAGTGGCTACTGTATTTTTTACAAAAGGCACTCTTGTGCTTCCTCCTACCATCAACACGGTGTTGATATCGGATACCTTTAAACCCGCGTCCTTCATCGCTTTCGCGCAACAGTCCATGGTTTTATTTACAATTGGAGCAATTAATTTTTCAAATGCTTCTTTGGTGATGTTTAATTTTTCACCTGCAAAATCTGTTTCAAAATAGTTCGCATTCGATAATGCAATTTTTGCTTTTTCTGCAGCCAATCTTAATTGTTGTTTTAATACTTTATGGTCATCCAATGAATCAATTTTCATTTCACTCATCCAGTATTCAATGATGGCTCTATCTAAATCATCTCCACCTAAATACGTATCTCCATTGGTGCTTAACACTTCGAATACACCACCACTAATTTTTAATATAGAAATGTCAAATGTACCACCACCTAAATCATACACTGCAATGGTTTTTTCTTCTGCTGGATCCAATCCTAAACCGTATGCTAAACTAGCTGCAGTAGGTTCGTTGATGATTCTTAAAACATCTAATCCTGCTAGCTTTCCTGCGTCTCTTGTTGCTTGTCTTTGTGTGTCGTTAAAATAAGCTGGCACAGTGATCACCGCTTTGGTAACTGGTGTTTTCAAAATATGCTCTGCACGATTTTTTAATGCAGTTAAAATATGTGCACTTAATTCAATCGGTGAATAAAACTGATTGCCCACTTGTACTTTAACCAAACTATCTGTGTTGTCGTCAATTACTTTATACGCAAAAAAGTCTTGATGCGTTTGGATATCCTTGTAACTCTTCCCCATCAAACGCTTTGCACTAAAGATGGTATTGGCAGGATCTGTTTCTAAATAAGGCTTTGCAGCAGCACCTACTTCCACATTACCAAATGCATCAAAATGCACCACACTTGGGACAATACTGCTTCCATCAAACTCTTTCAATGCGGTAGGTAATTTTGTTTCCGGATGGATGATCGCTACTAAACTATTGGTGGTTCCAAGATCAATACCCACAATCATTTCGGGTTGTTGTAAACTGCCTGTTGCAATATTGATGCCGATTTTAGCCATTTAAAAAATTTTACAAATGTACACGCTATACCTAGCTTTTAGGTTGCGAATTTAGGAATGATTTGATGTTTCGGTGGATACCAAGATCGTTCTGGAAAAGGTATCATGCAAAGGTTTCCCGTTCCATGCCAATCCAAACATCGACACCATACTTGTCCTAACCAATGCCCTAATAATGAACTGCCATAAGGCTGGACGACGTCCATCTAATGTCACCACTTTTGTTTTGGTCATCCATTTTGCAGGGGTGCGTTGGAATAAAAATTCAAAAAGAAAAATATAAGCTAGGTAAAATAGAAAGAAGAATTCACCAAAACGAATGGGGCGAAAGCCGTAAAAAAACACGTTAAAATTATACCATCGATAGGCTATAAAGCTCCCGATGAAGATAAATAGTGTATCTAAAAAGAAGTGGGCAATCCTGGTTCCCTCCCCCTGAATTTGATTTGTTGGCTGCATGATGCAAAATTATTGCTTTTTGTTAGTTATTTTTGCCGAAAGTGACCCACTATGACATTGATCCAAGAATTGAGATGGAGAGGTATGATTCAAGATATTATGCCAGGTACAGAAGAATTGTTCGAAAAAGAGCAGGTATCCGGCTATATTGGCTTTGATCCTACTTCTGACAGCTTGCATATTGGAAGCCTTGTTCCTATTTTATTATTGGTGCATTTACAAAAAGCGGGGCACAAACCCTATGCTTTGGTGGGTGGCGCAACGGGTATGGTGGGAGATCCTAGTGGTAAAAGTGAGGAGCGCAACTTGTTAAGCGAAGAGACATTAGCCCATAATATTGCTGGTGTACAAAAACAATTAGCCCATTTCTTAAATTTCGATGGCACGCAATCCAATGCTGCAGAGATGGTGAACAACTATGATTGGTTTAAAGATTTTAATTTCCTTTCATTTATAAGAGAAGTAGGAAAACACATTACTGTCAACTACATGATGGCAAAAGACAGTGTGAAAAAAAGGATCGAAGGTGATACTGGAATGAGTTTTACTGAGTTCACTTACCAATTAATTCAGGGATACGATTTCTACTGGTTGTATAAAAACAAAAACTGTAAAGTACAAATGGGTGGTAGTGACCAATGGGGCAATATCACTACTGGTACTGAATTGATCCGTCGTAAAATGGGTGGAGAAGCTTTTGCTTTCACTTGCCCATTGATTAAAAAAGCGGATGGTGGTAAGTTTGGAAAAACAGAGAAAGGAAACATCTGGTTAGATGCTAGCAAAACATCTCCTTACCAATTTTATCAATTCTGGTTAAATGCAAGTGATGAAGATGCAACTACTTGGATTAAAATATTCACATTATTGGAGCCTGTACAAATTGATACTTTGATTGCTGAGCATGCTGTTGCACCACAACAAAGAATTTTACAAAAAGCATTGGCAGCCGAGTTGACTAAATTTGTGCATAGCGAAGCGGATTTAAAATTTGCCATTGAAGCTACTGAAATCTTATTTGGCAATGCCACTACAGAAGTATTACAATCACTCAACGAAACGCAATTATTACAAGTCATGGAAGGAGTTCCAAAAGTGACGATTGCTTTATCTACACTTAAGGAAGGCTATGATTTAATTAATTTATTAGCGGATACGGTTATCTTCCCTAGCAAAGGAGAAGCCCGTAAAATGTGGCAGGGCGGCGGTTTAGGATTGAACAAAGAAAAAATCAGTCCTGAAACAACACAACTTACAGCAGCTAATTTATTGCAAGGCAAATACCTTTTGATACAAAAAGGAAAGAAGAATTATTATTTAGTGATTGCTGAATAAGCGTCAATACCTAAGCCTAATTTGAAAGATTTTGGGTTCCCAAATTAAATTTGATTTGATTAAATTTATTTGATTGCTTCCCAAACCGCATCAGCAACCAACTGATTGCCCGCATCATTTAAATGCACTCGATCATAGGTTAGGATGGCTTTGTCCAAATTCTTAGGATTATTTTTAGCACTATAGTCCAAAAATAGTTTTCTGCAATCCACTAAAGCTATTTGCTTTTCTGCCGCATATTTTCGAATCCAATTGGAATACAAATTCAACTCCCCATCCTGTGGGTTTGATTGGTCATATCGCTCTCCTATTACCGCTGGAGTAATCAATACTACGCTTGCACCCTTTGCTTGAACTTTTTGCACCACTGCATCATAGAACAAACCAAATTTATCGTAATCCGTGCCCGTGCCCATCATGGACTTATGCCAAACATCATTCACCCCTACCCAAATCACCACCACATTGGGTTCTTTATTTAGCACATCTTTCTCTAGTCTTAAAAACAGGTCATAAATTTTATTTCCTCCTATGCCAGCACCAATTAATTCAAACTGGCTTGCTTGTCCATTGTTGGCCAATTTTTGATTCAAAAGGTCGATATAGCCCCCTTTTTTGACCCCTAATTCCGTGATTGAATCACCAAAAAAAACAATTTTTTTCTTTCCATCTTGCATAAAAGACAAACAACTAAAACAAGCAATAATCAATAGAAATGGGACAATTTTAAAACGCATAGGGCGGTTGTTTAATTTTTGAATAAAAAATCTAGCTTTAAGTTAAGCCAAATTGAAGATAATGTTAAGTAAAGCCAACAAAAATTTGGAAGTTTTTGTGACTACCCCTATTTTTGCACTCCATTCTAAGAATGGCTAGAGGATTGCCTGATGGTGTAACGGTAGCACAACTGTTTTTGGTGCAGTTTGTCTTGGTTCGAATCCAGGTCAGGCAACCAACAAAATAAGAAGCCGCAACGTAAGTTGCGGTTTTTTTATT
>JAGOAO010000016.1 GCA_017983845.1 Sediminibacterium sp.
ATACGCTATTCCAGTCCAATCAATTGACCAAACAAAATAAAGTGTTTTTACAAAGTGGTAGAGTTTCGATGGGTGTCAAACTCCCTACTGGTAAATTTGATATGGCTAACGCCAATTCAAGTAGTCAGCTTTTTACCAATGGAACCGGCACCTTGGATTTTATTTTTGGCGCTGTTTATGAGGCTAGATTGCAGAATACAGGTCTCAATATTTCGGCTAACTACAAATTGAATACTGTAAATTCATCTGGGTATCAATATGGGAATAAGTTTCAAAATAGTGCACAGATGTACCAGAAGCTTTTTATTGGCAAGAATTTTTCTGTTGCTCCTAATATCGGGGTGCAATTTGAACGAAACAGTAAAGACCAAAACTTAGGGAATGAGGTGGGTGTTTCTGGGGGTGATTTAACAACGCTAAATTATGGTGCCGAGCTAAAGTTTAAGAAAATACTAGTAGGAGCCAATCTGCAATCGCCGATTTCACAAAATATAGCGAATCATCAAATTAAGGCGAATGACAGGTGGATGATGCATTTGTCTTATGCGTTTTAGTTTAAATTTCTATAAGCAGAAGGGGTTTGGCCAACTTCTTGTTTGAATAAGCGTGTAAAGTGTTGTGGGTATTTGAATCCTAAATCAAATGCTATTTCGTTGACCGTTTTATCTGTTTCAAATAGAATCTTTTTCGCGTGCTCGATGGTTTTATTTTGAAGGTAATCTTTGGCTGATTGTCCTGTTTCTTTTTTGATTAAATCCCCAAAGTAGTTTGCTGATAAATGAAGCTCGCTAGCAAAATAAGATACAGAAGGAATGCCAATTCTTTGAGGTTGATCTGATTCAAAATAAGTATTCAACAAGGTTTCAAATTTCTCTAAGATACCTCTGTTAACATTATCTCTAGTTATAAATTGACGATCATAAAACCTTTGACAATAATCCAAGAAGAGTTCAATATTGGAAGCAATTAATTTCTTACTATGTTTGTCGATTGGTTGTTTTAATTCAAATTCAATTTTACCAAAACAATCTAGCATCATCTTTCTCTCACTATCCGATAAATGTAAAGCTTCATTGGTCTCGTAATCAAAAAATTTATAATTGCGAATATGTTTACCCAATTCGGTGCCTAATAAAAAATCAGGATGAAAAACCAAGCCAAAGCCTGCGGGCTGATAAGGCTCTGCTGGTCTTTGCATTTCCATGACTTGTCCGGGGGCAAAAAACACCAATGTGCCAGCTTGATAATCGTAGTTGTGTCGTCCATATTTCATATCGCCACATTTAACATCTTTTAAAAAGATGCAATACATGCCATATTGGAACTTTATAGAATCAACATTGCCCCAATCCCTTAATTCAGCTTTTGAAAAGTCAATTACTGTTGCCAATGGGTGTAGGGTTTCGTTGTTGCTATCAGCATTGTATTTACTGATACTGTTTATTGGATAGATAAGCTCCATGCGTTCGATTTATAGTCAAATTTACTAGTTCTTTATAGTTTATGAAGCAAGGCGGTGTTAAATCAGTAAAATTGGTAGAAAAAGCAGTGTTTTATATTAAATGATCGCTTTTATATGTAGGAACTTTGGTGTAAAACTATTTATGAAAATATTTTACATCCTCTTTTTATTTAACCTAATTGTATTCAATGCAAATGCACAAAATACAAATGTAAATACTGTTTCAAAAACCGAGCAAGAGATTATTCAATTGTCCAAACAAAAATGGCAATGGATGGCAGATAAAAATGTAAATGAATTAGATAAGCTTTTTGATCCAAAAAGTATGTTTGTCCATATGGGTGGAACTTGGGGTAAAGAGCGAGAAATCAACGTCATCAAAGGGGGAAATATCTGGTATAAGCAGGCCGAGGTATATGATGTTTCGGTAAAGTTGTTTGGCAATACGGCCATCCTATTGAATGACATTGATTTAGTGGCAGTTGTGGGTGGAAATGAAGTAATTAATGCTTTTATGGTGACAGAAGTGTATGTCAAGGAAGGCGGACAATGGAAGATGGGGCAGCTCACTTTTTCAAAGTTGATGAGACCAGTAAAGCTTGCTAAGTAAGTTAGTTAATAGTTATTTGACGCAGGAGTCAAAATGTTGACAAAATGTAATGATTTACATGCAGAAAGGCGTTAATTTTAAGAGTAGATTCAATAATAAAGTATTTAAATAGTTGGACATATGGCAAAGATAAATCTCACAGTAAACAGTAAAAAGTATGAGGTTGACGTAGACCCAAGTACACCCGTATTATGGGTATTGCGCGATCACCTTAATTTGATTGGAACCAAGTTTGGATGTGGTGTGGGTGCCTGTGGCGCTTGTACCATCCATTTAAATGGACGTGCTTTAAAGTCATGTCAATTGCCTATTTCTGCAGTAGGAGGGCAATCCATTACCACTATCGAAGGTATTGTTGCTGAAAATACAGACTTACATCCTGTGCAAAAAGCATGGTTAGAATTAGATGTAGCACAATGTGGCTATTGCCAAACTGGACAAATTATGGCTGCGGTGGCTTTACTTAAATCAAAGCCGAATCCAACAGACGATGAGATAGATACTGCAATGACTGGCAATATATGTCGTTGTGGAACCTATTTAAGGATTAAAGCAGCAATTCATCAAGCAGCAAAGTCATCAACTAAATAATATTGTACAACATGGAACAGTCTCAAAATAATTATAATCGCCGTTCATTTCTTAAAGTATCTTCTTTAACTGGTGGTGGAATGATGATCGGTTTTAGTTGGTTAGCCAATTTAGTACCTAACGAAGCACTGGCTAGCGCAGCTAATGCAAATAACTGGGTGGAATTGAATGGTTTTATTCAAATCACACCAGACAATCAAGTTAAAATATTCAACCCTAATCCAGAGTTTGGGACCAATGTCATGACTTCATTGCCAATGATGGTGAATGAGGAATTGCAAGCAGATTGGTCTAAAGTAGTGGTGGAGATGGGAGATTACGATACGCCACGTTTTAAGACACAATTTACAGGCGGTAGTCGTGCTATGGCAATGGCTTGGACACCATTGAGAACTGCTGGTGCAACTGCAAGAATGATGTTGATGCAGGCTGCTGCGAATGAATGGAATGTACCAGTTGCGGAATTAACAGTTGCAAATGGTGTGGTAACACATAAAGCATCTAACAAAAGTTTGAATTTTGGAGCACTTGCTACTGCAGCGGCTAAATTGCCAAAGCCTGAGAAAGTGACTTTGAAAAAACATAGTGAATTTGAATTAATTGGTACGCCACAAAAAAATAAAGTAGGTAAAAATATCGTATCGGGTGATGCATTGTTTACGATGGATTACAAGCACGAAGGCATGTTGATTGCGATGGTGATCCATCCGCCTGCATTTGGTATGACTTTGAAATCATTTGATGCAACAGAGGCTTTAAAAATGCCAGGTATCAAATCGGTATTTGATATTCAGGTGTATAAAGATGGCTATACAAGAGCAGGTTTTGATACAAGAGCATTCAATAAGTTAATTGCAGTAGTGGGTAATTCAACATGGGAAGTAATGAATGCCAGAAAGAAAGTAGTTGCTCAGTGGATGCCAATTGAAACCACTAAGGAAATGGTGGCAGCATGGGGTGGTAAAAAAGAAGAGATCACTCCAGGAGGTCTAGAAAGTACCGACGAGCATATGAAACAAATGCAGGCAATGCAATTGAAGCCTGGGAAAATATTAAGAAAAGATGGCAATCCAGAAGCAGCTTTTGCAAGTGCAAAAAAAGTAGTAGAAAGAACTTATTATGCGCCATTCTTGTCTCATAATCCAATGGAGCCAATTAGTTGTTTTGCTCATATCACAGAGGAGAAAGCGTTGTTTGTAGCGCCGATTCAGATCCCAGATATGATGAAACAAAATATCATGTCCAATTTGGATATCCCAGCGGATAAAATTGAAATGAAATTAGCTAGAATGGGTGGCGGTTTTGGACGACGCGCTTATGGCCACTACATTATTGAAGCAGGACATATTTCTAAAAAAGCAAAAGCGCCTGTAAAATTAATTTATACAAGAGAGGACGATATGACCAATGGGATTTATCGACCTTCTTATATGGTTAGTTATAAAGCTGCTATTGATGAAAATAATCATGTAACAGCAATTCATATTAAAGGCGGGGGTATTCCAGAAAAAGCAATTCATGAAAATCGATTCCCAGCAGGTGCATTCGACAATTATGTTGCGGAAGGATGGGATATTCCATCTAATATAACCATTGGTGCGTATCGAGCACCTGGATCAAATTTTATTGCATCAGCAGAACAATCTTTCTTAGACGAGTTGGCAGAAACAATTGGTAAAGATCCAATTGATTATAGAATTGAGTTATTAAAGCGCGCAAAATCAAATCCTGTAGGAACGAGAAACGATTATGATGCAGATAGATATATTGGTGTATTAGAATTGGTAAAAGAAAAATCAAATTGGTCTGCTGCCAATAATAAAAATGCCAAGCGAGGAGTAGCTGCTTATTTCTGTCATAGTTCTTATGCGGCACATGTGGTAGAAGTAACAATGAAAAATGGCCAACCGGTGGTGGAAAATGTGGTTACTGCAATGGATTGCGGTTTCGTAGTAAATCCAGAAGGCGCTAAAAATATGGTAGAGGGCGCAGTGGTCGACGGCATTGGTAATGCATTATTTAGTGGCATGCGTTTTGAAAAAGGGGTAGCGGTACAAAAAAATTTAAACCAATACCGAATTATCAGGCATAGAGAAGCACCAAATAAAATCGAAGTTCATTTTGTGAAAAACACGATTGATCCAACTGGTTTAGGTGAACCTCCGTTCCCGCCAGTTTTTGCTGCATTAGCCAATGCATTGTATAAGGCAACAGGAAAGCGTTTATATAATCAGCCATTTATAAATGAATTAAATAAAGCTTAATTTTTAAAAATATAATTCAATAAAAAAGATTGCTTAATTGGCAGTCTTTTTTATTGAAACAAAATTGACTACTATGAAAAAAGGTATATTTTTCTTGTCGACGGTTGTTTTGGCAATCAGTTTACAATCATTTAAGCAACAACAAGCTCCAGTGAATTTACAAAATGGCAAAGCAGTATATGAGACTTATTGTATGTCCTGCCATCAAGAAAATGGCAATGGGATAGAAGGGGCATTTCCTTCTTTAGTAAAGACAGGAAACTTAGTAGATAAGAATAGATTGGTTCAAGTCATTACAAAAGGAATGAGAGGGCCAATTGCGGTGAAGGGTGTAAAATACAATAGCGAAATGGCTGGTGTAGACTTAACAGATAAGGAAGTAGCAGATGTAGTGAACTATATTAGAAATTCATGGGGTAATAAAGCGCCAATGATCAAAGCTACAGATGTCGTATTGGCTAAAAAAGCAGTTGTAAAAGGGTATCAACCTTATTAATTATCTACCTTTATTGAATGACGGAATTACGTGAAATTGTCAAAGCATATGATCTCGCTAAACAAGCGGGCAAAGCCAGTGTTTTGGCTACTGTAGTTCATGTTGAGGGTTCCTCTTACAGAAGACCTGGGGCAAGGATGTTGGTCTTAGAAGACGGCTTGATGATTGGGGCCATTAGTGGCGGTTGCTTAGAAGGGGATGCGCTTAAAAAAGCATTGCTCACATTTTCTGATCAACGTACAAGATTAATTACCTATGACACGAGTGACGAAGCCGATGCCACTGTAGGTATACAGCTTGGATGCGAAGGTATTATTCAGGTGCTTTTTGAATTTATCAACGAATCCAATCCTTCCAATCCGATTGAGTTAATCAGAAAAGTAATTGCAAAAAGACAAAAAGCAGTCATTGTTACTTTATATGATTTAAAAAATAAGCAAGCAGCGCATTTGGGCACTTGTCAAATTTTTGAAGAAGCGGCGCTTAACCAAATGCCAGAAGCTTTGAAAGCATTTACTACAGATGTTTTGGTGCAATCTATTGAACCTGCAATTTCATTGGTGATTGTGGGCGCAGGGAATGATGCAGTTCCCTTGATGCAGTTGGCAACCATACTAGGCTGGGATGTGAAAGTGGTGGATGGCCGAAATACACACGCTAAACAAGATCGATTTATCAATGCCTGCCAGGTGTTGGTGAGTAAGCCTGAAAAAGTATTGGAGCAAATGGATATTGATAAGCGCACTTGCTTTGTATTGATGACGCATAATTATCAATATGATTTACAAATGATTAAAGCATTGTTGGTAATTGACACGCCGTATATTGGTTTATTAGGTCCAAAGAAAAAGTTCAATCGAATAATTGAAGATCTACAGCAGGAAGGAATTGTGCCAACTTCAGCACAATTGGCAAAAATATATGGCCCCACAGGATTAGATATTGGGGCAGAAAATGCCGAAGAAATAGCTGTAAGTATCATTGCCGAAATACAAGCAGTGATGAATGGAAGACATGGGACAATGCTTAAATTAAAATCTACTCAAATACATTGCAAATGAGTCATTTAATTGAACATTGCGGGGTATTGATTGTAGCGGCAGGTGAAAGTAAAAGACTTGGCACACCAAAGCAATTACTTCAATTTGAAGGGCAATCTCTCATTAATAGACTTGTCAGTATAGTTAGAGATGCTGTTGAATTCCCAATCACTTTGGTATTAGGTGCAGCCGCGGATGCTATTGAAGCACAATTAACGAATACGAATTTGCGTATTGTTAAGCATGAGGAATGGAGAGAAGGCATGGGAAGTTCAATCAGGGTGGGTTTAAAACAAATGATGGAGCAAGAGGCTAACTTAGATGGCGTGCTTATTTTAGTATGTGACCAGCCTTTTTTAAAGCCAGAAAATATCCAATCACTTGTGCATTTACAACAAAGTACAGGATTGCCAATGGCTGCATGTTTTTATGAAGGCATAGTTGGGACACCAGCACTCTTTCATCAATCGATGTTTCCTGACTTACTACAATTAACTGGAGATATAGGTGCAAAGAAAATAATGAAGGATAAGATGGTTAATGTTGCTAAATTAAATTATGAAAAAGGAGTGATAGATATAGATACCATAGAAGATTATCAAAAAATAATTCAAGGAGAAAAATAACATGATTATAGATCAATATAATAGGGTGCATGATTATTTGCGTATTTCCTTGACGGACAATTGCGATCTAAGGTGTTTTTATTGCATGCCAGAAGAGGATTACCAATTTACGCCAGCAAGTAAATTAATGCAGGCAGATGAAATAGAAGCGATCGCGAAAAAATTTGTCAATGAAGGCGTGACAAAAATTAGATTAACAGGGGGAGAACCCTTGGTAAGAAAAGATTTTGCTATGATACTTCAAAAACTAGCAAAATTAAATATTCAAATTACCATAACAACGAATGGAACTCGTTTACATGAATTTGTAGATATTATAAAAGAGTCTGGTATCAAGTCGTTGAATATTAGTTTAGATACTTTACAAAGAGATCGTTTTATCTTAATGACAAAGCGCGATAAGCATGAGCAAGTGATGCGTAATATTCAGTTGATGTTGGACAATGGTATTGGCGTCAAAGTGAATGTCGTAGCCATGAAGGGGGTCAATGATGGAGAAATATTGGACTTTATTGAATGGACAAAAAATAGTCCTGTGCATGTTCGATTTATTGAGTTCATGCCTTTTGACGGCAACAAATGGGATAAAGATAAAGTATTGACCTTGCAAGCCATTTTAGATAGAGCTAGTGATAAATATTTACTCGAACCATTGACAAGAGAGGTACATGAAACTGCAAAAAGGTTTAAAGTGCCAGGTCATCAAGGAAGTTTCGCTGTTATAAGTACCATGAGTGCCCCATTTTGTGGCGATTGCAATAGGATCCGCTTGACGGCGGATGGGAAAATGAAAAACTGTTTATTCTCTTCTTCTGAGACTGATCTTTTAACAGCTTATAGAAATGGGGAGGATATCACACCTTTGATCCACCAAAATATTGGAGACAAAAAAGAAGCCCTAGGTGGTCAGTTCACAACAGATTTAAAAAAAATTGAAGTTAATGAATTGCATAACAGAACCATGATAAGTATTGGTGGTTGATGCATTAAATTCGCAATATGGAAACAATGATTACGGTAGAGAGGGCAATTGAATTGATCAAGGAACAGGTCTTGCCTTTACCTACTGTAAATAAGCAATTAAAGGAAGCAGTTGGATTAGTCCTTGCAAAGGATATTGTTGCTCCTATCTCTATTCCTGCTTTCCCACAATCTAGTATGGATGGATATGCGTTTGCTTATGTTCCCCATTTAACTTCTTATCAATTGGTTGGATCTGTTGCAGCAGGAGACAGTAGTAAGTTCGTTTTAGAAAAAGGAACAGCTGTGCGCATTTTTACAGGGGCTGCGGTACCGATGGGTGCAGATACGGTTATGATGCAAGAAAAAGCAAAAATTGAGGACGGCAACTTGATCGTTTTACAAGAAGATTTAAAACAAGGAGATAATTATAGACCTATTGGTTCAGAAATTAAAGAAGGCACAATAGCTGTATCAAAGGGAACTTTATTAAACCCTTCAACAATAGGTTTCCTTGCCAATATTGGCATAGCTGAAGTGGATGTTTATCCAAGACCTAAGGTTGGCATTATGGTTACCGGGAATGAATTACAAAATCCAGGTTCCCCTTTGCTGTATGGACAAGTCTATGAGTCGAATAGTTATACTTTGTTGACTGCTTTAGCACAAATCCATATTCACAAAGTGAATGTTGTAACTGCTCCTGACGATTTAAATATTTTATCATTAAAGTTGAAGGAGTTGTTAGAAAGCAACGACATTGTATTCATGACTGGTGGAGTAAGTGTTGGGGATTATGACTTCACTTTAAAAGCATTTGAAGCAAATAAGATTGAGCCCATTTTTCATAAGATAAAACAAAAGCCAGGTAAGCCATTGTTGTTTGGTAAAAAAGGAGATAAGCTTGTTTTTGGCCTGCCTGGTAATCCGGCTTCTGTTTTAACTTGTTACTATGAATATATATTGCCTGCTATTGGTTTCATGATGTCAAAGGATCTAGCTTTAGAAAAGCGGCTGGTTCCTATAGGGCATGATTTTACAAAGTCAACAGTGTTAAAACAATTTATGAAAGCTTACTACAATGGTGAACATGTAATGCTACAATCAGGCCAGGAGTCTTATAAACTTGCTTCTTATTCAGTGGCGAATTGTTTGGCAGTATTGCCAGAAGATTGTCAGGCATTGATTAAAGGTGATTTGATAGAAATTCATATCATACCCAATTCAAATTAGTTATGGAGTTTAGTTTTTTAATCTTACTATTTATTGTAGCAATTTTATATGCATCAGTAGGGCATGGAGGCGCTAGTGGCTATTTAGCATTAATGGCAGTGTATGGATTTGCGCCAGAAATAATGAAGCCAACGGCTTTAATTTTGAATTTATTTGTTTCGCTTACTTCATTTATTATGTTTTATAAAGGGGGGCATTTTAAATGGAAATTGTTTTTGCCCTTCGCATTGGCATCTATCCCGTTTTCTTTTTTAGGAGGAACCATTGCACTTGATGCGGCTGTCTACAAAAAAGTATTAGGAATACTTTTATTGTTTCCGGTGATTCGATTTTTCTTTTATCCCAACACAGACGATAAGGATTTAAAAACATCCAATTTGATGCTCTCTATTTTAGTAGGTGCTGTGATTGGATTTTTATCAGGCTTAATAGGCATTGGAGGAGGTATTTTATTATCGCCTATTTTATTATTATTAGGTTGGACCAATCAAAAACAAACTGCGGCTATCAGTGCCTTATTTATCTTTGTAAATTCTATAGCAGGATTGGCAGGTCAATATTCAAAGGGGATACATTTAGAGCCGCAAATGCTTAGTTTTGTAGGAATTGCTTTTGTGGGTGGACTGATTGGGGCATGGATGGGTTCCTTGAGGTTCAATCAACAAATTTTAAAATACACTTTAGCAGTCGTTTTATTCATGGCATCGATTAAACTAATATTAACTTAGCGCTATGCAAATTGAAGTGTTATTTTTTGGACAGCTGACCGACAAGGTAGGCTGTACTGTTACCAAGATGACCAATCCGGGTACAATTGCTGCATTTAAAAAAGCAATTATTGACCAGTATCCATTATTGAAACAAGCCAAATATACCATTGCCTTGAACAATAAGATAGCTGAGGATACCGAAACAATTCAAGCACTGGATAAGATCGCATTGATGCCTCCTTTTTCAGGAGGGTAGTCAAACAATTAATTAAAATGAAAGAATTCCTATTAAGATATCAACGACAAATTACTTTAGAAGGATTTGGAATTGCAGCGCAAGAGCAGCTAGCAAAAGCCAAAGTATTGGTGATTGGTGCGGGTGGATTGGGCTGTCCAATACTACAATACCTTGCTGCGGTTGGCGTGGGACATTTGGGTATAGCAGATTTTGATACGGTGAGTTATTCCAATTTGAATAGGCAGATTTTATATGGCCAGGAAGATTTGGGCAAATTAAAAGTAGAGATCGCGGAAACTAAAGTACAGTCAATAAATCATTTGGTTCATACAAGCATCTATGCACGACAGTGGAATCAAGCATTATCGATTGCGCATTTTCCGAATTACGACATCATTGTAGACGCCACAGATAATTTTGCAAGTAGGTATTTGATCAATGATGGCTGTGTACTTTTAAATAAGCCCCTGGTTTTTGGAGCGGTGTCAAAATTTGAAGGACAGGTTGCCGTATTCAACAAAGAAGAAGATGGTGTTGCTGTCAATTACAGAGACTTATTCCCTGAGCCGCCCAAAAATGACGAAGTAATGAATTGCGCTGAGGGTGGTGTATTAGGCGTGCTTCCGGGAATAATTGGTGTGATGCAAGCAACAGAAGTGATTAAGTTAATTACAGGAGTGGGCGAAAATTTAGTCAATCAGTTAGTGACTTATAATGCTTTGACAAATGACTATTATAAGATACAGTTGATCAAAAATCCAATGACCTTGACAACTATGCCTACTACGATAGAGGATTATTTACAAACAAAATACGAGCAACTATGTCAATAAAAAATATCTTTCAAGAAGGCCCTATCGCAGCACAATTTATTGCTGATAGTATTGCGAAACATGCTACCAAGACCAATATAGGTGGACATAATATTTTCCTAGGCCAGGTAAGAGCTGACGAAATAGACGGGAACAAAGTTTCGGCAATAGAATACACAAGTCATGTTGAAATGGCCAATGAAAAGATACATGAAATAAGAGAAGCTATCATTGCGAAGTATCCCTTAACCTGTATGCATATACATCATAGCTTAGGTGAAGTAAAAGCGGGAGAAATTTGTCTTTTTGTTTTTACATCTTCTGCCCACCGTAAAGCTGCGATTGATGCTTGTACTGAATGCGTAGAAAGGATTAAAGCAGAGCTCCCAATATGGGGGAAAGAACTATTTGAAGGTGAAGGGTATCAGTGGAAAGAGAATAAATAAATTATAAAAAGAAGAATCAATATATCATGGTTAATATAACGCACAAATCATCTACACTTAGAATTGCAGTAGCAACTGGAATTGTAAAAGTATCCAAGCAAGAAACCATTAATGCGATTCAAAATAAATTAGTGCCCAAAGGAGATGTATTTGAATTTAGTAGGGCAGCAGGTTTATTCGCTTGTAAAAAAACCTATGAAGTGATTCCGGATTGTCATCCATTGCCTATAGAATACACTGCTATCACCCATGAAATAAATGGACTAGAAATTAAAATAAGGGTAGAAGTACACACAGTGTATAAAACCGGTGTAGAAGTAGAAGCGATGCATGGAGTTGCTGTGACTGCTTTAACCATGTATGATATGTTGAAGCCGATTGATCAAGAAATTGAAATTGGATCCATCAAATTAGAGGCAAAGAAAGGTGGTAAGACGGATATTAAATATGCCTATCCTGAAACCTTAAAAGTAGCCGTGATCACATGTAGTGATAGCATTAGTAAAGGAGTCGGGGTAGATAAGAGTGGTGAAATTGTAGTGGCGCATTTAAAAATGCATCATTTAACAGTAGCTAATAAAAAAATCATTGCAGATGATTTTGATACCATTCAAAACGAAGCAAAACAATTGGTGAAAGAGGGGCATCAATTAATCTTATTTACTGGGGGCACTGGATTGTCGACTAGAGATGTCACTCCAGATGCAATTAAGTCTTTGATTGAGCGTGAAGTGCCCGGTGTGATGGAAGTAGCGAGAGATTATGGACAACAAAGAATGCCCTATGCCATGTTGAGTAGAGGTATTGCTGGATTTGTAGGGGAAAGCTTGATTATTACCTTGCCTGGTTCACCTAGAGGAGCCGAAGAGAGTATGCAAGCTATCTTTCCCTATATTTTACATGTGTTCAGGGTGAAGGAAGGAGTGAAACATGGCTAAGTTTAAATAATCTTCTTCCTTCTAAACCATACATAAATCACCACAACCACAACAAGCATGAATAGTAGTGCAAATAAATAACCCAACTTCCATTTAAGTTCAGGCATAAAATCAAAGTTCATACCATAAACCCCAACGATAAATGTAAGGGGTAAGAAAAAGGCAGAGAAAATGGTCAACAAACGAACTACTTCATTGTTACGCTGTTCGCTAATAGACAAGTAAGTGGTCATTAACTGATTGGCATTTTCAACGGACTCGTCTATGATAGTGGAATGATGAAGCAGTTGGTCTTTAATGTCTTGGTAATGGTAGGATTGATTGTATTTGTTGGATATTTGGTTCACCACATCTTGAGTTATATGTAAAACCTTACGTAAAATTCTAGATTGTGATTTGATATAATACAATTCTTCTACCAAGATGTTTCTATGGTCTTTCAAAAAAATTGTTTTTTCAATATCTGATATTTTCAAAGCCAAATCAATGGTTGGTTTTTTATAGGTTTCAACCATCGAACTAATTATCTTTAAGAAGAGATCTTGGATGGATGAAAGCGCATCAACTTGAGTATTTAAAAAGTCAAAATGTGCTCTGTGAATAGTAATTATTTTATTTTCTAAGATAAAAAAGGCAATCTTATTAGACATTTCTTCCACTTCGTCTATTTGTAAATTGACGTCAGACGTGTATGCTCTGAAGATGAAAAAATCTACATTATTAGATTGCTCATATTTTGGCAAATGTCCTTTTTCAAGACTGTCTTTAATGAGGTGGTAATTTAAACTATGTTCTGTCGCAATTTTTTCTAAATCTAATTTATTAGGATGCTCAATATCGATCCATATAAAGGATTCAAATTGCTTTTCTATAATTTTCATTTGCGCTTATTTGTCGATGAATCAAATGGGCAGGTCCCACTACAAATTAATCAATTTTTAATAAGATGCAAGTTTAAAATTTTGTGATTGTGTAATGCGCTTTGTTGATTGGGTTTGATCGATCAATTATGATATCTTTACAGCATGAATTCAACCAAAAAGCAATCTCAATTTTATTTAATTCTTATACTTGGACTTTTGTCTGCAATTGGTCCTTTGTCTATCGATATGTATCTGTCTGCATTCCCGAGTATTGCAAAAGGTTTAAATACAACCGTGGCTTCGGTGATGTTGTCTTTGTCTTCGTTTTTTATTGGCATTTCTTTAGGGCAATTATTATATGGCCCATTGTTAGAGAGGTACGGGCGTAAAAAGCCATTGTATTTTGGTTTAGCATTGTATGCGATCTCTTCTTTAGCATGTGCTACTGCCTTGTCTGTAGAGACTTTAATTGTATTTCGATTTTTTCAAGCATTAGGTGGATGTGTGGGGATGGTTGCGTCTAGAGCAATGGTTCGTGATTTGTTTGATGTAAAAGACAATGCAAAAGTATTTTCAACTTTAATGTTGGTGATAGCAGTTTCACCAATCATTGCGCCTAGTTTGGGTGGGCTCATTACAACCTATATTGGTTGGAGATATATTTTCGTGATGTTGATTATTGTGATTGCTGCAATTATTGCTGGTATTTATTTTTTATTACCAGATAGTAAGGGCCCCGATCCAAGTTATTCTTTAAAACCTACTGCAATACTATCAAGTTTTTCAAGTATTATTAAGCATCCACAATTCGCATTGTATACATTTTCTGGATCAGTAGCTTCTGCAGGGTTGTATGCTTTTATAAGTGGATCTCCCTATGTCTTTTTGGAAATATTTAAAGTAACTGAACAACATTATGGTTGGGTCTTTGCCTTTGTGGCTTCTGGTTTAATTGGATCAAGTCAGTTAAATAGTATTTTCTTGAAAAAATACAAGTCTGAGCAAATCATTAAAGTTGCTTTGTATTTTCAAAGTTTTGTTGCAATCGTATTAGCATCCACCGCACTATTTGGATTTAGTGAATTGTATTCTACCATCTTATTGATCTTTCTTTACCTATGTTGCCAAGGGTTCATCTTTCCTAATGCTTCTGCTTTATCAATGGCCCCATTTGGACACAATGCAGGGAATGCATCAGCCTTAATGGGTTTTATTCAAATGAGTTTGGGCGCGTTGATGTCTGCAATGGTAAGTGTTTTGCATAATGAATCTACCATACCCATGACAGGTGTAATGGCATTTTGTTCCGTCCTAGCATCCCTCATTTTTGCCATCTCTAAAATACAGACTGTTAGAGCAGCTAGTGTTGAATTGGTAGAAGAGGAGGAAGTGGAGATGATAAATACATTGTAACTATATTTTTAAACTACATCGCAGTTACGGTAGCAATAATTAGATCTATTTTTACTAATAAAGCACTTTTTGAACTTCCTGCTTTCTGCTCTATGTATCCTTTAGCAAAAACAAGGTCTTCAAGAGACCATTTTTTGTCATCACCAGTTACAATGGTGGATTGGTAATTTGCACTTTGTTTATCAAGTATAAATGTCAACATGAAATCTAGGCATTTATCAAAATTGCCTGTGCTTGGTTCAATAAATCTTCCCGCTGTCTTTAAATCGTCATAGATGGCTTGTACATTACTTGGCCTATTGATTAAAGACTTCAAGATAACGGCTTGGGTTAGGAATTGAAAGTTTTTACTTATCAGTGCTTCAGCGATATATTTACTTTCGAAATTTGCAGTCCTCCCATAGTTGCCAATCCAACCTAGATACAGCCATGTTGAACGAATATCATCTCTATCTTTTAATTGTTCTTGAATACTGCCGTTGTCTAAACTTCTGCGGGCAATATCACCTGCAAACCAAATAGGGTCTAATACCGACTCATATGTATTGTCTGAGTTAATCCCATCTACTATTATATTAAATGGACCGAACTGGCCATTTTTATACCTAATTATATGTTGTATATATGCGCCTGAAAGCCATTTCATTGTATTGTAAGATTCTTTAAAATCATTATAGCCATGCTCTCCAGGATGTTTTTCTCCAGCGGTCAAAGTATTAAATACCACTCTTTTAAATCTAACAAAGTTGGGGTCTGTTGGATTTTCCAAGTATTGATAGTATGTTGTTTTAACTGCTAAATTGTTGTTTTTTAAAAGCTGCAAAGATTTTTCTGGAAGTATATCATTCAATGTGGATGTGTCAACCCAACTCGGAAGCGTAATGGGCACTTTGATTTGTGTAAAATCCCATGCGGCAATTTGATTTAGCGTATAGCTGGAATTGGTTAGTCCAATTGAATTTGCAAATTGGGTTTCTGTGACAATTTCATTTCCAGGTTGATAAACAATCTTTGTTGTATTCCTTGGTGTGACACCATTTTTGGTTAAGCTTTTAATGTAGTTCATTACATTAATTGCATCTTCTGTAGAAACATGTTTCAGCGCTCTGTGAAAAACTCTATTCATGAAGGGTATTGAGTCAACATTATTAAATAATGCGATATCATAGCCATCTTTTGATACATGGCAATTCATGCAGGCATCATTTTTATCATCAAGAACACTTGTATAAACAATTAGACCTTTTGATATAGATTCGTTTAGTGAGATTGTACTTATGATTCTTGAATCTAATTTTTCTGTTACTACCACAACAGGATTAAATGGATTGGGTGTAGTACTAATGGGATTGGGCGTAGGGGTTGGAAGGTCAGTTTTTGAACAAGACAGAGTGAATGAAATGAGTAGTAGTAAAAATGCGGCTTGTTTCATAATGAATAAATATAAGTAGCTTTTGTTAATTTGACTAGTTTTTTGGGTAAGGGGAAAGTTTAGGGAAGGCTATATTTCATGAATCATTTGCCTATTTTGTCTTAAATTTGAGCTCAAATCATGGGTTAATTATGAATAAAAGGGTATGTCTGTTGGTTGTTTTATTTATTTCTGTTAAGGCATTTACGCAAACAGGTATAGGTACAACTACGCCCAATGCCTCGGCTAAGTTAGATGTGGCAGCTACAGACAAAGGATTCCTTCCGCCAAGAGTGGCATTAACTGCAGCAAATGCTTTTGCGCCAATCACTGGAACTTCATCTGCAGCGGCTGGTTTATTGGTGTATAATACTGCAACTGCGGGTGCTATCCCCAATAATGTAGTACCTGGATATTATTATTGGAATGGAACATCATGGGTGCAAATTGCAAGTGGATTAATAATTGAGAATAAGACGGCAGGTTTTAATTTAGCCGCAACTGATAATAATAAATTATTTTTAATTAGCTCATCAACAGCTGTAACAGTAAATGTGCCCACTTTGCCTATTGGTTTTAGTTGTCAGTTTATTCAAACTGGTGCAGGTGCCATTACTTTGGCTGTATCTAGTACTACACTGTATTCTGCAAATGGATTAACTACTAGAGCCACCAATAGTGTTGTTGGATTGGTGATGAATAGTGCAACTACGGGATACGTTTTTGGAGACACGATAAATTAATGCGTAAATATTTTTACATATTTCTATTTTTAGTTACTTCATTGCAATTGAATGCGCAACTGGCTACTCGTAATATTGCTATTAAGAAACCAGTTGTTCCAAATTCATATGCTTACACTTATACTGGCGCAATTCAACAATTCATTGTTCCAAACAGAGTTACCTCCATACAGGTAAATGCAAAAGGTGCAAAAGGAGGAACGGGTGCAAGAGGACAAGTTGGTGGTGCTGGGGCAAATATCACTACTACCTTAAATGTAACTCCTGGACAGATTTTATATATTGTTGTAGGTGGATTCCCTGGGCAATCAGCTACGGCTAAATATGGTTTTGGAGGCAATGGTGGAAGCGGCACTAATTATGGTGGAGCGGGAGGTGGATTGTCAGGTGTATTTACTTCTATAAGTCCTGCCAATGCGAATGCTTTAGTAATTGCCGGAGGTGGTGGAGGTGGTGCAGGAATTTCAACTGGTAGTGATTATACTGGAGGCAATGCAGGTAATAATATAAATGGTACTTCAAGTAACGGGAATCAACCAGTTAATTCTGCTTTCATAACGAATGGGAAATACCAAAATGGATATGCAGCATCAACAACTGCCGTAGGTATTGGTGGAGAGCCATTTGACGTAGTCACTGGTACAAGGCCTGCAAACGGTAACGACATTTCCGGTGGAAATGGTGGAACAAATGCTGGCGTTGGGACTTGGAATGGTGGAGGGGGTGCTGGTGCTGGATTTTTTGGTGGTGGAGGAGGTGCTGGTGGTGGTTCTGCCACAGGGGGTGGTGCAGGAGGATCTACAAAAACAATTACTGGGCATCATTCATTTGGTACAGCAAATACAACAGGAGATGGAAGTGTCTCTATAACTTGTCTAACGAATTCAAGTTTAGTATTGCATTTAGATGCAGGAAATACGGCAAGTTATAGTGGGTCAGGAACTACATGGAATGATTTATCAGGCAACAATTCAAATGTAACGTTGACTTCTACAACTTATGATGCAGCGAATGGCGGTTCCTTAGTTTTTAATGGAACTTCTAGTTATGCCAATTTTAATGCGAATATTGGGACCACAAATGCTGTAACTGTAGAGATGTGGGTAAAGACCAATTCGCTGAATGCCCCAAACGGAGCCATGTATTTTGGGTTTGCATCTTATAATGCATGGACTTATAATGGTAATATTGGCTATAATACTGCTAGTGGCGATCAATTTGGTATCTCAAATACTAGAGTAAATACTTTAGAAATAGAAGGCGCTTGGAAGCATCTAGTTTTTGTAATGTATGCAGGCGATAAAACAAACAATAAAATTTATGTAAATGGTGTGAGTGAAAGTCTGACATTGTCATTGGGTACATTTAGTACTGTAAATGCAAATTTCAATTCTGGTCAAGGAAAAATTTCGGGTTGGCGCTATGTTAATCAACCATTGTCTTGGTTAATGAATATGAATGTAGCTAGTTTTAAGTTGTATAATCGTGAACTTACCTCACAAGAAATTACCAACAACTTCAATTCAACTAAGCAAAGGTTTTATCCAGAAAATTCGGGTTTAAGCCCTGAAACTGCATCCACTAGTGCTTATCAAATCAAACAGGATTATCCTAATTCGCCAGACGGATTTTATTGGATAAAGCATGTCAGTATCAATGGAGGTGTTCCTACAAAAATATATGCGGACATGACCACAGAAGGTGGAGGATGGACTCTGATTTTGAAAAATTCTTCTTATGTAGGCTGGAATTATGATAATTCAATGGCGCTAAATACATCGATACCTTTTAAAACGAATGCGGAGGTAATTAGTACTGCCACTTCAAATTATTCTATTATAGGCTGGGCGGATTATATAAAAAAATCTAGCAGTGGTTTTCAATATATGATTGATGCAGGAAGTAGGAGGAATTTTGGTGGTATTTGGACCGCAAATGCATCCTATAGTTTTATAAGTACAAGTAATACGAATACCAATCTTACTGAAAATGTAAAGTTTGGTACTTGGAATTATGTTGGAAGCAATAATGGTATGGCACTTAGAATGCCATGGAGAAGTACTGTTGTTGGTGGAGGAACTGGTTTTTTAACCATTTCCGATGGTTCAGGAAATTGGTGGGGAACCTTAGTTTCAAATAATACATTCTATTCGCCAGCGCCTTGGATATCTGATGCAGGAGGAGGGGCTGCCAATCAAAACCCTGGGATCATATGGTATTGGGTCAAGTAATAATTGACATTTTGTAAATACTAGGGTATAAATTACATTTGTCCTACAATTTTAAGTCTAGAATGACCAAAGGAATCTTATTTATAGTAGGCATGATTTTAACTTTTCAAGTTTTAGCTCAAACTGGAATTGGCACTACTACGCCCAATACATCCGCTAAATTAGAAGTGGCAGCTACAGACAAGGGTTTCTTATTGCCAAGAATGACAGCTGCCCAAAGAGCAGCAATTGTTACACCTGCCAATGGATTGTTAGTGTATCAAACTGACGGTGTTGCAGGTTTTTATGTGAATACTGGAACATCAGCAGCTGCAGTTTGGACTAGAGTAAATATGGATTGGGTTAGAACAGGAAATGATATTGCGTATACTGCTGGAAATATATCAACCACTGGAACTTTGACTGGAGGGAATACAAGTACATCATCTATTTCAGGATTTGCAGCCAATGTGGGTACCATTTCGGCAAATTATCCGCTTACTGCAGCTGATAATGGCAAAATAATCCAATCGACAGCTTCGTCTGCAATTACGATCACAATACCTTCTGGATTGCCTACAGGTTTCAATTGCACTGTGGTACAATGGGGTGCTGGTCAAATCACTTTTTCTGGATCTTATGTCAATAGAGGGGGATTCACAAAAACAGCAAGTCAATATTCAGTTGCTAGTATCATCCACTTAGGTAGTAATAATATCATTGTTTCTGGAGAAATGAGTAACTAATATGAAGAGGCACTTACTATTTTTGATACTGTTAGTTCAATCTTTTTATTCTTGGTCTCAAATTGGACTTCCAATACAACAATCAGTTTTACCCAAAAATAGTTTGGTTGTAAACTATGATTTTTCAAAATCTTCTAGTTTCACCCGAGGGGCCACTACTGTTACAAACATTGCGGGAACAGCTTCTGGCAACGCAACATTAGTCAGCAGTCCAATATTCATGAATTCATTGGGGTATGTTTCATTTAATGGATCTACTCAATATTTTGTTACACCTGATTTAAGATCTTATTTCAAGCCTGCAAATGCAAGTGTGCAAAAGAGTTTTACAATGAGTTTGTGGGTTTATCCTACTCAGTTAAATGGAGTTATAGTTAGTGAATTAAATTCGCAAACTCCTAGTGGTGGTTGGCATGCTTCCAATATTGAAATAGCCAATGGTATTTTTAAATTTCGAGTATGGGCAAGTAGTGATGCTATCTCATCTTCGAGTGTACCTTTAAATCAGTGGTATCATTTGGCTTTAGTTTATGATGGTACGAAATCAAAAGCTTATCTAAATGGGATCTTATTAGGCACTCAAACTATTGATCGGGAATTGCCAACTTCATACCAATATTATGCAATTGCTGCCACTGAAACAACGCAGATGGGATCGGGCGGAGGTTATGGTGAATTTAATCTTGCGCAATATAAATTATATCAATTGCCATTAAGCGATGCCGATATTTTACAAGAGTATGAATTAAGAAAAAATGAATTCGATTATACCATTCATAGTCCTTCAACCAATACAAATCCAACCTATTGGAGTGTCTCTTCGAATTGGGCCGGTGAGACAACTTTTAGTCAGGATCATTATACTCCTTGGCTAAATAATACCAGATTAGGCTGGGCAGCACTTTATAATGATGTCAATCAATGGATTACCCTAAAATATGATGAGCCTGCTTATATTAAAGGTATCGTTACGCAGGGAAGAGCCAATAGTGGTGGACAATGGGTTACAGCAGCGAACATAGAAACGAGTATGACAGGAGATGCTCCCTGGACAAGGGTATTGTCTAATAAATCTTTGAATGTGAATTCAACGGAGGATGTTTATTCCCCTTTTGCAACGCCCGTTTTTGCCAAAGCGGTTAGAGTCCTGCCAACCACATGGATGAATCATGTCACTATGCGAATGGGGATGCTGGTGAAGCCTAATAATATTGTAACAGACGGTTTAGTGCTTCGTTTAGATGCTGCAAATATTAAATCATATCAAGGTACTGGAACTTCTTTTAAAGACTTGACGACCAATTTGTCGGATTTTACTTTAGTTAATACTCCGACTTTCAATACGAATGGTTTTTTTACTTTTAATGGCACGAATCAATATGCATCAAGAGCGAATACTAATATTATAAAGCCTACAACGGCTATATCAATAGAGCAATGGTTAAGTGCAGATAATTGGAATGCAGGCACTTCTTCCTCAAACTACAAGTGTGCTTTATCATGTACGGATGGGGGAGGGTATTCTCATAATATTTGGAGTGGAAGTTTTTATAGTTATATATATGCAGGAGGTAGATATTTAATTCCCTCTGCATCTGTGACAAATTTAAATGGATGGCATCATTTTGTGACTACCTTTGATGGACAATTTGCTAAATTATATATAGATGGTAATTTGGAAAATACTGTAGATTATGGTAGTGCTAATAAAACCATGACATACGCATCGAATAGTATTTTTTTAGGAGCTGAAGCTGGGGCAAGTACCTCTCCTACAGGTTCTTATTGGCAAGGTAAAATCGCAAACACTTCTGTTTATAATAAAGCATTGACAAGTGCCGAGATTTTACAGAATTATAATAATACAAAAACGAGGTTTAGTCTTGTACAGGATGGACTAGTAACTAATTTAATGAATCCTCCAAGTTCAGGATCTACCTGGACGGACGCATCGGGTTATGGTAACAATGCAACATTAAATGGTTCCCCAACTTATACTTCTGCAAATGGGGGAGGGTATACTACTTCGTCGTCGTCATATATTTCAGTACCATATAATCTGCCTAATAATTTTACCGTAAGTATTGCTTGTACCATGAACCCAACTTCCTTTTGGGCCACCCTTTGGGGGAACGAATCATGGAATGCAAGCAAGGGATTTATTGCTTATTTAGGTTCAAGTAGTACAATTAATTTTGGTAGTCCAACAGGGCTTGCTAGTATTGCTGTATCTGGTATTAATACTGTTCATATTTGGGACTTTGTAGCTAATGGTACAAGTTATACTTTGTATAAGGATGGTGTAAATGTTAGCACAGGAACATTCACTGCGCCTTCTGGTGGGCTTAGTACTACTGGTCTTTATTTTGGTGCAAGACATGGTAATGCTGGAACAGGCTATACGGATACTTGTCCAGGCACCTACTATAGTATGCGTGTGTACAATAGGGGTTTAAGTGCAGATGAAATTCAAACTAATTTTTCGGTTTTGAGGTCGAATTATGGATTGTAGATTATCATTTTGTAGACAGTTCCACTTCGTTTATTTTTGTAAAAATCCAATAGGCTAGATATGATTAGGCAAGGTATATTTTTTATTTGCATTTTGGCAACTGTAAAGTTGCATGCACAAACTGGAATTGGCACCACTACGCCCAATGCATCTGCTAAATTAGAAGTGGTAGCTACAGACAAGGGTTTCTTATTGCCAAGAATGACAGCTGCCCAAAGAGCAGCAATTGTTACACCTGCTAATGGATTGTTAGTGTTTCAAACAGACGGTGTTACCGGTTTTTATGTCAATACAGGAACTTCAGCAGCTGCAGTTTGGACTAGAGTAAATATGGATTGGACAAGAACAGGAAATGATATTGCGTATACTGCAGGGAATATTTCAACTGCAGGTGCTTTGACTGGAGGCAATACTAGTACATCATCTATTTCAGGATTTGCTGCCAATGTGGGTACTATTTCGGCAAATTATCCGCTTACTGCGGCTGATAATGGCAAAATTCTGCAATCAACAGCATCATCTGCAATTACGATCACAATACCTTCTGGATTGCCTACAGGTTTCAATTGTACTGTGGTACAATGGGGTGCTGGTCAAATCACTTTTTCCGGATCTTATGTCAATAGAGGGGGATTCACAAAAACAGCAAGTCAATATTCAGTTGCTAGTATCATCCACTTAGGCAGTAATAATATCATTGTTTCTGGAGAAATGAGTAACTAATATGAAGAGGTACTTACTATTTTTGATACTGTTAGTTCAATCTTTTTATTCTTGGTCTCAAATTGGACTTCCAATACAACAATCGGTATTACCCAAAAATAGTTTGGTTGTAAACTATGATTTTTCAAAATCTTCTAGTTTCACCCGAGGGGCAACTACTGTTACAAATATTGCAGGAACAGCTTCTGGGAATGCTAGTATCGTGAACGCGCCTATATTTTTCAACTCCTTGGGCATCGCTTCATTTAATGGGACTAATCAATATGTGGTTACGCCGAATTTAAGAACTTACTTTAAATCTCTTGATGCAAGTGTTCAAAAAAGCTTTACCATGAGCTTTTGGGTTTATCCTACTGCAGCATCTGGCAATTTAATTTATGAGCTAGATTCGCAAACACCTGATTTTGCTTGGAATGCCTCTAATATTGAACTTGTAAATGGATATGTGAAATACCGCACATGGAATGGTTCGGCTATGGGGCCACAGGTTACTTCATCCAAAACAGTTAACATGAACCAATGGTATCATGTTGCCATGGTTTATGACGGTACATCAGTTAAAGGCTATTTAAATGGTGTTTTGCAAGGCACGCAAACCTATGCAAGAGTAATTCCTGCTAATGGACAATTTTATGCAATAGGGGCAGGTGGAGACCAAAATATGGGTACTAGTGCGTATGGTAATTTTAATTTAGCTCAATTTAAATTATACAATTTGCCAATGTCTGATAATGAGATATTGCAAGACTACGAATTAAGGAAAAGTGAATTTGATTATACCATTCATAGTCCAACTACAAATGTTAATCCAACTTATTGGAATGTATCAAGCGCATGGAATCCTACAACAGGAGCAACCGGTGCATCGGGGACATTTGGCTCACGAGCTTATGTCCCATGGTTGAATTCGAGTCTGGGCTGGATTGCACAGCAACAAAATACAAGTCAATTTATAAGTTTAAGTTATGACGAACCAGTTTATATCAAAGGGATTGTAACTCAAGGGAGAACGATTGATTATAGCCAATGGGTTACTGAAGCGCATGTGGAAACAAGTATGACTGGCAGTGACCCTTGGACAAGGGTATTGACAAATCAAACCTTTAATTCCAATACTACTGACGATGTTCTTTCAATGTTTCCAACGCCTGTTTATGCTAAAGCAGTAAGGGTGCTTCCAACAAATTGGTATAGTTATATAACGATGCGTATGGGGATGTTGGTAAAGCCTAATAATCCAATAACTGATGGGTTGGTACTTCATTTAGATCCTTCAAATAGTAAATCTTATGGCGGCTCGGGAAGTACTTGGTCTGACTTGTCAACGAGTAATAATCATGCAAGCTTAACGGTTACTCCAACTTACAATGGGTCTAACGGCTTGGTGTTTAATGGTACAACACATTACGGAAGTATTCCTTCTGTTAGTGGCGTTACTGATTTTACAAATTCACAGAAATACAGTATTGAAGTATGGTTTAACCCTTCAAGTGGTCAAGTTAATTCTGGGGAAGCTGAATTACTAGAAAAATGGAATAAAAACAACGAATCTAGATATCCTTTTACCATAAGATATAATGAGGGCACAAGCAGTATGAGTGTAGCTTGTTATGACGGAACTACATATAAATACGTTACTGTTCCTGGGTTTCCTGTAAATACTTGGAAGCAATTAGTAGGAGTATTTGATTTTGTCGGTAAGACACTTACAGTATATAGGGATGGAGTTTCTGTCGGAAGTGTAAGTTTAGTTGGTATCAATCAAGTAAGTAACACAAGTCCAATTGCAATTGCAACTAGACTTACTTCAACTGGCGGACCTCAAACTGGGATTATGTTTAAAGGAACGATTGGAAAAATTAGAATCTATAATAAATCCTTAACTGCTAGTGAAATACTTCAGAATTTTAACACGAATAAAGTTTTGTATGGGTTGTAGACAAACATCGACATTTTTACTATTTATATTGGTATAAAATTTGAATTACTATAATTGATTAATTTATGAGGCATTTTGCAATTTATTTAATTTGTTTAATCTCTAGAGGGGTAACTGCGCAAACTGGCATAGGAACGACAGCACCACATGCATCTGCAAAGTTGGAAGTTAATTCTACTACAAAAGGCTTTTTGCCTCCAAGAATGACCAGTGCCCAAAGAGTTGCGATATCAAGCCCAGCCGCAGGATTAATGGTTTACCAATCAGATGGCACAGATGGATTATACTATTATACTGGCAGTGCTTGGGTGTATATTATCAATAGCTCAAACAATGTTTTGTCTGTATCCAATGGAGGTACGGGTAGCAATTCAGGATCAATTACTGGTTCAGGCGCATTGACTTTTGCTGCAGGAGGGTCTAATCAAAGTATAACGCTAACGCCTAGTGGATCTGGATATACGATATTGAATAACAATGTGGGTTTAGGAACCACAACTCCCACTGATAAACTAGTAGTTGGCAATTCCATAGCCTTACATGATGGTGGAGATAAAGTAATAGGTATTGGTTGGAGTCCTGGTTCTTCTAAAGCTATCGTTGCTGGAAACCCTGCTGAAATTCGTTTGAATCCAAGTTCTGGAAAATTAAGTTTTGGTACAGACCCCATATCTAGAACTGTAGGTTCTAATGTAGGTATTGAGAGAAGAATGACTATTATGTCAGATGGTAAAATTGGTCTAGGTACAGAAAATCCTGGTGCTACTTTAGAAATAGGTTCCAGCAATGGCAGTGTTCCAGGCAATGTAATTTTGAATCCTACAACAGCTGGAACAGGAGTTGAAGGCGCTGAAATAATTTTCAAACCTGCTCCAATTACTACTTCACCAGCAGCTCAAACATGGGTTATAGATCAGGTATCTAATTCAAATAATCCTCGACTTCGTTTTTTTCCATCAACTAGTGGAGAAAATCTTGGATTCACAATTAAAGACAATGGATATTTTGGCATTGGTACCAGTTCGCCCTTTTCTAAACTTCATGTTCAATCTTCTGATGGAGTTTCAATGTATATTGAAAGTACCGCTTCGGATAACAATGGTATGGTTATATTAAATGCGAATACTTCTCAGAATTGGGCTAATAATTGGCATGAGTTCATAATTTTTCAGAAGCAAGGTAATTCTCTTGGATTCATAGGTACCAATAATTCTGGCACAAACGTGCTGTATAGTTCAACCTCCGATTATCGCCTAAAAACTGATTTGAGAAATTATAGCGGATTGGATTTAGTTAATAGGATAAAGACATATGATTACGCTTGGAAAAAAGACAATTCACGCATGTTTGGCGTCATGGCTCATGAATTGCAAGATGTACTTCCTTATGCTGTGTCTGGAATAAAAGATGCAATTGATAAAGAAGGTAAAATCATTCCCCAAGCGGTTGATTATAGTAAATTAACCCCGATATTAGTCAAGGCAATACAAGAGCAAGACATCAAACTAAAAGAGCAGCAACAATTGATCAATGAACTTGTCAAGCGGTTAGAGGTAATAGAAAATAAGAAGTAATCAACTTTTTTTAAATTTAAAAAGGCAGTAACAAAGAGGTTAAAAGCTTTTACAAAAGAGCGAAATTAGACGCGAAAATCAAAAGAATTAGATTTTTTGTTTTGTAAGCCACTTAATTTTTTTTTAGTAATTCATTATAATATGAAAAGACAATGTTTATTGATTGCTGGTATGTTATTGTCTATCCAAGTAATTGCGCAAACCGGCATAGGAACGACAGCACCACATGCATCTGCAAAGTTGGAAGTGAGTGCAACTAATAAAGGTTTTTTACCTCCTCGAGTTACTTTGACAAGTATAACAGACATAAGTACGATTCTTTCGCCTGCAACTGGTTTGTTTGTATATAATACTGGAGATAACAATGGGTTGTCTGCCGGGTATTATTTTTGGAATGGATATTCATGGGCAACAATTGCGACGTCTGGAGGCGGAGGAAGTGTGGCTGCGGAATTTGGATCAGAAATTTTGAATGCTGCTGTTACAATCATTTCCGCTTCACCTATTGATGTGGTTTCATTTACTTTACCAAGTGCTGGCACATGGGAAGTGATTACATTTTTAAGAGCGCAGGGTACTGCTGGATATGCAGCAGAATATGCAATTTATGATGCTTCAAATAATGTAGTGCCTAATTCCGAAATCTTACCTGCGTATGGAGAAGCTGCATCAACAGGAACTGGTGTTGTTAGAATTACTACAAATAGTGCTAAAGTATATAAACTTAGGGCATGGGCGACAGGAGGACCTTCGTTACCTTATAATGTGACTTCGGATAACAATGGAAGAACAGGTGTAACATGGAAAAAGATAAGTGGCAATAGTCCAATGACTGTTATCAATTATGGAGATATCAAAACAGGGATTCAGTCTGCAGATCACAATGGCTGGGTTAAATTAGATGGACGTGCAAAATCTTCATTAACTGCTACACAACAAATACAAGCAAATGCACTTGGTATGGGTAGTAGCCTTCCCGATGCAACGAATGCTGTTTTAATGCAATCCAGTGGAAGTTTGGGTGCAGTAACAGGAAGCATGAGTCTGACAATTTCTCAAAGTCAATTGCCAAATATTACACCAACAATTACTGTTGACAATACAACGTCTACGATGCAAAGTTCTGGAGGTCACCAACATCCAGTTGCAGTGGTTAATAGTACTGTTGGAGGATATGCTGCTTATAACCCTACTGCCTTTAAAACAGCTATGGCTCCCACTACAGAAGCAGACGCGGATATAACGGATCGTTCTGGAACTGCAACGCTTATTAATACAGGAATTATCGGCTCTGCAGGCGACCATACTCATACAATGAACGCGCATAATCATACTGCAACATCATCTAGCATAAATGGTGGAGTGGCACAACAATCTATTGACATTACACCTCGTAGATTAATAGTGAATACTTTTATTTATTTGGGGTATTAATTTTCTTAAACTGATTCACACAATCTAGTACTAAAGACTATATATGAAAAGACATTTTTTTTTAATTATTGGGTGTATATTTTCAATGCAATTAATGGCTCAAACGGGTATTGGGACTACAACACCAGATCCTTCTGCGAAGTTGGAAGTTAATTCCATTACAAAAGGCTTCTTGCCACCAAGAATGACCAGTGCCCAAAGAGTTGCGATATCAAGCCCAGCAGCAGGATTAATGGTTTACCAATCAGATGGCACAGCAGGATTATACTATTATACCGGCAGTGCTTGGGTGTATATTATCAATAGCTCAAACAATGTTTTGTCTGTATCCAATGGAGGAACGGGTAGCAATTCAGGATCAATTACTGGTTCAGGCGCATTGACATTTGCTGCAGGAGGATCTAATCAAAGCATAACCCTAACGCCTAGTGGAACGGGCAACACAATCATTAATAACAATGTGGGCATGGGCACTACAGCTCCCATAGATCGTTTAGATGTTAGAAGTGCAATGAGTGTAAATGAAATTAAATTTAGAGGCACAGACGGCGGAGACGATTCTGATCCATATCGTTTAAGAAAGTTTAAAATCGGAACTTTAAACGAATTACAACTTCATTTGAATGATGATTATAACGAACGATTTGCGATTTATGGTAACTCTTGTTTATTAGATGGATGTGCCGAATATAGTTCTAGTTTATATCATTATTTTCGTTCAGACGGCAATGTATATCATGCTGGCAATGTTGGGATAGGAACTACTTCACCTGCAGCGCCTTTACATGTGGCATCATATGCTACGCAATCTGTTGGTTCATATGGATACTTAAATACGGGAGGTGCAAATACATACACCATAAATGGGAATGTAAATTATTCGATTCAAGCAGAACAAAGAATAAGAGCTCCAGAGTTTAATGCTATTTCAGATGTTAGGATAAAAACTGATATTGTTCAATTAAATACAATCAAACAGTTAGCTGAATTAAATAAATTGAACGTAGTTAATTACGCCTATATTGATAAGTTATCAAATGGCAATAAAACTAAGACTGGGTTTATTGCTCAACAAGTGGAAGATGTAAATGCACAATTTGTGAATCAATCCACTGACTTTATTCCTTCTGTTTATGCACTTGCAAAATCGGCCACTCTAAATAATGGGATGCTACAAGTTTCAACAGAAAAATCGCATGGTCTAGTGAAGGGGGATATAGTGAAACTTTATGTTGAGGGTAGGAAAGAAGTGATAAAAACAATTGAAGCAGTATTAGGCCCAGATCATTTTTCAGTGATGGGTTGGGAAGATGCTACCAATAATTTATTTGTGTACGGGAAAAAAGTAACTGATTTTAGAGCGATAGATTTTGATCAGATTACCGCATTAAGTGTTGCTGCTATTCAAGAATTAAGCAAAAAGGTAGATCAACTGGAAGTGGAGAATACCAATTTAAAGAAATCAATCACCGAGGGAATTGAAGCTAGGTTGTTGAAGTTGGAAGCTAAATTAAATCAATAGGTACTTTTTAGGCGTTTGTCGGCTCCACTCCGCATTGAGAGTGAATTCTCGTTTTCAATTTTCTAGATTGGATTGTCGGCTTCACTGCGTTCCGCCGACTTCCCACCGCATTGAGCTAACTCAAAACTCTTTAACGCAACACTTCGTGCTGCGTTGGCTTTTTTGTTTCTCGTCCGTTTACGAAAGCGAGCTTTCGACACGTCCTTAAAACAAAAAAGCCCCGACTTACGTCGGAGCTTTGTGATCCCGCTGGGACTCGAACCCAGGGCCCATACATTAAAAGTGTATTGCTCTACCAACTGAGCTACGGAATCTGACCCTTTTCCCTTTTGAGGAGTGCAAAAATAAGGATAAATTGAAATAAACCAAATAAAATGTCAACTTTATTTTCGGGCAAAATTGCGTCTAAGTAATTCATCTTCAAATAACAATTACTTTTGTACAAACATTTTTCTATGTCAGCATTTAAAGATAAAGTAGTAGTGGTAACTGGTGGGTCGGATGGTATCGGGAAAGCCCTGGTAGCGCAGTTTTTAGCCATGGGGGCAAAAGTGGCTACCTGTGGTAGAAGCCAAGATAAACTACAATTATTGGCGGTGGAATATCCAGGCGCCCCTTTGTTTTTAAAAGGCGTAGATGTAAGTAATGAACAAGAATGTGTACAATTTATTGCAGATGTGGAGTCGAATTGGGGGCAGATTGATGTTTTAATCAATAACGCAGGGATCAGTATGAGGGCATTAATTACAGAAACCACTACAGCTACCTTAAAACAGGTGATGGATATTAATTTCTGGGGTACGGTGTATACCACTAAAGCTGCGTTACCAGCTATTTTGAAGCAAAAAGGGGTGATTGTTGGCGTTTCATCCATTGCAGGATATCGTGGATTGCCGGGAAGAAGTGGCTATTCAGCGTCTAAATATGCTTTAAACGGATGGCTAGAATCCATCAAGACGGAATTATTACACACTGGAACGCATGTGATGTGGGTTTGCCCTGGTTTTACGAGTTCTAATATCCGCAACGCTGCCTTGAATAAAGATGCAAAAGCACAAGGGGAGTCGCCGATGGACGAGGGGGCGATGATGAGCTCAGAAGAATGTGCTGGTCATATTATCCACGCTATTGAAAAGCGTAAACGTACATTGGTGCTTACTTTCACAGGGAAGCGTGCTGTTTTTATGAATAAATTTTTTCCAGGATTGGCGGATAAATTGACTTTCAATTTCTTTTTCAAAAACGGCCAACTCATTAAATAATTAGCCCTGATTTAAATCATTGATTTTCAAATAAAAATTAGTGCCCTAGGTATAATAACACGCTCATTATTTCGTTATTGTTCTAATATGCCATTAATAACTTTAACATCCGATATTGGCCAAGAGGATTTCATCATTGGTGCTGTTAAAGGGCAACTATTGTCAACCATTCCAGGTTGTATCATTTCAGATATCACACATTATTTATCCAGTAAGAATTACCAGCAAGGGGCGTATATCTTCAACAACGCAGCTAAGTATTATCCAGCAGGCACGGTGCATGTAGTGATGGTAAACGCGTTTCAGCATCCTGCAGATCATTTATTGTTTGCGCATTATAATGGACATTATTTTATTACCCCAGACAATGGATTCTTGACCATGATGTTGGGATTGAAGCCAAAAGAAATTGTAAGGATTGACTGCAAAGGAGCGGGCACCTTCATTCAAATGACAGAACGTATGGTGGAAGCCATTGCCTATTTCTTCGCGTCTGGTAGTTTAGAGGAAGCAGGTGAACGTACGGATACCATTCAGGAAATCTACCCAATGCAACCTACTTTAGGGCCAGACTGGATGGAGGGGCAAATCTTATTCATAGACCAGTTTGAGAATGTGGTAGTGAATATCCGCAAGGAAGAGTTTGATTTTCATGCCAAAGGAAGGGCCTTTAAGATTGTATTTACCCGTAATGAGACCATCGAAACCCTGAGCCATAACTACGGGTCGGTGCCAGTGTCGGATAAGATGGCCTGGTTCAACTCGGCGGGATACCTGGAGATTGCGGTAAGAGGCGGTAATATGGCCGGATTGTTTGGCCTAAGCAAATACGATGAAAACCAGTCTAGTAAGCAACGTCCGAACGATAATAAGTGGTTTTTCCAGATGGTGCGTGTTTTCTTTGAATAGTTGATCATTTGTTTTTTCATTTGCCTTTTTCGGGGTATTTTTGCACCCTATTAAACACTTAAAATAGATCTATATGGCATACGACGTAATCGTTATTGGTAGTGGACCTGGTGGATACCCAGCTGCTATTCGTGCTTCTCAATTAGGCTTAAAAGTTGCTGTAATTGAAAAAGAAAGCTTGGGTGGAGTTTGTTTAAACTGGGGTTGTATCCCAACCAAAGCATTATTAAAGAGTGCACAAGTCTATGAATATGTAAAACATAGTGCCGATTATGGTGTGACTGCAACTGGTGTAAACCATGATTTTGGTGCAGTGATCAAGCGTAGCCGTGGTGTGGCAGACAAGATGAGCAAAGGTGTTCAGTTCTTGATGAAGAAGAATAAGATTGATGTGATTATGGGTTACGGTAAAGTACAATCAAAAGGCAAGGTAGAAGTAAAAGCTGCTGATGGTACTACACAAGTAATCGATACAAAATATATTGTAATTGCAACTGGTGGACGTTCAAGAGAATTACCGAATCTAAAGCAAGACGGTAAAAAAGTAATGGGCTACAGAGAAGCAATGGTGATGGAGCAACAACCAAAGAGCATGATCATTGTAGGTAGTGGTGCGATAGGTGTTGAGTTCGCATACGTATACAATAGCATGGGTACAAAAGTGACCATCGTGGAGTTTGCTCCAAGAATTGTACCGGTAGAAGACGAAGATATTTCTAAAGAATTAGAGAAACAATATAAGAAGCAAGGTATCGAGATCATGACGAGTGCATCTGTGGAGTCAGTGGATACATCTGGTGCTGGTGTGAAAGCATTGGTAAAAAAAGCAGATGGTACGACTTTAACATTAGAGGCGGACGTGGTATTGAGTGCAGCTGGTGTTGTTGCGAATCTTGAAAATATTGGCTTAGAGCAAAACGGTATCAAGGTAGATAAAGGAAGAGTAGTGGTGGACAAATTCCAACAAACTGCTGTTCCAGGTATCTATGCAATTGGTGACTGTGCGCCTGGTCAAGCATTGGCACACGTGGCTGCTAAAGAAGGAATCAATTGTGCAGAGCATATTGCTTATATGGAAAAGAAGCATGCGCATATGCCAGAAGGAATTGACTACAACAATATCCCAGGATGTACTTATTGCACACCAGAGATCTCTAGCGTAGGTTATACAGAAAAAGCAGCAAAAGAAGCTGGATACGAAATCAAAGTAGGTAAGTTCCCATTTGTAGCGAGCGGTAAAGCTTCTGCAGCGGGTGCAACAGAAGGTTTTGTAAAAGTCATCTTTGATGCGAAGTACGGTGAGTTCTTAGGATGTCATATGATTGGAATGAATGTAACAGAAATGATTGCAGAAGCAGTAGTGGCTCGTAAATTAGAAACTACAGCGCATGAAATTTTAAATGCAATTCATCCACACCCAACAATGAGTGAAGGTTTGAAGGAAGCAACTGCTGCAGCTTATGGCGAAGCAATTGATATCTAACGAACTTGGAATAAAATATAGAATGGCTCGTGATTCAAAGAATTTTGAATGCGGGCCATTTTTAATAAGGATTAATTTATAAGTTAAATATATAACTAGAAAGGATTTTAAGGACAACGCATAATGAAGTACGAAAAAGAAATTAATAGAAGGAAGAGCTTTGCCATCATCTCTCACCCCGATGCCGGTAAAACCACATTGACGGAGAAATTATTGTTATTCGGTGGTGCGATTCAAACCGCAGGTGCCGTTAAAAGCAATAAGATCAAGAAGCATGCGACTTCGGATTTTATGGAGATCGAACGTCAAAGAGGTATCTCGGTTGCGACTTCGGTAATGTCTTTTGAGTACAAAGGCAATTTGATCAACTTATTGGATACGCCAGGCCACAAGGACTTTGCAGAAGATACTTACAGAACATTAACTGCGGTAGACAGCGTTATCTTAGTAATTGATAGCGTAAATGGTGTGGAGCCTCAGACACGTCGTTTAATGGAAGTATGTAGTATGCGAGCAACCCCAGTGATTGTATTCATCAATAAGATGGATCGTGATGGTAAGAACAGATTTGATTTATTAGAAGAGATAGAAGCGGAATTAAAAATTTCATTACACCCAATGACTTGGCCTATTAATAGTGGTAAGGAGTTTAAAGGGGTATACAATTTACATGATAAGAGCTTGCGTTTGTTCACAGCTAGCACGAAGGCAGATGATGAAGATGTGGTAGCAATCGAAGATTTATCAAGTCCAGTTTTACAGCAAAAAGTGGGCGACCGTGATGCAGATTTATTAAGAGAAGATGTAGAATTAATAGACGGCGTTTATGGTGCATTGAATCCAGCAGATTATTTGTCGGGCAAGATTGCGCCAGTATTTTTTGGTTCTGCCGTGAATAATTTTGGGGTCCAAGAAATGTTAGATACGTTTATTCAGATTGCACCAACACCAAGAGACCGTGAGACCAATGTAAGAAAGGTACAAGCAGGAGAAGATAAATTTAGCGGGTTCATTTTTAAAATCCACGCGAACTTAGATCCAAAACACCGTGATCGTATTGCGTTCATGCGTGTATGTAGCGGCAAGTTTGAAAGAAATAAATATTACAAGCATGTGCGTTTAGACAAGGATGTTCGTTTTACGAATCCATACACTTTCTTAGCACGTAGCAAGGATATTGTGGAAGATGCGTATCCAGGGGATGTAGTGGGTTTATTTGATACAGGTAATTTTAAGATTGGAGATACCTTAACAGAAGGAGAGAAATTTTACTTTACGGGTATCCCTACCTTCTCACCAGAGATATTTAAAGAATTGGTGAACAAAGATCCAATGAAGACCAAGCAATTGGAGAAGGGGATACAACAGTTAACAGACGAGGGAGTAGCGCAGTTGTTTACGCAGTTTGGTGGCAATAAAAAAATCATTGGTTGTGTGGGAGATTTACAGTTCGAAGTAATCCAATATCGTTTATTGCAAGAGTATGGCGCGGCTTGTGAATTTAGAACCCTGCCTTTTTACAAAGCTTGTTGGTTGACTTCTAACGATAAAAATAAATTGAACGATTTCTTACGCTATAAGCAACAAAATGCGGCAGAAGACAAAGATGGTTCACCCGTGTATTTAGCACAAAGTGAATGGTTCTTAAATACAGAGATCACCAACAATCCAGACATCGTATTCCACTTCACCAACGAAGTGAACAAATAAAAAGCCAAACGAATCAAATCAAATCATTCGTTTAAATATACTTTATGAAGTCAAAAACTTTAAAACAGAACAAAGTCAATATCATCACATTAGGTTGTAGTAAAAACTTAGTAGATAGTGAAATGCTGAGTGGTCAATTGGCTGCCAATGATATAGATGTGGTGCATGAAAACAAGAAGTTGGATCACAATATCGTGGTGGTGAATACTTGTGGCTTTATTGATAAAGCAAAAGAGGAGAGTGTGAATACTATCTTAGATCAGGTTGCCTTAAAAAATAAAGGAAAGTTAGATAAAGTATATGTTACAGGTTGTTTGAGTGAAAGATACAGAGGCGATTTGGCTGCAGAAATACCAGAAGTGGATGCTTGGTTTGGTACCATGGAATTGCCCTTGATGTTGAATCAATTGAACGCAGATTATAAAGCAGAATTGTTAGGAGAGCGTTTATTGAGTACGCCTCAGCATTATGCCTATTTAAAAATCAGCGAAGGCTGTAATCGTACTTGTTCATTTTGTGCCATCCCTTTAATGCGTGGTCAACATGTAAGTAAGACCATCGAGCAATTGGTAGATGAAACGAAGGGCTTAGTGAAGAAGGGGGTGAAAGAGATCATGTTAATTGCCCAAGAGTTAACTTATTACGGGTTGGATATTTATAAAGAACGTGCTTTGCCAAAATTATTAAATGCTTTGGCAGATGTAGAAGGAGTGGAGTGGATTCGTTTGCACTATGCATATCCTTCCAAGTTTCCTTTAGACGTATTGGATGTGATGCGTGAACGCGATAATATTTGTAAGTACATCGATATTCCATTGCAGCATGCAAGTAACAATATGTTGAAAGCAATGCGTCGTAATATCACAAGAGAAGAAATGAGCGAGTTGATCCACGAAATAAGAAGTCGTGTACCAGGCATCGCCATTCGTACCACTTTGATTGCTGGTTTCCCGGGTGAAACATTGGAGGATATTGAAGAATTAAAAGCATTCTTACAAGAGCATAAATTTGACCGTGTAGGGATCTTCACCTATAGCCACGAAGAAAACACCAGTGCACATGATTTAGTGGACGACGTGCCTGCAGACGAAAAGCAACGCCGTGCCGAAGAGATCATGGAAGTACAACAAGAAATCAGTTTAGAAATCAATCAGGCTAAGGAAGGACAAATCTTAAAAGTATTGGTTGATAAAAAAGAAGCAGGTCGTTTCTTAGGCCGCACACAATTTGATAGTGTGGAAGTAGATAACGAAGTGGTGATCAATACCAATAAAAGATTGAAGCCAGGTGATTTTGTAAACGTAAAGATTACGAAAGCGTACGACTATGATTTAGAGGGGGAGTTGGTTGACTAGAATAATAGGCAACAACACTTGCACTCATCGCAAAATAACCCATCATCAAATAGCTGCTTGGGCTATAGTAATTTTGTAGTCCAAACCATCCGCCAAAATAGATAATGCCTCCAACGCAGATCATATTTTTTACTAGCTCTATATAAAGTGCATTGGGATTGCGGTCCATGAATTCTGTAAGTGCATACACTTGAGCGAATACAAATAAGCCATAGTAAAGCATATTAGGTAGTCCAATGTTGGCTACATTCCCAAACAAATAACTCACCAATAAAAGCAAGCAGAATAATTGTATCCATAGATATACCATCATGCCTCTTGGTGCAGGGGTATCATATTTTTCGAAATGGTATACATCCTCAATTTTTTCAACAGGGTATTTTTCTATCACATCTGCTGGTCTCCAACCTAATGGCATGATCCAAACACGTAATTTGTCTTTCCAACTTTGGGTGTGCCATGCGTCTTTAGCCAATAACCAAAGATGCATGAAATTGATTTTGATTGGATTCCAAGTGCGCACAGGACGCGTTACGCCGTATACTGCTGGGATGTCTGCACGCTCTTCCTGAAATGTCCCAAACATACGATCCCAGAAAATAAAGATTTGACCATAGTTCTTGTCTAGGTATTCCGGATTAATAGCATGGTGCACACGGTGATGCGCAGGAGTGACAATAATATATTCCAACCATCCCATCCTTCCAATATGTCTTGTATGGTACCAAAACTGCGCAAATAAATGCAATGGAGCGACCACTGCAATCACTTGCTGAGGCACACCAAAAATAGCAGCAGGGATCAATAAAAAGGCATAGATCCTAAAGTAAACCGATATGCTTTGTCTTAGGGCACAAGCCAGGTTGAATTCCTCACTACTATGGTGAATGATATGGTTGTTCCAGAAAAAATTAACGGTATGTGCCAATCGGTGAACCCAATAACCAGAAAAGTCTAAGGCTAAAAAAGCAATCACATAGAGTAGCCAACTTGATTGCACTTGATAAATGGTCAGGTGCTCCACCAACCAGCCATAACTAATAATAGCAACGCTCAATCCTAAAACATCTTTAGTTGAATTGGTCACCCCCGAGCTTAAGCTAGAGATCATATCTAGTGTCCTTACGGTGTCAAACCCTTTGCGCCAGCCATACCATTTTTCAAATAAGACTAACAATAAAAATAGGGGCATGGCAATAATCAAAATCTTACCGTAGGTTTCCATAGGGACAGTTTTAAGCGAGCAATCATTTTGCTGTATAAATGTATTATTTTTTGCGCATTCTTTAATAAAATGCCTATATCAAAGCATTTTTCCCGAAATTTGCTCACGATGTCTTCAAGCTGTGTTCATATCCCATTTAGTTCAACCCAATTGTTCTCCAAGTTAATCAATGATTATGTGGAGGAAAAAGGCACCGCTCAAGCATTTGTGCAATATGCGCCTAATACAGAAGGGTATCAAGCAGCCATTGAAGGAAGAAAAGCAAATCCTGTAAACCGTGTATTGTTGGTGGAAGTGTTGACTGCCCAGTATGCCAATTTGCAACAGGAAGCTGCTGTGATCGACAATATCGCTTTGCTCAAAAAGGACAATACTTTTGTGGTCACCACAGCACATCAGCCCAATTTATTTTCAGGCCCTTTATATTTCTTTTATAAAATCATTCATGCTATCCAGTTAGCTGCAAGTTTGAAAGCGCAGTTTCCTCAGCATGATTTTGTACCCGTGTATTATATGGGTTCAGAAGATGCCGATTTGGACGAGGTGGGTGCATTTAATATCGAAGCCACTATGTATCAATGGAACACCAAACAAACAGGTGCTATTGGAAGGATGAAAGTGGATGATGCTTTGTTGAAATTGATTCAGCAATTAGAAGGCTACTGGGCCATCTTGCCACAGGGTCAAAATGCATTGGCTATTTTAAAAGAAGCCTATCAAAAAGGGAAGACCATCAACGAAGCGACTTTGTATTTTGTACATGCATTTTTTGGTCCAAAAGGATTGATTGTAATGCAGCCAGACGATGCAAAACTAAAAGCAGCTTTTATTCCTGTAATGGAGAAAGAATTGTTATCCCAGTTTTCGCATGAAGCGATTCAGCCTGCGATTGCGCGTTTGGCAAAGGAGTACCATGTACAAACAGAAGGTCGTAGTTTGAATCTGTTTTATTTAAAAGACCAGACTAGAGCAAGGATAGAAAGACAAGGAGACCTATATATAGTGGTGGATACGGAGATTCGTTTTACGCAGTCCGAAATTATAGCGGAATTGCACCAATATCCAGAACGCTTTAGCCCGAATGTGATATTAAGAGGGGTGTATCAAGAAACCATCTTGCCAGGTGTCGTATTTGTAGGGGGAGGCGGAGAATTGGCTTATTGGATGGAATTGAAAAATGTGTTTCAACAAGTGGGGGTGCATTATCCATTATTGCAGTTACGAAATTCTTTTTTATTCATGAATCAAAAGCAAGCTGCTCAATGGAAGGAGATGCAGTTTGAGGTTCAGGATTTATTTAAGCCATTATTAGATTTGGAAATAGCGTATGTTAAAAAGCATGCGACTGAAGCTTTGCATTTAAATGAACAGTTGGACACATTAGCTAGTTTATATGCTACAATCAAAAACGTAGTAGTGAAAGTGGATCCAACACTAGGTGCACATGCAGAAAACTTGGCACATCAAGCAAAAGCAAAGTTGGGAGAATTAGAAAAGAAGATGGTACGTGCCGAAAGACGTAAACAAGCTGTGGCCATACAACGCATACACCGCATTAAAAAGGAATTGTTTCCTCAAGATAATTTACAAGAAAGAGTGGAGAATTTTTCTAAATGGGTAGGGCAGCATGACCTTGCATGGATCAATGCCATCATGGACAATTCAACAGGATTGAAGTCTAGATTCAGCATTATAACAATCGACTAAGTAAAGTATACGAGCAATAAAATTCTCCTAATTTAAAATTCACTATTTACGCGTCAAATTGGTTGTCCCAATTCGTTTTTAATTTACTTACTTTCTCCATTACTTCCGATTCCATTTGCAATTTATAATCGGCCATTGCTTTAGAAATGGTTTCGTTATGGGTGCCAATAATTTGTGCAGCCAACAAGCCTGCATTCTTGGCAGCATTCAATGCAACAGTAGCAACTGGAACACCATTGGGCATTTGTAAAATAGATAAAACAGAATCCCATCCGTCGATAGAATTAGAAGATTTAATTGGAACCCCAATCACAGGCAAAGTCGTAATGGCTGCAACCATACCTGGTAAATGTGCAGCACCACCAGCGCCAGCAATAATCACTTTTAATCCTCTTGTTTTGGCTTGCTTAGCATAATCGACCATTCTTTCCGGCGTTCTATGTGCCGAAACCACCGTTAATTCAAAGGGGATATTGAATGTCTTTAGGATATCAGCAGCAGCTTGCATGATGTTTAAATCACTGTCACTTCCCATGATAATTCCGACTAAAGGTTGGTTGGCCATAAAATGTATTTAATGCAAGTTAATTAAATTTTTGTTAGGACTGATCTAGTGCTCTTTTATACAACTGAATGGTATTTTCAAGTCCAAGGTACAATGCATCACAAATAAGTGCATGACCAATGGATACTTCGTCTATAGATGGAATTTCTTTCACCAAATAAGCTAAGTTAAAACGATCCAAGTCATGACCTGCATTGATCCCTAGTCCAAGTTCCTTAGCGGCAGCTGCGGCCAATTTATACTCCAGTATGGCAGTTTCTCTCTCTCCTTTAGCAAAGGCTTTCGCATACCCTTCTGTGTATAATTCAATTCGGTCAGTGCCTGTTTTTGCGGCGCCTTTCACCATTTCAATACTCGGATTCACAAAGATAGATACGCGAATGCCTGCAGCTTTAAACACCGCAATGATTTCTGTTAAATAAGCTTTCTCTGTAATGGTGTCCCAGCCATGGTCGCTGGTCAATTGATTGAGTGCATCAGGTACCAAAGTCACTTGTGCGGGTTTTGTAGCCAATACTAAGTCTACAAATTTTTGTTCCTTAGGATTGCCTTCTATGTTGAACTCTGTATGTATGTTTTCCTTTAAATCATAAACATCTTGATAGCGAATATGTCTTTCATCTGGTCTAGGATGCACTGTGATGCCTTGTGCACCAAATCGCTCGCAATCTAAAGCTACTTTTAACAAATCTGGATTGTTGCCGCCACGACTATTTCTTAGGGTCGCTATCTTATTTATGTTTACACTTAAATGAGTCATGAGCAAATTTAAGTTAATTTTGCATCTCAATTATCACCTCATGGCTTATTCTAATTTAGAAGCTTGTTTATTGGATTTAGAGCGTAATGGACAACTACTCCGTATTAAAGAGGAAGTAGATCCGCATCTAGAAATGGCTGCGATACATTTACGTATTCATGAACAAAAAGGACCAGCTATTTTATTTGAAAAAGTAAAAGGTTCTAAGTTCAGGGCTGCGTCCAATATTTTTGGCACATTAGAAAGAAGTGAATTTATTTTTAGAGATACATTGCCACAAGTAAAAAAATTAATTGAAATTAAAATTGATCCAGCTGCTGCGATCAAAAATCCATTGGCTGCATTAAGTGCACTGCCTGCGGCGATCAATGCATTGCCGAAAAAAAATCCAATTAGTCAACCAGTTACTTACGAAGAAATTAAAATTAGTGACCTGCCTTTAATCAAGCATTGGTCCATGGACGGAGGCGCTTATGTGACACTGCCTCAAGTGTATACAGAAGACGCAGATAAGCCAGGCATTGCCAATAGTAATTTAGGCATGTATCGTATCCAGTTAACAGGCAATGAATATGAGTTGGATAAGGAGATTGGATTGCATTATCAGTTACATAGGGGGATAGGAGTGCATCAAACCAAGGCGAATAAAAAAGGGATGCCATTAAAAGTGAGTTGTTTTGTGGGCGGTCCTCCAGCACATAGTGTGGCTGCGGTGATGCCACTTCCGGAAGGATTAAGTGAAATGAATTTTGCAGGGGTACTTGCTGGTAAAAGATTTGGCTACACCTATAAGGATGGATATTGTTTAAGTACAGATGCAGATTTTGTAATCACTGGTGAAGTGTATCCAGGGGAAAATAAACCAGAAGGGCCTTTTGGAGACCATTTGGGTTATTATAGTTTACAACATACATTTCCTTTAATGCGTGTGCACAAAGTATACGCGCGTAAAAATGCGATCTGGGCATTCACAGTGGTGGGACGTCCTCCACAGGAAGACACTAGTTTTGGTCAGTTGATCCATGCCATGACAGGTGCTGCTGTGTCCAATGAAATTCCTGGATTAAAAGAAGTGCATGCAGTAGATGCTGCAGGGGTACATCCTTTATTATTAGCAATAGGTAGTGAGCGTTACACGCCTTATTTAACGAATAAACAACCTGCAGAAATATTAACCATTGCGAACCATATACTAGGTACAGGTCAATTGAGTTTGGCTAAATTTGTATTCATCACTGCAGATGATACCAATCAATTATCAACCCATCATGTACGGGAATATTTTGAATACATTTTGTCGAGACTTGATTTAGCAAATGATATTCACTTTTATACCAAGACCACCATGGATACTTTAGATTATTCTGGTGATGGTTTGAATACTGGATCCAAAGTAGTGATT
>JAGOAO010000030.1 GCA_017983845.1 Sediminibacterium sp.
CGACTTGGGCACAAAATCCTGTGGCTATAGGCCAGCATGGATTGGATGAATGGGTGCGTAATTTGCAATTATTAGATAAAATAGATGCGAACCAATCTTTAACAACCCGTCCTTTTTATACCAAGCATTCCCAAACATTTAATGACCTATTGAATTTGGTGGATTCTACCAATCCTTACCAATCATCCAAGGGGAATTTTAAATCACTACGTTGGCAAGTACTTCCTGTTGAACTTACTCAGAAATTCAATACCACACGTCCTTATGGTTGGAACGACCAAGCACTTGGATTTAGTAAAGGATACCAAGCGCAATTGAGAACGGGCATTTATGCTCAATGGAAATTCGTACATGCACAATACCAACCCGAACTAGTGCATTATGCTTCTGGCGCTTTTCCTAAAAAGACCAAATTACTTCCGGGTCAATCTTTTATTGGACTTCGTGCTGCTGGTTTTTCCCTGGGCATCTCCTCTGAAAACCTTTGGTGGGGCCCCGGCAGATATAGTTCTTTATTAATGAGCAACAACGCACAAGGTTTTGAGCATGTTCGTTTAAACACCACGCGCCCTATCAATATTGGTATTGGTAAAATTGAATTTGCCTTGGTCTTGGGTAGGATGACCCGCGATACTGCTCAAGGTTTTGAAAATAGTACTCTACAAAAACGTGTTTTTGATTATACCCAACCTAGTACAAGACAATACAATGGTTTGAATATCGTGTTTCAACCCCGCTTTACAAAAAATGTATTTTTTGGTTTAACCAGGGCTTTTCAGAATTATGAAATCACTAAAGCCAATGCGTCATTTGCACAAAATCACTTACCCGTTTTAAATGGTTTATTTAAAAATAATTATGCCGACGATACTTTAAGTAAGGACCAGATTTTAAGTTTGTACACGCGTTGGGTATTTACAAAGAGTCATGCCGAAGTCTATTTTGAATATGGTTACAACGATGCCAAGCAAAATGGACGTGACTTAATGTTGAATATGTCTCACGCAGGTGCTTATACTTTTGGATTCAAAAAATTACATTATTTAAATCCAAGTTCATTTTTAGCATTGGGTGCAGAAGCGACAAGGATGTCTCAAACACCAAGTTATTTTCAAAGAACTGCAGGTAACTGGTACGAGCATGGTCAAGTGCTAGAAGGCTTCACCAACCAGAATCAATTATTGGGTGCGGGTTCAGGTATGGGCAATGACTTACAGACGATTACTTTAAGTTGGCACCAAGGGTTTAAAAATTTGGGCATCAAGTTTCAGCATATTTCCAATGATCCTATGTTGAACACTTATGAGAATGCGGCTAAGTTGCGCAATACCAAATGGGATGATTATATATTTGGTGTAAGCGGAGGCTATCGCTACAAACAAATTATTTTTAGTGCTAACCTAGAATATGTGAAAGCTAAAAATTACAATTGGGTCAACAGCAATCAACAAGGCAATGTATTTGCTTTTTTAAACACCATTTTTATTTGGTAATTCATGCAACATAGTTTTTCAATATATCGTACGTATTTTCTTTTATTGCTTTTGTCTTTTGGCTTAAGTCAAAATGCTTTTGCACAAATTGCTTTATTAGATGATATCAGTTTAACCGATCAACAAAGAGACCAACAATTACTTAAAAATAGTTTTAAAAATCAATCCTTTTTATTGCGTACTGCTCAGGATTATAGAATCCAACAAAATATCCCTTACCGTAATATAGGTACAGGGAAATACAAATTATGGAATGACCTTAAATGGGATGGCATACAAATTAAATATAATCTACAGGATAATAGCAAAATGCCTTATGGTTTTAACAATGGCAATTTGTATCCTGCCGTGGGAGGTCAACACAGAATAAGTATTGGCACAAAATTAAAATGGCGCTTTATTGAATTGAACTTACAACCCGAAATGGTGACAGCGCGCAATTTAAATCCACCGCCTTATTATGGGAACCAACAAGATGGTAATTTTTGGGCACGTTATTATTTCTCGATCCAAAATAACATTGATTACTATACTCGAATGGGAAATAAACCGCTCTCTACTATTTTCCCTGGACAATCTAGTTTAGCTTTTAATATTAAAAAAATTGCGGTTGGTGTCTCAACAGAAAATCAATGGTGGGGTGCTGGGGTGCGCAATAGTTTGATGATGACCAACAATGCACCTGGGTTCTATCATCTGTTTCTTAAAACCAATAAACCCATTGAAACAAAATGGGGAACAGTGGAAGGCAAGGCTATTTTAGGTCGCCTTGAATCTCCAACGATGGCGGCACCAGAAGATAGTATGATGCGCACTATTTGGGAAGGAGGAATTGTGCGTAAGAACTTATCTGTGCGCCGCATAGAAGGGTTTACTGTAAGCTATCAACCAAAGTGGTTGCCTAATTTTTTTGTGGGCTATAGTTTTGTAACTCAGAGTTATATTCAAAACAAAAATTTGATCGGCAAAGAATTGGGTTATTTTGATGCAGGTAGACCAAAGCAACAAATGGGGGCTTTTCTGTTTAGATTTGTTTTACCAAAAGACCATGCAGAATTTTATGCCGAGCTAGGACAACCAAATCAGGCAGTGAGTCCTTGGCGCTTTTTTGGCGACTCTGTAAAAACTGGTTTTGTATTGGGTGCGCGTAAATTATTCCCACTTGGTAAAAATGGCAAGTATTTTAAATTGTATGCTGAGTTTACGCAATTGCAACTCATGAATCCCTTGTTAGTGATTGATAACAATAGTCCTTTTGGAGAGCCTTTAAGAAATAGCTGGTACACGAGTGCAAAGATTCGACAAGGTTATACCCACCAGGGTAAATTATTGGGTGCATCCATTGGTCCAGGTTCTAATAGCCAAACCATTGGTTTTAGTTTTCACAAGGGGATGAATAAAATTGGCTTTTTCTTTGAGCGCGTAGCCAACAACAATGATTTTTATTTATACCAATATTATAGCAGTGCTTATTACAATAGATACTATGTAGATTTGCACCAAGGGGTAGAAGCACAATGGCAGGTGAACCAACACTTAGTTTTGGCGGCTTCGGTTTTAAAAACCAATACCTTGAATTATAAATGGATTAGGATAGAAGATGGATCACCATGGGATCGTCCAGCTGCACAGTCGGATAGAGACAATGTGTTGATCAATTTTTCTTTAAAATATAGTTTGTATGCTGGCCGCTAAGCGCGTTTATTTGAATCTTTATTTTTTCGTCATGGCTTGCTATGTCTTTTTTAACAAAGGTGTAGCATATAGTTATTTGGTGGAAGCGGTTTGGTTATTGGGCCTAGTATTGATTTTTTTATCTCGTCGTAGTTATGAATTTGCATGGGACTTGCGTGCAAAGCTTTTATTGTTCTTTTTGATCCTTGGTATTATTTATATTCCAATTGGATTAAGGGGTTACCCTTTTATAGATGTGATTCGTGATAGTTTTGTTTTTCAATACGGCTGGTTTGTCTTCATCGTTTTTTTATTCAAAGACCTACAGCAATTGGTTTGGCAAAAAATCATTGCCATCTATTCTTGGTTTCCAGTTTTTGGATTGCTCAACTTTTTCTTACAAAACTTTGTAGAAAACTTTGATCGTTTCAAGCCATTTGGCGATATCCCATTCGTATTGTACAAATATGGCGACATGGGGGTACACTTATTAATTAGTTCTTTAGTGCTACTCGTGTTTCAACAAAAAAGATCTATTCGTTTTCAGGCTGTGATGGCCATCTTGATTTTATTCAATCTCCTTATTTTAACAGCGTATAGCCGATCGGGCATGTTGGCCTATGTGTTGGGTGTGCTTGTATATATTGTCTTATCCAACGAAGCCTATATCAGAACAAGGGTAAAACAATACACTAAATATTTACCTATACTATTAATGATTGTAGTGCCCATTTATGCTTCTATTAAAGTGCAGGAGAATTTTCAGGGTCGTAAAGTGGGGATAGAACAAGTGACGCAAAACGTAGGTTCTTTTGTGGGTGTGAGCAAGGATGCCAATTTAGAAGACAATAAATTATGGCGACTAGTATGGTGGGCTAAGATTTTGGATTATAGTTTTTCTCCTTCCTATTTTTTCCAAGGCAAGGGCTTGGGGATGAGTTTGTCAGAAACAGACGAAGTGGTTTCTGAAGCAGAAGAAGTGCGCTCACCACATAATTTTCATTTAACAGTGATGGCACGTTTTGGCGTACCTGTTTTTTTCCTTTGGTTATTTTGGTTATTCCTTTTATACAAGCCCATGTTTAAAAGACAACTCAATGCAAAAACATTATTGATCTCAACAATACTTTTAGCATTTATTGTCAATGCCAGTTTCGATGTATTCTTGGAAGGCCCAATGGGTGCTTTCCCTTTTTGGACCTGGGTAGGTTTATTATTCATGACACAAGCTTTTCCTGTTAAAGACTCCGAACAAAACGCGAACGATGCATCCTAAAGTCAACATACTCGGCACCCATATCAACTCAATCAACAACAAGGATTTGTTGAATGCATTGGCACAAGTGATTTTGGATTGGAGAAACAATCCATCTTCTGCAATAGGAACAACGCAGGTTTGTATCACGCCTACCAATTCTTTATTGGCTGCACGTAAACAACCGCAGGTTCAGGCTATTTACAATGCATCTGAATGGGTGATCTGTGATGGCGTGCCTGTGAAATGGGCTGCTGGTTTTTTAGGCACACCCATTGTCGAAAGAATTACGGGTTTGGATTTATTACCTGATTTGATTCAGCTGGCACATGAAAAAAACTTCAGTGTATACCTATTGGGTGCAAGCCCGGGTGTGGGAGAGCAATTGAAAAATAAAATTCAAGCGGAGTATCCCAATTGTATCGTTAAAGGAATTTATGTGCCTCCGTTCATGCCGGTGTTTTCTGAAGCTGAAAATAAAAAAATGTTGGAAGCGGTAAACCAATCTGGTGCAGATATTTTACTCGTGAGTTTGACTGCACCTAAACAAGATATCTGGATTGCAGAGCATAAGCATTTACTACAAGTGCCTTTGTCCATTGGTATTGGTGGCGCATTTGAAGTGATGGCAGGCCTTGTGCCTCGTGCTCCTAAATGGATGCATGCAGCCGGACTGGAATGGTTCTACCGCTTGATACAAGAACCTAAAAGAATGTATAGACGTTATTTAATTGAAGCACCTTTATTTATCCCGTTGATTATTCGTCAGAAATTTACTAAGCAATAAGGGCTTACCTAATCCCGTAACTGATTCCTAACTGTATTGTTTGTCCACTTTGTATATCGGGGTGGACATTTTCATTTTTATAGGAATAGTCAATCGACTCAAAACTGCCTAGCAAATAAAAGTTATTGATCCATTCGTATTTAAACTGCAGAAACCAATCCTTTCTCTTGCTTTGTAAATCAAATAAGAAGGGCGGTTGTGGTTCTGCTAAATACTGATCTGCAATGCTGCCCAATCCTCCTTTACGAATACTTTGAAACCTTGCATACACATTCAGTTTTGGGATGGGATTGTATTTTGCAAAGACCATGTAGCGATCAAAATTATTCCCCATCCAATCGCCCATCACGCGGTCATACTGTGTATAGTTTTGTGCTGCTACTAAATTCGTGTACACAAATGGATTGACCCTGGTATATTCTGTACCTAACGTTAAATAAGGCAATACTAAATCTGTGACAGATCCTCCAATGGTATAACCTAATTGATTTCTGCTTTTGTTTTTATCAAAGATGGTCGCTACGCGGATCTCATCTATAAACATGGACCCATATAAATGCGTGTTCTTGATTTGATTTCTTGAACTCGCTTGTATAAAAAACTGTCCGTTCGATCCTGCATTGATATTGTAATTGCTTCGGTTATTGTCGTAGACTTTGAAAAAGTTTACTGGAATAAAAAAGCCTATATCTGTTTTATCGCTATACACCACTGTTTCTCCTATTGCAATATTCAATCCTTTGGTTGGGGTAAACACCAAACTATGAGTGGCCATATATTTTGGAATATACTGCACACGTAGTTCACCACTGCCTGCGCCCACACCTGCTGTGTACAATGCATTGGAATCTACGATATTGCTATTCAACCAGGCATGCGTGTAATTAAACTGCATCCATTTAGTAGGGTGATAATCCAATCTTATGAGTGGATAGCTACTCACTTTATTGTCCAATACTATTTTTCCATTTTCTCCGTAACCCCAGTTTAAATGATCCTTGCCTAAACTAATCGATCCTTTGTTCCAACTATAACTTACACTCCCTCTTACCTCACTAAAATTCTGTGAGGTAGTAGTGGGGTTATATAGTTTGATGATAGATTTTTCAGGACTGGCTGCTCTAAACAAATTCATGCCATTGCCGCTCTCTGTATAATCCTTGTAATAAAACTGAAATGCAAATTGCTTGGCATGTCCCCAGAAGCTTAAACCATGGCTCATTTGTGTGAAGCTATTGTTACTTCTGCTTACGCGCACCAATGAACCCATGGGGTCTACATTGAAACTAAAATCTTTTTGGTGCAAGTACAATCCTCTGAGTCTTTTGTTACTATCCTTTTGCACTGCTTTTAATCTTGCCATATCATTTCCTTCGATGCTTCTGTATTCTTGAAGATAAAAACGAAGTTCTGCTTTCTCAGTAGCGCTTAGTACAACAAGATTATTCATTGCATCCTTTGAACCCTCGGTTACTTTAGTGTCATTAGCTATTTTTTCTAATTCGACTAATGCTGTTTCAATTTGCTTTCTGCTAATGGGCTGAATGATATCTTGTAAATTGATCTTTCCCTTCTGTGCCATTCTTTGTAAATAGCCCATCACGGGTGTCTCTGGATTTTCCCACACCGTTTGCGCTTGCAATTGCATCACCGAACCAATGCAAAGCAATAGTACCAGCATGGACCATTTCCATCCACCACTATGTATTTTTTTATTCAACTGCATGTATTGAAACATTTAGTAGGCGTTTTGATCGCCTCTAATAATATTGATCACGGTTTGTAAAATAATCTGACAGTCCAACCAGAAAGTCCATCTATGGATATAACTTAAATCAAAATCTACACGCTCCTGCATTTCCTCTACTGTTTTGGTTTCTCCTCTACAGCCGTTTACCTGTGCCCATCCGCTGATACCTGGCAACACAATATGTCTTAACATATAATTGTCTACTGTATGCATGGATTCCATATTCAATGGAGTAGGATGTGGTCTTGGTCCTACCACCGACATGTTCCCAATGAGTACATTCCAAAATTGGGGCAATTCATCCAAATTCGTTTTTCTTAAAATGCGTCCGATACTGGTGATCCTTGGATCATCCTTATGTGCTTGTTGGTACTTGCCATCCTCGTCTACATCTTTGCTATCCTGATCCATTGTTCTAAACTTATAACACAGCAATAGTTTGTTATTGAGTCCCCATCTTTCTTGTTTAAAAAATACTGGACCTTTTGAACTTAATTTAATCAGTAAAGCAATCAGCGGGAACATCCAAATGCCGATGGTTAAAAAAAACAAACTTGCAAATACAATATCAAAACTGCGTTTCAATAATTTATTCTCCCATCTATCCAAAGGCAATGCGCCCACATTGATCACAGGTAAGCGACCTATATTATTGATATGCGCACTTGATGTAGCGTACTGTCTTAGATCCGGGAGGATACGCACTTTGGTTTTATGAAAATCACAAACATCTATACATTGTTGAATCAATGCATATTTATCATTCGGCAATGCAATCACCACTTCGTCAATTGGATTTTTTAATAAGACCGTTCCCAATTGATTGATATTGCCTAAATAAGGACATCCATCGATCGTTGCTGGCTGTTCATCCACCAAGCCTGCACATTGATATCCGTAGTAATAATATTTCTTCACCGTCTCCACAAAATTTTGTGCTGCGGGTGTTGCACCCACTAATAAGATGGAGTCGTATAATTTTCCCTGGTAAAATGCCGCATGCCTGTTTTTACGTAAGATGTATTTGGTGACTGTGGCAAGTAAAAAGATAAAAGTCAGGAAACAGATAAAGAATTTGAAATTGTACCTTTCTCCTGGTTGCAAAAAGAACAAGCTTGAACTCAGGATAATCGCAAATAGGATCACATGGTATAGGATGAAGATGATCTCTTCTGAGAACTTATTCGAACGACGGTCGGCATACAATTTGGAGAAATTGGCCATCAAATACCAGAAAAACAGGGATAAACCGAGGAAAAAGGGGTTAAAAATGCTCGAAACATGCCCAAAAAGGGTCATTAGGGTTGCTAGATAGGCCACCAGCAATACCCCAGCATCATTGACATACCTTATATAATTATAGTTCGTACTCGGTTTTTTCATGATTTTGTCCCACAATTTGATAAAAGCACATGAATCGGGGGGAGATTTTGCTGTTTCGAAGGTAATTAATACTATTGAACTATTTGAAGATGAGGGGGTTAAATTTCAAACAGTCGTATTAATTTTAGTGTATGTTTAGATTAGCACTCAATTTATTTGAGTAAGTTCCAATTGGTCTAAACTCAATGGTTCAACTTTGGTTAGCTTAAATTCAGTATTAATACTGAATTGGTTGCGTTTAATTTTTTGTAGCATTGTACTCTTAAATTATACAACCCAAAATTTATGAGTCCACATTTTATTTCCCTTGATACCGCAAAAGAATTAATTGGTTGCTACCGTGAAAACTTCAAAGATATTCCTACACCTGAATTTAAGGACAGTTTAAAATACAGTGAAACTTTTGATGCAGCTGCGATCAAAGCAATTTTGGATCAACCTGGTTGTGTTTCTTTTAGAGCCTACTATGGTATGAAGGAGGACAACGCAATGTGTTTGGTCTTTTTTGGGGTAGATGCCAATGACAATAATATTATTAACTCAACAAGTGGTGGGGAGGATGTGATTGTGGAATTTGGGAGAAATTGTCCTCCAGAATGCCCTACTGGAATTGAAGGCTTGTTTTAGATAGAATGACAACATTAGCTATACTTTTAAATTTATCGATTATTATCCCGGCCTTGGTCGGGATATATGTATTTGGATCTATTAAAAAAGAGTATCGTTATTTTATTATTACTATGATCGCTGGTGCGCTGAACGAATACAATGCGGAATTTCAGATTCTGCCCTATTTCATCTTTGATGCTTTATGCACGATGTTATATTCCCAGTTATTCTTATTGTTGTATTTTAAATGGGATACAGAAAAAAACAAAAGTTCTAAAAAAATCTTTCTTCATGTCTTAGTATTCATATTGATCATGATAGATCAATACTATGATTATATATCTATCTACCATATCAAGTGGGTGTCTATTATTTGCCAGATTGGCATTTCACTTTATGGTATTCGGTTGCTGAATCAATTTCAAAATAATTTAATCAGTCCTAAAGAGAATCTGTCGAGAAAATTAATCATCATACCTTTTTTGGTTTTTAGTGTGTACTATGCTGCCATCAATATTTTGATGCACTTTCTTTTTAATGCTGATACACAAACAATATTTAAAAGCTTATATAATGTCATTAGATGGATTAATTTCTTATCTTACATCTCTTACACACTGGCATTATTATGGGCACCCAAGAGAGAGCAATTTTTATAGCATTTAGTTTGGTAGCGGGCTTTTTAGCGGTATTATTGGCCTTTTTTTTAATCAGTCTTTTTAAGCAAAATAGAAAGTACAGACGGCTGCAGAAGGAAAAACTAAATGCCGAGATCAACGCCACCGAGATGGAACGTAATTTGATTGCCACCGAATTGCACAATGATATTGGTCCTTATTTATCGAGCATAAAAATGCGCTTAAATTTACTTGAAACAAAAAACAAGGAGGATTTATTAGAAGTGAAAGCAGCATTGGATAAATGTGTAGACCAGGTAAGGGGCATGGCAAAATCTTTGGCGCCATTAGCTATTTTTCATATCCCTTTAATAGACGCGCTAAAACAATATATCTCCCAAGTAAGTTTTGACCAATCGCTCAAAATTAATTTGATCGAAAAAGAGTCGCCTAGTTTAACACAGGACCAGAGCAATCAACTGTACCGCATCTTACAAGAAATTATTTTAAATACCGTGAAGCACGCACATGCTACTGAATTAAATATTGAATTCTCTAAAGAGGAGGATCAATTGTTAATTCGTACTGCCGACAACGGCGTGGGTTATGATGCTTATGAAATTAGAGCAACCCACAAAATGGGTTTAGGCTTATTAGGCATCCAAAGTAGGATTGAATATTTAAATGGCACGATGGTTATTTCTGATGAAATTAAAAAAGGCACGCGTTACAATATTCGTATTCCTTTAGAAAGGGTTAAATAAAATGTCCAAATAAAGGGTCAAATATTAAGGATAAAATTATAAGATCAAAAATTTAGGGCAACTACTAATTTAAAAAATATGCACGGAGTTAAGCACAATCAAATTTCTATTATCATTGCGGATGACCATAGCTTTTTTAGAGAGGGATTGGTAAAAGTGTTGAACATGACTGGCATGGTGCAGATAGTAGGAGAGGCAAGCAATGGGCAAGAGTTGATAGAGCTCACTCAAAAATTAGACCCAGATTTATTGATTGTAGATATTGGTATGCCGATTGTAAATGGGATAGATGCAGTTGGTCAAATTAAAATGAGTGGAATGCGCGCGCGTGTTATTGCATTGTCTATGCATTCCGAAGACGCCATTATTATAAAGATGTTGGAAGCGGGTGCGATGGGAT
>JAGOAO010000017.1 GCA_017983845.1 Sediminibacterium sp.
TGGTACAAAGGAAAACCGCACCCAATAACCAGAATCCTTTTGGATAATTGGTTAAAAGATCTATCGCATAATAAGGATTGAATGATTTTAATATTTCCACATGTTCAATGACTTGAAAAAAGCCCAACAAAAAAATCATGGAAAACCATACCAACATAATTGGACCAAATGCAAATCCAACAATCTTGGTACCAAAACGTTGAAAGAAAAAGATCAATGAAATGATTGCAATCACAATCCCCACTGTTAGATTATTTCCAGGTACAATAATTTTTTCTAAACCTTTTACCCCGCCCAAACCTTCAATCGCAGAAGATACAGAGATGGGTGGCGTAATCATACCATCGGCCAAAAGCATTGCTGCACCTATGATTGCTGGAATATAAATCCATTTTACATAACGTCGAATCAAAGCAAATAAAGAAAAAATTCCTCCTTCCCCTTTATTGTCTGCCCTTAAAGTTAGGAACACATATTTAAAAGTGGTCTGCAAAGTCAGTGTCCAAAATACACAGGAGATGGCTCCGTATACCAATTGTTCTGTAATGACTTTGTGGTTAATGATGGACTTGAACACATAAAGTGGAGAAGTTCCGATATCGCCGTATATAATACCAAGCGTTACGATTAGACCAGCAACAGAAAGTTTTTGCTGATGCCCTGAATTTTGTACCATTGATTAATAATCTAGGCGACAAAGTTTATACATTTTCTGTTCTAAAAAATCAGAATGGGAAAGTATTTTTAAAATTGTTTCCTCAAGTAAAAACCTGGCCATTTAATGGCACTAAAAGCTAAGGCTTGTAAGCACCCCACTTTGCTTCTACCGCTTTAAAACGGAAGTCGAAAATGCCTTGTAACTGTTTCTTTACAAAAAGCACCTGCGCAATGTCCCCTAAAAAGCCCATGGGAATTTTGTAATGGACAATGTCATCCATCTTCACCCCACCCGGCACTGCTTTAAAATGGTGCTGATGGTGCCACATCGTATAGGGTCCAAAACGTTGCTCGTCCACAAAATAGGCGCCTTCCACCACATGGGTAATCTCGGTCATCCAATACAAAGGGATCCCCAACATTGGGCTAACGGTGTATTCAATCACTTGACCAGGATACATTTTGTCTCCATGAAATTTGCTAATAATATTGAATCCCATTTTAGCAGGGGTAATTTTAGCCAAATTCGCTGGGCTACTAAAAAAATCCCAGGCTTCGTTTAGGCTAATTGGGATAAATTGCTCGGTGTGGATGGTATAAACTTTAGACATACTTTAATAACAATGCTTTTGCCATTTTGTTGTATGAAATCCCCACAAAGCCATTAATTTTAACCCATGATTAGTAAAGCAGATCAGCAGTTGGCATTTGATAAAGTATACCAAGGCTTAAACGAAGCACAAAAAAAGGCAGTAGACACCATTGAGGGACCTGTTATGGTCATTGCCGGACCAGGCACTGGAAAGACACAGATTCTAGGCGCAAGAATTGGGAAAATTTTATTGGAGACGGATACCGCACCTGAAAATATTTTATGCCTTACTTATACCGACGCAGGAGCCATTGCGATGCGCAAGAGATTGATGGATTTTATTGGCACAGCTGCCTACAAAGTGACGATTGCCACATTCCACTCTTTCTGTAACGACATCATTCAAGACAATTTATCCCTATTTGAAAAGCCAAGTTTGGATCCCATTTCTGAATTGGAAAAAATTGCTTTACTCAAAGAACTCATCGACCAATTTGACAAAACCAATCCGTTAAAAAGATTCAAGGGAGATGTCTATTATGAAATGAACAATTTAAGCAAGTTGTTTAGTACTATGAAGAAGGAAGGATGGGATGTAACTTATTTAACAGCACAAATAGACCAATACATTCAAGACATTCCTTTTAGAGATGAGTTTGTGTACAAAAGAAAATACAAGCAGTTTGAAGCTGGCGCACTTAAACAAGGACTGGTAGACGACGCGATAGAAAAAATGGGTAAACTCAAAGCAGCTGTGGCTGCTTTTGACCAATACCAAGGGCTCATGAAAAAACATGGCCGTTATGATTTTGATGATATGATCAATTGGGTCATTGGCGCCTTCAAAGAAAATAAAAACTTACTAGCCCAATACCAGGAACGTTTCCTGTATATTTTAGTGGATGAGTTCCAAGATACAAGTGGAACGCAGAACGAGCTGGTGCAGTTATTGGCAAGCTATTGGGAACAGCCTAACTTATTTGTAGTGGGAGATGACGACCAAAGTATTTTTAGATTCCAAGGAGCCAATGTCGAAAATATGTTGCACTTTCAAATGCAATTCAAGGACGATATTGTCAATATTGTTTTAGAGAATAACTATCGATCTACGCAGCCCATCTTGGATGCCTCTACACAGGTGATCAATCAGAATCAAGAAAGGTTAATTAATAAGATTCCTGGTTTATCAAAAAATTTGATTGCTTCCCTTCCAGAAAATCAGGCATTGAATATTGCTCCGTCCATCTTACAATACAACGATCCACAGGAGGAAATGATGGATGTCACGGAGCAAATTGCGGCATTGATTACTTCTGGCACTGCCCCTAAAGAGATTGCCGTATTGTATAAGGAACACAAATACGGAACTGAAATTGCCCATTTTTTACAGCAAAAAAACATTCCAATTTATAGTCGACGCACTGCGAACCTCTTTGATCAAATACTAATTCAACAGATTTTAAAAGTATTGGATTACCTGGCCTGCGAATGGGACCAACCTAACGAAGGGGCCAATTTATTATTTGAGATATTACATTTTAAATGGTGGCAGATCTCACCGATTACCATTGCAACTTTAACAGTAGAAGCCAATCAATTAAAATACGGCGCTCCAGAAAATAGCTTCAGAAAAGTATTGGTAGACAAGACCCAAGAAGTACAAACAGATTTGTTTTCAAAAGGCGGGCTAGAGCAGGTAGCGAAAGCGGTAAAAGTATTGGAAGATTTAATTGGGCAAATACCCAATGTAACTTTAGTGAATTTAGTAGAGCAGATTTTACAAAAAACAGGCATCATCCAATCCATATTACAAAGTGACGAGAAAGCTGCTTCCTTGGATATGGTGACTTCCTTTTTTGATTTCATTAAGGAAGAAACGCATCGCAAGCCAAGTTTGCATCTTAAAGAATTGGTAGACATGTTCCGTTTGATGAAGCGCGAAGACATCCGCCTACCCTTGCCTATCACCACTGGGTCGGATGCGGGCGTAAACTTGTTGACCACCCATGGAAGTAAGGGCCTTGAATATACCCATGTGTTTTTAGCGGGGACCAATGCAGCTTATTGGGAGAAAAAAAGATCCACTGCATCTGCAGGATACAGTTTACCTGATACAGTGTTGAGTAGTTTAGAAAAAGCAGATGATAAAGAAGAATTGAGAAGATTGTTTTATGTGGCCATCACTAGAGCAAAAAAACATTTGACTATTTCTTATAGCAAGTACAAATCAGACGGCAAAGAAATTGAACCAAGTCAGTTCTTAATTGAATTGGTGCAAGGCAATGACGGTCTTATTCAAGACAGACAGTTAACAGATGCAGTTAAAATGCAGTACAAATTACTGCGCCTAGAAACCACATTACAACCAGCAATTGCACAATTAGAAGCAGATTTTATCCAGCCGAAATTGGAGAAGTTTGCCATGAATGTGACTGCATTGAATAATTACTTAAAATGCCCATTGCATTTTTACTACAATAGTTTAATCCGCGTACCTTCTGGAAAATCAGAAGCCACCACATTTGGTTCTGCAATACACGATACATTGAACAAGTTATTTACTAAAATGCAAAATGGAGGTAATGTATTTCCAGACAAGCAAACCTTAGTAGAAGATTTTGAATTTTACATGAAAAGGCATCGTGAGGCTTTCACCCAACAAGAGTTTAAAGACCGATTGGATTTAGGTGGTACTGTTTTAATCAACTACTACGATTTTTATGTGCAAGATTGGAATAAGATCGTCACCACCGAATATAGAATTAACAATGTAGTAGTCAATGACATCCCACTTAAAGGTGCAATTGATAAAATTGAATTCAATGGCAAAGAAGTAGTGGTGATTGATTATAAAACGGGCAATATCGAAAACGCAAGAGAGAAATTAAAAGGGCCAAACGAAAAAAATCCAAATGGTGGTGATTATTGGAGACAGGCTGTGTTTTATAAAATCCTTTTAAAACATCATCCAAAAAACTGGCAGGTATCCAGTGCTGAATTTGATTTTGTGGAGCCCAATAAGAAAAAAGCATTCGAAAAAATTGCCATTGAAATCACCGATGCAGATATGACCACTGTGAATCAGCAGATTCAAATGGTTTGGGCGAAAATACAACAGAAGGACTTTTATACTGGCTGTGGCAAAGAAGATTGCCATTGGTGCAATTTTGTAAAAAACAACGAACTCGCTGTTGCTTTACATGCCCTAGAGGAAGAAATTTAACTAAGTTTGCAATCGTATGATCCGATCAAAAATTATTTCAAGCTTTTTGCTTAGCTGTGTCGCAGCATTTGCACTCCTTCAAATGGGCGGCTGTGCCAATATTGTACCCCCTTCTGGCGGACCAAGAGACAGCATCCCTCCTTATGCAGTATATGCCAAACCAAAGGATTCAAGCACACAGATAGCCCCTAAGGAAATTTTAATCAGCTTCAACGAATACATTACCACCAATGCAATGCAAGAGCAATTGATTGTTTCTCCTAATATCAAGAACAATCCGTTGATAGACCAAAGATTGAATATGTTGCGTATACGTTTATCGGATAGTTTAAATGCCAACACCACTTATTCATTTCAATTCGGCAATGCGGTGAGAGATGTCAACGAAGGAAATATTGCAACCAATTTCACTTATGTATTTAGTACTGGAGATCGTATTGACACAGGCAAACTATATGGCAAAGTTGTATTGGCTGAAACAGGTTTAGTGGACAGCAGTTTAATTGTTGTTTTGCATGCCACAGAAAATGATTCCGCTATATTTAAGGACAAGCCACTTTATTACACCCGATTGAATGGTCAAGGTAAATTTGAATTCAATTTCTTACCTGCAAAAGACTTTAATATCTATATTGTTCCAAACGATTATACCAAGCGCTACGACGATTCGACTAAATTATTTGCCTTTTATAACCGCAGCGTGAATGCGCATCAAAACAAGGACAGTATTCAGTTGTATGCTTTTGAAGCTGCGCCTAAAATGGCTAAAAAACCATCCAGTACCCTAAGCGTAAAGAACGCTAAAAGACAATCCCCTTCTTTAAAATACTTAAGCAATTTAGAAGGCAAAGAAAAAGATATTTTAAGCCCATTGGTATTGAATTTTGAAACGCCTATTCGCTTGAATGATAGTTTCCCTATCCAAATCACAGATACCAATTTAGTGCAACATGAAGGCTTAATAGCTACAGTGCATCCAAAACAAAACAAACAAATTGAAATCAGCTTTCCATGGGAAGCCAATACCGACTACAAATTCATCCTGCCACAAAAAGCAATACAAGATAGCCTTGCAAATATTTTAGTAAAGACAGATACCATCCGTTTTAAAACCAAGTCTGAATCAAGTTATGGTACAGCAATTATAAGAATCAACGGATTCCAACAATTTGAACATCCTGTTTTGTTATTGACACAGGACCAAAAAGTAAAATTCAGTTATCCCATTACTCAAAACATATTGCGTATTCCCTTGTTACCTCCAGGTGATTACCAATTAAAATTATTGACTGACAAGAATCAGAATGGGGTGTGGGATACCGGCAAATTCATTGGTGCTGCACTGCAACCAGAGCTCGTACGCAACTTAAATTTAATTTTAAATATTAGGTCTGATTGGGATAATGAAATGAACCTCATTTTAAAACCCTAATTTCGCATTTTACAATTGTATGCAACTACCTTCCTCTTTACTTGAAAACGCTGTAGCAGAATTTTCCAAACTTCCGGGTATTGGAAAAAAAACTGCATTGCGCTTGGTACTGCATTTGTTAAAACAAGAGGAATCCACTACGACCCATTTTAGTGAGGCCATCGTTAAAATGCGCAAGGAGATTCAATTTTGTAAAAACTGCTACAATATCAGTGATGGCCCAATTTGTTCCATCTGTTCAAACGCATCAAGATCCAAAGAAACCATTTGTGTGGTGGAAAACATTAGAGATGTCATTGCCATTGAAAATACCAGTCAATACCATGGTACTTACCATGTATTAGGCGGAATCATTTCTCCTTTAGACGGTATTGGTCCTGAACAATTGACCATTGAATCTTTGATGGAACGTATCCAAAAGGACAAAGTAACAGAATTGATATTTGCTTTAAATCCTACCATACAAGGCGATACCACCATCTATTATATTCAAAAGAAAATGGCCGGCAATGCTTGTAAAGTAACCACCATTGCAAGAGGTATTGCATTTGGAGGGGAATTGGAATACGCCGACGAAATGACTTTAGGAAAAAGTATCTCCAACCGACAGCCGATTCAACAATATATCAAGTAGATTGTTATTATCTAGCCCAGCTTTTTCGAAATATTTGTTGATTTAAACCGGAAACACTAATTTTGATGTTTAAACATTGATTTATGAAAACAAGATTCATTGCTTTATTGATCGGAAGTTTTGCGCTTTTACAAGTGCAAGCTCAAAAAGTGTATAGTACAAAAGCGGCTACAGTTCGATTCATCGCGGTGGATGATAAAGACATTGACGCTACCAATACCAAAGCGGTTAGTCGCCTAGAACCCAATGGCAAATTGAGTTTCATCATGCTCATGAAAGACTTTAGTTTCGATATGGAAACCATGCAGGAGCATTTTAACGAAGAATATGTAGAGTCAGATAAATTCCCTCGTGGATTTTTTAATGGACAAATCACCAATATTAAATCGGTGAATTTCGCAAAAGATGGCAAATACCCAGTCATAGTAAAGGGCAATATGCAAGTGCATGGTGTCAATAAGGCCATCCAAACCAATGGCGTCATTGAAATTGTGAAAGGATTGCCTAAGGCTACCGCTAAATTTACGGTAACCTTAAAGGATTTTGGGATTGGAGGCTTACTCATTAAAATGGTAGCCGACAAAGTAGACATTGAAGTGGTTGCGAGCTATCAATAAAGGCCCCAATAAGCTTTAACTATAATTTTGGAGGACAGTTCATACTGCCTTACCTTTGCTGCGCAACAGCAGGAGGATTTGTTTATTGTTCAACCTGCCATCCGAAAGGAGAAAAGAACTAATAAACGGTACACTTATCGCCCCCCTACTTCTTTTCCATTTGGATGCTGCATCAATTTTAATGTAGTATTATGTCAATTAAAGCAGCTTTACAAGAAAGAATTTTAGTCATTGATGGCGCCATGGGCACCATGATTCAACGTCATAAATTAACGGAAGAAGATTACCGTGGAACAAGATTTGCCAATTGGCATTCTGACGTAAAAGGAAACAACGACCTTTTATGCATTACCCAACCTGCCATCATTACTGGCATTCATTTACAATATTTAGAAGCAGGTGCGGATATAATTGAAACCAATACATTCAGCAGTACTTCTATTGCCATGGCAGATTATGATATGCAGGAATTGGCCTACGAATTAAACGTAGCTGCCGCAAAATGTGTGCGCGATGCCATTGAGCAATACAAAGCAAAACATCCGAATAGCCCAGAAAAATTTATTGCAGGATCAATAGGTCCTTTGAATAAAACATTAAGTCTTTCTCCTGATGTAAACAACCCAGGATACCGCGCAGTTAGTTTTGACGAAGTAGTGGTTGCTTATACAGAACAAATTCGTGGATTGGTGGACGGAGGCGTAGATGTCTTATTAGTAGAAACCATTTTTGATACACTCAATGCCAAAGCGGCCATCTTTGCGATCAAAGAATATTTTAGAAAAATAGGTCAACCAGAATTGCCTATCATGATTAGCGGCACCATCACAGATGCATCTGGAAGAACTTTAAGTGGACAAACATTAGAAGCATTTTATACTTCTGTAGCGCATGCTAAACCATTGAGTGTTGGCTTAAACTGTGCATTAGGAGCTCAGGAAATGCGTTCACATATTGAGGAACTTGCACAAATTGCCACTTGCTATACATCGGCTTATCCAAATGCTGGATTACCTAATGCTATGGGAGAATATGACGAAGCACCGCACCAAACAGCACACTTTATTGAAGAGTGGGCAAAAAATAAATTTGTAAATATTGTGGGTGGATGTTGTGGCACCACACCCGACCATATCAAACATATGGCGGACCATGTGCGTACAATACAACCAAGAACTTTACCCATTGTAGACAAAACTATCTAAGATTATGAGCGATCAAACTATACATATTAAACCATATTTAAGACTAGCTGGATTAGAACCTTTAGTGATTCGTCCAGAAACAAATTTTGTGAACGTAGGTGAAAGAACCAATGTCACAGGGTCTAAAAAATTTGCGCGCTTAATCAAGGAAAATAAATACGAAGAGGCATTGTCTGTGGCACGTCAACAAGTAGAGAATGGCGCACAGATCATTGATATCAATATGGATGATGCATTGCTAGAAGGCGTGAAAGCAATGACTACTTATTTGAATTTATTGCAGAGCGAACCAGATATTGCAAAGATCCCTATCATGATTGATAGCTCAAAATTTGAGATCATTGAAGCGGGTTTAAAATGTGTGCAAGGTAAATGTATCGTGAACTCTATTTCCATGAAAGAGGGCGAAGCAAAATTCATTGAGCAAGCCCATATCTGTAAAGCCTATGGTGCGGCAGTGATTGTGATGGCATTTGATGAAGTAGGACAAGCAGACACCAAAGCAAGAAAAGTAGAAATTTGTGCGCGTGCTTATAAGATATTGGTAGAGCAAGTTGGATTTGATCCAGAAGATATCATCTTTGATCCAAATATTTTTGCTGTTGCAACGGGTATTGAAGAGCATAATAATTATGCGGTTGATTTCATAGAAGCAACGAAAGAAATTAAAACTTTAATGCCTTTGGCAAAAGTAAGTGGTGGAGTATCGAATGTATCTTTTTCTTTCAGAGGTAACGATGCAGTTAGAGAAGCCATCCATGCCGTATTCTTATACCATGCTGTAAAAGCGGGAATGGATATGGGTATTGTGAATGCAGGACAGTTAATTGTATACGATGAAATTGAGCCAGAATTAAAGCAATTGTGCGAGAATGTAATCTTGAACCAAAACAACGACGATAACCAAGCGACTGAAGCATTGATTCAATATGCGGACGCTTTAAAAGCGAAAGGCGAAGACGCAGGACAGGTGGCAGATGCCAATACGAAGAAATTAGCATGGCGCTCTGGCACTGTAGAAGAGCGTTTAGCACATTCTTTAATCAATGGGATCACCGATTTTATTGACGCAGATACTGAAGAAGCAAGACTACAATATAGTGCACCATTGGAAGTAATTGAAGGCCCATTAATGGCTGGCATGAACCAAGTAGGTGATTTATTTGGTGCAGGTAAAATGTTCTTACCACAGGTAGTAAAGAGTGCAAGGGTGATGAAAAAAAGTGTGGCCGTATTGACCCCATTTATTGAAGCAGAGAAAGAAAGATTAAAAAATGCTTCTACAAATCCGAATGGTCAAACCAAAGGACCTGCTAAAATTTTATTGGCTACCGTAAAAGGAGATGTACATGATATTGGTAAAAATATTGTAGGCGTTGTACTTGGATGCAATGGCTATGAAATTATAGACATTGGCGTGATGGTACCTGCAGACAAAATTCTTGCAGAAGCCGAGAAGCATCAAGTAGACATTATTGGCTTAAGTGGACTGATTACCCCTTCTCTAGACGAGATGGTCTATATCGCCAAAGAGATGAAGCGCCGTGGCATGAACATTCCATTGATGATTGGAGGAGCCACTACTTCTAGAATGCACACTGCTGTTAAAATTGCACCCGAATACAATGACGGTGTAATACATGTATTGGACGCATCAAGAAGTGTCACCGTTGCCGGATCCTTACTGAATAAAGAAACAAAAGGTCCATTCCTTGCAGAATTAGAACAAGCTTATGTGCAGTTAAAGTCGGACTTTGACAATAAAAAAACGGTGAAGCAAAGTATTCCTTATGCAAGCGCACTTGAAAATAAAGCAGTCATTGACTGGCATAAATTTGAAGCAACCACACCAAGTTTCACTGGCAACAAAGCCATAGAAATAACAGATTTATCTGTATTGGTGGATTATATAGATTGGAAACCTTTCTTTATTGCATGGGAACTACATGGTAATTTCCCTGCCATCCTAACAGATGAAAAAGTAGGTGAAGTGGCAAGCAAATTGTACCAAGACGCACAAGCATTGTTAAAAAAGATAGTCGAAGAAAAATGGTTGACTGCAAAAGGGGCAGTTGGTTTTTGGCCAGCAGCTTCCACAGGCGACGACGTGGCTGTAGACAATGGCGGTACTACGGTCAACTTACACTTCCTTAGACAACAAGCAAAAAAAGCAGCAGGACAACCCAATTTCTCCTTGGCTGATTTCATTTGTCCTGCAACTGAAAATAAATCCGATTTCATTGGTGCTTTTGCAGTGACCATTCATGGTATCGAAAAACACATTAAGGCTTTTGAGGCCAACTTAGACGATTACAATAAAATTATCTTACAAGCACTAGCCGATAGATTGGCCGAAGCCTTTGCAGAATATTTGCATGCAAAAACAAGAAAAGACTATTGGGGATATGCGAAGGAAGAGCAATTGGACAATGAAGCTTTGATTCAAGAAAACTATGTGGGTATTCGTCCTGCGCCAGGCTATCCTGCATGTCCAGACCATACAGAGAAATACAGTTTGTTTGAATTATTAAACGCGGAACAACATACTGGCATTAGCTTAACTGAAAGTTTAGCCATGTACCCCGCATCCAGTGTATGTGGTTGGTATTTTGCAAACCCTCAAAGTCAGTATTTTGGTTTAGGTAAAATTCAGCAAGATCAAGTTGAAGATTATGCGAAAAGAAAAAATCAGTCCTTGGAATATATTACCAAATGGTTGCAACCAGTCATTGATTAAACCTTTTCAAATAACCACCATTTGCGTTTCCTAGGTGTAACTTTATAATTTCTTCGAACATATTTACTAATATGCTCTATTGCTTCATCGCAATTGTCCGTGAATAAAATAAAATCTTTATCCTCTGGAGAAATAGTGCCTGCTTCAATCATATGGTCCATCCAATGCATAAAAGGCTCATGGTAATCCTTGCCCATGACTACAATGGGAAAATCATTGATCACTTTTGTTTGCGCTAAGGTTAGTGTTTCAAAAAATTCATCCTGGGTACCAAAACCACCAGGCATGATGATGAATGCATAAGAATATTTAACAAGCAATACTTTTCTAATAAAGAAAAAGCTAAAAGTGATCGATTTTTGAACATAAGGATTGGGCTCTTGTTCAAAAGGCAATTTAATATTACATCCGATCGACTTACCGCCATTTTCAAAAGCACCCCTATTGGCTGCTTCCATAATACCAGGCCCGCCGCCAGTCATCGTCACAAAACCTAACTCTGCAATTTTTTGTCCCATTTTTCTTGCTTGTTCATAGTATGGATGATCCTCTTTAAATCTTGCCGATCCAAACACAGTGACACAAGGACCTATAAAATGCAGGGCCCTAAATCCTTTAATAAATTCAAAGAAAATTTGTAGCGCAAATTTGAACTCATTGATCCTTGGTTTTGGTCCATCTAATTCAAAATGTTTTGAAGCTGGAATGATCCTTCTTTTATGTGCGGGGTTAGTGGATGCTGGCATTGTTTACTAAACGATTTATGTCAATGAAGTTAGAATAAAATAGGTATTAAATGTCTAAATCAACTAAATTTGACTTCCAAACTTGACACTTCTAAATGAAAAATAGCTTCTACTTTTTAAGTATACTCCTCTCTCAATTCATAAGCCATTTTACATTTGGTCAAACTAGACAAGTTGTGCTAGAACAAGTACAAATGTTCTCAAGCATTCGACCAGAGGGAAAGTATTGGCACCCAAGTACGACACATATTCAATCATTCGCCAATACATTAGACACAGGACTTTTTCATAGCTTACAATTAGAAAGAGATGCAAGCTATCCAACCCAACTTAAAATATTAACTAAGCCAAATCAAATTGGCAAATTAGCAATTGATTGGAGTAAAAGTAAAACCAGCCCTTTTCATGCTTATTTAGAATTATATGAACTGTTGCCAGAACAAACTTTTCGCAATGAAATGGTGGATATAGCAATTCCAAAAAAAGACAGTATTCAATCCACCTGGTTTTTAACCTGCACCATTTTAGATGAAAACAAAACACCTATTTTTCAAAAGACCATATTAATGGGCATGATTCCTATTGCCAACCAAGGCATCGGGTATCCTATCAATGTGCCTGTAACAATGCCCAAGAGTCTATTCAAAGCATTGCAAAATGGCTTGTACTATTTAAGTCCATCAGGCGCAAACCTTGAATATATTGAAGCCAAAGTACCTATTAGTTTTGCCACTGATAATTTTATCATGCCCTTGTTGCAAACTAAACCAAGAATTAGTGTAGATACAAGTAAGGGGTTTATCAAGTATGCACATGGAAAAGCAACTGAACTATTGAGGATACCTGGCGCTAACATGAATAAGATTGATACAAAAGATAAAACAATCAACAATCCATTTTTTGCTATTTTACCAGAAATCAAAAAAAGAACAAGTACTTTATTCAAAGAATATTATCAAGCCTTGCAACCATTAAGGAATGTAAGAGAAAATAAAGATTATACACTAGAAGCTTATATTGAATTCAATCCAATGATTGACCCAGAAATGCGCGCCACACCACCTATCCGTTTTTTACCTGATAGTTTACACAAAATATTTGCTGACAGTATGTTAATAGGCAAATTTAAAGTGGTGGAACAGCCTGCCAATAAAGACTGGATGTACAACTCGAATGAAATTTACAATGGCTATGACTCCGCCACTGTATTCAAATTAAACAGTTCCTTTCCAAAAGGAGCAATTGTAATAACCAAGTCTATCGAAGGGTCTATTGGAAAAGATGCATTTAAAATTTTATTCAACGACGACATTGATGTCAAAATCATTTATCTAAATCATGTTGCAATTTGGGCAACTCAAGGAAAAAATAAACCAAACTATTTGATTCCACTAGAACCCTTGGATACAAATAACATTTCATCTCTTTTGATCATGATCGCTTATAGCGAAATTTTTCAATCGCCAAACTAAATACCCATGCGTGTTGTCAGTTATAATGTAAATGGAATAAGAGCCGCCATAAAAAAAGGTTTGATTGATTGGTTAAAAGAATATCCAATCGACATCTTATGCGTACAAGAAACAAAGGCGAGTAGTACAGATATTGATTTAAGTCTTTTAACCGACTTAGGCTATCATGTGGCTTGGTATCCTGCAGAAAAAAAAGGATACAGTGGTGTAGCTGTTTTTAGTAAACAAAAGCCAAGTCTGGTGGTACATGGCAATGGCCATGGCATGAGTGATGCAGAAGGCCGTGTGATTAGAGTTGATTTTGGAGACCTAACCATCATCAATGCCTATTTCCCCTCTGGCACAAGTGGGGACCTTAGACAAACTTATAAATACCAATGGTTGGAGGAATTTTACAATTGGGTAGAGCAATTAAGAATAGAAAGACCGAATATCATCGTGGCAGGAGACTATAATATCGCACACAAAGAAATCGATATTCATGATCCTAAGGGCAATAAAAAATCATCTGGTTTTTTACCCGAGGAAAGAGTTTGGATGGATCAATTCTTAGCAAATAATTGGGTGGATAGTTTTAGACATATCCATGCAGACACCATTGGCGCTTATTCATGGTGGAGCCAAAGGTTCCCCTCTGTTAGGTTGCAAAATAAAGGATGGAGAATTGATTATCTTTGTACGACAAAAGCATTGGCACCTAAAATTAAAGACGCATTCATCCTACCAGAAGTCAAGCATAGTGACCACTGCCCTATTGTAGTAGATTTAAAAAAATAAATACATGTTTGTATCGAATATTAGTTTCCAGGTGGATCCTGCAATTGAAGCAATATGGTTGGATTGGGTAAAGCAAAGCTTTATACCTCAATGTCTTGCCACAGACTGTTTTGTGCAACATCAACTCTACCAACTAGACCTTGCTGCCGATCAACCGCCTACTTTTACCCTACAATTGTTTAGCAATGCAGCAGCGCAATTGGCTGAATTTCAGGAAAAACACGTCGAAACCCTGCTTTTAAGCATCTCAGCACAATGGGGAGAGCAATGTTTTCACTTTAACACGAGCATGAAAATTGTGAATTGATTGTGGATAGCTAGCCTCCCAAAACCCACCCCTGGCTTCGTTTTAAAATTTTATTGCCCTGTAAGTCAACCCTGCAAAGGGTTTTGAATTTGCAAAGTGATTTAAGTCATAAAAACCACATCGTCAATTTGAGCGGAAAACCTTACTATTTAAGGGTTTTGGTGGAAAAATAAAAATTAAAAAAAACACCAAAATATTTTTTCGTTTCACAAAACCCAATAAATTTGTCCTATCGTTTAAAACTATAAAAAACACATCTATGAACAAAGCAGAATTGATCGCACACATCGCTGACGCAGTTGATTGTCCAAAAACACAAGCTAACGCAGCTTTAGACGCTTTTATCGAAGCAGTAACTAAATCTTTGAAAAAAGGTGATAAAGTAACTTTAGTAGGTTTTGGTACTTTCTCAGTATCTAAGCGTGCTGCAAGAACTGGTCGTAACCCACAAACTGGTGAGACTATCAAGATTAAAGCTAAGAAGGTTGCACGTTTCAAGGCTGGTAAAGAATTGAGCGGTAAGTTGTAATCTCAAATTAATTTGAATAAAAACCCTCGGATAATCATTTATTCAGAGGGTTTTTTTATATTTGTGGTCCAATCACAATTTAAAAATTATATTATCATGGGTAGAGGAGATAAAAAAACAGCAAAAGGAAAGCGCTTTTTAGGTTCTTTTGGTAAAAGCAGACCACACAAAACAAGAGGTATTAAAGCAGCAGCTCCAAAGGCAAAGGCTTAATTCCCTTAAAAAATAGATTCCCCCGATTATTCGGGGTTTTTTATGCCTAATTTTGTACCATGAAAAGCATCTACTTCCTAATTGTATTTCAGTTGTTAGCCATAGCTGCAACGGCACAATGTGCTATTTGTACCAAAACTGCTTCGCAGATTGGTGAAGAAGCAGGAAAAGGTTTTAATGTGGGCGTGCTCTATCTTGCAGCCATGCCTTTTGGCATCATGGGCTATGTCGCTTACAGATGGTGGAAAAACGAAAAAGCAAATTAATGTCTCAACCTAATTTTCCCATTCAAGAGGCGGTGCAAAGGACCCAACAACAGGGTGCAAAGTTTTCGATTATTATTCCAAGTTGGAACAATCTTCCATTTTTACAAAAATGCGTAGAGAGTATCCGAAAGAATTCAACACATCCTCATCAGATTATTGTACACGTGAATCAAGGGAAAGATGGTTCTTATGATTGGGTAAAAATGCAGAACGATATTGACTATACGTATAGTGTAGAAAACATTGGCGTTTGTTACGCCCTAAACGCAGCAAGAACAATCCTACATACACCCTATTTGCTTTATTTGAATGACGACATGTATTTGTGTCCAGGATGGGATACTGCATTGTTAGATGAGATAAAAAGTATTGGGCACGATCTATTCTTTTTATCTTCTACAGTCATTGAACCCATTGCATCTAGTCATGCAGTCATAGAAAAAAACTATGGCCAAGATATCGAAAGCTTTCAGGAGGAAAAATTACTAAAAGAATTTGCCCAATGGGAGCAGAAGGACTGGTCTGGTGCCACATGGCCTCCGAATATTTTACCTGTTGCATTATGGGATTATGTAGGTGGCTACAGCATTGAATTTAGTCCAGGCATGTATTCCGATCCAGACTTTTCAATGAAACTATGGATGGCAGGAGTACGTTATTTTAAAGGCGTAAGCAAAAGTAGGGCTTACCATTTTGGATCCAAATCAGTAAAACGTGTTAAGCGCAATAAAGGATACCATCAATTTATTTATAAATGGGGATTCACTTCTAGCTTATTAACAAAATACATGCTACACAGAGGGGAGGATTGGCAAGGACCGCTTCCAGAATTTACAATGACCACAAAGCTGAAATGGAAAAATAAACTCAAGCAATTGCTATCCGCTTTCTCTAGATAATGATTTGAGCAGCTTAGTTTTTAGAAGTCTTGAATTAGATAAACCTTTCTGCGAATTCAAAAATATTAAAATTAGAATTCTTAAGTGCAGCTTCTATATCTAATTCCATTTTTTGTAGATCAATCTGTCTCATTTTATTCGCAACAATTAACTGTACCACTTTCGCTACAATCAATTTTTTATTGGCCCCTAATTGCATGGTTGCAATATGATGGGCATCGATTGCTTGAATTAAATCAACAATGCCCACCCCCTGAGAAGCGATGGTAGGGATTACTTTGACCAAGTTTTCGGATACGCCATTTTCCATCATCATCTGACGAATATGATTGGTAAAGGTGGTTGCATCAGGACGATCACTTTTATTCACGACAAATAAATCAGCTACTTCCATTAATCCAGATTTCATCATTTGTACTTCGTCACCTGCTTCAGGAACAAGCACCACCACAGTTGTATCTGCCAAAGAAGCCACTTCTACTTCCGACTGTCCAACCCCCACTGTTTCAACCACAATCCTATCAAATCCAACCGACTGCAAAAGCGTTGTCAATTCTATCATGGAACTATTTAAGCCCCCCAAATGCCCTCTAGAAGCCAATGAGCGTATATATACCTGCGGATGCAAGTACCAATCTTTCATTCTTATGCGGTCTCCTAAAATAGCGCCTTTATGAAAAGGAGAAGAAGGGTCTACCGAAAGCACGGCTACTTTTTTTCCAGCTGCCACCCAATCACCCACCAATGCGGAAATTAAAGTGCTTTTCCCTGCGCCAGGAGGGCCTGTAATACCCACTACAGGAATTGGATTCGGGGACAGTTGCGATAAATAGGCATCCGTTCCTTCCACTTTATTTTCAATTTGTGAAATGGTTTTTGCAAGTAACAAAAAATTACCTTCTGCAACACCTTTAGCGATATCTGAAACTGGAAACATCTAAGAACGAATGATTTTGTAATTCTTAAAATCAAATGGACGAATGCCTGTCCATTTTTCGAAATAATACAACACTAGATTTTTGAAAGAAAATTTCTTTTTGGACACATCTAAATCAATGATCCAATTTTTTCTTTCTATGCGATCTAACATGACGTTAGGATGTGTTCCCGTAAAACGTTCTAAAGAATCATAACCCGAAAAATCATAATAGTCCGGACTCGCTTTAATTTTTTCCATTTGTGTATCGTCATTCCAAAACTCCGCACTTTCTTTTTGCTTTTTACGCATCTGCTCTGGACTCTTCACCCATCCGTAATGGTATATGCTAGCATCAATGGCAGCAACAGGTAATTTTTGCTTACCTATTCTAAAACCTTGTGCATCTCGGTAAGCACTGATGGCTTTATTGTTTCTGATGATTCTTATTTCATGTGCATACCATTTTCTACTATCCCCCACATAATCATAAGTGCCATAAAAATGTTTGTACTTAAACAACAAACCTTGCACTTCTTGATCCTCCTTGTATTTTTCGCAAGCAGCAAGAATTGAAGGATGGTATTTTTCATGCACCACTTCATCCCCTTGAATATAAAAAGCCCAATCAAAGCTTTCGTCAATTAATTGAAATGCCTTGTTGGTCTCGTCTGCTAATACCACACCGCCTTTTCTCAAATCTTTATTCCAAACAGAGTGATGAATTTTAATTTTTGGGTCGCCAATGGATTCAATCAATGCAATGGTTTCATCCGTTGAATCTCCAATTAAAACAATCATTTCGTCCACCACTGGCAATATAGATCTTATCGCTTCCAAGATGGGAAAGTCATTCACCACTGCATTTTTTATAATTGTAAACCCTGCAACCTTCATATTTGTTGATTTGTTCTTCAAATAACCGAAATCTTTTGCAACTTGCCTATTGTTTTACCTAAAGTTTGCCTGAAAGCGGTTAATTTTGATTTACGAAAATGATTATGTCTACAACAATTTGTTTCGATTTTGGCAACACCCGATTAAAGGCGGCGATATTCAAAGGCAACCAATTGGAAAAATTGGAGGTCTTAGAAAATAGCACCCCCGAATCGATCCAAAAAGTATTGGATCAATATCAACCAAGTAAAACATTGCTCTCTTCTGTGATCCATCACGATAAAGCAATTGAAACCTTGTTGTCCAACTACGGCCCTTTTCATTTATTGGGACCACAAACCAAACTGAATTTTACCACCCCTGTTGGTAAACCAGAAACCATCGGGGCGGACCGATTGGGTTTAGTTGCTGCAGCAGTAGATCTATTTCCAGCACAACACAATCTTGTGATTTCTCTTGGCTCTTGTATCACCTATAATTTTGTCAACAATCGAAGTCAATTTTTAGGGGGCGGAATCTCACCAGGTATGCAAATGCGTTTCAAATCAATGAACGATTTAACTGCACTTTTGCCCCTAATTGAACCTGCTCCAAGCTTTGGATTGGTGGGCTATGATACCAAAACCAACCTCCTTTCTGGTGTAGTTTTAGGGATGGCAGCCGAAATTGATGGCATAATTGATGCTTATGAGGCCAAATACAGCAAATTTAACGCCCTATTAACCGGTGGAGACCTTAGTTATTTTGTACCTCACTTAAAAAGAAGGATATTTGCGGACCAAAATTTAATATATAAAGGACTATATGCGATTAGTGAAAAAAATACTTAGGTTAACCCCTTTCATTGGACTTTTCTGTTTTATAGCCCCTTTAAAGGCACAGATCAATTCCCCGTTTTCTAGATATGGCGTAGGCAACGAAGTGTACAATAGTCAAAATGCTGCCAATCAAGGTATGGGTGGATTCACCACTGCATATACTCCAAGCATGAATGGCGCTTTTGGACAAAGTATCAATTTCAACAATCCTGCATCTTATGGTGGCATTTATATGACCACATTTGATATTGGTATGAACTTAACCAATAGTATTTTAAAAAGAACAACGCCTGCAGCAAAAGAAAAATCAACCTACTTAATACCCAACTACATTGTAGTGGGTGTACCCATTAGTAAAGCCAAAAAAATTGGATTTGCTTTTGGATTAAGACCTTTGACACAGATCAATTATTCGGTGAATGATTATGAATTTTCTGAAACAATTGGAGATTCAATTTATACCAATTATAGAGGGGAAGGTGGCATCAACCAAGTGTTTCTTGGTTTGGGAAAAAGCTGGAAGTATCTAAGTATTGGAATGAATACGGGCTATAATTTAGGGAAAAAGAAAATTGATATTGTAAAGGCCATCTTATTCAATAGCGACTCCACTTATTTCTCCCAATCTTTGTCCAGTACAACTACAAGTTTCGGTGGCGCCTTTTTAAACTTAGGTGTGCAAGGAGAATTTCCATTGTCAAGTAAAACAGATGCGGTTACAAAAGACAAAACCGAATATAGCCTTAGCTATGGTGGAACCTATACCCTAGACCAAAATTTAAAAGGGAAGCAGGATATCATCAGATCCACAGGCACATTCACCACCTCACAAGAAACAGCGATTGATACTGCATTGTATCAAAAAGACATTAGTGGAAACATTGAATTACCATCGGCGATCACTGCTGGTATAGCTTTACATAAAAAAATCACCACTGTTAGAGGCACTTACGATCAGTGGGTGTTGGGTGTAGAATTAAATCAATCTAGCTGGAAAGATAAATACAAATTTTATGGCGCAACTGACCAAGTGCGCAATGCAACTATGTTAAGAGTGGGCGCGCAATTATGTCCTAATCCTTACGCTTTTGAAAGTTACTGGTCTACGGTAACTTATCGTTTTGGTGCATTCACAGGGAACGACTATATCAATGTAAACAACAATGGACTAAAAGTAAACGGCTTAACAATGGGCTTGGGTTTGCCGATCAGAAAATACCGTTCTTACGATTACCAATTTACTTTATTGAATTTGGCATTGCAAATGGGACAAAGAACTGGAGCATCCTCTAATTTTAAAGAAAATTTTGTTCAATTTACAGTGGGATATAGTTTAAGTGACGTTTGGTTCAATAAACGTAAATATGATTAATCCAATTCGAAAAAAAATACTAAAAATAGCAGTTGCTTGTATGAGTAGCTGCTTTTTTATGGCTTCTTGCGAGAACGATGTAGATGCTGTAAAAGCACTAGGCGCAAGGGTTGGAGGCATTGACGTGGGTAAGGATGTGGCAATTTATGTAAGCAATGATGGCAAATTAGGTGCGAAATTAACAGCGCCTTTAATGAATCGTTACCTATTAGATAGTAGTAAAATGATTGAGTTTCCTCAGTCGATTCATGTAGACTTTTACAAAGACAGCAATCAAATAGAAAGTCAACTTTCTGCCAAATATGCAAAATACAAGGAGACAGAAAATATTGTATTTTTAAAAGAAGATGTAATTATTTTCAATACCCTTGGCGATACTTTATGGTGCAAGGAAATGTATTGGGATCAGAATACAGGCAAGTTTTATACCGAACAAGATGTAGTGGTTAAGCAACATAGCCCCTTAGCCAAGATTTATGGCAAGGGATTGGAAGCCAATCAAAATTTGACAGACATTCGTATCTTTAAGCCACAACCAAATAGCTATGCTATTATCCAAGATAGCAGTAGTTTAAACCCTTAAAAAGAAGCAGATGGAATACAGAAAGATGGGCAAAACGGGGCTCCAATTAAGTACATTAAGTTTCGGAAGTTGGGTCACATTCCACAAGCAAATAGACGACCGCATAGCGGATGAATTAATGGGTATCGCCTATGACGCAGGGGTGAACTTTTTTGACAATGCAGAAGTGTATGCAGCTGGAGAAAGTGAGAAAATGATGGGTCGTGTGTTAAGTCAAAAAAAATGGGATAGAACCTCTATTATATTGTCTTCAAAAGCCTATTTTGGCTGGAGAGGAAAAGCCAATAAACCCAACCAAACTGGTTTAAGCAGAAAGCACTTGACAGAAGCCTGTCATGAAGCTTTACAAAGACTACAAACAGATTATCTAGATTTATATTTCTGTCACCGTCCAGATAAATCAACACCTATAGAAGAAGTGGTTCAAACCATGAATACCTTAATTCAACAAGGTAAAATTTTATATTGGGGAACGAGTGAATGGAGCGGTGTAGAGATTATGGAAGCACATAGAATTGCAGAAAAATATAGATTGATTGGCCCTTCTATGGAACAACCTCAATACAATCTATTTGAGCGTAGTAAAATGGACAATGAATTTTTAGAGATCTTCAAAAATGTAGGTATGGGTACCACCATTTGGAGTCCGTTGGCTGCTGGTTTATTAACTGGCAAATACAATGATGGCATACCAGAAGGATCAAGATTCGAAATAGAAGGTATGGAATGGCTAAGAGATAAATGGTTGATGCAAGATAAAATTACTAGGGTACAACAACTGGGTGCCTTAGCCAAAGCCTTGAAAGTAAGTACAGCATCATTGAGTATTGCTTGGTGTATTAAAAACCCAAACGTGTCCACTGCCATATTAGGCGCGACCAATAAAGCGCAGTTATTAGATAACTTAACTGCATTGGAAACTGCTACCCTATTGACTCCTGAAATTATGGAGCAAATAGAAGGTATCGTTGAAACTAAACCAGTTTTACCAGAATGGTAAACTGGAATTGTTCACTTAAAAACAAACTATGATTTTCGCCATCGTCGCTTCTATTATTTTAATTGGTTTTTTCTCTGGCTATGAGATTGGCTTTGTAAGTGCCAACCGCTTAAGCTTGGAATTAAAGAAAAAACAAGGCAGCAGGTCGGGTAAGATCATTGCTGGATTTCTTGAAGCACCAACGCAATTCATTGGCACTTGTTTGATAGGGTTGAATATCTCATTGGTTGTATTTGGTATTTTATTTGAAGAATTATTACATACACATATTTGGAGCAAATTAGGATTGGGTGATGGTGCTATTTTAGTAGGCAATACCCTAGTTTCTACATTGGTCATTTTGTTTATTGGAGAATTGGTACCTAAAGCTATTTTCAAAGCTAGGGCTGCAGCCATGATCAACACATTTGCGCCACTCGCGCAGTTTTTTCATATTTTATTTAAGCCATTAACCGTTATTTTAGTCAATACCGCGCAATGGGTGTTGAGCAATGTGTTGCAAGTAAAGATGGTCTATAAAAAAGAAGCTTTTACAAAAGTAGATTTGGCCCATTTTGTGCAACAAACCAATGCACATCAAGAACAACAGGAACTCAATACCGATTTGTTTGAAAATGCATTGAGTTTACCGGATATCAAAGTGAGAAAATGCTTGGTACCAAGAACAGAAATTGTAGGCGTAGAAATTCAAACAAGTCTTGAGGAAGTAAAAGCACTTTTTATTGAAACTAAATTAAGTAAACTCATTGTGTACAATGATACGCTAGACAATATTGTAGGTTATATCCATCAATTAGATTTATTCAAAAAACCAAATGATATCAAGGCGATATTACATCCCATTTTATTGGTAACCGAAAGCATGAATGCAGCAGACTTGATCAATCTATTCTCTAAAAAAAGAAAAAGTATCGCATGGGTGGTGGATGAGTTTGGCGGAACAGCAGGCATCGTTACAATGGAGGATGTATTGGAGGAAATTTTTGGAGAGATCAATGACGAATACGACGAACAAGAATTTTTAGAGAAGAAGATCTCTGCCAATGAATATATTTTTAGCGGCAGATTAGAATTAGACTACTTATATGAAAAATACGGCATCGACTTTGCAGCAGATAGCGCGGAGACTTTGAGCGGTTACTTAATCCATAAACACGAAGCCATTCCTAAAGTGCGCGAAGTGATCCATTTGAGTCATTTTGATGCCGAAATATTGATGGTAAGTGACACCAGAATTGAGAAAGTGAAGCTCACCATCCACTAGTACTATTTTTTAGCTTTAGCCCTTCATTTTCCCTTAGAAGCCTTAACTTTAGGCTTCATTCCACTAAATCCATGGCGTTATTTAATCGTTTAAATCCAGAAGATGGTTCCGAGATGTCTTTCATAGACCATCTTGAGGTATTGAGAGGTACAATAGTAAGGTCTGCAGCAGCCATTTTAATCATGGCCTTGGTGATATTTATCAAGAGAGACTGGGTCATGGACAATATCATTACTGGACCCATCCAACCAGATTTTATCACCTATCGTTTGTTTTGTGAATTCAGTCATTGGGCACATTTAGGAGATGCATTATGTATGCCTGCCGTGAAAGTGACCATGCAAAGCACCACATTTGGTGGACAGTTTTTAAGCAGTATTAGCATGGCCATAGTAGGTGGAATCATTGCCGCATTCCCCTTTATATTTTACCAATTTTGGTCTTTTGTAAAACCTGCTTTAAAAGAAAATGAATTAAGGAATACTCGATTCATGATCTTTTGGGTATCCTTCTTTTTCTTTTTAGGTGCCGCGTTTGGATTTTTCATTTTAGGACCATTCACTTTTAATTTCCTAGCCAGCTTTCAGTTGGGTACCAAAAATGTCATTACCACTATCCCTACCTTTTCTGATTATTTAGATAATTTAACCAATCTAATTTTAGGTTGTGGAATTGCATTTGAGTTACCTGTGTTGGCTTTTTTATTGACTAAGATTGGCATGGTCACTCCTAAGTTTTTAAGTAGCGTTCGTAAATATGCAGCGGTCGTCATATTAATCATTGCAGCATTTATTACACCTAGTCCAGACTGGTATAGTCAATTGCTTGTCTTTATTCCTTTGTACTCCTTATTTGAATTGAGTATCATTGTATCAAGATGGGCATATAAATCTGTGAAGAAGGCAGATGAAGAATGGGAATAACCACTAATCACATAAAAATTAAGTAATATGGCTTACGTTTTTGATGCATCTAAACCCATCGCAATGGGTGCCGACCACGCTGGAGTTGAGTATAAGCAAGTAATTAAAGAGTGGCTCGAAAAAAAGGGCTATCAAGTGAAAGACTTTGGAACATACAATACCGACTCTGTGGATTATCCAGACTTTGCACACCCTACTGCTGCAAGTGTTGAAACAGGAGAAGCAGCATTTGGTATTTTATTCTGTGGTTCTGCAAATGGTGTAGCTATTACAGCCAATAAACATGCAGGTGTAAGAGCTGGATTGTGTTGGTTGCCAGAGATTGCTCAACTTACGAGATTACACAATGATGCAAATATGATTTGTGTGCCTGCAAGATTCGTATCAATCGAGTCTGCAACAGAAATGATTGATGCATTCATGACAACCGCTTTTGAAGGTGGAAGACACCAAGGAAGAGTTGATAAAATAACTTGTTCATAATATTTTCATTTTAAATAAAACAACATGCGTAAAATTTTCATTGTACTCCTAAGTTTGAGCGTTGGATTTGTGAATGCACAAACCATCGATGCAAGCACTGCTGCAAAACATATCACTGCAGCTGGATTAAAAAAACACTTAAGCATCATTGCTAGTGCAGAAATGCAAGGCAGAGAGACAGGAACAGAAGGAGAAAGAAAAGCGGCTGCTTATTTAGTAGGCCAATACAAGCAATTGAACCTAACTCCAGGCAATGCGGGTTCCTATAGAATGCCTTTTAGTTTATTTCAAGATAAAATGACTAGTGCTAACTTGAAAGTAAATGGCGCAAGCTATACAATAGATAAAGATTTTTGGATCAGTGCATCAGCAGCTCCACAAAAACCATTTGCTAGCAACGAATTGTTTTATGTAGGTGCAGATTTTACAGACAAGTCTACTTTAGATGTAAGAGGTAAATTATTGATTAGCACAGAAGGCAAAGAAAGAACCATGATGGAGACCATGGCTGCACAAAAATTGGGCGCGATTGGTATCATACATGTAGCAAAAACAAATCCAACCATGCCTAGTAGTTTAAGTGGCAGATTGGCTTTTGCTGCAAACACCAATTCATTTGTAAGCATGACAGTGAATAAAACTGTAGGTGCTGCCTTATTAGGCGGTACAAAAGAATTCAGTGATACAGAATTTGCGGAACTACCTATCGGAAAATACAATGCAGCAATTGAATGGACTTCTGACAGAACAAGTGTTACGATACCAAGTGCAAATGTGATTGCGTATATGCCAAGTAAGGAAAAATCAGACGAGTATTTATTCATCACTAGCCACTACGACCACGAAGGCGTTAAGAATGGTGTCATCTACTATGGTGCAGATGATGATGGTTCAGGCACAACAGGTGTTTTAGCCATTGCTGAAGCATTTGCTCAAGCAAAAAAGAAAGGCTTTAGCCCTAAAAGAAATATCGTTTTCATGAACGTATCTGGAGAGGAAAAAGGATTGTTAGGCTCTAAGTATTATGGCGAACACCCTATCTTCCCAATGGAAAAAACCACAGCCGATTTAAATATTGACATGATTGGTCGTATCGATCCTACCTACAAAGGAGATTCAATGAACTATGTATATGTGATTGGAGAAGATAAATTAAGCAGCGATTTACAACCTATCACAGATAAGGTAAATAAAAGCTACAATATGGAATTGGACAGAAGATTCAATGATCCTAAAGATCCAAACCGTTTTTATTACAGAAGCGACCATTATAACTTTGCTGCAAAAGGGGTTCCAGTAATTTTTTACTTCAACGGAACACATGCAGACTACCATAAACCAACAGACAGAGTAGAAAAAATCAATTTTGATCTAATGGAAAAAAGAGCAAGAATCATTTTTGAAACTGCTTGGGAAATGGCCACAAGAGAAGAGATGTTAAAACGCGACATGCCTTTAAACATGCCAGCCACGAGATAGTCGAATCAACTATACCATTAAAAATGCCCCTTAGCAATAAGGGGCATTTTTATTTTGTAAAGAAAGTGGATCCTACTGACCTAATATATAAGAGAAGATCAAAGGCACGACAATCGTGGCATCACTTTCTACAATAAACTTAGGCGTATGAATATCTAATTTACCCCAGGTAATTTTTTCGTTTGGAACCGCACCAGAGTAAGATCCGTAAGAAGTGGTACTATCACTAATTTGACAGAAATAGCTCCAGAAAGGCACATCATGCCATTCAAGGTCTTGGTACATCATTGGTACTACACAGATAGGGAAATCGCCAGCGATACCTCCACCCACTTGGAAGAAGCCTACACCCTTACCACCACTATTCGCTCTATACCATTCTGTTAAATAGATCATGTATTCGATACCGTTTTTAACAGTAGATGCTTTCAATTCATTTTTAATGACATAACTAGCGAAGATATTACCAGTCGTGCTATCCTCCCATCCTGGAACAACGATAGGAATGTTCTTTTTAGCAGCAGCTACAATCCAGCTATCCTTAGGATCAATTTCATAGTATTGCTCTAACTCACCACTCAAAACCACTTGGTATAAGAATTCATGCGGGAAATAACGCTCCCCTTTTGCTTCAGCTTCTTTCCAGAACTTCACAATATGCTTTTGTAATCTTCTAAATGCTTCCTCTTCTGGGATACAAGTATCTGTTACACGATTGTAATGGTTCTCTAATAAATCCCACTCATCCTGTGGCGTTAAATCTCTATAATTAGGGACACGCTTGTAGTGGCTATGCGCTACAAGGTTCATCACATCTTCTTCTAAATTGGCACCCGTACAACTGATGATAGCAATTTTATCTTGACGGATCATCTCCGCTAAGCTAATTCCTAACTCGGCCGTACTCATTGCACCCGCCAAACTCACTAACATTTTACCACCCTCTAATAAATGGGTTTCATAACCTTTAGCAGCATCTACTAAGGCGGCAGCATTAAAATGTCGATAATGGTGCTCTATAAACTGTGAAATGGGTCCTTTACTCATGTCGATTGATTTGATGCAAAAGTAATTTTTTTTAGCAGATCTGCCCAATTCATGTAAAACGCGCCAAAAGGCAAAATTTTGTACCTTGTAGGATCAAATTTGACTACATGAACACAAAGAAATACGGACCTTGGCTGGTGGCCATATTGATCCTTGCTCCTTTTATATATAGTGCCCTGATTTATCCTCAGTTGCCCAGCCGAATTCCAACTCATTTCAATATCGAGGGGAAGGCAGATGCTTGGGGTGGACCTGAGAGTATCTTTATTGGTCCTGGGATTATGGGGGCAGTGAGTATTTTTATTTATGTCTTAATGACGAATTTAAAGTCTTTTGATCCTAAAAAATACGATGACAAAAACGACACCCTTTATGGCAATTTTGCATTAATCACGGTTGCATTTTTAAGTGTATTAAGTTCCATTATCATTTACTCCTCTACACATGCGGATCAAATCAATGTAGGTAAATTAATATTGCCATTGCTTGGCTTATCCTTTGCAGGATTAGGTTGGTATATGCCTAAGTTCAAACAAAATTATTTTGTTGGATTTAAATTGCCTTGGACATTAGAGAATGAAACCAATTGGAATGAAACACATAAGGTTGCAGGAAAAATTTGGATCTACGGAGGCTTGTTTCAAGCAGTCACCACTTTTATATTGCCTATGAAATTCGGTTTTATTTGTTTTATGACCGCAACTGCAGTGATGGTCATCATCCCCTCTGTATTTTCCTATCGCCTATTTAAAAGAGGCAATCAACCCAATACAAAATAAAATAGTAGCAAAAAGATCCAATTAAAATAACTAATTAGAAAAACAATCATGAGCAATACACAACACTTAGGCACTAAATTCATCCATGCTGGAGCACATCCTGATCCAAGTACAGGTGCCATCATGACCCCTATTTATCAAACTTCTACTTACGTACAATCCGCTCCTGGAGTGCATCAGGGCTATGAATACGCAAGAAGCCAAAACCCAACACGTTTTGCTTTAGAAGAAGCATTTGCAGTCATTGAAAATGGGAAATTTGGACTGGCATTTGCAAGTGGGGTCGCTGCAACAGATGCAGTGATGCGTTTATTGGTGCCAGGTGACGAAGTAGTTGCTGCCCATGATATGTACGGAGGTTCTTTCCGTTTATTCTCTAAAGTACATGAGAAAATGGGGATCAAATTTATTTATGTAGACACATCCAATGCAGACAATGTGGCTGCAGCGATGACTGCAAAAACCAAATTAATTTGGGTAGAGACGCCTACCAATCCATTGATGAATATTACAGATATCGAAGCGGTTTCAGCGATTGGTAAAAAACACAATTGTATTGTTTGTGTAGACAATACTTTTGCTTCTCCTTATTTACAAAATCCATTGGACCAAGGTGCAACCATTGTGATGCACTCTGCAACAAAATATTTAGGTGGCCATAGTGATGTGATTCAAGGATGCTTAGTCATGAATGACGAAGCCTTAAGAGATCAATTGTATTTTATTCAAAAAAGCACAGGCGCTGTTCCAGGACCGCAGGATTGTTTCTTAGTGTTAAGAGGGATCAAAACCTTACACGTAAGAATGCAACGTCATTGTGAGAACGGCGAAAAAGTAGCCGCTTATTTACGCCAGCATCCAAAAGTAGCAAGGGTCTACTGGTGTGGGTTTACAGACCATCCTAACCACGATATTGCTAAAAAACAAATGCGTGGATTTGGCGGCATGATGAGCTTCACATTAAAAGACGATAGTATCGCAGCTGCAACAAAAGTATTGTCAAGCACTAAAATATTTTCATTGGCAGAAAGTTTAGGCGGTGTTGAATCATTGATCAATCACCCTGCAAGTATGACCCATGCATCTATCCCACGTGAACAAAGAATTGCCAATGGATTAGCAGATGGATTGATTCGCTTAAGTGTGGGGATTGAAGACGCAGAAGATATCATTGCAGATTTAGCTCAGGCCATTGGATAATGAACCAAGCACTAAAACACTTACTAGATCAAAAAGTAAAACAATACAACCATATTGATTTTATCGAAAAAGATCCAATCAGTATACCGCATTTATATACAAAGCAGCAAGACATAGAGCTTGCTGCTTTTTTTGCTGCCATTTTTGCCTGGGGCAATCGAACTACGATTATACAAAAGAGCAAGGAGCTACTCGAGCGGATGGACAATGCGCCATTTGAATTCTGTACACAGCACGAAGACAAGGACCTCGAAAAACTCTTGGGATTTACGCACCGAACATTTAATGATACCGACCTACGCTATTGTATTGCCTTTTTTAAAATGCATTTTGCATCATATAATAGTTTAGAGACTGCATTTTTTAAAAATCAAGTCACAGGAAAAAAGATCACCACCGTAGAAGCTGGATTAGTGCATTTTAAACATTATTTTTTTTCATTGGATGACGCGCCGCATCGCACCAAAAAACATATCGCTTCTCCAGAAAACGGATCTACCTGTAAAAGATTGAACATGTTTCTCAGGTGGATGGTGCGTAAGGACCAACAGGGAGTTGACTTTGGCTTATGGAAAGCCATTCCTCCATCGGAATTAATTATCCCAATAGACGTCCATGTGGCAAGGGTATCTAAAAGTTTTGGGCTTATATCTCGTGCACAAATAGATTGGCAAACTGCTTTAGAATTAACCAATTATTGCCGAACTTTAGATCCTAAGGACCCTACGAAATATGACTTTGCATTATTTAGTTTAGGCGTCACAGAAAAAATCAGATAAACAATTCCACCCATGGAAAAAGCATTGTACGAAATTGAACAATTGTCTCCCAGTGATTTGATTGCTTATATCAATGATTGTATCAATCATGATTTTAATAAATTGGTGCAATTGCTTTACCGAATAGATGTGTCTGAACAAAAGCTGAAAACAATTTTACAATCCCATCCTAATGAAGATGCTGCAAGATTAATCGCTGCAGTGATGATTGAAAGATTGGCTGCAACCAAAGCAGCTAGAGCAAGTTTTGCTACGAATAAAATAAGTCAATCTACATCAGAAAACAATAGTACTACTGAAGATGATTTAGAACGACTTTAAAACAAAGTCCTGCTTTACAATTTATAGTAATCCTATTTTGTACACTTATAAATCTCCTAACTGAGGACGCAATACAATATCTTCTACTACCGCCTGCTGACTTAATTGCGTTGCAGCATAAATCATCTTTGCAATATCATCCGCTTCCATAATTCTTTCCTCAGCTACTCCAGATCCTTTCCAGCTATTGGTAAAAGTAGCACCAGGACAAACCGATGTCACTTTAATGCCTTTGTCTTTCAATTCCAATCTGAGGTTAGCAGAAAAACCTAACAATGCATATTTAGAAATACTATAGGAACCTCCGTTTGGATAAGCTTGTAGTGAAGCGATGGAACAAATATTAAAAATATGGCCTTGCTTTACTTTAAGCATAGCAGGCAATAGGTCTCTTGTTAAATGATAGGCAGAAAATAAGTTCGCATTCAATTGTGCTTCTAACTGTCCATCTGCTTCGTCTTGTAATTGACCGGGTAAAAAATAACCTGCATTATTCACCAACACATCAGGCACTGTTCTTGCCAATACCCATTCAGAAAAACAATGCACTTGCCCTTTGATGGATAAGTCTGCATGCACGTATTCAATTTGAACTGACGGATAGGCCTGTTGTAATTCAGCCGCAGCATTCGCTAAATCGGCAGGCGTCTTACTGGTTAAAAACAAATGGTGACCCGCTGCAGCAAATGCTTTTGCGATTGCAAAACCGATCCCCTTAGAAGCGCCTGTGACAATGATATTCATAAATTCATAATTTACTCGATAAAGATACCATGCAAAATGGTAATTTTGCAGTTCAATTATCAATTCATACTCTTCAAATGGCTTATAAAGACCTGTTTTTTGACCTAGATCATACCCTTTGGGATTTTGAAACCAACTCTAAGGAAACCATTCAAGAATTGTATACCACACATGATCTGGCAGGATTGGGCATTGTAGATTTTGATGGCTTTTACAGTACTTATTCCGCCCATAACCATCGATTATGGGATCGTTATACCAAGGGCTTTATCAAACAGGAAGAATTGAGATGGAAAAGGGTGTACTTAAGTTTACTAGACTTTAAAGTAGCGAACGAAAAATTAGCGAAGGAAATGTCGCAAACTTATTTAGAGATTTTACCTAATAAAACACACTTGTTTCCCTATACGATTGAGATATTGGATTACCTAAAGAACAAGGAATACAAGATGCACTTAATCACCAACGGATTTGAATCGGTGCAATTTAAAAAAATTAAAAATTCAGGTATAGCGGACTATTTTATTGAAGTGATTACTTCAGAAGCAAGTAATAGTTTGAAGCCGCACAAAGACATTTTTGAATACGCTTTAAAAAATGCCAATGCGACCGTATCAGAAAGTATCATGATTGGGGACAATGAGTCTGCAGATATTCAAGGGGGCATTAATATAGGGATGGATACGATTTTTGTGAACCATATTCAGGCTATACCAACGGTACCAGCCACTTACACCATCACCCATTTAAAGGAATTGGAAACGATCTTATAGCAGATCCCACTATAGACTTACCACTTTGCTAAGACTGTCACACCGCCTTTTACGGTATCGCCAATCTTACAAGTGATCTCTGTGCCAATTGGCAATAATAAATCTACCCTGCTTCCGAATTTGATAAAACCATATTCATCACACTGATTGAACTTAGAGCCCACTTCAGCGTAATTACAAATTCTTCTGGCAAGGGCACCAGCGATTTGTTTTAACAAAATCGTTCCTTTCTCATTTTCCACCACCACAGACCATCTCTCGTTATCGGTAGATGATTTTGGATGCCATGCTACTAAGAATTTTCCAGGATGGTATTGATTGTAGATGATGTTACCAGCAACAGGCAAACGATTCACGTGCACATTTGCTGGGCTCATAAAAACACTTAATTGTATTCTTGGCTCTTTGTAAAATTCATCTGGCATCACTTCTTCAATCACCACTACCTTGCCATCTGCAGGAGACACAATCGCAGAAGCGTCATTGGTCAATACACGATTGGGCATTCTAAAGAAAGAAACGATGAATAAAAAGAAGGCTAATAGGAGCACAAAAACAGCCCAAGCCAGTAAAGCACTTATTGGAAATAAATAAGAAAAATTAATTAGGTTTAAAATACCTACCACAAAAGCAACCAATGCAATCGTAGCTGTACCTTCTCTATGTATGGTCATAAAAAGCAATTTGAGCAAAGGTAATTCATCTAAAAGATAAATTGAAGCAATAACCAAACAAATGGTCCAGCAAATAAGACAGAATCAAATCGATCTAAGAAGCCCCCATGTCCAGGCATCATGCTACCACTGTCTTTCACGCCAGCCAATCGCTTTAATTTGCTTTCAAAAAGATCGCCTAAATTACCCATTACAGATGCGATAAATGTGATCATATACAAATACTTAGCAGCTATAGGAATGTATTGACCTGCAACAATGGATAAAATCACCACTGATAAAATCACACCTGCAATCGTTCCTTCCCAAGTTTTCTTAGGGGAGATGGGCGAAATGGGTGTACGACCAATAAAGGAACCTACTAGATAGGCCATGGTGTCGTTGACCCATACCGTAACAATCACTAAAATAGGCACCATCAATTCCACATTCGGGAAGAACATGGATAAAGGTGAATTCAAAAACATCCCTCTCATGGCATAGAATAATGAAAGACTGATGGTGATATAGCTTAAGCCAAAAAAACTAATCGCTAAATTTTTGATTGCTGCTTTTCTTGCAAATACATCGGCTATCATCATCAATACCAATGCTACCGGCATGGCTTTTAAGCCAATCCATCTTAATCCAATGCCTTGAAACGCAAGGGGTAATTTTTGTAAAATGAATGAAGGCAATGCGATATCTGTTGGCGCTAAACTCGTCATCATCAACACACCTACCACCAAAACACCCCATTGATGCATTTTTGAAATTTGCCCATAACTTGGGAAAATAGCACGCATTAATTTTTGGTATTCAAACAAACAACCTACTTGGATCAATAGAAATAAAGCAAAATAAGACCAACTGTTAAATAACAAACCAACTAACATGATTGCCACAAATACAATGGCAGACAATGCCCTCACTTTAAAAACAGAGAAATTAAACGCCATAAATTTGTTTTAATGAAGATTAAAAATAAGTGATCTAGTGAATAGATCCGATTAGGAAATAAAATCCTTTTCTGATGCGCCCGGTTTTATAGTTGCTTTAAGTTGCTTAAATAAGAGCACCAACATCAGCAAACCTAACAATAACCAATAATAGGCTAGGTTTGAATCCAATACTTTGTCTATTTGCTTTGGGTTATTTCTTACCATATACAATGCAGACACCCCAATAGCATTATTTATAAAATGCATCAATATAGGCAACCAAATTGTTTTTGTATAATAATAGATCAAGCCCAATACAATCCCCAAGGACATTCTAGATAAAAATCCAAAATAGGAAAAATGAAAAGCACTAAATAAAATGGCCGTCACCACAATCGCAACAATTGGCTTGCCCGACCAGTCCATAATTATTTTTTGAAGACTCGCTCTAAAATACAATTCCTCTACTATCGCTGGCACCACCGCAATGGCTACAATAGCAAATAATAAATCCCAGATAGAACGCATTTGGGTCATCGCCATCAAGGCTTTTTTATACTGCGACTCCAAATTCGTAGCCCAATTACGAACTGTAGTAGAAAAAGTTAATTTATCTGTTAGGTCTCCCAGAGCGCCACTTAATAAAAGTCCAGTAATGGCCAGCAATACTACAATCAACACTTGTTTTTCGCTAGTGATGGTTTTAAAGCCTAGGTTAGGGCCCATGTTTCCAGGTGTAAAATAAGCGACGACCAACACGGGCAAACCAAAACCAATGATAGAGGCAAAAGCATTGGCAGTTTGGGTCATACTGGTGTATTCCGGACGCATTAAAATAGACTGGATTTCCGTTAAGGGCACATGCAATACAGCAGATACAATAGAAAATGTAATTAGCCCCCCTAGAATCATACTCAGTCCCGTCATGGCAATGAATAAAACCATCCTGAATCCAGGGGTCATATTAAAAATAGAAGTTTCATTAGTAGACATGTCAATGCAATTAATTGGTACCTTTGCAACCGTATCGGTTAGATGCAAGATAATGAATTCATATGGTATCTATAGGCAACATACAATTACCTGATTTTCCGCTTTTATTAGCGCCCATGGAGGACGTAAGTGATCCCCCGTTTAGAGCAGTGTGTAAAGACAACGGCGCAGACCTAATGTATACAGAATTTATTAGTAGCGAAGGCCTAATTCGTGATGCCATCAAAAGCAGACAGAAATTAGATATCTATGATTATGAACGCCCTATAGGAATACAGATATTTGGTGGAGACGAGGAAGCCATGGCTATGTGTACTAAAATTGTAGATACGGTTAACCCCGATTTAATTGATATCAATTTTGGCTGTCCAGTGAAGAAAGTAGCCATGAAAGGTGCAGGTGCGGGTGTATTAAAAGACCTTGACCTCATGGTGCGTTTAACAGAAGCGGTGGTAAAAAGCACCAACCTTCCTGTTACCGTAAAAACAAGACTAGGCTGGGATGACAATAGTTTGAATGTGCATGAAGCTGCTTTGAGATTACAGGATATAGGTGTGAAAGCATTGGCCATTCACGGACGCACCAGGGTGCAAATGTATAAAGGCGAAGCAGACTGGACCATCATTGGCAATATTAAAAATGATCCAAGAATTCATATTCCAATTTTTGGCAACGGAGATATTAATTCTCCAGAGAAGGCCTTGGAATATAAAAATAAATACGGTGTAGATGGGATTATGATTGGCCGTGCTGCCATTGGTTACCCATGGATTTTTAGAGAGATCAAACATTTTCTAGCAACAGGCGAAAAAATGAAATCACCAAGCATCGAAGAGCGTGTGGAAGTAGCAAGAAAGCACTTAATCAAATCTTTAGAATGGAAAGGACCTATTGGTGGCATCAATGAAATGCGCAGACATTACGCCAACTACCTAAGAGGCTTACCGAATATTAAAGAATATAGAAATCAATTAGTACGCATTACAGAACGAGAAGGCATTGAAGCGATACTGGATGAGATTAAAGAAAAGTTCAAAGGCATGGAAATAGATTCTGGTAGGATTGTACTGGAGAATTACCATGAGCATTGCCCAATCAATTAATCATCCTATATCATCAAATAGGAATGATGGATTCAATTAATTTTTTATTGCTTCGATAATTTTTGCATCCAATGGATCTACACTCATTGGAAAATAATGTGTCAATACCCCTTGCTCGTTAATTAAATATTTACAGAAATTCCAAGCAGGCACTTGATTGCACCATCCATTTTGATTCGCAGAAGTCAACCAAGTATATATGGAATTTTGGTCTTTTGATTTTACCACCACCGACTTGGCCATCAAAGGAAAACTTACACCGTAATTTTTTTGACAAAAAGCAGCAATCGCTTGATCGTCTTTTGTTTCCTGGTTTTTAAAATCGTTGGCAGGGAAACCTACAATCACCAAGGATCCTTTGAACTGCTGGGATAATTTTTCTAAGTTTTCATATTGTCCCGTATAACCACAATCACTCGCTGTATTCACAATCAATACTTTTTTTCCTTTGAATTGCTCAAAGCTAAAAGCATTGCCTGCAATGTCTTTGGTCGTTAAGCTATAAAATTCAACAGACCCTTTAGTCTTGGATGTATTCACCTGCACTTGTTTGCTACCTGCTTTACCAGTAGACCACATGATCATAGGATACATGGTTTTTAAAATAGATTGACGATAAGTCATGTCTTTTTTCTTCATCAATAATGCAGCAGTCACCAAGACACCTACTGCAATGGCTATTTTAATGATCATATGTTTGTTTTTTTTCAAAGCAATTTGTTTTATCCAATTAGTTTTTTCAACAACCAGCCCTTGCCTTTATAAGGAGGATATTTTAAATCCGGATCGATCCATGTAGGTGTTTTCATCACCGACTTCATGTGCGTGAAAGTGGTGAAGCTCAATTTACCATGATAGCCGCCCATCCCACTAAACCCTCTGCCACCAAAAGGCAAAGCATGATTGGTTAGATGCCAGCTGGTATTGTTGACGCAAGCACCTCCAGAAGGCACATTCGTTAACCAATATTGTTCTGTGGCTGGATCATTGGTGAATACATAAAATGCCAATGGATTTGGATTGCGACGAATTATGTCAAGAGCAGCTTCGTTGCTGTCATAAGTTAAGATAGGAAGGATGGGGCCAAAAATTTCATCTGTCATGACTTTACTTTCTACCGACACATCTGTGATAAGCGTAGGTTCAATAAATAAATTACTTGCATCAGACTTACCACCATATATAATTTTACCATCTGCAAAATAACCCACTAATCTTTGCCATTGTTTTTCGTTGATGATTTTACCATACCCATCAGACGAAGCCGTATCTGTTCCGTAAAATTGTTCAATGGCTTTGATCAACTCCTCTATCAATACCTGCTTAAATGCAGTAGGCACCAAAACATAATCTGGCGCCACACACATTTGACCACAATTCGAAAATTTAGAATTCACAATTCTTCTTGCAGCCACACGCATATTGGCATCCACCGCAACCACCGCAGGACTCTTACCACCCAACTCTAAAGTCACTGGTGTTAATTTTGCTGCAGCTTGCTGATAAATGATTTTACCAACAGTAGTACTACCTGTGTAAAAAATATGATCGAATCTAAAATTGTCAAACATCGGTGTCAACACCTGCGCACCCTCGCCTTCCACATAAAGTATATAATTTTCAGGAAATAGTTCATGAATGATTTTTCCCATCACTGCTGCAGTCGCTGGTGCAAATTCACTTGGCTTTAAGACCACGCAATTACCTCCTGCAATCGCTCCAATCAACGGTGTAAACAACAATTGAAAAGGATAATTCCAAGGGCCAATTATACAAACCACACCCAAGGGCTCTTGCACAGTGTAACAAGTGGAAGGTTGATTCAATAAATTGGTAGGCACACTCGTGGGTTGCATCCACCCTTTTAAATGCTCCAAGGTATAGTTCAATTCATTCAAGAAAAACCCAATCTCTGTTGCCCAAGATTCCTCATTGGACTTTTTTAGGTCAGTATGCAATGCCTGATACAATGCTTGCTCATTTTCAAGCACTAGTTGCTTGAGCTTTTTAAGTTGCAAAAACCTAAAAGCATAGCTCTGGGTTGCTCCTGACTGAAAATAATGTCTTAAAGCTTCAAGTTGTGTAGTCATAGGATAGAAATAGTATAGCAATTTAAACTTAATTAACGATAGGATTGGCAATTTGTTCACTCATAAAAATAATTTCAAAATATCCGCAATTTTCAATAATTTAACCTACTTAAAAAACCATAGGAGGGTCCCTCCTATTTAAACGATTGCTATGAAAAAAACCGTAAAATCAAGAAGAGATTTTGTCAAAAATGCCGCACTGGCTTTAGGCGGGTTTTACATTGTCCCTAGACATGTATTAGGTGGTCCTGGATTTACTGCACCGAGCGATAAATTACAAATTGCAGGGATTGGTGCAGGAGGAAAAGGTGAAGGTGACTTATGGTCCTTCTATCAAAGTGGAAAAGCCGATATCGCATTCCTATGTGATGTGGATGATCGTCAAGCAGTAAAGAGTCGTGAAAGATATCCTAAGGCAAAATATTATAAAGATTATAGAGAGATGTTAGAAAAAGAAGGCAAGCATATTGATGCTGTTTCTGTTTCTACACCAGACCATATGCACGGCGTGCAAGCCATGGCAGCAATGCAAATGAAAAAACACGTGTATGTTCAAAAGCCAATGGCACATGATATCTACGAAGCTAGAATCATGACGCAGGCTGCACATAAATACAATGTCGTTACGCAGATGGGTAACCAAGGTGCATCAGGAGATGGTGTACGTGTGTTGCAAGATTGGTACAATGCAGGATTGATTGGCGATGTGCATACCATTTATTGTTACACTGACCGTCCAGTATGGCCACAAGGGGTGATTCGTCCAACGACTGCATCTGCTATTCCAGCTGGCTTAGACTATGATTTATGGTTGGGAACTGCCCCTCAAAAAAGTTATTTTGATGGCGTTTTGCCATTTAACTGGAGAGGTTGGTGGGATTACGGTACCGGCGCATTAGGCGATATGGCTTGTCATATTATGGCACCAGGATTTGCTGTGTTAGGATTGGGTTATCCCGTGTCTGCAGAATGTAGTGTAGCTACAAGGTATACTGCACCATGGCAAAGAGTGTATTCTCCAGATAGTCCACCAGCAGCGTCTCATATCATTTTGACTTTCAAAGGGCAAAATGGAAAACCAGATGTAAAATTACATTGGATGGATGGCGGTATCCAACCAGAAAGACCAGCAGAGTTAGGACCTAACGAAGTAATGGGTGATGGCGGTAATGGCATCATCTTTGAAGGAACAAAAGGCAAGATGATGGCAGGTACTTATGGTGTGAACCCACAATTGCTTCCAACTAATTTAACTAAAACCACTGTCGTACCTCAAACAATTGACAGAGTAAAAGGTGGCGCAGAAGGACACTATGCAGCATGGGTAGAAGCATGTATTGCAGGCCCTGGAAGCAAGGAAGCAAAAGTATTGAGTTCTAATTTCGATATCGCAGGACCTTTAACTGAATCTGTATTAATGGGTAACTTAGCCATCCGTTCTTATGACGTGAAAGCGAATGATGCAAAAGGATTGACAAGCTACCCAGGCAGAAATATCCAATTAATGTGGGATGGTCCAAATATGAAGATCACCAATTTCGACTTAGCGAATCAGTTTGTAAAACGAACTTATCGTGAAGGTTGGAGCTTAGGTGAATAAAAACAAACTATGGAATCTTTAAAAGATCAATTTTTATTAAGACCCGATATTCATTTTTTGAATTTCGGGTCTTTTGGTGCTACACCAAAACCAGTGTTCGATAAATACCAAGACTGGCAAAGGGTATTAGAAGCAGAGCCTGTGCAGTTCATTGCATTTGATGGCTATGAATACTTGGCGGAGTCTAGAGCAGTATTAGCTAAGTTTTTGAACTGTGCAGACAAAGACGATTTAGTCTATGTCACCAATCCAAGTTTTGCGATCAATATGATTGCAAAAAGTTTTCCGCTACAAGCAGGAGATGAGATTCTTGCTACAGATATTGAATATGGTGCTTGTGATAGAACCTGGGAATATTATTGCGGTAAAAAAGGCGCAACTTATCGTAGACAAAAAATCAATCTCCCTATTACAACAAAAGAAAAATTCATCGAAGATTTTTTCAAGGGATGCAATGAAAAGACCAAAGCTATTTTCATAAGTCATATCACTAGTGCAACTGGATTAATTTTTCCTGCCGCAGAGATTTGTGCGATCGCAAAAGAAAAAGGATTGATCACGATTGTCGACGGCGCCCATGCACCAGCGCATATCCCCTTGGATTTAAGTCAAATTCAAGCAGATTTTTATACAGGTGCATGTCATAAATGGATGATGGCACCCAAGGGCTGTTCCTTTTTATATGCAGCAAAAGCTGTGCAAACCATTTGTGATCCAATGATTGTAAGTTGGGGTTACAAAGCAGCAAAACCCTCCCATTCTCATTTCTTAGACTACCACCAAATGATTGGTACAAGAGACTTCTCGGCATTTTTAACTGTGGCCACTTGTATAGAATTTATGGAGCAACATAACTGGCCAGCAATAGGCAGAAGATGCCATCAAATGGTGATGGACAATGCACCAAGATTTTATGCTTTGTTAAAAAGTATGCCCATTAGCCCACTGAATAGTGAATGGATTGGACAAATGATTAGCATTCCTATTCATACATCCGACCCAGAAAAATTACAGCGCACCTTATTCCTTGATTATAAAATAGAAGTGCCGATCATGCGACAAGGCAATGATGTGTACTTAAGGTATTCTATCAATGCATTTAATACTATAGAGGACTTAGATGCATTGTACAATGCAATTGTGGACATTCAAAAGCATGGGATACTATTGTAGTAGTCATGCCAAATAGGATATATTAAAATTCTACGTACAAAAAAGGGACACGAAACGTGTCCCTTTTTTTATACAATCATTGGTTAACTACCAACTAAAGTTTTTCATATATGCTGCGTTGTCTTTTGCGCAACCCATTTCTGTAGTGCCTGTATATGCTTCTTGCTCTACAATAAAAGTATTCAATCCTTTCTTTTGTCCAGCTGCTAAGATTTTTTTGAAATCGATGGTGCCTTTTCCAATCACACAAGATTCTAAATTGCCTGCTGCATTTTTAGTTTGGTCTTTTACGTGTGCCAATCTAAAACGATTAGGGTACTTATTGAAATACTCAATTGGGTCAATACCTGCAGCCACTACCCAGTAGATATCCATTTCAAAATCTACTAAATCCGCATCTGTACCTTTCATAATTACATCCTGAGGCATTACACCGTCCATTGGTTTGAAAGTGTAGTCGTGGTTATGGTACGCAAAACGAATACCGTGCTTTTTAGCAATCGCACCCGATGTGTTAAACTCATCAATGAACTTCTTGTAGTCGTCCATTGTTTTTTGTGGGCCTTTGTAAGGACAGATTAAATACTTCATGCCAATCTCCGCAGCTTCTGCAGCTTTACGCTCAAAATCAACGGTGTTATTGGAATGCGCAGAATGCA
>JAGOAO010000031.1 GCA_017983845.1 Sediminibacterium sp.
ACAACATGTTCAATTCGTTTGGCGAAATTGTTGTTGTTTTTATTATAGATGGTCTCATTATGCGTCTCAACATCTAAAAAGAGATTGCGATGGAAAAAATCATTGTTATGATTGATGGCTGCAATTTCAATGGCATCAATGCCTAAGTCGGAACCTCTTGTTCCCGCCCCAATATCAGATCTATTTTTGATTAGCTTAATTGTCATACAATCTACATTTCTTGAAATTCAAAATTACCGAATATAAATGGTACGAGAAATAGAACTTAGTTTCAAATCATTTCCAATTGCAATTTTTCCTAAGCGATAAGGATAGTTGGTACCATCAGAAAATTCAAAAATGAAATTAAAAACGCCGATAAAATCATCCACTGATCTGGATTTGAAACTAAAATTAATAAAACTACTTACGATATCCGATTGGGTCATTTTTTTAGAAAGTAAATCTAATTGAACTGTCCTCACATCGCCCAAGTCCATACTGCCCAAAAGACTGTGTGTGGCATATTTCACAGTCCCTTTTGAAGGCCTTAAACTAATATCAATTGAGGAAGCAAAGAGTAAAGGGTCTTGCACATCTGTCACATCCATCGTAATACGAGTCAAATAAGCCTGCGATTTGGTTGTGTCGGCTTGCGCAGTAGCAATAAAGGATACAAAAACAAATAGAATGGTGCAATAGTATTTCATATACCTAAATTTAGTTCAAAAATTGTCGAAAACAACATCCATTCTAATTAAGAACTGTTAAATTACAGTCATGAAAAAAATATTGATTGCATTATTGGTGTTGATTGAATTGAATGTTAGTGCAGGTACAGTGGATACCTTGCAAATTCAAAGTGTTTTTTTGAAAAAGCCAACCAAATTTGTCGTAATTCAACCAAGCAGCTCGGTCAATGACAAGGGTAGTTATCCGGTGATTTATCTTTTACATGGCTACGGAGGCAATTACGCACAATGGAGTAAAATATCCCCGCAATTAGCAAAAACCGCAGATGACTTAAAAGTAATTTTTGTTTGTCCTGACGGCGGAAAAGGCAGTTGGTATTTTGATAGCCCAATCGATAGTACAATAAGATACGAATCCTATATCACAAAAGAACTTGTAGGATACATAGACGCTCATTACCCAACAAAAGCATCAACAAAATCAAGGGCAATAACAGGACTAAGTATGGGAGGACATGGGGCCTTGTTTTTAGCCATCCGACATCCGGAACTTTTTGGAGCAGCAGGAAGCACTTCTGGAGGGGTCGATTTTAGACCTTTTCCAAAAAACTGGGATATCAAAAATGCACTAGGCGATTTGCAATCCAATCCCGAAAGATGGTATGACTATACCGTGATGCGTCATGTAGAAACATTGTCAAACAATCAGTTGACATTGATCATTGATTGCGGTGTGGATGATTTTTTTCTGCCTGTGAATCGTGCCTTGCACGAAAAATTATTACAATTAAAAATCAACCACGACTATATTGAACGACCAGGTGGACATGCATATACCTATTGGAGTGGAAATATTGATTACCAAATTTTATTCTTTAAAAAGTTTTTTGATAAAAACTAGTCCTTTTAATGAAGCGAACTCTTAGAGATCTCTTTTAGGAAATAAATTTATGTTGCAAATTTTTATCTGGCAACATACAATTAGCTTGTTTACCAAAAAGGCGATACCTATACTTAGCAATCCAATCATAAAAAAAGTCGCGAACAGCTTTTGGGATCAAGTTGATGTAATAGAAAATTTTAGGCCATCCACTTAATTGATTGGCTATTTTTATTACTGCAGTCGATTTTGTATAAAACCGATCTCCTTCAATAAGCACAACAGAGCTTAACTCTTTTTGATTGACCCCATATTTATCGATAAACTCATTAGCAAATGAAGACTGAGATGGAGCAAATTTGAATTTGTCCTCCTTATCGTGCTTAATAATAATATTGACTGTTCTATTGCAGAAATTACAAACACCATCAAATAAAATAATTCTTTGCATGACTAAACAATTAAGCGCGTTTACGATAACTTAAAACAGCCCAAGTATTGATCACAATCGCATACACAATCATGATCATAAATTGAGTTGCCACGTCTGCGATGCTACTGCCTTTTAATACCACCATACGCATGACTTCGATGAAATAGGATATAGGGTTCAACTTGGTAAACCATCTTGCCCAATCTGGCATACTATCAATACTAGTATACAACCCACCCATCAAAACAAAGATCATCAATAAAAAGAAGGTGATTAACATTGCTTGTTGTTGATTTTCCGAATAGGTGGATATCAACAATCCTATCCCTAGAATGACTAAAAGGTAGACCCCAGCAAAAAGATACAAAGTAAAATAGATGGCTTTAAACTATTTAAAAAGTGCTTTAAGCTGATTTTCTAACAAATTTTGTAAGGATTACAATTGTTTGCTCATTGACTTTGCCTTCGATTTGATCTGTGTTATCGGGCACCAATCTGATTTTTCGAACAACAGTTCCCTTAGGTGCCATAAAGTTTGCACCCTTTACATTCAATACCTGTGTCAATACAACTGTATCGCCGTTTTCAAGTGGTGTGCCATTGCTGTCCACATGAACAGCTTGTTTTATAAAAGAGGATACGGCCCAAGTAATCACTGTCTCATCTAATTCAACCGAAGACATAATTTCACTTGCCCATTCATGGTCTTTATTAGCATATAAAATTCTATAGGTTAAAGCTTGAACACTTGGTTCTGTATTCCAAATACTTCCTGCCAAGCATTGCCAGTGATTTCCTACTTCTTCGGCATCTAGATTTGTCAAACAAGTATCACATAATGCGACTTCGTTTTCTATGACATCGTTATTTTTTGGACTTACCGCGTAATCATGTACAGCAGTCTCTGTCGTACACAACTCACACAATCCTTGACATCTTTCATTTAATTTACTTGAGATACTCATTTTAAGACAACATTTTATATGAATGACTCCAAAATTGGAATAGGTGGCAAATTTACAACTTAATTACGAATTGTTATAATTTAGAATACGATTGAACTTGTTAACTTTATACTTCAATGTTTATACTACAATAAACAAGCGTTTTTATATGACAAACATCATGTCCTTTTCAAGAAGCTTTGCTGTCATAGTCCTTTTGACTATGATCCAACTAAATGCATCTGCTCAATTGCTTCAAAATAATTATATTTTTCAATGGATTGGATTTCATGAAAGAGTAGTTGTTTTAGACAGCCTTATTAACCAGTCTAAACAATACGCTTTAGTTAAAGGAGATTACAATACCCTAACTATAAAAAAAGTATTACAACAAACTGCCAAATTAGCCAACTACAAAGATAGTTTGACTGCAGAAATAGCTATACAAAAAACAGCTACTCATTTTTTCAATGACTTGGCATATGGCAATACTCCTCCTCTTTTAGATTATCGTGGAGCTAAATTTGACATGACTGCTTTTAATATTCCAGTATTCATAAAAAATTACAATCATGTTAATCAACTTAAAGCATTGCCACTATTTTTAAACCAACAAAGTTCAGAAGTCAAAATGATACTTGACACACTGAATAAACTGCTGTCGTCAAGTTCAAAGAATGCATCTAAAATAAAATTATTGAACAAGGCAGCTAATGATTACCGTTGGCTGAATGCAGCTAGAACAAACCAACGCATTGTTTTAGTGAATATCCCTTCTGCACAACTAAAAGTATACGACGGGGCAAAAATCACCTTACAAATGAAGTTGATTCTTGGAAAGGTAAGCACCCCAACCAAAACCTTATCCACTTATATCAAGCAAGTAACCATTAACCCTTATTGGACAGTGCCAAAAAGCATCATAGTCAATGAAATGATCCCGAAAATTCAAAACGATATCAGTTACTTGACCAGGAATCACTTAGAAGTACTTGGATCAAATTACAAGGCAATCAATCCTTATCAAATCAATTGGCATTCGATTGATCTTATAAATTTTCCCTACATCATTAGGCAAGCAACCGGTTGCGAAAATGCATTAGGCATACTTAAACTAGAATTCGACAGTCCATTTGCGATGTACTTACATGATACTCCAGAAAAAAAATTATTTGAAACTAAAAACAGGTTTTATAGTCATGGATGCATGCGTATGGAAAAACCTGTTGCAATGGGAAGATTGTTATTAGAAGACAATTTAAAAGCAATTGACAGCATTGATTTAACTAAGTGTTATTTAAATCTTAAGCCTATCTACATTCCTATTGCTACCAAAACACCATTGGTGGTATGGTATAGTCAAGTAGATTTTGATTCAAATAATAATTTATTGTTCTATAAAAATATTTATAATAGATAGGATTAGCAGCATTTAACGCATTTTAACATCTCGTTTCTTGCTTCTTGCGTACCTTTGCAAATGGTCAAAAATTTATGTATGCGTCAAATAATGTGCTTTATCGCAATTATTTTCTTTTTTACTTTTCAATCATTTAAGCCTGGAACTGCTTTGCCAAAGCATGAGCCAGCTACTGCATATGCCAATATATCAGAGAAACTAAATATCAATTCCAAGGCTTTTATCTTGGCTTTAAAAGGATATGATAAATTGAAACAATTAGGCAAAATAGCCAACCTAAGATATTTAACGATAGCCGATATGAGTATTGCAAGTAGTGATCCTAGATTGTATATTATTGACATGGAGAAACAGGAATTGTTACTTCAAACTTTTGTAGCGCATGGGAGAAATTCTGGTTTGCTATTTGCAAAACAGTTCTCTAATAGTATTGGTTCATTTCAAAGTAGTTTAGGGTTCTACATTACAGGAAAACCCTATCAAGGGAAACACGGAAAATCTTTAGTGCTAAAAGGAATGGAGGCAGGCATTAATGACAAAGCAGAACAAAGAGCAATTGTATTACATGGTGCCGACTATGCCAATAAGGGATTTGTAAGTCAACAAGGATATTTGGGAAGAAGCCTAGGCTGCCCTGCTGTTCCGAATAATCAAGTAGAGGAGATCATTAAAGCGATTCAAGGAGCTTCATGTTTATTTGTCTACGCACCAGATAAAAACTATTTGAAAAATTCTAGTTTAATCAACTAGATCGAGTTAAGTTTTATTCGCATTCGGGAAATGCGCTTCGTTTATCTTCTTCTCTTGAAGCCAGTAGATTTTTTTAATCTTGGATTGTATTCAGGCGTGGGACCAAATTCGGCAGGTACGGTACCTTTTAACACTGGCGCACCTAATAATTCTTCGATCAAAGCAAATTTAGATTGTTCTTTTTCACTCACTAAAGTAAATGCAGTTCCTGTAGTGGCAGCGCGCGCCGTCCTTCCAATACGATGGATATAATCTTCACCGTCATTAGGCACGTCATAATTAATGACTAAGTCAATATCTTCTATATCAATGCCTCTACTTAATATATCAGTAGCGACTAAAATATTGGTTTTACCATTTCTGTAATCCTGTAAATACTGCTCTCTACTTTTTTGATCTAAATCGGAATGAATTTCTTCGGCAGCTAGTTTAGCAGATTTTAAAATTGAAGTCAACTCCTTTACGTTTTGCTTTTTTGAACAAAACACAATCACTTTTGAGTAACGCTTTGACCCTAGCATATCTTTAATGATCGCCGCTTTTTGTTGATCGTAAACAATAAATGCTTTTTGAACAATTTGCTCGGGCGGTTTTGAAATAGCAATATTGATTTCTACAGGATTTTTTAATATTTTATTTGCGAGTGCGCGCATCTTATGAGGCATTGTAGCCGAGAACAATAAGTTTTGTCTTTCAGCAGGCAGATAAGTAATGATTTTAGCAATGTCATCACTAAAGCCCATGTCTAACATTCTATCCGCCTCGTCTAACACTAAATACTTTAATCCTTTTAATTTAACATAGCCCATGTTTAAGTGTGCTATCATCCTTCCTGGGGTACATACTACAATGTCTGCACCAGAAGTTAAAGCCTTTTTTTCAGCAGAAAACGAATTGCCATCACCACCACCATAAACCGCAATTGAACTTACATCAGTAAAATACGCTAGCCCTTCTAGTCCTTCTGCAATTTGAATCGCCAACTCTCTAGTTGGAACTATAATTAATGCGTTGATATCCCCTGCATGATGCGGCGAAGTCAATAAACGATGTAATAAGGGTAATAAAAATGCTGCTGTTTTACCTGTGCCTGTTTGTGCAGCAGCGATGATGTCTCTTCCCTCTAAAATGGGCACCATTACCTGTTGTTGAACCGGTGTTGCCGTTTCGTATCCCATTGCGTCTATGCCATCTAATATGCGCTGATCTAATCCTAAATCTATAAACTTCAAAATGTATATTTTTTTCTTTGTTAAAGGTACACTTTAATTCACTAAAAGCATTCAACCAAGGTTTGGTTGACAAGAAGCAGTAAGATTCAGCACCAATTGAATTAACTTGTGACAAATTAAGAAATAATGAAAAAAGTTTGGTTCATAACAGGATGTTCAACAGGATTTGGACGCGCTTTGGCACTAGAAGTATTAGCGAAAGGCGCATCTGTAGTGGTCACTGCTAGAAACATCAATGACATTCAAGATATCGTTGAAAAATATCCCTCAAATTCAATTGCGGTAAAATTAGATGTCACCATAAAAGAAGACATCACCAATGCTGTGCAACAAACAATGGATCGATTTGGGCAAATAGATGTATTAGTCAACAATGCAGGAATTGGTTATTTTGCTTCTATTGAAGAAAGCGAAGAAGCCGAAATTAGAAAAATGTTTGAGATTAATGTATTTGGCTTAGCGCACATGACACAAGCTGTATTGCCTATCATGCGTCATCAAAAAAGTGGTCATATTTTAAATATCGCTTCTATAGGAGGATTAAGATCCTTCCCAGGAGTAGGTTTTTACAATGCAACGAAATACGCTGTGGATGGCTTAAGTGAAGCTTTATATAAAGAAGTAAGTCCATTAGGAATTAAGGTGACTATCATTGCGCCAAGTGGTTTTAGAACAGATTGGGCCGGCAGGTCAGCAAAAGAAGCAGCATTCACTATAGAAGATTATGCAGGTACTGCTCAAAAAAACAAAGGAGACATTAGAGGATACAGTGGCAATCAGCCCGGGGATCCTGTTAGAGCTGCGAAAGCAATGATTGCAGTCACTGAAGCTGAAAATCCTCCATTGAGATTATTACTTGGCGTTGCAGCCTTAAAAGGGGCTAGACTTAAGATAGAGGAATTGAAACATGATTTTGACACTTGGGCTGCCACTTCAGAAGGTGCAGATTTTCCAACTGCCTAACAACCTCTTTGAATCTACTTTTTACCTTGTAAAAAGTAGATTCAAAATTCTTGGAATTTGATTGCGATCATCGGCATCAAACTGTTCTTCCATTTGAAGCAGTTTAAACCCAAAAGCAGTAGCTGCGTTTGTGAAATCTGTAATATGGTGGTTAAAACATGTGACTACCTGTGTACCTGTCTCTGTTTCGAATCTTGCTTTGGAACCAGCGTATTGTTTAAAAGGATGTAATTCTCCAATGTATACATAACTGCCTTCCCTAGTGACTTTAGAGAGTTTATGAAAAACTGCATTTAGGTCTTCTATATGTTCTAGCATTAAACTAAACGTTACCAAGTCATAAGGGGGATTTGCAAAAGCCCAGTCCTTAGTAATATCGGCAATACTGAAATTTACTTTTTCTGTATTCAATTTTTCTTTCGCAATAGCTAGCATCCCTTCAGATAAATCAATAGCAGTAATTTGATCACAAATAGTAATCAACCATTCCGTGTTCTTTCCAGTACCACAACCCACTTCTAAACAGTGTTTGAAATTTTTTCCTGCTAAAATTTTCCTTAAAGCTACTGCTTCAAGATCGCGTGTTTTATTTTCATTGGTATCGTACTGAGTTGACCAACTATTGTATGCTTTTTCTACATTCATCATTAATCCATTCTAATTTTAATAAAGATAGCAGAAAATAAATAGATGCCATGAGCTGTACAATAAAGTTTACTAAAGTTGCTCTTTTACAAAATCTGCACAATATTGCTTGATTAAATCTCTAACATCTTCGAAAGCTTTTTGAATTTCCGACTCTGTGCCCTGAGCCTTTGCAGGATCGGGAAAATTATAATGAAACTTTTGCGCATTAGACGGAAAAAACGGACAACGTTCTTTGGCATGATCACAAACGGTAATCACAAAATCAAAGTCCACTCCAGTGTATTCTGTAATGTTATTGGAGCTATGTCCTGAAATATCAATTCCATCAACTTGCATCGTTGCTATGGCTCTTGGATTCACCCCATGAGTCTCTACACCAGCACTATACACCACCGCTTTATCCCCTGCAAAATGTCTTAGGTAACCTTCTGCAATTTGACTACGACAACTATTGCCAGTACATAAAACTAAAATCTTTTTCATCTTATTTTATTTTGAAATTTTATACATTTTATCTCTTAACCAAAATGCCACATTCACTAACAGGATCAAGGCTGGCACTTCGACCAATGGCCCAATCACACCAGCAAAAGCTTGACCACTATTGATACCGAATACGCCAATAGCCACCGCTATCGCCAATTCAAAATTGTTTCCGGCTGCAGTAAATGCGATCGAGGTATTGGTAGCATAATCTGCACCCATTTTTTTCCCAATCAAAAAACTCACAAAGAACATGATCGCAAAATAGATCACTAATGGGATGGCAATACGAATCACGTCGAAAGGAATTTGAACAATAAGCTGTCCTTTTAAACTAAACATCACCATGATGGTAAACAATAATGCGATTAAAGTGATTGGCGAAACAAAAGGAATGAACTTTGTATTCAACCAGTCCTCTCCTTTGATGCGAATAAGAAAATACCTTGATAAAAATCCAAACACAAATGGCAAGCCTAAATAGATCCCAACTGATTCAGCAATTTGACCCATTGAAATGTTGACTATGGTACCCTCTATTCCAAAATAGGGAGGCAACACAGTAATAAATACATAAGCATAGACACTGTATAATGCCACCTGAAAAATACTATTCAAGGCAACCAAGCCAGCAGCATACTCTCTACTCCCCTCTGCTAGTTCATTCCACACAATCACCATGGCAATACATCTAGCCAAGCCAATCAAAATCAAGCCCATCATATATTCTGGCCGATCTCTTAAAAATATGATCGCTAAAGCAAACATTAAAATTGGCCCAATAATCCAATTAATAAATAAGGATACACCTAATACTTTTGTGTTTTTAAACACTTTACCTAAATGGCTATATTTTACTTTTGTAAAAGGAGGATACATCATCAAGATTAAACCAATTGCCAAAGGAATATTGGTGGTACCATTTGAATAGGATTGCATACCGGAAGCAAGACCTGGAAAAAAATTTCCAATTGCAACACCCATGGCCATTGCCAAAAAAATCCAAAGGGTTAAGTTTCTATCTAAAAAACTCAATTGCTTTCTTTCGGCTGCTGGCGCACAATGATGATTCGACATGAACTAAAATGATTTTTCTGAATGAATGAGTTATAAAATGATCAATTTAAATATTGCTTTGATTAACAACAGCCCGCACCTGGCACACATTTTTTCTCTGCAGATGGATTTTGATCAGCAGAAGGCTTTTGTGCAAAAACGGTCACACTGAAAATGCCCGTAGATCCAGTTTTAAGTTGATCAATCTCGGCTTGTGATAAATAACGAATTAAAATATCATCAGGAATAACAATTGGTTTTTCTTTTTGAATCACCACATTTTCAAAGCCGTTGGCATGGATTAATTCCATATACACTTCTTTCTGTATTGCACCTGCAACGCAACCTGCATACATTTCGGCGTCTTTTCTTAATCCTTCTGGTAATGCACCAACCAATACGACATCTGAAATACTAAAATGCCCACCTGGCTTTAGTACTCTGTAAATATCCTTTATCACTGCATCTTTATTAGGGACCAAATTCAATACACAATTGCTTACAATCACATCCGCAGTATTCGCGGTGATTGGCATATGTTCAATATCGCCCTGTCTAAATTCCACATTGTTAAATCCCCTTAATTCCGCATTCGCTCTTGCTTTATCAATCATTGCTGGTGTAAAGTCCACACCAATCACTTTACCAGTTTCACCGGTTTCGTGACGTGCAATAAAACAATCATTTCCGGCACCACTACCCAGGTCAACTACTGTATCTCCTTGTTTAATTTTAGCAAACTGAGTGGGCAAGCCACATCCAAGACCTAAATCCGCATCGGCATTGTAGCCTTCAAGGGTAGTATAATCTTCGGACATAATATTATACACTTCTGTAGAACAGCCGCCAGCGCCACAACAAGAAGCCATATTGTCGGCCTTGTCTTGTAATGCGATCTCACTGTACTTTTTTCTTACAATTTCTTTTAGTTGTTCTTCTGTTTGCATCGTTAAAGTTTTTAAATTATTAAAAAATCAAATT
>JAGOAO010000018.1:0-30230 GCA_017983845.1 Sediminibacterium sp.
GATTGTAACTTTCTTGATTGTAAAAATCTAAATCGTAATAAGTATCGTTCCAAACAGAAAGTCTTTCTGCTGTAACCGAAAATTGCAATGGTGCATTGGCTAATTTTTTGGACCATCCCAATATCAAGTTCAAAGGCAATTCTTCTTTTACTTGATAATATTTTAATTGTGTGCCCACATTTTGTAATAAAATACTCCATTGAGACAAACCACTAGGCGCCAAATACCTTACTCCAATATCCATGGCAACGCCATTGGATTTATAAGCTCCAAAACTAGACTGAATGAATTTAATTTGTGTGCCAAAATGAAAATGCTCCTGATAGGTTTTTGCAATACCTACTTGAATGGCATATTCATTCGGATTGGTCATGCCATAAATATTGCCAAGCATATCTGTTTGTTCGATATTACCATAATCCATAAAATGCACTCCCCAGCCTATTACCCAATTGGATTTTAATTTGGATGCTCCGTTTACATCATATTGTTGTATGCCTGCAAAATAGGGTTTGACACTTACTTGCAAGTCGCCATCCATATTGGTTGTCAACAAAGCAGGTTGTGTCATTGCTAAACCAAGATCGTTCCCAATAGCACTGATATTGATCCCACCCAAACTAGTTGCTTTAGCTGTAGCAGGTAATTTTAGAAAATTATAAACAGCATTTCCTGCAGTAGTCTGCGCATGCAAGTGATTGCCATTCAACTTACCCCCTATAAAGCCACTACTCATAAAATAGCAGACAATAAAAAACCCTAGCTTGTTGATGAATCTATTGGAACACATGCAACAAAGCTAGGGTTTGGAATTTAAAAATCAATTAAACAAGCGCTAAATCTAATACTTGTTGCATATTTTTTACATAATAGAACTTTAAGCCTTTGATGAATGCTTGGTCTATTTCATTCACATCTTTTTCATTCTGCCAGCAAAGAATAATCTCTTTCATACCTGCTCTCTTAGCTGCTAAGATTTTCTCTTTGATACCACCCACTGGCAAAACCTGCCCTCTTAAAGTAATTTCTCCTGTCATTGCCAAGAATGGTTTCACTTTACGTCCAGTATACGCAGAGCTTAAAGCGGTCAAGATAGTAATACCAGCACTTGGACCATCCTTAGGGACAGCACCTTCTGGCACGTGCATATGGACCGACTTTGTTTTAAATAATTCAGGATCCACTCCAATTTTTTTTGCGTTGGCTTGAAGATAGGTCATAGCAGTAGTGGCACTTTCCTTCATCACATTACCGAGGTTTCCGGTTAATTTCAACTCACCCTTTCCTTCGGAAAGTAAGGTCTCGATAAATAAGATATCTCCTCCAACATAAGTCCAAGCTAAACCCACGGCCACACCAGGCATATTCACTGTTTTATAAATCTCATTGCTATACCTTGGCTGACCCAATATTTTAAGCAAGTCTAATTTACTTACTGTAGGTTTGATCTTTTGTTTATAAGCAATCTGCTTTGCTTGGTAACGCATAATAGATGCCAATTGACGATCTAGTTCACGCACTCCACTCTCTCTTGTATAATCTTCAATCACTTTTTCCAATACATTGTCCTGGATTTTGAAATTGTATTTCTCTAATCCATGAAGGGATTTTTGCTTGGGCAATAAATGTCGTTTTGCAATTTCCACTTTTTCTTCTACAGCATACCCACTCAAGTCGATGATCTCTAAACGATCTCTTAATGCAGGTTGAATTTGACTAATGTCATTCGCTGTTGCAATAAATAGGGTTTTACTTAAATCGTATTCAGACTCTAAATAATTATCATAGAAGCTATGGTTTTGTTCCGGATCCAATACTTCCAATAAGGCAGAAGAAGGATCCCCTCTTTGGTCTTTACCAATTTTATCAATCTCATCCAATATCATGACAGGATTCGAAGTCTTCACTTTACGGATACTTTGAATGATCCTTCCTGGCATCGCACCAATATAAGTTTTACGATGGCCTCTTATTTCACTTTCATCATGTAATCCCCCTAAACTCACACGGGTATATTTTCTTCCAATCGCATGCGCGATAGATCTACCTAAAGATGTTTTACCAATTCCTGGAGGGCCTAAGAAACAAAGAATTGGACTCTTCATGTCTCCTTTTAATTTCAATACAGCTAAGTATTCTAAAATACGATTCTTGATTTTACCCATCCCATAATGATCATCATCCAATACTTTCTTAGCATGCTTTAGATCATAATTGTCGTCAGTATATTCATCCCAAGGAAGGTCTAATAATAAATCTAAGTGGTTGTACACCACAGAATAGTCTGGGGTACTTGGATGCATACGCTCCAATTTCTCCAAACCATTTTGAAATAATTTCTTCGCTGCTTCAGGCCATTTTTTATGTTCTGCCTTCTTTTTCATTTCAGCCACTTCACGCTCATTCGGGTCACCCCCTAACTCATCTTTAATACTTTTTAATTGTTGCTGTAAGAAGTAGTCTCTTTGTTGCTTGTCAATTTCAGTTCTGGTCTTATTCGCTACCTTATTCTTTAACTCCACAAATTGCAATTCCTTTTGCAAGAACGCTACCAGTTGCTCTGCCTTTTCTGTGATTCCATGGATCTCCAATAAGCCTTGCTTTTCTTGCAGATCAATATTTAGATTGCTACCTACAAAATTGATCAAGAACATAGGACTTTCAATATTCTTCAAAATCATAGTAGCTTCCGAAGGGAAATTGGGAGATAACTGAATAATCTGCGCAGCTAAATCTTTAATGGTAGACAACAAAGCCTCAAAATGCTTATCGTCTTTTTGCACAGGTGCATCCTCAATCAACTTTACCTTTCCTTTAAAAAAGGGATCCTCCTCCACCATCTCCAATAATTCAAAACGCTTCTTGCCTTGGATAATAATCGTAGTGCCTCCATCTTGCATCTTGATCATTTTAATGATCTTAGCCACAGTCCCAATAGCACATAAATCTGCTGGAGTTGGGTCTTCAATATTCCCATCTTTCTGTGCCAGCACGCCCACTAATTTATCCTTAGCATATGCTGCTTTCACTGCTTGAATGCTTTTATCCCTGCCTACCGTAATTGGAATGACCACCCCTGGAAATAATACGGTATTTCTTAAAGGGAGGATGGGGATCATCTCTTCAATGACAATCGGTGGTTCATTTTCCATATCCTGCTCGTTAAAAGTGAATAAGGGGATGAACTCGTTATCTTCCTCTGTTTTAAATAAAAATTGTTTATCCAATGTCTTATATTTTTATAATTCTAGTCAAAATGACATAAGACTATCTATATCGATAGGCTTACCCTGTCTTCCTATATATAGGCAATATTAATGCCAAAAATGATTCAGTAATGGGCAAAAAAAAATCCTTTCCGAATTTCGGAAAGGACCTTCTTGCAAGAAGTTATTAAAAAACTTCTAGAACTACTTAGTAGCAGCAGAATCAGTAGCAGTTGAATCAGTTGCAACAGCAGCAGAATCAACAGCAACTACAGCTGTATCAACAGTTGCAGCAGCAGAATCAGTTGTAGCTTCAGTAGAAGCACCACCACATGCAGTTAAAGCAGCGATAGCGAAGATTGCGAATACTTTTTTCATTTTAAATGTTTTAAGTTTGGTATAAAAAATACGTGTGCGAAGATACCTTTTAACAATATATTCACCAAATATTAACTAATTAATTTCTCATTTTTTTAAATAATTGCCCAAAACCATTGTTTTGGCTTCATAACTACTTCTTTCTAAAGTAGATACGAACAGGGACCCCTGTAAATTTAAAGTTCGCCCTCACCTGATTTTCTAGGTAATTTCTGTAAGGTGTCTTTACATCGTCAGGGAAATTGGTGAAAAAGGCAAAGCTTGGAACACGGGTTGGAAGCTGTTGTACAAACTTGATCTTGATCACATGACCTCTCACCACCGGTGCCTGGTATTTCTCAATCGCCTTCAACATGATATCGTTCAACTTAGAAGTTGGAATTTTACGATGCTTGTTCTCGTACACATCCAAGGCCATTTCAATGGCTTTGAAAATACGGGTCTTTTCAAGGGCAGATATAAATAAGATAGGCACATCGGTAAAAGGTGCCAGTTTGTCTTTTAGCCTTTTTTCATAGTCTCTAGCGGTATTGGTTTCCTTAGGTACCAAATCCCATTTGTTGACTAAGAATACAATCCCCTTTCCTTTTTTAGCTGCAAGGCTAAAGATACTTAAGTCTTGAGCCGTGATACCTTTAACAGCATCAATCACCATCAAACAAACATCTGCCTCATCCATTGCCTTGATGGCACGAATTACGGAGTAGAACTCTAAATCGTCTTTTTCCTTATTTTTTCTTCTAATTCCAGCAGTATCAATTAAGATAAACTCCTTTTGGAACATATTATAATGCGTGTGGATGGTATCTCTAGTAGTTCCGGCAATATCACTTACGATGGTTCTATCCTGACCAATAAAGGCGTTCAATAAGGATGATTTACCTACGTTTGGCTGACCAATGATGGCAATTTTAGGCACATTGTCCGCTGCTTCCAATTCTTCATCCGTTGGTTGTTCTTCTGTAATAAAGCTAGTCACCGCATCCAATAAGTCACCAGTACCACTTCCCGAGATAGAGCTCACAAAATAGTTGTGCTCAAAGCCCATGCTGTAAAACTCGGTTGCGTCTAATGCTCTGTTTGAATTATCTACTTTATTGGCTACCACCAAAACTGGCTTAGTCGTTCTTCTTAACATATCCGCCATGGCAGCATCTAAGTCTGTCATACCCACCGCAGCGTCTACCATAAAAATGATACAGTTGGCTTCATCAATGGCAATTCTAACTTGCTTTCTGATTTCAGTCTCAAACATATCACTTGAATCGGGCACAAAACCACCCGTATCAATCACATTGAAATTTTTACCATTCCATTCTGTAACGCCATATTGACGATCTCTAGTTACGCCACTCACGTCATCCACAATGGCCTTACGCTCTTCTAACAAGCGATTAAACAGCGTGCTTTTTCCCACATTGGGTCTTCCTACTATAGCGACTGTAAAACTCATAAAACTTAAATTTAATAATCAAATAAACTATCTTAAAATACTAATAATCAATAACTTAAAATTATTTAACTAAAGTACTATTGGTATCCAAATTCTTTCAACTTCAACTCATTATCTCTCCACTTAGGCTTCACTTTTACTAACAACTCTAAGTAAACCTTAGAACCAATAAAAGCCTCTATATCCTTTCTTGCCAATGTCCCAATCTCCTTGATCAACTTACCCTTCTCGCCGATAATAATTGCCTTTTGTGATTCTCTATTCACCACAATATCCGCTTGAATCTTCACCAATAAGGGTTGTTCCTTAAATGAATTCACCAAGACTGCTGTATGGTATGGAATTTCTTCACCAAATAACTGGTAAATTTTCTCCCTTATGATTTCACTCACAAAGAACTTAGTGGGCAAATCACTCAAATCCGACTGGTCAAAGAAAGGATGCCCGCCCTCAGGTATTAATTGTAGAATAACTTTCAATAACCTGTCTATATCACTGATATTCAATGCACTAATAGAAATTATTTTAGAACAATAAGGCTTTGCACTAAAGAAAGCATTTGCTTCTTTTACCCTGCCACCTTCTGCCAAATCCGACTTATTCATGACTACAATACAAGGCACTTTTAGCCTCAATGCAGTAAACATGGCATCTATTTCTTCAAAATCATCTCTTACATCTACCATTAAAAGCCCTAAATCGGCATCTTCCAAAGCTGATTTGACAGCACCCATCATTTTCTCATGAAGCTTATATTTAGGATCAATGATCCCTGGCGTATCTGAGAATATGATTTGATACTCGTCCTCCTTGTTCAAAAAAGCCTTGATTCTATGTCTTGTTGTTTGGACCTTGGAGGACACAATAGCCATTTTCTCGCCCATGATGGCGTTCAGCAAAGTGCTCTTACCTGCGTTAGGTTTACCAAATATGTTTACAAAACCGACTTTCATTCCTTTAATTTAATAACACAAAGTTACGACAAAAAAAATCCGCTCTCGATAAGAATCGGGAGCGGGATTAGATGTTGCGAGGGAAGGGATCGAACCTCCGACCTTCGGGTTATGAGCCCGACGAGCTACCGCTGCTCTACCTCGCGATGTTTGGACGGCAAAGATAGGGCAATATATGTTCCTAAACAAGTTTATTAGGAAGATTATACAACTAACACAAAAAAGCCCACTAAAAGTGGGCTTTGAATAATTGTTTATTTACAAATACTAGTTCCTATGCTTCACGCTTGAAGCCCCTGAACTACGCATATCTTTAATAGACGCCGATCCTTTATAATCAATACTGCTAGCTCCTGATGCATCCACTTTTAGGATATCGGACACATTCACTTTTACGCTACTTGCACCCGAAGCCTCCACCGAAGCACCTTTAACAAGGTAGTCATACATTTTTACGCTACAAGCTCCTGACACATCCACTATTAAATCATCCCCTGAGCCAATTATATCAAAACCACTAGCGCCAGACCCTTTTGCAGAAAAAGCATTCGCACGAATAGTCGCCTTAATACTTGATGCACCCGAAAGATCGGTTAAAAGAGTACCCGCTTTAATCTCTCCCTTTAAATCACTAGCTCCAGAAAGATTAATTTTTAATTTCTCTGCACTCAATCCGTTCACAATTCTAATGTTGGTTGCACCAGAACCAGTTAAAGCATATAGTTCCTTAACACTCACATAAGCTTTGGTTTTATAATCATCGTCATTCCATTTCCACCATTTGTTGTTATCCTCCATCCTTATGATTAATGTACCCCCTACTACTTCTGTAATGATTTTATCTCTATACTCGTCTGTTTTTGCACTTACTGCAACATCTGTCTTGTTAGATTGACTTACATACAATTCAATGGCATTGGAGACACGAATAGATGTAAAATTGGGCACTTTTCGAACCTGAACATTCTCGTCATAGATCACACCCATTTTATTTTGAGCTTGAGCTACAAAAGCGAATAAGACCAAAGCGAAGGCTAGTATTTTTTTCATAATCATTGTATTTATATCGTATAACGAAAGGCTTGGACTAAAGTTACAGTTGTTCGTCTAAAAAAAGCACCCTATTTTTGCCACGTCCTCGGGGTGCTGTAAAAAGCTGAGATAAAACCCGTTGAACCTGAACAGGGTAATTCCTGCGAAGGGAAGGTACCGCACCACTCGTGCACTTCTCATAGCTTATTATTCCTGTTCCCAGTATCATTTATTGAAACTTTAAAACATTAGTCATGACTAAGTTATTGGGAACAATTGCACTCACATTATTGCTTCAGCCCATGTTGGCCCAGCAAAAAGTGGTCAAAAAAACCACTGAAACACAACGTAATTACACGGATAGTATCCGCAACCTCCCCCCTTTGGAAGTAAAATCCATCAGAGTGAGTGATCAAGCACCCTTTGCTAAAACAAATGTCAGCAAAGCACAAATTGCCCTCAACAATGTGGGCCAGGACCTACCCTTTTTGTTGGAAAATACCCCTTCGGTGGTGGTACATGCAGACGCCGGCAATGGGGTTGGCTATACCGGTATTCGAATCAGAGGTACAGATGGTACAAGGATTAATTTTACTTTAAACGGCATTCCTTACAACGACCCTGAGAGTATGGGAACTTTCTTTGTGAACCTACCCGATTTTAGCTCGAGTGTCAATAGCATTCAAATACAAAGAGGGGTTGGGACATCTACCAATGGCGCTGGTGCATTTGGGGCAAGCGTCAACTTAATGACCAACGATTACCAACCTAAGTCTTATTTATCCATGCAAAATAGTGCTGGCTCATTCAATAGTTTTAAAAACAATTTAATGTTAGGATCAGGATTATTGAACAATCATTTTACCATTGATGCAAGATTAAGCCAGATTAAAAGTGATGGATATATCGATCGAGCAAGTAGTGATTTGAAAAGCTATTTTATAAGTACAACCTACTGGGCGGACAAATCCTCACTAAGATTCAACTTGTTTAGTGGCAAGGAAAGAACTTACCAAGCTTGGTATGGTGTACCTCAAGAACTCATGGCAAGCAATAGGACATTCAATCCTGCAGGAACGGAAAAAACAGATGCTCCTTATGACAATCAAACCGACAATTATAAGCAAACACATTACCAATTGTTTTACAATAAAGCCATTAACAAGTTTTGGAAATGGAATACCGCTGTATACCTTACCACCGGCAAAGGCTATTATGAAGAATATAAAGCCGGGGTAGATTTTGGCGACTACAATATTGATATTACTGGTAAATCGAATGTACCGGCAGATCTAGTAAGAAGAAGATGGCTGGACAATCAATTCTATGGACAGATTGCTGCGATATCCTATCAAGACAGCTTGAATGATTTAACCCTTGGAGCAGCATGGAGTGCGTATGATGGATTGCATTTTGGTACCCTACCATATCTTTCAATGACACTTGTTCCTGCCAATTATAGATATTACGACAATGATGCCACTAAAAAAGAGGCAAGTACTTACGTTAAATGGGAAAGAAAATTAAATACACAACTAAGCAGTTATGTAGACTTACAATATAGAACAGTGAACCATCAAATGAATGGGTTTACAAAAAATGCTGGTTTAATGATTGACCGTACCTTCAATTTCTTTAATCCCAAAATGGGCTTGTCTTATCAAGCAAAAAGTATTTTATATTTTGCGAGTGTTGCTGTTGCCAACAAAGAACCCATTCGAGATGACTTTGAAGCAAGTGTAATAGAACAACCAAAAAGAGAGCAATTGATTGATTGGGAAGCTGGTTTTGAATTTAAAAAACCAACTTACGCCTTGAATGCCAATCTGTATTTTATGGATTACAAAGACCAATTGGTTTTGACAGGAAAAATAAATGATGTGGGCGCTTATACAAGAACGAATGTACCTAAAAGCTATAGAGCTGGTATTGAACTACAGTTAAAATATGCCTTCAATAAAAAATACAGTACCACCTACAGTGTAAGCTTAAGCCAAAATAAAATTAAATCATTCACCGAATTTATAGATGATTATGACCAATATACTCAAGTAGCGATTCAGCATAAAAATACATCCATCGCATTGTCGCCAACAATCAGTACCAATAGAACATTTAACTGGAAACCAAATGATAAATTGAGTGTCTTCTGGACAACTAAATATATCTCCAAGCAATACTTGGACAATACTCAAAACGAATCTAGAATTTTAGACTCCTACTTATTAAATGACATCAATGCACATTGGACAATACTCAATAAAGCTAAATTCAAAATGCTTTTACAGTTTTATGTCAATAATTTATTAGACGTTAGGTACGCACCCAATGGATATACTTATAGTTATATCTATGATCGCGCAACCACTACATCCAATAATTATTACCCAATGGCTGGAAGAAACTATTGGTTGAGTTTAAAAATTGATTTGAAATAACACAACACTACTTTGAATAAAAAAGGTCCTGATGATTCAGGACCTTTTTTATAATATAAAGTGGTTAATACAACTTAATAAATTACCATCTTCTGTTTGGTTATTTTTTCTCTTTGTCTACCTTATTAATAAAATCAATCAAGCCTTTAAAATAAGTTTGTTGATCATCGTACATAGACATATGCGACCCTGTTGGACAAAGCAAATAGGTTCCATTTTGCACTTGCTTGGAAATCTGTTCCATCGCTTTGGGATCCATGGTATCAAATGCACCACCGATACTTAAAGTGGGTACTTTAATTTTAGCTAAATCAGCTGTCCTATCCCAATCCTTCAACACTGCATTCCCAACAACGCCAAATTCAGAAGGGCCTTGCATTTTTAAATACAATGGATAATTCATTTTGGCAAAGGCACGTACCACAGGGTCTGGCCAATTTGCTGGCGGTATTCTTAATACGTGTTCTGGATAATAATAATCATTAATCAACTTTAAATAAGCTGGATCTGTATATTGACCCTTAGCTTCAAAAGCCCTTATTTGCGCCAACACCTCCTTAGGCAATTGTGGGCCCAAAACATCATTTGCATATTTTACATATTCAGGGATTGAAGCCATCATATTAGAGATGATCAACCCTTTTAAGTTTTGTTGGTACTTTAATGCATATTCAATGGCTAGAATACCACCCCAAGAATGACCCAATAAATAAAAATTATTTGCATCTAACCCTAATGCAATTCTAACAGTCTCCACCTCTTCAACATAACGTTCTATCGTCCACAAACTACTATCATTAGGATTGTCTGAATAAGCAGAACCTAACTGATCGTAATAATAATACTCCACCCCTTCTTGAGGAAGAAAGGAATCAAAACATTCAAAATATTCATGTGTTGCACCAGGGCCTCCATGCAATAACAAAACCTTTTTTGTTGGGTTATTACCTACACGCTTGGTCCAAACTGTAAAGTCTCCCTTTGCTGTATGAATTGGAATGCGCTTCACACCACCAGATAAGATATCCGTTTTCCCTGTGGTATCATGATAATTTCCTTTTGAAGTTGTTGCAGTATCCTGACATGCAGACACTAACAACATTAAAAACAATCCGAATAATTGAAAGTTTTTTTTCATAAAATATTATTTTTTACAGCTACAATGTAGCCATAGAATGCTTATTATCCAGGATATTTTTCTTGCCAAGCCAACATGCCACCTACCACATTGATCACATTTTTGAAACCATAAGGCTCCATCATCATACAAGCTTGACCACTTCTGTTTCCGCTTCTGCAATACACATAAACGGTTTCGTCTTTTAAGTGCTCAATTTCATCTAACTGTAAAGATTGTACTAAACCTAATGGTAATAATTGACCACCAATATTGAATGCAGCGTGTTCATGTGGTTCTCTAACATCCAAGAGATTCAACTTTTCACCTGCATCCATTTTTGCTTTTAATTCCTCTACTGTAATTGTATTCATAACTGAACTATTAAAATTTTAAATATTAAACCAATTTATGAGCCCTTATTGTATTGTATCGCGGATAGTTTTTACTGGCGCCACTTTATCTAAGACTAGATTAATTGTAGCACCTTTTGATATGGAATTTTTCATAGGCATTCCTAAAGAATCCAACTGACTTCCGTATGCACTTGGGTTTTGGTCGTACACAAAAGCAGAAGCACTGTCACCAATGGAACCATTCACTGAAATAACTCCAAGGTTAAGGCCTAGACTTGCAAGTTGTGCTTTTGCTTGCTCGTAGGTTAAACCCACTAAATCTGGCATAAGCATACCTGCAGATGCACCACCATCTCCTACTAGGAAATGGATTAAGGTACCTGACGGGATTTTTGATCCAGGCGCAATAGGTTGGCCATTCACCAATTGATCTATTACCACATTTTTATTTTGGTCTGGTACCATTTGTATTGAACCTAATCTTAATCCTAATACTTTTAAATAGGTCTCCGCACTTTTAATAGAGAAGCCAACTAGGTTTGGCATATCTACTTGCGGCGCAATCACACGATTAATAGTTAGATAAACCGTCCTTCCCTTTTTTACAATTTCATCTGCTTCTGGGGTTTGTCTTAACACTGCATTTCTTGCAAGGGTATCCACATAGATAGAATCCTGCAATTCCACATCAAAACCTAATGCAGTTAAATTCTTTTCGGCAGCAGCTACATCCAAGCCAATCACTGCTGGAACTTTTTCTGTTTCACCATTTCCAGTGATCCAGCCTAAAGAGAAAAAGAAGACAATCAAAAGGACCAATGCAACTCCAAATCCAATGAGTACATTCATCCATAATGGCTTTTTCAATATATCGTCAATGAATTTCAAATTGCTTGATTTTATTTTTGATCTAAACTATCTTCAATAATCCAACCATAAAACTCTGTTAAGTTCCATCCCATCGCTTTTACTTGTTGAGGAATCACGCTTGCCTCACTTTGCCCAGGCACTGTGTTCACTTCTAACATATAGGCTTTCTCGGCAGCTTCGTCATAAATGAAATCTATTCTAACTACACCTCTGCAATTTAAAATTGCATACACTTTCTGTGCTGCTGCAGTTAATTCATCAAACATTTTAGTGGGGATCTCAGCAGGCGTAATTTCTTTACTCTTGCCTTGGTATTTAGCTTCGTAATCAAAGAATTCATTTTCAGTTTTGATTTCTGTAATTGGCAAGACCGTAATTTTCCCTTTTGACTTAAATACACCAATGGTAAATTCTCTGCCACTGATGAATTCTTCAACCAATATCTGTGTGTCTTCTTTAAACGCTTTTTCTAATGCAGTTGGCAATTCACTAGCCTGATTCACTTTGCTAATACCAAAACTACTGCCTCCATTATTTGGCTTTACAAAAACAGGCAAACTAAGACTTGCTAAAATTTGTTCCGCACTTAAAGTGTTCTCCTTAAATAAATGTAAAGATTTTGCCACACCCACGCCGCCGAAACCTGCTACTGCAACCGTGTACCTTTTATTAAAAGTCAATGCCGAAGTTGCGGTATCACAACTCGTATAAGGAAGGCCAATCATATCAAAATACCCTTGTAGTTTTCCATCCTCTCCTGGTGTACCATGGATACACATTAAGGCAATGTCAAATTTTATTTTTTCGCTACCTTCTAGAATGCTAAAATCTGCTTTGTCTACAGCTACTTCCTCACCCACTGCATTTTCATACCACCATCCGGTTGGATGAATATCAATTTGATATACTTCGAACTTTTCTTTATCCAATGCATTGAACACTGTCTTTGCACTTTTATAACTTATCTCTGATTCAGAACTATATCCGCCAGTAACTAAAGCAACTTTCTTTTTCATAGCATCCATTTTATACAAGCCCAAATTTGGACCAAAATATTAAGCAATAAAAAAAGGGAAATGATTCCCTTTTTAAACCATTTTTATAAATGTAATTTTTCTTTCTTAGCCAATAATTCGTCCACTGTCTCTTTGTACAACTCATCTGGTACACAACAATCTACTGGGCAAACTGCTGCACATTGTGGTTCCTCATGGAAACCTTGACACTCTGTACATTTGTTTGGAGTAATATAGTAAGTATCCATTGCAACTGGATTTTGTCTAGCACCAGCATCCACTGCTGAACCGTCCATTAAAGTAAATGCACCTTTGACAGTAGTGCCATCGGACATAGCCCATTCTACACCACCTTCATAAATTGCATTATTTGGACATTCTGGCTCACATGCGCCACAATTGATACATTCGTCTGTAATTTTAATTGCCATAAAAATTATTTAAATTTTAGTAACGTACTTTTGCTTACAAAGATATAACACAAGCATGAACTTACAAGCAAGAATTAAAGGTTTTGTCACCCTTGGACAACAGCTCCAAGACCCAAATAATACCCTGTTATTAGAAGCTAAAACAGAGGCCAATCGTCAAAATGCCTGGTTTTTGCCCGAATTCATAGACCAAGCAATTGAACAGATTAGCCAACAGTTTTTAAAGGAGGAGGCACTCATAGAATGGACCTCCAATTATCCTTCTATTGCCGACCAACCCACTTCTATAAAAGTAGGGATTGTGATGGCAGGCAATATCCCCTTGGTTGGATTTCATGACTTATTGAGCACCTTAATTGCAGGACATATTGCTGTGGTTAAAAGATCTTCTAAGGACCAAATTTTGATGGATTTTATCATAGCAAGCCTTATTGAAATTAACCCCGAATTTGCAAGTCAAATAAGGGTACAAGAACAACTTAAAAACTGTGATGCCTATATCGCCACAGGCGGTAACAATGCAGGCAATTCTTTTGAATACTATTTTGGCAAGTTCCCCAATATCATTCGAAAAAATAAAACATCTATAGCGATATTAGATGGCAAAGAAACGACCGAAGAACTAGCAGCACTTGCAGATGATTGCATGCTTTATTTTGGCATGGGTTGCAGAAATGTTACCCAGGTTTGGGTGCCAGAAGGATACGATTTTATCCCATTTTTGACTGCATTAAAAAAGTACAATTACTTATTGGATCAACATAAATACAAACACAATTACGACTATCAATTGGCTTTGTTAATGATGAGTAAGCAATTGTATATGGATTCTGGTGGCATATTAATGAGCGAGAACCCCTCCCCGTTTGCTGCCATTAGTCAGATCCATTACCAACAATACAAATTTGATAGCCCCCCCAATTTGAACCTGGAGGAAATCCAATCTGTGGTAGGTAAAAATCAGCTTCCTTTTGGCAGTTTACAAAAGCCAGTTTTAGCACAATACGCCGATGGCGTGGATAGTCTGTCATTTTTGTCAGGCTTAAAGTAAGTGGACAACTAGCCCTCTGAACGAACAATTTCGTAAATCTTTTGTTAAACTCTTTTAAAGAATTTGTGACATAATTTCAGCTGCATTAGATTGCATAGGAATTGGTACACAATTTGTAAAATGGATTGTATAAACATCAAATAGTTAGTTATGAATTTGAATTTAAAAAATGTATTAGCCATTGTAGGCATTAGTGCTACAACCACCCTTTTAAGTGTATGGGGTTATGCCAAATTAAACAAATCCAATAACGCATTTGAGTCGGCGAATCAATTACCGGCCAACTATGCCAATTTATTCCAAGGCAATGCGCCAAGTTCAACTGTAGACTTTACACCTGCTGCAAGTGCAGCCTCTCCAGCTGTGGTGCATATTAAAACCAAGACCAATGCCAAGCAGGTACAGCAAAATGGGCAACAAAGACAAAGGAATCCATTTTTTGATTTCTTTGGCGACGACGATATGATGGGTGATTTCTTTGGCGGACCTAGAGTAATCCCAGAACAAAGAGCAAGTGGTAGTGGTGTATTGATTACCGCAGACGGATATATTGTCACCAATAACCACGTGGTAAATGGGGCTGACGAAATCAATGTAACATTGACCAATAAGAAAACCTATAAAGCAAAAGTGATTGGCACTGATGCAAGCAGTGATTTAGCAGTCATCAAAATTGAAGCAAGTAGTTTACCTTATTTAGTGTACGGAAACAGTGATGAAATTAAATTAGGCCAATGGGTATTGGCTATTGGCTATCCCTTGAACTTAGATGTGACTATTACCGCAGGGATTATCAGTGCGAAAAACAGGTCCATTAATATTAATGCAAGACAAAGCGATAGGCCTCTTGAAACCTTCTTACAAACAGATGCTGCGGTGAACCAAGGAAATAGTGGTGGTGCATTGGTGAATACGAGTGGCGAATTAGTGGGTATCAACTCTGCGATTGCATCTCCAACAGGTTCCTATGCGGGTTACTCTTATGCGATCCCCGTGAACTTAGTAAAAAAAGTAGTAACTGATATTGTGAAATTTGGAACCGTACAACGCGCTTATTTAGGTATTTCTTATCCTCAAGAGGATTTGTCTGAAGAACAAATTAAGAAGATAGAGTCCGATTTTAAAGTAAAGATTGGAGACGTACAAGGTATTGTAGTGACAGATGTATTGGAAGGTGGTGCAGCAAAAGCAGCAGGTGTTAAAGTTGGAGACATCATCACTAAATTAAATGGCACAGCAGTTACTTCATCTCCTGAATTACAAGAACAAATTGCGAAGTACAAGCCAAACGATAAAATTAGCATCACATTAAAAAGAGACAATAAAGATCTAACCCTATATGCTACATTGAAAGCTAAATTAGGCAATACCGACTTAGCCAGCAGTAGTAAGGCCGCAGAAAAACTAGGTGGCAAATTAGAAACAGTAGATAAAGCCACTGCAGAAAAAAATGATATCGACGGCGGCGTATTGGTGAAGGAATTGGGTAATGGGATTTTAGGAAAGAGCAGGGTTGAAAAAGGATTTGTCATCACGCATGTGAATGACCAACCCGTTAAAAACACAGAAGAATTTTATGAAAAATTGAAGAAACTAACTGGTGCTACTGTCAAGCTCTCAGGTATCTATCCTGGCTTCTTTGGCAACTATGCATTCATGTTAAACTTAAACGAATAATCCATTTGGATTAGATGCATAAAAAAAGGCGCTAGTATTAGCGCCTTTTTTTTATGGAGTATGTTGTTATTTGGTTTTCATGGATTGCCAAATTGCTTCTTTTTCATTTAAAGAAAGCTTCGCTAATTCAAGTCCATTTTCTTTTGCATAAGCTTCCATCAATTCAAAGCGATGTTTGAATTTCTTATTGGTTCTTTCCAAAGCCGACTCTGGATCGATATTTAAAAAACGTGCATAATTGATCATGCTAAACAATACATCCCCAAATTCAGCTTCCATTTTTTCTTGATCATTGGCTTCAATTTCCGCCTTTAACTCTCCTATCTCCTCTTCTACTTTCTCCCAAACCTGTTCTTTATTTTCCCATTCGAATCCAACTTGTTTTACCTTTTGTTGAATCCTAAATGCTTTCACCATTGCAGGTAAACTATTAGGTACACCAGCCAATAGCGAAGTCTTACCTTCTTGTAATTTCAACTGCTCCCAATTGCGTTTAACCTCTTCTTCGTCCTGCACTTTCACATCTCCGTAAATGTGCGGATGACGATGGATTAATTTTTTAGAGATGGCTTCAATGGAATCTTGCAAAGTAAAATGCCCTTGCTCGGTACCAATTTTAGCATAAAATAATACATGCAAAAGCATATCCCCTAGTTCCTCTTTAATGCCCTCCCAGTCTTCCTCAATGATAGCATCTATTAGTTCATACAACTCCTCAATGGTATTGCTTCTTAAACTTTGAATGGTTTGCTTTTTATCCCATGGACATTTTTCACGAAGGGTATCCATGATTTCGACCAATGCTAAAAAACTTTCAGCAACCTTATTTTGAGACATGACTAAATGTTAAATAATGAAAACATAAAAAATAAGAACATCAATACGCCCATCAATAATATAGTGAGGATTGTTAAAATAAAAAATTTCAACGAGGTTTTCCCCCATGATTGATTGAAATGATTCTTGAGGGACTTATATAAATAATACACCAAAGCTGCAGCAACGATCAACCCAGAGATGCCGGTTGCTTTTGGATAAATGTACTTCACAGCAGCATTGATCATTTTTACAGCGAACAAAATGATATAAAAAGCACAGTAAATATGGATACTGAAAATGATATGGTCTACAAAAAAATGATGCTTATTCCTTCTGTATAAAATCCAGATAAAAAATGAAAAGATGGGTAAAGAGATATAAAGCATCCTAGAAAAATAGTGTTCAAACTTTTCTATTAATGCCTTACCTATTTTAAACTTATCTCCTTCATATTTTTCATTCAATTCAATCCCCTTCTTTTTCACCAATGCGTCCAACCATTCGTCTCTTTTATTCTCTGGTAATTTTTGCTGTGCTGCATTGTAGGCTTCTACCGTCTTATACTGCACGGAATCATTCCCTAAGTCCATATCAAAACCCTCATTGATGCCCGTAGCAATATCTTTTGGTTGCCCTGCATTTGCTGGCAAGTTTTCTGGCTTCTCTGGCACTTCCCCTGTGAACATGAATAAAAAGAAAACCGCAGACACAAATAAGTACATTCTAATTGGATGAATGTAGGCAGCGCGCTTCCCATCCATATACAATTTGGTCAAGCTGGCTGGCTTAAATAGCAACAGTTTCAAGGTCTTCCATAGCTTTCCGTCAAAATGTGTTAAATCCTCTATAAAGTGCTTTAATAATTGGAAGAAACTTTCCTTTACCTCTACATTCTCTTGCCCACATTGTTGACAAAATCTTCCTGCAACTTCGGTTCCGCAGTTGAGGCAATCTTTGGCTGTTCTTTCTTTTAAATGTGACATATTGAGTGCTAAGATACAGATTTTGAAACTTGCATAATTTTCAGGGACTGCCGTTTTTCGCTTTGCTCTAAACGTCTTCCTCGATCATTGGTCTTACCCAAAGCCTTTCAACTATCCCGATTCTCGGGACAGTTGGCTTTTTTTATACTCGCTAGCTTACAAGAGCGAGCTCTTGACGCTGCTCGCATAAAAAAAGCCTCTCACTTTCGTGAGAGGCTGTGTGCCCCAGGCGGGAATCGAACCCGCACTCGCGTTGCGGCGAACAGGATTTTCTTACTACTATGGTTTTCACCACCCACTACCGGTTTGTAGTCTGGACTATGCCTTCACCATATCTTGCGATTTAGGTGCTCCGTGTCTAGTCTCTACACGTTCCCTTTCGGGCTTCGCTCGGTATTCCCATTTAAAAGGGTTCGCCGAATTTACGGAGTTCTACATCTTCAATTTCTCGAAGTGCACTCAAATTTTTGTTCTCCTAGAGAACAGTGTCTAAGTCCTGCGTGTCTACCAGTTCCACCACCAGGGCGTCATTGCTGACTTATAAAAAATCCCGTCCGAAGAACGGGATTTTTGAGCGGAAGACCAGGCTCGAACTGGCCACCCCGACCTTGGCAAGGTCGTGCTCTACCAAATGAGCTACTTCCGCTTGAACAAGAACTATTTTTTGGAGTGCGAAAATAAGGAATCAACACACACCAACAAAATTTTTTTCTATTTATATTCAGGTTTATACTGAGAACTTGTATTCACCTCCACTTCCGGTTTCTCAAAACCAGAACTGAACAGTTTAGTACAATTCCCTAAAACCAATGATAATAGTGCGAAAACAGATACATAAAAGATGAATCTTGAAGAACTTACCCAGTTCTTAGCGATGTCCTTATCTGCTGATGTTTCTTGTATTTCTTGTGACATAGTATTTTATTACGGTTGCAAAAATAACAACAAGTTCTTAATTATGAGCCTGTTTGGTGACAATTTTATCAAATTCTTGCCTCTTTTTTATAAAGTATTGGAAAACCACCGAACCATTGTAAACACCACCGAGTGAAGCCAAAGGTTTACAATGCTTGCTCCTATTGACTTTACCAGTTAACCAGTACCCAATTACTGCAAAATGTGCTTTCGCAATGGCAGTAAAAAAGTACCCATCTCCACTCAATAAACCTTTCCATGCAGAAATCCCATCCAATACAAAACGAAAAGGCAATTTCCATAGTAATTCTTGCAAAGGAAGGTGCTTACTTAACATGATCAGGTTATTCCTAAAGTTCAAAAAAACCTTACGGCCTCCCCTAGGCAATGTACCAGCACCCACATGATACACAACCGCATCAGGACAAGCATACAATTCATGCCCGGCTAATTGCATTCTCCAACAAAGGTCTATTTCCTCTTGATGCGCAAAAAAGGAAGCATCAAATCCACCTAAATCATGAAACAATTTTGCACGTATCATCAACGCAGCACCCGATGCCCAGAAAATGCGTTCTGAGTCATTATACTGGCCTTTATCTTGCTCACACACATCAAATACCCTACCTCTTGAAAAAGGATAGCCAAGGGCATCTATCCAACCACCACTCGCACCCGCATATTCAAAATAGTTTGGTTCTTTTTGTGCTAATAATTTAGGTTGACATGCACCAATTGTAGGATTTGACTCCATCAATTCAACCATTGGATCCACCCAAGTAGGATCTACTTGCACATCTGAATTCAGTAAAATATAATAAGCTGCTTGAACTTGTTTTAATGCCCAATTGTATCCACCTGCAAAACCTTCATTGGTTGAATTTTGAATCACTTTCACAGAAGGAAAATCACTTGCTAAAATGGCTAAAGAATCATCTGTCGAACCATTATCTGCCACCACTATTTCCTTATGCTCGTATTGCGTAGCTAAAACTGAAGGCAAAAATGTCTTCAAATAGTGCGCCCCATTATAATTTAAAATAACAATTGATACAAGCGGTTTCAAAGCAAATTTATTTACGCGAATGTAAGTCCAATTATGGGAAAATTGAGTAAAAACCCTACCTTAGAGCCATGATAAAGGCAAATTTCTTATTTTCTAATTTAGATTTTCTGAACCATCCCTTGGGGTAGATTCATCCCCACACTATTTTCCTGTTCCTGTTTTTATCTATTCATTCAAAATTTTATTGCATGTCCAATTCACTCCATACGAGTGCAAATACTGCGAAGTATATTGCCCTTGAAGACCAATTCGGTGCCCATAATTATCATCCAGTTCCTGTCGTTCTTGAAAAAGGCGAAGGCGTATTTTTATATGATGTAGATGGTAAAAGGTATTTCGATTTTTTAAGCGGCTATTCTGCTGTAAACCAAGGCCATTGCCACCCAGAGATCATCAAAGCATTGACAGATCAAGCTCAAAAACTAACCCTTACCTCTAGGGCATTTTACAATAACCAATTAGGAGTGTATGAAAAATACATCACCGAATACTTTGGTTACGATAAAGTATTGCCAATGAACACAGGTGTGGAAGGTGGTGAGACTGCGATTAAATTAGCAAGAAGATGGGGCTATAATGTAAAAGGCATTCCAGAGAATCAAGCAAAAGTCATTTTTGCGGAAGGTAATTTCTGGGGCAGAACTTTAGCTGCTATCTCCTCCTCTACTGACCCTAGTAGCTTTAAGGGTTTTGGCCCTTATATGCCTGGTTTTGGACTAGTGCCTTACAATGACTTAGCTGCGTTAGAGACGGTGTTAAAAGATCCTACTGTCGCTGCGTTTATGGTGGAGCCTATCCAAGGCGAAGCAGGTGTTGTGATTCCTACAGATGGTTATTTAAAAGGTGTGCGAGACTTATGCGATAAATACAATGTGTTATTTATTGCAGATGAAATTCAAACTGGATTAGCAAGAACAGGTACCCTATTGGCTTGTGATCATGAAAATGTGCGTCCCGATATTTTAATACTTGGTAAGGCATTGAGTGGCGGGACGATTCCAGTTGCTGCTGTTTTGGCGGATGATATTGTGATGTTGCAAATTAAGCCGGGTGAACATGGTTCTACCTATGGTGGCAATCCACTTGCATGTGCTGTTGCAATGAAAGCTTTGGAAGTGATTAAATCCGAAAAAATGGTGGAGAACGCTTATACAATGGGTGAATTGTTAAGAGCAGAATTAGCGAAATTAAATTCTCCTTTTGTGGCTTCCATTAGAGGACGTGGATTGTTAAATGCAATTGTCATTAAACACGAAAATCCTGAAGCTGCTTGGGACTTATGTTTACACCTTAAGGAATTAGGAATATTGGCAAAACCAACTCATGGCGACAAAATTAGATTTGCACCACCATTAATCATTACTGAAGCGCAGATTAAAGAAGCGGTTCAATTAATTGGGAAAGGCCTTGAGCAATTAGCGAAATAAGCTACTCAAATTGATTATAGAAATAGCCCTCCCTAAAAAGAGGGTTATTTTGTTTTTAGCTTAGGAAGGAATGTCATAATTAATATACCTGTACTTAAAAGTATACACGCATACAATGCCCATTGTTTTTGCGGACACTCTCCCATTGCACATGCGGATAATACTAAATAATTACGAATACTCCATGCCAATAATAATGCCCCCCATGCCATATTGAATCGCTTTACGTTGATGGATGGGATTGCGAAAAATACAATAGAAAGGATGCCGACATAAAATAGAAACTTACCTGATTGACCAAAATTAGTCGCACCTGCATCCCAACCTGTCACTACCCAGTTTTTGCTTTCAATGATTACAAAGGGTTGTGTGGTACAGAAAAATAACAATAATGTGAGGAGGATACCAATGGTTTGGGAATGTTTCATGGGTGCAAATTACTCAAATTATCACAAAAGCGTATTTATACGTTGATTTCGTTTGTTTGGATTGATTAGTTTGGATTTAATAAAACAAATTAAATATTATGCAAATCAACATTTTTTTCAAAAACGCGGTCTACTTGATTATAGCACTATCTACAATTACAACAAGTTGTAAAAAAGAAACCGAAGGTTTAAAAACAGACCAAAATAATGCTATAACTAATCCAGTTGCTTCAATTCGTGAAATTGTAGGAAATCATGGGAATATTATTCAATTAAATAAATCCCAAGTGAACTCCTATAATAAAAATGCAACATCACAAAGGGATTCAAATTTGAAACTTTTATCCATTCAAGAATTTAGACAGCTGTATAAGGAGCTAAATACAATTCAATATGTTCAAATAGGATTAGACTCAAATCTAAATAGAAAGAAATCTTTTACAGAATATGCTGACGACGACTATGATGATCCAGGTAAACCTGGTTTACACAAAGTGCAGTTTTATGCCTTTCCAAAAAGTATTTTTGATGGCACATATGGAGTTAATAATTCACCTTTTTCATTTTGTGTATTAAATTTATGGTATGAAACTGATATACATGGTCAAGTAATTGGCAATCCTCAATTATTCTATACTGGAATAACATTTTTACAAGTTTGGACTCAACTAACATCGACAAGTATAACATTTGACAAAAATAAATCAACTTCAACATTTTCAATTGGCGGTACAAATCTTTACGGAATTAATTTACTCGGTCAAAACATAGGATGGACAACATCTAGTAAATTTATCATAACAATAAATATGGGGTCTGAATTTGGACCAGACGGAAAAGTTAATATTAAGCCAGAACAAAACTAGAACAAATCATATAATTAAAATATAAAGCATGCTAACCCTATACAGATACATCATTCTTGCAATTCCTTTTTTTATAATTTTCCTATTTGTAAAAAATAAAAAGAAGTTCACAATCATCTACTTTTCATTATATGCATTGCTCGTTTTTGCTGAATTATCTTTTTTATTTTATGTATATATACACGAGTTGAAAAAATAAAAAGTTGCACTAAAAAGCCAAGTTCGGATAGTCAATGCACCGCATTGCCTTCCGCTCTCGTCTCGGATGACCTCCTCATTTCATTCGTCGTTTTTCCGCTTCGGCTATCTCAGTAAACCCAAAGCCTTCATACCAAATGCTTCGCATTCGGTAGTTTTGTCATTTTCGTCTGTTTATAACAGCGTATTCGCTTCGCTCATATTGGGCTAAGTGTCGTCTTTGTTTTGAAGCAAGCATCAAACAAATCCTCCACATACCCCATCCACTTCGTGGTACGCTTGTAACGCATCCTTAAACGACAAAACCCCTCACTTTCGTGAGAGGCTTTGTATCGAGGTCCCGAGCGGATTCGAACCGCTGTAGAAGCTTTTGCAGAGCTCTGCCTAGCCACTCGGCCACAGGACCCTTTATCGGGACGCGAAAATAACGCAAAGAAGTTAATTATAAAAGAATTTTACCACTAATTCGAATTAAACGACATTTGTAGCCTAAAACATCCCTATGCAACAGCCTATTGGCGCTTCAGAATTAATTATTAACCCTAGAGGGGCGGTGTACCATTTAGACCTTCGTCCCGAGGAGATTGCAGATACAGTCATAACGGTAGGTGATCCTGAACGTGTTGCCCATGTGAGCAAGTACTTTGACCGCATTGAGCACCAATCTGCCCATAGAGAATTTATTACCCATACTGGGTATATTGGCCAAAAGCGTATTTCGGTGATGAGTACGGGGATTGGACCAGACAATATCGATATTGCCTTGAATGAAGTTGATGCTTTGGTGAATATTGATTTTGAGACTAGATGTATTAAAGAGACTAAAAAATCGGTTTCAGTGATTCGTTTAGGTACTTGTGGGTCTTTACAAGGTGAAGTGGGCGTTGATCAGCTAGTAGCAGGCACGCATGGTTTGGGGGTAGATAATTTATTACACTTTTATCAGCCGAATAATAACGATGAAGAGTTGGCAATTTTAGCAGCATTTGAGCAGCATACCAATATTCAATCGCATCATATCAAGCCTTATATTTCTAGTGCAAGTGCGGGTTTGTTAAAACATTTTACAGATGGATATAGCCACGGCATTACCGTAACTTGTCCGGGATTCTATGGCCCACAAGGTAGAATATTGAGACTCCCTCTAAAGATGCCTAACCTAGTAGATCAAATGACGAGTTTCCGTTTTGGCAATCATCATATTGCGAATTTCGAAATGGAAACAAGCGCTATTTATGGTTTGTGTAATTTATTAGGACACCATTGCTTAAGCATTAACGTCATTGTGGCGAACAGAGTGAAGAAAGAATTTAGCAAAGATGGTGCAAAAGCGGTAGACCATATGATTCAAAAAAGTTTGGGCATTATTGCAGGCATTTAACCAAGAAACCATCAAAACATGGATATCCAGTTTTCAAAATACCAAGGCACAGGCAATGATTTTGTAATCATTGATAATAGAGATGGAAGCATCTCTTTGTCCAATCAGCAAATCGCTTTTTTGTGTGACCGTAGATTTGGCGTTGGTGGAGATGGATTGATGTTATTGGGCACTGCTACTGGATATGATTTTTCAATGACTTACTATAACGCAGATGGTACCGAAGGCACTATGTGCGGCAATGGCGGTAGATGCTTAGTGCAATTTGCACATGACAATGGTATTGTGAAAGAAAAGTATCTTTTTATTGCAGTAGATGGCCCTCACGAAGCAACAATTAATAACAATGGATGGGTGCATTTAAAAATGACGGATGTAAGTGCAGTAGAGAAAGGGAATGATTTTTTTGTAACCAATACCGGCTCTCCTCATTATATTAAAGTAGTGGAAGGGGTTGAAACCCTAGACGTATTTACGGAAGGCAAAGCCATTCGTTACAATGATCGATTCAAAGCAGAAGGCATCAATGTTAATTTCGTTGAATTTCAAAAAGAACATTTATTTGTGCGCACTTTTGAACGAGGTGTAGAAAATGAAACCTATAGTTGTGGCACTGGCGTAACAGCTGCTGCCATTGCAACCCATCTACATAAAAATGGCGAGCACCATGTGGCTATAAAAACTTTGGGCGGTGAATTGGCTGTAAGTTTTAACAACCAAGGCGGAAGTCACTTTAATCATATTTGGTTACAAGGACCTGGCACATTTGTATTCAAAAGCAGCATCCATTTAAAATAAATACCCCATGGCATTATTCAATGTAAGAGTATACGGCATTTTATTAGATGAAGCACAAAGATTACTTGTAAGTGATGAATTTATAAGAGGGCACTATATCACCAAACTACCAGGAGGTGGATTGGAAATTGGAGAAGGTACTAGAGATGGATTGGCTAGAGAATTTATGGAAGAAGCCAATATCGTAGTCAATGTTGGAGATCATTTTTACACCACCGATTTTTTTCAAATATCTGCATTCAACAATACGGATCAAATTATTTCAATCTACTACTTAGTGCACACTGCAGATACTGGCAAGATCAAGGCCAAAGAAAAGGCTTTTGATTTTTTACCAGAAGAAGTGGAGGATAGTAATGGCACAGCAGAACATTTAAGATGGATTGCATTCGATGAACTTCATGAAGATGCGATGACATTGCCAATAGACAAAGTGGCGATTAAAATGCTTATTGAATTGTTCGCGGAATAAAGTCAATTTATAGTTAGGGTTAAATTCCTGCTTCCTCTCCCATTGCCTCTAATTTCATTTTTTGAGCAGTTGCTGCACCCACATAGCTTTCGATACGGTTTCTGATTAAGTGAATTAATGGCGTCAATACAATGGCCATCGTAAACTTGTACATATAATTCACTACACCCACCGCTAATACAGTTGACCAAGACCAACCATTGCCAATTTTAAAGGCAATAATCAATACCACAAAACTATCCACCAACTGAGACACCACTGTTGAGCCAGTAGACCTTAACCAGATCATTTTATCTCCTGTTCTTTTTTTAATTTGATGGAAGATGGTTACGTCAATCAATTGACTCACCATGAATGCGATAATACTTCCAATGATAATCCACATGCCTTGTCCAAAAATAGCTTCGAAAGCCAATTGCATACTAGGTACGCCATTTTGCATTTTTGACTCCACCCAGAAACTAGCTGGCGCTGCAGACATGGCTAGATAAAACATAATGAATGCATAACTAATCAAAGCCACCGCAATCAAACTTATCCTTCTTACGGCTTTAGGACCATAATATTCATTCACAATATCTGTAATCACAAATTCCAAGGGCCATAATAACACCCCGCAGGTTAAATTAAAAGCCAGTCCAGATTCTCCAAATAAAGTGAGGTTCATTGGTGCAAAACCAAATACAGACTCTAATGAAAATATCTTGCCCCCAATACATTCTGCAATTAGGGCATTGGCCACAAAAAATGCAGTGATGCCTAAGAATAATTTAGTGGGTTTGTCTTTTAATATTTGATGGATCATGATGTGATTTATATAAATAAGAGGGCAATCTGTAACAATAACATACTCAGGTTAAAGATTGTTTGCCACTGGGGTAAATTAGTCTGTTTTTTTTGAAATAGGTATACCGCTAATACCAATACAAAGAGCAGGTTCGTCAAAGGGGCTAATTCCAAACCCATCACCGCTATAAACTGAGCAATATCCCTTGGTATTTTGAGCCAAGTAACAAACAGAAATATCGTAGATAAAATATAGACCAAATTGGCAATGACCGCTAGTTTGGAAAAAAAGGACAATGGGAATCGTTTGTACATAGATGTTGATATTTACAAGTCATTAAAAGTACAAAAAAAGCCTTTTTAGTTGTAGGTTTGTTTTACAATAAAAACCTATGTCGAAAAACATCTTTAAGTCCTTACTACCCCATCTTTTAGCCATATTCATTTTTGCAATCGTAGCCATTGTATACTGCAAGCCTGCTTTAGAAGGCAAAGTATTGCAACAATCGGATGTGACACAATGGAAAGGTATGGCTCAGGACGCCTTGAATTATAAAGCACAATATGGCATTACACCATTATGGACCAATAGTATGTTTGGTGGTATGCCCACTTTTCAAATTACGGGTATCCCAGTTAGCCCTTATTCCATTGGTGCATTAGATGGCATTTTCTCATTGTACTTAGCCGAGCCAGTTGGCTTATTCTTTTTGGCAAGTATTTGTTTTTATTTTTTAGCACAGGTTTTGGGCTTCTCTACCCTCATTGGTATTATTGGAGGGTTGGCTTATAGTTATGCCACTTACAATCCAATCATTGTGGTGGTAGGCCATATGACTAAAATGCATGCCATTGCTTATCTGCCATTCTTTATTGGCGCTATCTTATTGATCTTTCAAAAGAAATATTACTTGGGTGCTATTTGCACTGCAATCGCGACGGCTTTATTTGTTCAAGCGAACCATCTTCAAATCAATTATTATGGCTTGATCATTGTTCTTGCGATGTCCCTCTTTTACTTAATCCAATGGATCAAAGCAAAAGAGTACACCCATATCCTTAAAACAATTGGATTTAGTTTAGTTGCCGGCATCATGGGCTTAGCCGTGAATGCCATTATGCTCATGAGTACTGCTGAATATGGCAAAGCATCTATCAGAGGCGGCAGTGCACTTGCAACAAAAGATAGCAAGATCACCAATACCGGATTAAATAAAGACTATGCATTAAGTTATAGTATGTTTTTATCGGAACCCTTGGTGATGATGTTCCCGCATATTTACGGCGCATCAAGTGATCCAAATTTAGTAGACCCTGCAAAATCTAAAGCGATTGAAGTGTTGCAACAAATGCAGCCAGAAGTGGGTCAGCAACTACAATCTTTCTTACAATTTTATTGGGGCGGGATTGGTTTCACAGCAGGACCTCCCTACGTTGGCATTATCATTTGTTTCCTAGCATGTATTGGATTCGGAAGCAATCAGAATCCAAATCGTTGGTGGATCGGGTCGGTGATCGTCTTGTCCATACTACTTGCTGCTGGATCTTACTTTGAAACTTTTAACTTATTTATATTAGAGCATTTGCCTTTGTATAATAAATTCCGTGCACCAAGCATGATCATTGTAGTACCTACTTTATTAATTGGTGTACTTGCAATGTATGGGATTCATGCAATTGTAAAAGCAACCAATTTTAAACAGTTTATTCAAGAACACAAAACTGGATGGATCACGCTAGGCCTTGTCTTCTTTGCTGTACTTGCCCTTTATTTCACATCTGATTTTAAATCGGAAAGTGAAAAGCAATTGATGAGTCAGATCATGCAAATACAAGATCCAAATCAAAAAGCAGCATTTGAGACGCCTGCAAGAGATATGGTCAATGCGATTGCAGAGGACCGTAAGGGATTTATTGAATCAGATTTAATCAGAGCGTTGATCTTTATTGGCATCGCTTTCTTATTGATCTACTTATACATCAAGCAATCCATCCAACAAACCATCTTCATTGCTGGTATTGGTCTCCTTACATTGGTGGACTTATTCCAAATCAATGTTCAATACCTTAAGCCAAGTCAGTATGTAGAAGCAACAGAAAACGAGAATGTGTTTGCATTGACCGACTTAGACAAGGCTTTGTTGAAAGACACTAGCAATTACCGTATCATTGATTTAAGACGTGGCGTACAAAATGCATTTAATGAAGGTGCCATCATGGCTTACCACCATAAATTAGTGGGCGGATACAATCCTGCCAAATTGAGCATATATCAAGACTTAATAGAGAACCAATGGTATCAATTCCCTAACTGTTTGCCGACATTGAACATGATGAACACCAAGTACATCATCACCGGCAATATGGCATCGGATACGATCCCTAATCCAGACGCATTAGGCAATGCATGGTTTGTAAAAGGGATTGACTATAAAAAAGGACCAAGGGCTGTGATGGATCACCTTAGCTTCTTTAATCCAAGAGATTCAGCAGTGATGGATGAGCAAGATAAGATCGATGCATTGTCTGGTTTACAAGTAGATACTACAGCGCGCATTCAGTTAGTGGACAATCAAAACGATGTGATTCACTATACCGCTACAACCAATGCAAAACAATTGGCTGTATTTAGTGAAATCTATTATCGTGATGGATGGAAAGCCTATATCGATGAGCAAGAAACTCCGATTGTTAAAGTGAACTATGTTTTAAGAGGATTGGTTGTTCCTGCAGGTGATCATAAAATTAGATTCGAATTCAAGCCGGCTTCAGTAACTAGGGCGAAACAAATTGCAGGCATTGCTTCTATCCTAGTTTGGCTAGCATTGATTGCTTTTATTGTAGTCGCGATTAAACAATTTATGGACAAGCAAAAAGCGGCTTTATAATGATTGTATCTGTTGTTATTTGTAGTTATAATCGAGCAGCCTATATTGGAGCTGCTTTAGATAGCTTGTACCACCAATCTGCATCTAAGGAGAATTTTGAAGTGATTGTGGTGGACAATAATTCAACAGATGGCACAGAGCAGGTTTTTGTTCAATGGCGTGCAGCCAACCCTGAGGGACATTTTTATTATACTACAGAGATCAATCAAGGTGCTTCTTTTGCAAGAAATAAAGGCGCTCAATTAGCGAAGGCAGATTGGTTGTGTTTTATGGATGATGACGCAGTTGCTACCCCAGATTATATCCACCATATCATTCGACACACCAATACGCATCCAAACGTTTTGGGATTTGGTGGCAAGATTATCCCTAAATACATCCCAGCAGAACCAAAATGGATGAGCTATTATGTATCCTCTTTGGTAGGCAATTTTGATTATTCACCAGTTGCTTGCGCTTTTGAAAATGGCAAGTATCCATTGGAATCCAATATGATTATGAAGAAGTCGGCCTTTGATTTAGTGGGCGGATTCAATGTAGCAATTCCTGGCGTGGTGGGCACTTTAAGAATTGGCGGAGAAGGAAAGGAATTATTTTATAAAATCATTGCGCTTGGTGAAAAAATTTATTACGACCCAAGCTTATTGGTATACCATGTAGTAGAGGTAGAGAAATTAACCCCTACTTATATGTACCGTGTAGCAAGTGGCATTGGCCGAGGTGAAAGAGCAAGAACAAAAGCCATTTCTCAAAAAGCGTATCTTTTAAAAATCGTTGAATACCTATTCAAATTAGGTGCATCAATTGTTCTTGGAGTCAAATATGCATTACAACTGCATCCTGCCAAATTTTGGCCCATCATTCAATTCAGAATTGATGCCCTCAAAGGACTACTGAACAGATAAGTAGTACTTAAGTTTGATCAATCCTTACTCATGGATATCCCCTGCTTTATAGGTATTTGTAAAAGTGTGGTTTTCTCGCAATGATGATTGGAGTAACCAGCCACAACTCAACGATGTTTTTAGTAAAGCCCCCCCAAGATTGAATCATTTGAACAAGCGATTTTCTTTTCCAAATAGTATCTACTATACCTAGAATTAAATAGACTGGAACTGTCCAGGTATAATTAAGCAATTGAAATAGAAACCAAAGCACCCCATACTGTTTCCTAATTCTCAAATGATTGGATACCATCAATTGTAATCCTTTCTTATCCGTCAAG
>JAGOAO010000018.1:30330-39026 GCA_017983845.1 Sediminibacterium sp.
AATTAAATAGACTGGAACTGTCCAGGTATAATTAAGCAATTGAAATAGAAACCAAAGCACCCCATACTGTTTCCTAATTCTCAAATGATTGGATACCATCAATTGTAATCCTTTCTTATCCGTCAAGTTTGTATAGCTATTGTCTTCTGCATTGGATGCTTCTTGAATGGATTGTCCAATCAAATGCACAATTGAATAATTGCCAAAAACTGCCATCTTCCCAAATTTGCCAAGTCTTGCGCACCATTCTACTTCTTCTGCATACAAAAAGAATTCAGGATCAAGCATACCTGCTTTTTGAATGGCTTCTTTTTTTACCATTAAAAATGCCCCACTAATCCAATCTACTTCTGTATAATTTGCTGCTTGAATCAAAGCAGGCTTTTCTTTTATAAATAAAGATGCGGCACTTTTAATGAAAGCACCCCAATAAGGCAATGGCAATAAATGATTCAATCCACCCATCATAAAATTACTTGCAGAAAATTGTGGTTGTCCATCTAAGTGCACCAATTGAACTCCTGCTGCTATTAAATTAGATTGAATCAATTCATGCGCAGTGGCTAAAAGAACTCCAGGCTTCAATAAAGTATCTGGATTTAACAACAAGACCAATTGACCTTTAGACAATTCAATCCCTTGATTATTGGCCCTCGCAAATCCTGCATTGTACCCCATATCCACCCATTGCACCATCGGAAATGCAGTGGTGATTAAATTTTTGTCTCCTGTATTGTTGCTATTGTCTACAATAATCCACTCCACTTTATCCAAGTCAAATAAGTCCAATTCTGCAGATTGTAAACAATCTAACAAGAGTGCACCTGAATTGTAGTTAACGATGATAATGGATAGCAACATAAAATAGCTTTGAAATCAAATTAAAGATAAGATATATTTGCAACCTCATCTACACAATCATGCCTGAAGCGCCTATCAAAATAGAAAGGGAAGCCAATAACTTCGATCTAATCAGGATCATTTTTGCATGGTTTGTGATCGTGTCACATTCTTATGTGTTAAATGGCGTAGGCGAATCGGACCCTTTAGGCCAATTGACTTCTAACTACCTCATCTTGTCTTTTATTGGGGTAAAGGGCTTCTTTGTTATTAGTGGTTATTTAATTTTACAAAGTCTTACCCGAAGTAAAAGCGTGATAGATTATCTTGTTAAAAGAATTTTACGCATATTTCCCGGATTAATAGTAGTATTGATTTTGACTTTGGTTGCAGTGTATTTTATTTATCCAACCACTCAAGTCCCTTACCTTTTAAATCCTGCCATCTACCATTATTTTTGGGGCAATCTTTTATTGTTTTCACCTCCTTTTTTTATACATGGCGTATTTGATCATTTACCATCAAGGGCAATCAATGGCTCCTTATGGACGATAGAATTTGAATTCTTGTTTTATATTGTTTTATTACTGCTATTCCCTATCAAGAAAAATATAAAAGCCCTAAGATGGACCTTGTTAGGCATGATGGCTTTGTTTACAGTCGGCAACCTATTCTATCCAAGTGAATTATTGAGTATCAAAAAACCGATCCCCTTAGATTTAGTTTTTGACTTAGGCATTTACTTTATCACAGGCTCTTTTTTTGCATGTATTAATTGGGAAAAATGGGATTCAAGTAAATACCTCTTTATCGCTGCTGTTCTATTATTTATTGCCATGATCATTTTTAAAATTGATCGTGCTTGGCTTTTTACTTGCCTGCCTTTTGTGATCCTTTATATTGGACAAATGAAGTCCAAAGCGGCGAATTGGGTGCATCAGAAATTAGGCGACCCTTCCTATGGCATCTACCTATATGCATTTCCAATACAACAATTGATTGTGTATTATTGTAAGCCTAGCACATTCGAGCTATTCTTATACGCAAGCATCGGCGCTTTTGCATTTGGGATATTGTCTTGGAAATTTATAGAAAAGAAAGCCTTGACCTTAAAACGTTTTATAAAATAAGCATCAAGAAACAGGCTTAAAAAGATAATTTAAAGTCATTAGGATTTTAGAGAAAGGCCCAAATTTTAATAACCCAATTGGACATCTTTTTTCCCAATTCAGCTGATGTGTAATTACTGGTAGTAATTGATTTTGCTGCACCCCCATTTTGAATAAGTCTTCCTCGCTTCGAATATGATAATTGCGAAGTAATCTCCAATAATAATCATAGATCAAAATATCAGAAAATGCTTTGTTGCCTAGCTTATAAGCAAAGTGGATATTTTCTTTTACAATCACGTCTTCATTGTTTCTGCAGAACACTGTGGTTTGGTCTTCGTGCAAACCAATACTCACCAAATGTTGGTCTAGATAAACATATTGATTCCCAGCTTCTAACAATTGTACATAATAATCTACATCCACCAGCCAGATATAGTTTTCGTCGTAACGAATCGGAATAGACCGTTTTAACATCACATTACTTGGCGGACCAATTACATTGGCTCTAAGGATATGATGCGGCTTTTGAACCATATTGCCCAGCAGACTCTTAATCGCTTGCAAGTTCAAATGCACTCCGTCAGGTTGAATCGCAGTGTTTTTACAAAATACAAATCCTGCTTCTGGATGACTCTTAAAACTTGCCACATAAATCTCTAAAGCATTGGGATGATGCAACCAATCGTCTTGATGCAACAACATCACATAATCACCTGTCGCTTTATCCAGGGCATTGTTCCAATTCATTGGACTTTTTAAAGCGGGTTGATTGTGATAATATTTAATATCTAGATCAGAAATATAAGGCTGAATCGCTATTTTTATATCCTCGTTAGGAGAATCGTCCGAAATGACAATTTCTACTTTTTTATACGATTGTTTTAGGACAGACTGAATAGCGCGCACTACATATTCGGGCTTTTTATAAGCAGGTATACAAATAGAGATAAGGCAATCAGACATCAAACAATCATTTATGTTCATTACAAATATACTAAAGGGGATCCAAAAAAAACTAACCCAAACAAAGCCAAAGCCTAGATTTAAGCAATTTTCATGGATTCAAAAACGCATCATTAAACATCAGGAGGACCAGCAGGTTAAATCATTTGATTTCGGCCAATTCAAAGTGTTTTACAAGCGACCTTACGAATTGATTAAGACTTATGAGGAACTTTTTTTAAGCGAGATATATCGTTTTGAGACAAATAATCCTAAACCAATCATTATTGATTGTGGCGCCAATATTGGATTAAGTAGCATTTATTTTAAAACAATTTATCCCAATGCAACCCTTCATGCATTTGAGCCCGACGAGTCTTTATTCAGCTTATTGAATCAGAATATAGCAGTCAATGGTTTTAAGGATACGCATTTGCATCAGGAAGCTGTTTGGATCGAAGACAAGAGCCTCTCTTTTACGAATAAGGGATCGGAAGCCAGCCATATTGATTTAACCAACCATAGTGAACACAAAGTCAAAGCCATCCGATTAGCAAGCTTTTTGGAACAATTTGAACAGGTGGATTTTTTGAAAATGGACATTGAAGGGGCAGAATTTCAAGTGGTCGCGGACTGTTTAGAAGGACTCAAAAAAGTAGACCATTTCTTTTTGGAATACCACGGAAAAGTGGATCAAACCAAACAATTACATAGTTTATTACAACAAGTGGAATCCATTGGATTCAATGTCTATATTAAAATGGCAGCAGATCAATTGACAAGTCCATTTTACCAAAAACAAACAGGCACACCCTATGATGTGCAATTAAACATCTTCTGTTATAAACAAATCCATTAGATTGCAATATGATTAGTGTTATCATACCCTGTTTTAATGACGGCAAGTATTTGCCAGAGACCATAAGTAAACTCAAAATGCAGTCTACCCCTGCGGACGAGATCATTATTGTAAATGATGGCTCAACAGATGCAGGAACCATTGAAATTTTAGCTCAAATAGAGCAAGATCCCTTGATAAAAGTGTTGCATAAGGAAAATGGAAGAATGTCTGCGGCAAGAAATTATGGAGTAGCGCATGCCAAAGGAGATATTATAGTGGCTTTAGATGCAGATGATTTTTTTGATCCTAGATTTTTTGAAAAAGGAATCAAGGTCCTTGAAAATGAACCAGCAACAGGAGTCGTTACAAGCTATATTCAATATTTTGGAAATAAAACTGGCAAGGCCAAACCTAGAGGAGGCAATGCATTTAATTTCTTATTTTCCAACCAATGTCCAGCATGTGCTATGGTGCGCCGTTCGGCATGGGACCAAATTGGTGGTTATGATGAGAGCATGAAGTTAGGTTATGAGGATTGGGAATTTTATATCCGCATGACTAAAGCCAAATGGAATGTGCACTTAATCCCTGAATTCCTATTACATTATAGACAAACCAACAAGTCTACATTGGCCAATGATACCCATCCCAACAGAAAGCAGATCATTGAATACATGATCGAAAAGCACAAGGATTGGTATGCGGAATGCCTTAGCACATTGATTGATCAGAAAGAAGTGCTTTATACGGAGTCTCGAATTTCCTTTCAAATGATCTGGAAAATGCTTAAAAATAGACTGACTAATAAATATAAGTAAATCGACTAACCGATTACAAGATTTCAGCCAATCGAAAAGGCTTGCTTAGGCTTATTTACAATATATTTGTAACATGGGTATCATCCAAAAACAAGGTATTAAGTCTTCTATATTTATCATGATTGGTTTCGTGATAGGTGCAGTGAACTTACTTGTATTGTTCCCCTTGTTTTTTTCTAAAAATGATCAAGGTTTGATTCGAGCCATGATTGATATTGGTGCTACCCTTTCGGTCTTTTGCACATTGGGTACTTTGCCAGTGGTCTATAAATTTTTCCCTTTTTACAATCATTACCTGGGGCCAAAGAAAAACGAATTGCCTTTTTTAACTTTAATCATCAACCTCATTGGTTTTGGATTATTGATGTGGATTGGATGGGAGAACAAGGATTTCATCATCCGAAAATTAGGAAAGTCCCCAAGCCTTGCTACTTACTTTAATTATGTATACCCTTATACCTTTTTCTTACTCATATTTTATTGGTTAGAAGCTTTTGCATGGGGATTACAAAAAGGGGTGTTTACCAATTTTTTAAGAGAAACTGCCATCAGAATTTTAACCACTTTATTAATTCTAGCTTTTGGCTTAAAGTGGCTGAATCTAGATCAGTTTATTCTGTTATTCAGCGGCATATATATTATCCCAACCTTATTGCTGATTTACAATTTATCTCAATCGCATGAGTGGTCATTTAGAAGTTTCCGTATCAGCACTGTGACTAAAAGACTGAAGGGTAAGATGCTCAATTTTGCTTTATTCGTTTTCGCAGGACAGTTTTTTAATTTACTTGCAAGAACCAATGATACTTTTATGATTGTGGGTTTGAGGGGCTTAAGTGACGCTGGTATTTTTGCCATTGCAACCTATGTTGCAGCGATCATGGAGATACCGCAAAGAAGCTTAACATCTATCAGTATACCTGTATTGGCGAAATCATGGAAAGACAAGGATTTTGATAATATCAAGCATATTTATCATAAAAGCGTATCCAATCTTTTAGCCATTGGCTTATTGTTATTTGGACTCATTTGGTTGAATATAGAAAACCTAGTTTCCTTTTTAAACTGGATAAGCCATAAAGAAAGTGGTGGTTATGACGCATTGGTGCCACTTATTTTTATTATGGGGCTGGCTAAATTAATTGACTTAGCTACAGGCGTAAACGGCCAAATTATTGGCACATCTAATTACTGGAGATTCGACTTCTTCACCAACCTATTCTACATCGTTTTATCCATACCATTGAACTATTACTTGATTAGTCATTACCAATTAATAGGATTGGCTTATTCTAATTTAGCCGCTTTGATTTTATACAATAGTGTGCGCTTTTTATTCTTGTATAAGAAATTTAAACTTCAACCCTATACATTACAACACGGCTTATTTTTAATACTGAGTATTGGATTCATGTGCTTAGTGTACCTCATTCCTTCTACCTCAAATTTTGTGTTAAATATTGCCATCAAATCAAGCATCTATGGATTGGGTTTCTATGGTCTTTTAGTATGGATCAACCCTGCGCCTGAACTCAAAGTATTGGCTCAAGATTTTTTGAAAAATAAACTATTCGGATTGCTAAGACGCTAATTGCTTTACCTTCTCTAAAAACAAGTTCATCCCCTGTTGCATTTCATCTGATAAGATGTACTCAATATTCTGTGTATAATACTGCTCCATATCATAACCATGTGTTCTAGCTGGAAGTTGCGCTAATACGTCTTGGATATGTTCCACTCCATAAGCATTGGCTTGGTTAAATAGTACTTGAAAGGATTCAGGTATAGGCTGATTGGACATCCATGCTGCAAACACAAAAGGTAAGCCAGTATGCGCCACCCATGCTTCTCCTAAATCATAGATATATTCAAATTCCGTCAAATTAGCCAAAGCCCTGTCTCCAATAATCACACCAGCTGTCGTTCCCTGTATAGATTGGATATACCCCTCTTCTGCCTTAATACATTGAATGTCCTTTTTCCAAAATTCTTGTAATAAGATGCGTGCCAATTGAACCGAGGTTCGGCTTTGATAATCTAAATAAATAGACTCGATTTGTTCCATTGGGACATGGCTAAAAATAGCCACAGAAGCGACTTTGCCTCTGGTGCCGATACCGTATTCAGAAACAATATGAGGACTGGACAATAATGGCGTAATAGCTACAGGAACAAGGCCAATATCAATCTTCCCGTCAATCAAGGATTGCGCAATGTTTGCTGGATAGTCTTTTACCAATTCTATTTTTGATATAAAATCAGCTTTTTCTATCCCCAATAATAAGGGCTGGGTGTTGAAATAACTTACCACCCCAATGCGCCATCTCTTGTCCAATTGAATTAACTTTGTGCAAAGATATTAAATACAAATTGTTTTAAAGCAAACTATATGTCTCAATTAAGCGCTATTTCACCTATCGATGGTCGTTACCATAAACAAACTGCAGCACTGGGTGCCTATTTCTCTGAATATGCATTGATAAAATATCGCGTGTTGGTAGAAGTACATTATTTTTTGTTTTTGGCAGATAAAAAGTTCTTTAAGCTTCCAGTAGGTTTAAGAAAAGCATTGTTAGAAGTCGTGGACAACTTCTCTGAAGAAGATGCTGCAAAAATTAAAACAATTGAAGCCACTACCAACCATGACGTAAAAGCCGTTGAATACTTTTTAAAGGAAATACTAGACCAACATAAAGCAACTGCTTTAAAAGAATGGATCCACTTTGGATTGACTTCTCAAGACATTAACAATACGGCTATTCCATTGAGTTGGAAAAATGCCATGGAGTCTGAAATTTTACCAGCTTATATCAATCTACAAAATAGATTGTACCAATTTGCAAAGCAATGGAAGAAAGTTCCATTGTTGGCTAGAACACATGGACAATCCGCTTCTCCAACTACCTTAGGAAAAGAATTGATGGTTTTTGTAGAAAGAATCAACCATCAGATTGAATTGTTTAGCAGTATTCCTTATGCAGCTAAATTTGGAGGTGCAACAGGTAATTTTAACGCACACCATATTGCATTCCCTAAAAAGAATTGGGTGGCTTTAGGCAATGAATTTGTAGACGATGTGTTGGGCTTGGAGCGTATGCAGTTCACCACACAGATTGAACACTATGACCATTTTGCTGCGCATTGTGATAACCTAAAAAGATTAAACACCATCTTGATCGACTTAGCTAGAGATATCTGGACCTATATTTCGATGGATTACTTTAAGCAACAAACAAAAAAAGGCGAAGTAGGATCTAGTGCGATGCCGCATAAAGTAAACCCAATTGATTTTGAAAATGCAGAAGGCAACTTAGGTATCGCAAATGCTTTACTAGAGCATTTATCAGCAAAACTTCCTATTAGTAGACTGCAAAGAGACTTAACCGACTCTACAGTACTAAGAAATATTGGTGTTCCTGTGGGACATATCACCATTGCCATCAACTCTATCGAAAAAGGTTTGGGTAAATTGATCTTGAACGAAGTGAAGATCAATGAAGACTTGGAAAATAATTGGGCTGTTGTTGCAGAAGCCATTCAGACCATTTTACGTCGTGAAAATTATCCTAATCCTTACGAAGCATTAAAAGACTTAACCAGAGGCAATAGTAAGATTGATAAAAAATCTATGCACAAATTCATTGATGGCTTAAAAGTCACTGCTACTTTGAAAAAGGAATTGAAGAAGATCACGCCACAAAATTATACTGGGGTAACTGCGGAATATTAATTGCTTAGTAGAGTAGCAATCTAAGTAAAGATTGTATCTTAAAATTATACCTATTTATATAGCGTCACTGGAGTCTGCTCTAGGTGGCGCTATTTTTTTACGCGGCTCTTTTTTAGCTAAGAGTAAATGAATCGGATCCATCCCCTCTTTCTCTATCGCCATCGTCAAAACCTCTGCAGTAGCTTGCGCATCTCCCCATGCCCTATGACGTCCTTCGATACGGATACCTAGATCTTTTGTGAGTGAGCCTAGTCCATATTTCACCAAACCAGGGAAAACTTTCTTACTTAATTTAATGGTACATAGTTTAGGTGCCGACCATTGAAAGCCAGACTTGCCCAAAAGGTAATGCACAAAGGAATAGTCAAAACTTACGTTATGTGCCACAAAGATGCGGTCTTTCAAAAGATTGT
>JAGOAO010000032.1 GCA_017983845.1 Sediminibacterium sp.
ATTGTATTTTCTGGATGGCCGAATTCTAGCTATGGCACATTTTCTGGAAAAATTAGTGCAATAGAATCCAATCGGAATGAAAATGGCAAATTTAGAGTATTGATTGTGCCAGACAGTGCTGTAAAGAAATGGCCTACAAATCTAAAAATCGGGACAGGTGTGCAAGGATTTGCGCTATTAAACAATGTACCTATTTGGTATGAATTCTGGCGTCAACTGAATGGATTCCCGCCAGATTTTTATTCGATCGAAATCAAAGAAAAAGACAATAAGACTTATGAGAAATAAAATAATTCGTCAAAGCTTATTGCTTTTATTTTTGCCCTTATCGGTATTTGCTCAAAATACGCTCAGCATCAGCAATACATTTGATCTAATCAAACAGTTCCACCCAATTGCCAAACAAGCAACCTTAAAAGTGGACATGGCCAAGGCTTCATTATTGAGTTCAAGAGGGGCATTTGATCCGGCGTTTTATTTGAACAACGAACAGAAAACCTTTGATGGAAAAAACTACTTCTATTATAGTAATCCTGAATTAAAGATTCCTACATGGTATGGAATTGAGGTAAAAGCAGGTTATGAAAATAACTACGGAGAAAAATTGAGTGCAGAAACTACCTTGGGCAAAAGTAGTTACCTAGGCGTATCTGTGCCATTGCTTAAGGACCTACTTATTGACAAAAGACGTTCTGATTTAGCTCAAAGTAGAATTTTAGTTCAGCTCAGCAAGGAGGAAAAACAATTGATGCTCAATGATCTTTATTTAGATGGGGCAAGTTCCTATTGGCAATGGACCTATGCGTTTCAAAAGCAAGCTTTGTTTTCGAACATAGTAAACAATGCAAAGAGCAGACTAGAATTCATTAAAAAATCTTTTCAGTCGGGAGATAGAGCTGCAATAGATACTGTAGAAGGACTACTTCAGTTGCAAAATATCATGAATCTGCAAAGCCAAGCATCGGCCGAACAAATAGAAGAACAAAGTAAATTAAGTAATTTTTTATGGGACGCTACGCAGCAACCTTACGAATTAAATGAAAGCATCATACCAGATAGTAACTGGTTAACAATAGATTTAAACAAAATAACTGTGCCTTCTTTACTGCAAGTAATTGAAGAAGCTAGCCTGACGCATCCAAAAATAAAACTAGTTGAATTCAAAACCGACATGTTACAAGTAGAAAGGCAATACAAGTCACAAAATTTGCTCCCGACTTTTAGAGTAAATTATAATTTTCTAAATAAGGGATACCAGTTTTCAAATCCAATGAACCAATCCTTGTATACCAATAATTATAAAGCTGGAGTTCAATTTGGTTTACCCCTGTTTCTTCGTCAAGCAAGAGGTGATTTAAAACAAGCCAATATTAAAATTGCACAGCAAGAAGAAGAGACCAAGCAGGTAAAACTTGAAATTGAAAATAAAATCAAAAAATATTACGCTGAATTGATTGCATTGAAAAACCAACAATTATTGACCAATAACAGTGTAGCAAATGCGAAAAAATTATTAGACGCCGAATTTCAACGTTTTGAAATTGGGGAAAGTAGCTTGTTTTTAGTGAATAGCAGAGAACTAAAGTACATAGAGGTCTTACTTAAAAGCTATGAGTTAAAATCTAAATTCTTTAAAACCTTAATTGCATTGAATTGGGCAAAAGGGAACCTGAATGAATTGTAAGTGGACTTATAAAATCAATGATATAGGATAGTTGATTGCATTTTCCCAATCCAGCATTGCATTGATCAATTTAAATGATTGAAACTGAGGAAGTGATTCAATATGAATGCAACCGGTCTTAATAATTCCATCTTGAATCAATTTTGCTCTTTGTGTCCCTTCCAATAAGGGCGCTTCTGGAGTAACCCAATTGATGCCGTCATTGAATACAATATTAGCGTAAGAACTATCCTTAATTAATCCTTGGTCATGCATGATGATCTCGTCTTTGCCCGAATGCTTTAAGGCCTCGTTGATCCAATCTCTATTGTTCCATTTAAAATCGTAATGCTTCCCCTGAATATCTACCAGTGAAAATGTAGCAATCGTCTTGAATTGGTAAGATACAAATTCCGCAAGATGCGCTCCAGAAAGAGCATAGGATATCCTTAACTTATACCAACCGCTACTTGGGATACTTAATCCATTTACAATTGTACTTAATGAAATGGTGTTTTCTGGCGTATTAAAAGACCTAAGCGTTTTATTTACCCTTAATTGATGATTGCTTAAATTATAAAGCACCCCATCCTTAACACAAATACTCTCAAAAAATTGGCACATACACTTTGTTTATCATTTCTTGGTATTCAGCATTTACTTCACTCTGATGAGTAATACCACCTCCACTTTGATAGATATTGTCTGCTCCTAAATAACGGATCAACACACAACTATCTAAATTCACTCCATCAAAATAACCTGCAATACCGGTATAATACCCTCGGTCTTTCCCTTCAATTTCGGCAATCAGAGCTGCTGTCTTTTTTTTAGGCGCTCCAGAAACAGATCCTGCAGGTAATAAATCAAAAATAATACTACCAATATTAGACGCGTAATCCGAAGGCAAAATGCCTTCTATAGAAGAACTTATTTGGCCTATTTTCCCCTCCTGTGTTTGAATTTCTTCATAATACCTAAAATCAGTCACTTGCACATTTGTTGCCACCCTGCTTAAGTCATTCCTTAATAAATCAACAATGGTGGCATGTTCTGCGTATTCTTTAGGGTCGTTTAGGATTGTCTCTTTTGCATTCGGTAATGAAGCATCGATTGTCCCCTTCATAGGGTAGGTTGAAATTTTACCCGCTTTAATTTGCACAAAGGTTTCAGGAGAAAAAGCAATAAAAGAATCTTTCAACCAGACCACATATTTAGATTGTGCTTGATTAAAATAGGTTTGAAAATCAATCTGATGATCGACAGGTGTTGGTATTGTAAGGTTAATCAAAAAACTATCACCCCTTTGTAATGCAGCCAGTACTTGATTGTACTTGATAGTATACTCGGCAAAGGAAATTGGATATTTAAGTAATTTTTCAGGCTGATTTTTTTTTGTCTTATTTTTTTCTGTAGCTGTATACGGACCAAGCTGACTCGAAAAACCCGATGGACTAAACTTGAATTGAAAACTATCTGGACATTCATCAGCCAACCATGCCAATGGTTTTTTTTGTTCAAAATCTATGATGAATACAAAAGGCTTTTTTTGGACACCCCATTGATTCAGTTGTGCTTTAAAGTCCATTTATAAGCTATTGTAATACTTGATTAAGGAAACTAAATCTGCTTCGTTTTTAAGATTTAATTTTTGTTCCTCAACAAAAAGCTTGACGCCTTGTGCTTTGTCTTGTAATAAAGAAAGTACCGATGATTTATCTTTTTTAATTCGAGTCATTACGCCATCTTTTAAAAGATACATATTTTCGTAAGTAGCAAATTCTTTATAGCGTTCTCCAGACATCTCGTTGTTTCTTTCCTGGATTGACTTATACACAGATTTAAGAAGACTTGTTTTCCCGTTAAACAAAATCTGATAAAACGAAATTCTGTTTTGATTGTCTATCGGTGGGAATCCACATTGAAATAGTTGAACGCCTTGGCCTACTTCTTTAGGCATTGAATACACTAATTCAGTAGCCATTCCTTTTCCAAGATAACCCTCTTGTCCATTTGAAGCAATAAAATTCACTTCATGTTCCAATAGGTTAATTCTTGCTTTTACATCCTGATAAACTCTTCCATCTTTTAAAGTGATTTTTGCCAATCGATAGTCAGCTTGATCATACACATTGCCCACTATACCATCGTATATATTTGTAAAAGCTTGGCCGTTTACGTCGCTAATAAACAATTGTTGACCCCATTTTCCAGTTGTTGAAATGGTATTTTTTTGGGCATTGAGATTGCTATAGCTTAATATTAAAATAGAAAAACACAAAAGTAGATTATTCATAGGATTGAATTTATACCTTAAAGTTACTATAGGTACATAAAAAAACAAGACCCCGAAGGGTCTTGTTTCAAAATATTACCTAAATAGTAATTATTGCTTAGGATTCTTAGTTGCAGCAGAACCTGCAGCAGCTGGATTGTAAGCTAATTCATTATCTGGAACATCCCAATAGTCTAAGAAACCATAAACTATTGTCGCGTTTGTATTTACAACACCAGTTGAAGAGACTACTACAGCACCAGTACGAGATTTGTCTGGAGCAATGATATCCCAACGACGTGCGTCATAGAAAGATAAGCCTTTGAATGCTAAAGCAATTCTACGCTCTCTTCTTAATTGCTCATACGCAGTAGCTTGTGTCAAACCAGTACCTAATGCTGTTAAACCAGCGCCTTGGTAAGTTCTAACCGCATCGATAGATGCAGCTCCTAAGTCTACTTGTCCTGTCATAATCAAAGCTTCTGCTTTCATTAATTCATTCTCTTCGTATGAACCTGCAATTGTGATTTCATTTGCACCAATAGTGTTATTAGCATAAGTATATACACCTGCTAAACCAGCACCTGCATATTTTAAGCTATAACGCGTATTGAATGAATTACCACGGTCAGTATTGAACAAACCAACAGAAGCAAGTGTAATTACGTTGTTGTCTTTACGCTTATCGCCTGCAACGAAATCTTGTACCCAACGCTCACTTAATTTGTAAGTATTCGTAGATCCAGTAGTTGTTGCTTGTGCAGTCTTGTCTGCTACAGTAGACTCAATAAAGCTACCGTTCGCGTCAGTACGTGCAGTGAATACTAAGTCTGTTGACTTAACACCATCGTTCGCTAAAGTTAACACGCTTGTCCATTGAGAAGCAGTCATGCTAGACTTTAATGTATTTACCAAGATATTACGTGCTTTCATGGTATTGATGTTTCTCTTCCACATATCTGTAGTTAAGATTCCACCTTTACCTTTTTGCAAATAAGCAGGAATTAATTTTCCTAAAGTTGCTGTATAATCTGTAGTTGAAGTTGCAGCACCTAGAGCAGTTACTGCTTTATCAAAATTAGAAGATGCTTCAGCGATGATTGCTTCTTTAGTTACATAATTTCCATTAGTAGTTGCGTCAGCTGTTGTAGCATTTTGGATCAAACCAGCATAATAAGTAGAACCGATTCTGCTATAAGCATAACCTTTCCACCAATAAGCCCAAGCTTGAATTGTTGCTTTTTTAGTTGCAGCGCCTGTACCTGTGAAAGTTGTTTTATCAGCAAGATCTAAAATAGAGTTTGCTGCAGTAATCATATTGTACATATATGCCCACTCGTAAAAAGTAGTATTGCTACCACCTTGTGCGTTTTGGTTCGCATAACGTACCAATTCATACTGTGTTTTTGGGTTACTTGGATTCAATACAACTGTACCGTTATCCAAAGTCACTTTGTTAGGACATCCGATTTGGTTCATGAAAGCATTTGCAGCTTCAGCACCAATTACATCGCCCATCATTTCTGAAAATCCTGTTGCACCAGCCCAGAAACGGCCGTATACACCATCAGAATATTTCAAGTTGTAAAAACCATTTAAATAAATGGTACCCTGTGCCAAAGCAATTGCACCATTTTCATTTTGGGCACTACTTGGAGTAGGTGAGTTTACGTTGGTAATATCAAGATCTTTCTTACAAGCTGTTAAGCTTAAAGTAACCCCTAATATTCCAACCAAAATTTTATTATTCTTCATTGCTAATAATTTAAAAGATTAAGGTTTAAAATCCTACGTTCAAGCCTACAGTGTAAGATTTTGTGTTAGGAATAGTATTGTGGTCAAGACCGCGATCAAATGCTGAGTTCGTAGAATAGTTCACCTCAGGATCCATACCAGTGTACGGAGTGAAAGTTAACAAGTTACGACCAGATAATACTAATTGTAAACGATTCGCAAATTTGATTTTAGTCAATTTAGCGATATCAACGCCTACAGAAAGATTTCTTAAACGCCAGAAAGAAGCGTCTTCGTAGAAATAGTTCTTAGTACCATTTGCAGCACCACCTGCATACATACTTCTGTAGAATGCAGTGTAAGCTTGAGTTTCACCATTGATTGTAACAGGAACATCATAATCAGAGTGAATACCATCACGATACATCCATTGCTTTGTTTGGTTGTACAAGTGTGCACCTGCAACCCAATCCCACTGCATGCTGAATGTGAAAGTTCCTTTGTATTGTAAGTTATTGATAAAGCTCATGTTGAACTTAGGGTTAGGATCACCAAGGCTAGATTGACCAGGTAATGCCACCGCTTGTTTAGTCGCTTTATTCACCACCCATCCATTGCTAGCTACTTCATATAAAGATCTAGAAGCTTCAGGAATCATTGGTAAACCAGTTACTGGATTTAATTCAGTCAACGACTTCATCATTTTGAATCCAAAGAATTGACCAATTTTGTATCCTTGTTGTAAAGTAATACCTACGCTACCTGCAGAAGATAATAAAATTACTGGAGGTCCTTTTACATAAGAGATCTCAGATGTTTGTTGAGAATAGTTGGTTACTAAATCCCAATTTAAATCTTTACCAGAATACACGTTCAAGTTTAATGAAGCTTGTAAACCGTTTGATTTTAATCCGAACGCATTATCTAATTTACCACCAACACCTGTAGAAGGTGCAGCGTCTACTCTGTAGATTGCGTTTGTTGTTTCTCTATTCCATAATGTAGCAGAGATATTTGCTGTTTTAAACCAAGCAGCTTTTCCTAAAGTCAAAGTCAAATCTGTACCATATTCAGTTTCTTTTGATAACTCAACAGATAAGTTTGGATTTGGATTCGTTGTAGGGAAAGTAAATACGCTAGATCCACCTAAGTTAGCAGCACCCAACACTGTAAAACGTTGGAAGGCACCTGGTTGGATACCCGCTTCACCATAACCTGCTCTTAATTTAACTTCTGATAACACATTTGAAATTTTCAAATTCTGCCAGAAATTTAAGTTAGATAAGGTAAAGAAGAAATCACCTCTAGGGAAAGTTTGTGCAGTTGCACCAGAACCGAATGCAGAAGAGAAGTCACTTCTAACACCTACAGAGAAACCTGTAAAGTTAGAATACTCAAATCTTTGGTTTGCTAAAATACCATAAGTGATAAATGGCTCAATATAGTCAGACAATACTTTGTAAGTTGCTGCTTGAGACATATTCCAAGGTGCATATCCAGGACCATCGAAACCTGCTGCTGCGAAAGATTTTCTTTGATTACGACGGTAATCAAATGCAGCTGTTGTGAAAGTTTTTAAAGGAATATTGATATTGAAATCTTTTTCGAAATCAGTACGGAAGTTTACAGTTCCAATAAAGTTTTGGAAAGTAGTTCTGTCTACGAAATTGTCAATCTCTCCTGTTGTAAATGCAGTAGGTGCTGAAGAATAGTTATACATATAACGATTCTGTAACACTCTATTTTTGTTACCCCATTGCTCATCATACTTATAAGTAGTATTGCTGTTATTATAGTTCAATGCATATTTAGCATCAAATTCTAAGAACTTAGGTAACTTATAGTTTAAGTTAAAGCTTTGGATTACATCTACAGTCGCAATCAAAGTGCTAGACTGTTGATTGGTTGAGAATGGATTAGAGTGGTTTACGCCACCCGCAGCTCCAAAGTATGTAGCATAATATCCATCTTCATTCTTTTGATCGAATGGTAAGAATGGACGCGCATTGTTGATCGCAAAAACTACACCTCGACCAGTTTGGTCATTCAATGTATTTTTTGTGTACACTAACTGAGTTGTACTTGTAAACTTCAAACCTTTCGCTAATTCAAAACCTAATTTAGAAGTTAAGTTAGAACGAGAGAATTCACCGTTGTTGATGAAGTTTGAATTTTGTTGGTTGTTAGATGCAGAGAATAAGAAATCAAACTTGTCTTTTGCACCAGACATTGTAACAGAGTTGTTCAATGCATAACCTTGTTGTAAGAACATCTTGTAATGGTCGATGTACTTTAAGTTTGCATTGTATGGCTTGTTTTGGTAACTAGTAACACCTAAAGAGTTGTACTGTACGTCACCATTGAATACCAATGTAGATGGGTCTAAAGTCATGATTGCTCCAGAACCAGTTAATACATTGTTTTGTGCATCTGTAACGAATGCATGGTTTTTAGCTTTTGATAAACCACCAATGTTTAATAATTCATTGGTTGTTGCACTTGAACTAAATTCAATGTTTACTTTACCCGCTTTACCTTTTTTAGTAAATAATTGGATAACACCATTCGCACCTTGCGCACCATATAAAGACGCAGCAGCAGCACCTTGTACTACCTCTACTCTTTCAATAATGTTTACGTCAATAGAGTTTAAACTAGTACCACGCGCTTCAATACCATCGATCAAGATCATTGGTGAAGTTCCTGCTTGTACAGAGTTAATACCTCTTAATAAGATTTGTAAAGGACGACCTGGGTTACCGTTTGTGCTCTGAATTTGAGCACCCGCGATTTGACCAACTAATTGTTGACCAACATCACCAGTAGGTACTTTAACTTGGCTAGAAAGGTTTACAGATTCAACTGCAACAGCTAACTTCTTTTTGCTAGTAGCTGAACCAACACCAGTAACTACAACCTCGCTCAATGCCTTCACATCAGAAGTCAATACGATTGTTAGGTTAGCATTGTTAGCAGTTACTTGCTTGCTTTCATAGCCTAAAGCTGAAACCAATAAAGTAGCTCCTTTTTTTACCGAAATTGTGAATGTACCATCGTTGCCAGCACTAACGCCTTTAGTAGTGCTTTTCTCAAGAACACTTGCTCCGGCAACAGGATCATTCTTTTCATCAATAACCTTACCGGTTACAGTAACCGTTTGTGCGAAACCAACCATAATGGTCATTAAGAAAGCACAAACACTTACAATGATTTTTTTACTCATGTTGTTTTGTTTTGTAATTAAAATTAACTTTTACAAAAAAGCTTGTAACAATCAAACCATATAAAACAGTTTAATCTACAAGCTTTCTTGTTACGAATATAATGAAGATTTAACAATATCATAACTAAAAAAAATAAAAAAATAGGCAAAAACCTATAACGAACGTTCGCTTTAATTGCTGTTATTTTCAATGTTTAAACTTTATACTACGCTGTTTATTACACATTATTAAACTTAAATAAGGATAACTTAATTGATAATGAATAGGTTAACTATAAAAATAGCAGCAGTTGCGATTAACCTGACAATAAGCTTAATTTTAAGATCAAATATGAATGAATATGAAAGTTTTCTACACTTTATGTCTCTTATTCTTTTTCCATACAACAAAAGCACAAAGCTTAAATAATTTCAGTTTAAAGGATATTGGACAGTCCATGTTGATTGTCACAGACGGAAATGGGAAAACAGTCAATATGGGCCTTGACATGGAAAATTACGGCTCACCTTTTTTTGAAACAGATTTTTATCCTGCAAATGTGGTTCTAGTCAATGGCCAGCATTACCAAGGGGTTGATGTAAAAATTAATCTGCTCAGTAACGAAGTGATCTTCAAAACGGATGATGGAAAAGAATTGGCTATTCTTTCTGGTATTAAATCCGTGCAACTAAATAAGAATGGCACTCTTTTTTTGTTTGAATTTGGATATCCGGTTTTTGAAAAGCAAAACGCAAAAACAATTTATCAAGTATTGACAAAAGGAGAAACAACTCTTTTAAAATATTATTTTGTACAAGTGACCGAAGCTAAGCCCTATAGCAGTGCTACCATGTTAAGGACGATCGAAAAATTTCCAAAGCTATTTGTGTACAACAAAAATATTGGACTGCAGAGAGCACCCAAGTCAGAAGAAGATATCTTGGCAGTTTTTAAAAATGACGCTGCTCAAATAAATAAAATTATTGCAGCCAATAAATTAAAAATAAAAAAAGAAGAAGACCTTATAAAATGCATTGAATTATTGAATACCGAAACAAAAAATTAAACCAGCTTTTTACTTTTACTACTTCATGATATCTTGAATGATTTTCAAATGATGTCTTGTGTGAATGGCTAAAAAACGGATTGTTTGTTGTTGATTTAGCACACCAAAAAATGGATGCATAAAGTGTTGAT
>JAGOAO010000051.1 GCA_017983845.1 Sediminibacterium sp.
TTTGTATAAAACTGTATCGCTCTATGATTTTCCTCCCAAACACCTAGCCATATATAGTCCACCTTTTTTTCTTTTGCAACTTCAATGGCTTTATCATACAGTAGTTGTCCTACTTTCTGGCCATGAAACGCTTTAGCAACATAAATGCGTTCTATCTCTAGTGCTTTACTGTCTTTGAGTTCGGTTTGAGATGCGCCGAAATTGAGTTTTAAGTAACCAATGACTTTATCATCCAGCTCTGCAAAATAAAATACAGAATTAGGATCCGTCAGTTCTGCACTTAATTTATCATGTGCGTAAGCTTCTTCAAGGTACTTGGCCATATTGTCGGCACTATTGCTTTGGGCAAAAGTTTCTGAAAATGTTTGTCTGCCTATTGCTTGTAATTGCTCAATATCTTGAAGGCCTATTTGATGAATATGAATCATAATTTATTTATACTAGTTCTTTAATTATTTTTTTTGCAACATGAGAGTTTCCCCAGTTTGCAATTTCATATAAAATTGGCATCAATGTTTTTCCTGCATTGGTTAATTCATATTCAACTCTTGGAGGCAATTCAACAAATTCTGTTCTTTTAATTAATCCATATCCTTCTAGCTCTTTAAGTTCGTTCGCCAATACTTTATTTGAGATGGCAGGTATAATTTGATTCAATTTGCCAAAACGAATTTTTTTATCTCCAATACAATTTAAAATAATTGGTTTCCATTTCCCGCCAATAATGCTCATGGTTCTAGTTACGGGGCAATTGAGTGGGTTGTCAATAAACCTTGCATTGAAATTAGTGGTTACCATTAGGTTACTTGTTTTGTGAATTAAGTTACTAAAGTACACTGTTCAAAGGTATTTTTGTAAAAAATCGCATGAAATATATTTTAGCAATAGGCTTGTTGATGCTTGGACTTACTTCAAATGCTCAAAATGAGCTTAAGCGATTTATGCAACCAGCCAATGTGGTCAATAAAATCCCTTATGGTGCAAATGCAGAAGCTGGTAATTATATACAATCAGGCACTGCGAAGATTTATTATGAACTGTATGGTAAAGGGGAGCCTTTTGTTTTATTACACGGGGGCTTATTTGGTTCTACAATAGAAATGGCCGATTTTATAGATAGTCTTTCTAAAACCTATTTAGTGATTGCCATATCTACTCGTGGTCATGGTAAGTCTGAGCTTGGCCATGATCTAGTAAGTTTAGAACAAAGAGCCAATGACGTAAAGTGGGTCATTCAAAAAGTGACAAATAAACAAGTGATGATGCTTGGTTTTAGCGATGGGGGATATACTGCGTATCAATTTGGAGTGCTATTTCCGGAACTTGTTAAAAAAATGATTGTGATTGGAGCTGGTGTGTTAAAACCGGGACAAAGAGATTTTAATTTTAATGTACAACAAGCAATGGCTTTAGATCAGTCTTTTTGGAAACAACAACTGGCATTAATGCCAGCGCCGAATAGATTACCAGAACTGTTTAAGCAAATCAATGATTGTTATAGCAATTTGACAATCGATAAAGCTATGTTGGAAAAAATCAAATGCCCCGTGCTTGTTATGGCCGGAGATAGAGACGAGGGCAATCCTGTAGAAAATGTATTAAAAGCTGCCAGTTTTATCCCCAATCATCAGTTAGCAATTATACCCAATACAGGACATCCCACTTTTAACGAAAATTTTGCTGCTGCATGGGCTTGCGTGCTTCCTTTTATAAAAAATAAATAAACCTTATGAAAAATAATATCCTTCTATTCGTATTCATGTTATCATTTTACACAGCATCTGCAAGTGTAGATAGCAACTTTTATGTGAACCCTAGTATTGGAAATGATAGTAACAATGGAACTCAGCTTTATCCTTTTAAATCGTTGAATCAGGCAGCAAAGCGTGTCAATAAATTAGTTGGCAAAGGGGCTATTACAATATTTTTAGCTGAAGGAACTTATGGCTTGGCAGAGACCGTGGTGATTGATCCTATCGAATGGATTTTTGAAAAAGAACAACGACTTGTCATTCGTGCAGAGGTATTGCCAGATAGCAACATCTGGGTGCCTAATAAAATGCCTATAATCATTTCTACAATGCCATTCGCGCTTGAATTGAATGACAAAAAAGAACTTACTGGTGGATCCAATTTTGGCATTGAGATTAAAACAAGTCATGTCACAATACAAGGCTTAAGAATATTAGGCGAGCCGGTACATGAGCTTCCTAAAAATGGGGTTTTGGTAAGAAATTATCCAATATTCTGGGAAGGTAAAGGCTTGACTGACTTTAGGGTGACTCAATGTTTATTTTTAGGAAATAAATTTGCTTTGCCTAATCACCTGGGAATTTTAGCCAATGGGAGTGAATTAAATGTGGATCATTGCGTTTTTTATGGCGTTAAAGATGCTGTAGTAATGTGGAATAGTAAAGCAGACAAAAGTTCATTTCACCATAACCTAGTTTTAAATACCTATGGAGCAGTTGTTTGGACTTGGTCTACCGATGTCGATTTTAAATTTTATAATAATGTGGTTAGCAATGCAAATGTGCTTTGGGTATTGGATAAGGAAGCAAAAAATGCATATAATATTAAAAATTCAATGTTAATGGGCTACAATCAATTGGTGAATAAAGGAGGAGGTCCTTTGGATTTTGGCGTACCGGCAGATCCTAAAAAATTGAAGTATGGAGCAGATTTTAAAAATAGTAAAAAGGGGCATCTTGAAATTGTAGAAGATCAAACAAGTATTTATTATCTTCAATTAAAGCCAGGCACTTTGGGCACAGAATATGGCGCGGGACTATTTTACAAATCAAAAAAATAAATAGAAGCTTATGAGAGTACTACATATTTTTATTTTTACTTCTTTAATAGCGCTTGTTTCAAAACAAGTTA
>JAGOAO010000052.1 GCA_017983845.1 Sediminibacterium sp.
CTTTAGATCAAAAAACATTTCAATCAAAAATGGGTTCAAGAATTGAAATCAGGTATGAATTAAGCGCCCCTGAACACGCTAAGGTCAATCAGATAATTGGGTACTGGTTGGAGACAAAAGAATTACTAGGTGCTATGGGTATACTCTTTGTTTTATTAATTGCAGCATACGCTACCACACATCGTCCCGATCCTGCTTCGCTGAAAGAACAGGTTGAGTTTAAGAAAGAAGATACAGGGAAGTATGTATAAAAAATTGCTTTTTTGAATGAGTGATTTAGAAAAAATACTGGAATCCTCGCCTCTCGGCTCACAAAGGAAGTAACGGGCTTCCATCAGACGCTTAATCGCGTTTTCTCGTTCGGCGAGTATTAGTATTTCTTTCTAAATTTCTTATTAGGGAAAGTATTTAGAATTAATACTATTCCGTAGCGAACATTCGAGCGAAGCGAGCTGAGAGCCTAGGGATAGGTATTTATTCTAAATTTATAATCTAAATGATTACTTCGCTAGATAGCGCTTGATGTCTTTGTCGATATCGCGGTTCTTGATGGTTTCGCGTTTGTCGTATTCTTTCTTACCACGGCCAATTCCAATCTCCATTTTGGCATAATGCTTGTCGTTAAAAAATATGCGAAGCGGTACAATCGTGAATCCTTTTTCTTTGGTTTGGGCCTCTATCTTTTTAAGTTCTCTCGCAGTTAACAATAACTTACGATCATGCACTTCTATGTGGTTGTTCTTATTGCCATGAGAGTAGGCGTTGATAAACAAGGACCTTACCCAAAGTTCGCCCTTGTCAAAGAAACAGAAGGAATCGTTGAAGCTTACTTTGCCTGCACGGATAGATTTGACTTCGGTACCCATCAATACAATACCCGCCACATATTTGTCTTCTATCTGGTAGTTGAAATAGGCTTGCCTATTGTTTAATTCTATTGCCTTGGGTGCTTTCGCCATAAAAAAATATCCCGATGTATAACACCGGGATACAAAAGTACTATTTAATATTGATTTCTTTTGGGCATTAGCTTCTGAACATAAAAGCAACTTCTGATAATTTTTGCTTTAGTTCTTTTCTGTCCACTATAAAGTCAAGGAATCCATGCTCTAATAAGAATTCAGAACGTTGGAAACCTGGAGGTAAATCTCTTTTGATGGTTTCTTTGATGACCCTTGGACCAGCAAAACCAATCAACGCACCTGGCTCTGCAATATTGATATCACCCAACATGCCAAAGCTGGCAGAAATTCCACCGAAGGTAGGATCTGTTAATAAAGAGATGAAAGGTAATTTCGCATCGCTTAATTGGGAGAGTTTGCCACTTGTTTTTGCTAACTGCATCAAACTAAAAGCACTCTCCATCATACGCGCACCACCACTTTTACTAATGACTAAAAAGGGTAGTCTGTGCTGAATACAATAGTCTACTGCACGGCTAAATTTTTCTCCCATCACACTACCAAGTGAACCTCCAATGAATTCAAAATCCATACATGCAACAACATAACCTTCGCCATTCATTTTGCCCACACCAACACGCATCGAGTCCTTTAAATCTGTTTTAGAATGAATCTCGTCTAAACGTTTTTGGTAATTCTTGAGGTCGGTAAAATTAAGGGCATCCTTACTTTTGATTTCATCAAAAAGCACGGTGTAGTCGTTGTTGTCAAAAAGGATATCAAAATACTCGTCACTACCAATACGATGGTGATAGTTACAATTACCGCAGATATACAAATGCTCTTTTAATTCAGAGCTTGTACAAATATGGTTACATGTTGGACATTTTGTCCATAATCCTTCTGGCGTTTCTTTCTTGTCTGCTGTAGAAGTGGTAATACCTTTTCTCAATCTTTTAAACCACCTCGACTTTCCTGCTTCAGCATTGGTGGCTTCGTCGCCAGTCAAATTCAGGTCAATATCTTCTTCTCTATTTCGCATGGGGATACCTTTAGTTAAGCAATCGTTATTCGTTTATTAAAGCTAATCGTTTCTTATGCGTTTCTATTAATACAATTTAAATCGTCAAATGACTGCTCTAAACGTTGGATGAAAGACTCTTCGCCTTTTCTTAACCAAACTCTAGGGTCATAATATTTTTTGTTAGGCTTTTCCGCACCCTCTGGATTACCCAATTGAGTTTGTAGATAAGCTTCATTCTTTTTGTAATAGCCTAAAACACCTTCCCAGAATGCCCATTGTAAATCGGTATCCAAGTTCATTTTAATTGCACCATATCCAATGGCTTCTCTAATTTGATTTTGAGGAGAACCAGATCCGCCATGGAATACAAAGTATACCGGCTTAGGGGCAGTGCCCATTGTTTTTTCAATGTGCAATTGGCTATTGTGTAAAATCTCAGGCTTTAATTCAACATTACCTGGGCTATACACACCGTGTACATTTCCAAAGGCTGCAGCAACTGTAAATAAGTTACCTACTTTACCTAATTCAGTATAAGCATAAGCAACGTGTTCTGGTTGCGTATATAATTTGTCATTTTCAACACCACTATTGTCTACGCCATCTTCTTCACCACCAGTTACACCTAGTTCAATTTCAATACCCATGCCCAATGGAGCCATACGCTTAAAGAATTCAACAGATGTTTGGATATTCTCTTCAATTGGTTCTTCAGATAAATCCAACATATGTGAACTAAACAAAGGTTGTCCGTGTAATTTGTGGTATTTCTCGCTCTCGTCTATTAAAGCGCTAATCCAAGGCAACCATTTTTTAGAGGCGTGGTCTGTGTGTAAAACAACAGGCACATCATAAAATTTAGCCACTTGGTGTACATGTAAAGCACCTGCAATCGCACCTTGAATATTTGCTTGAAGGTTGTCATTTGGCATACCCTT
>JAGOAO010000053.1 GCA_017983845.1 Sediminibacterium sp.
GGATTTTTTTAGTAGCCCAGCGAATTTGGCTAAAATTACCCCTGCTAAAATGGGATTCAATATTATTAGCAAATTTCATGGAGACAAAATGTATCCTGGTCAAGTGATTGAATACACCGTTAGCCCAGTGTTGGGGATCTCTTTGTATTGGATGACCGAGATTACCCATGTGGTGGAAGGCGCCTATTTTGTGGACGAGCAACGTTTTGGACCCTATACAATGTGGCACCATCAGCACCATTTTAAAGCAGTGCCGGGTGGGGTGAAGATGGATGATATTGTCCATTACAAAATCCCCATGGGCTTTTTAGGGGACATTGCGCAGGTGCTTTTTGTAAAGAAACAGTTACAAGGCATTTTCGATTTCCGTTTTAAAGCGGTAGAAGCAAAGTGGGGTGCTTACAAGCCTTAGCTTTTAGTGCCAATAAATGGCCAGGTTTTTTCTGGAGGAAACTATTTTAAAAATACTTTCCCATTCTGATTTTTTAGAACAGAAAATGTATAAACTTTGTCGCCTAGATTATTAATCAATGGTACAAAATTCAGGGCACCAGCAAAAACTTTCTGTTGCTGGTCTAATCGTAACGCTTGGTATTATATACGGCGATATCGGAACTTCTCCACTTTATGTGTTCAAGTCCATCATTAACCACAAAGTCATTACAGAGCAATTGGTATACGGAGCCATCTCCTGTGTATTTTGGACACTGACTTTGCAGACCACTTTTAAATATGTGTTCCTGACTTTAAGGGCAGACAATAAAGGTGAAGGAGGAATTTTTTCTTTATTTGCTTTGATCCGACGTTATGTAAAATGGATTTATATTCCAGCAATCATAGGTGCAGCAATGCTTTTGGCCGATGGGATGATCACACCACCGATCTCTGTATCTTCTGCGATTGAAGGTTTGGGCGGAGTAAAAGGTTTAGAAAAAATTATTGTACCAGGAAATAATTTAACAGTGGGGATTGTGATTGCCATCATCTCATTGATCTTTTTCTTTCAACGTTTTGGTACCAAGATTGTTGGATTTGCATTTGGTCCAATTATGTTGGTATGGTTTTCCATGATTTTTTTATTGGGCTTTTTTCAAGTCATTGAACATGTGGAAATATTAAAATCATTCAATCCTTATTATGCGATAGATCTTTTAACCAATTATCCAAAAGGATTCTGGTTATTGGGTGCGGTTTTCCTTTGTACCACAGGAGCAGAGGCTTTGTATAGTGATCTTGGGCATTGCGGCCGTAAGAATATTCAAGTGAGCTGGATGTTTGTGAAAGTGGCTTTAATTATGAATTATATGGGGCAAGGTGCTTGGTTGATCCAACATATTGGAGAGCCAATGGATGGATTGAATCCTTTTTATGCCATTATGCCACATTGGTTTTTGATTGCTGGGATTGGTATCGCAACCATTGCGGCCATCATTGCAAGCCAGGCATTGATTAGTGGGTCATTTACATTAATCAATGAAGCCATTAGTTTGAACTTCTGGCCTCGTGTAACAGTAAAGTTCCCAACAGACCAAAAAGGACAAATTTATATTCCAAGTTTGAATTTTATCTTATGGGCAGGTTGTATTACGATGTGTCTCTTTTTTAGAAAGAGTGAGCACATGGAAGCTGCATATGGTTTCTCGATCATCATTACCATGATTATGACCACCATTTTAATGAATTTCTATTTGTTGAATGTAAGAAGATGGGGACATGCTATTGTAGCATTGATTATTTTTATATTCAGTATTGTTGAAGTTTCATTCTTTGTAGCGAATGTGGTAAAAATTAAAGAGAGCTATATCACATTTGTATTTTCATTGAGTATGATTTTGGTGATGTTTGTATGGCATCGTGCAAGAAAAATTGCCAACAGGTATTTGGATTTCGTGAAATTGAAAACCTATTTGGAGCCATTGTCCAATTTAAGTGCAGACAAGGAAGTGCCTAAATATGCAACGCACTTGGTGTATTTAACTAAGGCGAACAATTATCGTGAAATAGAGCACCGCATTATGGACTCCATATTAAACAGAAAGCCAAAACGTGCAGATATTTATTGGTTTATTCATATTGACCGTACAGATACCCCATATGGTATGTCTTATTCCATTCGTGAACTAATGGATGATAAAGTAATGCGTGTTGACTTTAAATTAGGATTCCGTATTCAGCCAAGAGTCAATGTGTTGTTTAAGAAAGTGATGCAGGAATTGAATGAGTGTCAGGAATTAGGTATTTATAGCAAATATGAATCCTTAAAACAAAAAGATTTTCATGCGGACATTACTTATGTAATTATTGAAAGCTTCTTCTCTATTGAAAATGAATTGTCATTTAAGGAAGATTTTATCATGGACTTATACTTCAACATCAAACACCTTGCACAGAGCGATCAGAAAGCATTTGGTTTGGACAACGATATGACCGTGGTAGAGCATGTGCCTTTATTGATTAAAGCCAATGAGAACCTGCCTTTAAAACGTATCTACGATTAGTCTATTTCATCTTTGAATAAAAAAAGCCATCTCTTTAGATGGCTTTTTTGTACGGTTAAATTTCTTATCAAGATCAGTCGTAATTATACAACTACTCTATCAGTTGGTATTTGCTTAATTGATTTTGTTTACCCACAGCAACAATCCAGACTGGTGTTGATGCATTCAATTGAATGCCTAATTTGTTTAAATCAAATGACTTGCTGTCTTTTGGCAGTA
>JAGOAO010000054.1 GCA_017983845.1 Sediminibacterium sp.
GCTCCCCCTTCAGGACTTGAACCTGAGACCCTCTGATTAACAGTCAGATGCTCTAACCAACTGAGCTAAGGAGGAGTGTTCCCTTTTACGGGACGCAAAAATAATGAAATTTACCAAAGAACAAAAGTTTAAAAGAAAGAATTCGGCTTAAAACCAATAAAAATTCCTTCTGGACGCAGTTCTATGGGGTAGGTTTTAAGAAAATAGCCCTCTCCGCTTGTGTTTCGGCCATTTTTCATGTCAAAAGCGTATCTGTGAAGTGGGCAAACAACCTGTCCAAGGGGGTTAATATAGCCTGCAGACATCCTCCCGCTGGCATGTGGGCATTTTTGGGCAAAGGCAAAGTAGCCCTCCTTCCATTTTGCAAGTGTGATCTTCTTGCCATCCACCTCCATGTCTAGTAATTGATTTTCTTGCCAATCTAAACTCAATGGCGCATCTGTAATTAAAACCCAATTGATCTTGCTCTCTGACATAGTTAAAAGAATACGGTCTTGTATGGATATTTAATCTGATACATATCTCTTACCTTATGAAGAATGATAGTTCTTAATTCTTCAATGTTTTGCTTTTCGATAGCAGAAACAAAAACACAATTATTATTGGTTACGTTGATCCATCTTTCTTTTAAGTCTCTTTCAATATCTTGTTTTACTTCATCCGATATCCACTCGTCAAAATATTTTTCACGGTACAAATCCATCTTATTAAAAATGGTCACGACTGGTTTATCAAATGCTTTTAGTTCTTGTAAAGTTTTATTGACTACATTAATTTGATCTTCATATTTTTCATGAGAGATGTCCACCACATGCAATAATACATCTGCTTCTCTCACTTCATCCAATGTACTTTTAAAACTCTCCACCAAATGATGCGGAAGCTTACGAATAAATCCAACCGTGTCGCTTAATAAAAATGGCGTGTTTTCAAAAACCACTTTTCTAGTAGTGGTATCAAGTGTGGCGAATAATTTATTCTCTGCAAAAACTTCACTCTTACTTAATAAGTTCATGATCGTGCTCTTGCCCACATTCGTGTAACCCACTAGTGCCACACGTATAAACTCGCCTCTGTCCTTGCGTTGCGTGAATGCTTGCTTGTCTATCTCTTGTAAACGCTTACGCAACAAAGCAATTTTATCTTTAACAATACGACGGTCTGTTTCAATTTCTGTTTCACCCGGACCTCTAGATCCAATACCCGCACCTTGTCTTTCCAAATGCGACCACATCCCCTTTAACCTTGGTAGAATGTATTGGTACTGCGCTAATTCTACTTGTACTTTTGCTTGTGCAGTTCTTGCACGACGCGCGAAAATGTCTAAGATCAGATCGCTTCGATCTATCACCCTGCACTTTGCTTCCTTTTCGATATTCTGTATTTGTGAGCCAGTCAATTCATCATCAAATATCACTACATCAATATCCTTGGCAGCTACATATTGTTTGATCTCCTCTAGTTTACCCTTACCTACAAATGTTTTACTATCTGGATGGGACAACCTTTGCTTGAAAATTTTAATCGCTATCGCCCCTGCTGTTTCTGCTAAAAAAGCCAACTCAGCCAAGTATTCATTCACTTGTTCTTCGGTATGTTCTTGTTGAATCACGCCAACCAATACCGCCTTCTCCTCTTCCTTAATTATTTGCTTCTTCTCTATCAAAATGAATCTTAATTTTTACAAAGATAACTCAATACCCTTCTAGAATAAAAAAAACCTCCCTTAATATAAAGGAGGGTTATAAATAGTTTTATAGTTGACTATAATCCGCTGATGCTTAAACCAACCGACAATCTATTGAAAGAAGGTCCGTATCCGTCACGAATCACTGGAGTTACAGAATAGCCCACATTCAATGAAAGCAATCCATAACCCGCTCTTGCAGTCAATGTGACGTCGTTACTAGTAAAGAATCTTTTATTGCTAATTTTTTGAACGTATGTTTTACCATAGAATGAAGTACCAGCTGCAGTTTGGTAATCTTTCATTTTTGTGTACCCTTTAAACAACAAACCCACTTTTACACCAGCAGCCAATTTCCATGACTTTGCAGGATTCGCTGGATTAGAATAATACCTGATTTCTGCAGGCACTTGTAAGTAAACAGTAGCAACTTTTTGTTTGTCAAAACGACTAGCCAAAGAGTCTAAAGTTTTAAAGCGTACGCTATTCGCAACCTGTGACAAATCTACTTGAGTTCCTTTGTCTATATATTGATTGTTTGTACCAAAACCAATACCATAAGCCAAACTGAACTTGTTATTGGTTCTAAAAGGTTTATCCAACATGAAATAGATGTTGAAATGACGTCCAATACCAGAAGTCTTTACGCTGTCTGGAGTGCCTACCCAATTGTCTGTACCAAATTGAATCATTAAATGGTCGGCAGGACGGCTAGATAAATCAGCCATTTTCTTTTCTGTACCACTAGTTTGCGCCTGCGCTAAACCACTGAATAACAAAATAGTAAGGAGGGATAATATTACTTTCTTCATTCGGCAAAAATAATCGAAAAAAAGGGTAGAACACTTTAAAAAAGGTTAAAATATTAGGGCATTATGTTCAAAAACAGGGTCAATTTTACTATTTTTGCAGCCTGTCATCGAAAGATGCGGGCCTATAGCTCAGTTGGTTAGAGCACCTGACTCATAATCAGGGGGTCCCAGGATCATGCCCTGGTGGGCCCACTCCTTGATAA
>JAGOAO010000033.1 GCA_017983845.1 Sediminibacterium sp.
AATTCTGATTCAACTGCATCAAATACCAATTCATCGTGCACTTGTAAAATCATTTTTGATTCCCAGTGCTGCTTTTTCATTTCTTGGTGAACCTTAATCATTGCCAATTTAATCATGTCTGCTGCAGAGCCTTGAATAGGAGAGTTGATGGCATTTCGTTCTGCAAATCCACGTACAGTAAAGTTAGAACTATTGATGTCTCTCAACCAACGCTTACGTCCCATTAGGGTTTCAACAAAGCCTTGTTCTTTTGCTTTATTGATTTGCTGGTCCATATACAATTGAATGTTGGGAAACTCTTTTTTATAATTATCGATGATCTCTTTTGCTTCGGTTCTAGAAATGCCCAAATTTTCTGCTAAACCAAATGCACCTTGTCCATAGATGATACCAAAGTTCACGCTCTTGGCTTTATAACGTTGCTCTTTGGTGACTTCCGATTCGGCTATACCATATACTTTTGCAGCAGTTGCTGTGTGAATGTCTTTACCTTGCTTAAACGCATCACACATATTGGGGTCCCCGCTAATTGCGGCCACCACCCTTAATTCAATTTGAGAATAATCGGCACTGACTAAAATTCGCGATGGATCTCTTGGGATAAATGCTTTACGCACTTCTCTTCCTCGCTCCGAACGAATTGGGATATTTTGCAAATTGGGATTAGTACTACTCAGTCTTCCTGTCACCGCAACTGCTTGTGCATAGCTGGTATGGATCCTGCCGGTTTTTGGATTCACAATGGCAGGTAATGCGTCCACATAAGTAGACTTTAATTTACTTAGCTCTCTAAAGTTTAAAATGTCGTCTACAATTTTATGTTTTGCAGCAAGCTTCGCTAATACATCTTCACCAGTTGCATATTGACCCGTCTTTGTTTTTTTTGCTTTTGGATCAATTTTTAAAATATCAAAAAGCACATCGCCTAATTGCTTGGGTGAAGCAAGATTAAATCTTACGCCCGCTTGTTCAAACACACGCTCTTCGCTAATTTTAATTTCTTCTTCTAATACTTTACTATAGTCATTCAAAAATTGTTCATCTACTTTAACGCCTTCAAATTCCATGTCTACCAACACTTGCATTAAAGGGTTTTCTACTTCTTCAAAAACACGTTGAACGTCACGCTTTAACAACAATGGCTCAAAGCATTCTTTTAATTGTAAAGTGATGTCGGCATCTTCTGCCGCATATTCTGTGATTTGTTCCAATGGGACGTCGCGCATGGTCCCTTGATTTTTTCCTTTTTTACCAATTAAGTTTTCAATGCTCACTGGCTCGTATCCTAAAAACTGTTCACTTAGGATATCCATGCCCCTCCTGCCTTCTGGCTCAATCACATAGTGTGCCAACATGGTATCAAAGGTCTTTCCCTTTAACACAACGCCATACCATTTCAACACCAAAAAATCGTATTTTAAATTCTGACCAATCCAAGTAATGGATTCGTCTTCAAACAAAGGCTTTAATTTTCCTAAGATATGTTTTGCGCCATCCACCCCTTCACCATCATTCGCCACTGGCAAATAATAACCAGTGTGGGTCGTGTTTGAAAAACTCAATCCAACCAATTGCACATTGTTTGCATCAATCCCCGTTGTTTCAGTATCGATACAAATTTCCTTTTTTGCACGAATGGTTTTTATAAAAGTTTCTATCGCGCTATCACCCACAATCATTTCATATTGGTGTGGTGTATTCTCAATATTTTTATTCGCAATTAATTTAGGCAGATCGGATTCGCTTTCTTCATCGCTATCCGCTTCATAGCCAGGATTACCCGGTTCGTCATTGGGTTCTAAAACAGATTGCGATCCATCTGTCGAATTCAACACAATTGTTTTTGTTTTAACAACGGGCTTCTTCGTTTTGACTTCGTTACCAAATAGATCGGTTTGTACTTCGGGATCCTGCGCTACCACAACTTCGAATTCCTTTCCCAATATGCGTTTGCCAAGGGTTTTAAATTCAAGTAAATTAAAAATCTCTGTTAAAGCAGGAATATTTTTTTCTGACAACTTATAATCTTCTTCGTGAAATTGTACAGGAACGTTGGTGATGATGGTCGCTAGTTTTTTACTCATGATCGCAGAATCCTTACCTGCTCTCACTTTCTCACCCATCGCTCCTTTAATTTTATCTGCGTTCGCCAACACACCTTCTAGGGTGTCGTATTCTTTTAATAATTTAGCGGCAGTCTTTTCGCCCACACCGGGAATACCTGGAATATTATCCGCAGCATCTCCCATTAAACCCAACATGTCTACAACTTGGTCTACACGCGCGATATCCCACTTGGCTTTAATTTTTTCGGCATCTAATATTTCTCTTTCGTTCCCAAAAGCAGGCGGCTTCCACATGTATACATTTTCTTTCACCAACAACTGACCATAGTCTTTATCTGGTGTGACCATATATACTTCATATCCAAGTTCTGCGGCTTGCCATGCAAGTGTTCCTATCACGTCATCTGCCTCGTACCCATCACATTCCACCACGGGAATATTAAAGCCTTCAATGATCGCTTTAATATGCGGTAAAGAACTTAATAAGTCTTCTGGCGCGGCTTCTCTATTTGCTTTATAGTCGGTGAAATCGGTATGTCTTTCTGTGGGTGCGTGGGTGTCAAAACACACAGCAATATGAGAAGGGTTTTCCTTCTTGATAATTTCTAATAAGGTATTTGTAAAACCAAACTGCGCATTGGTATTGATCCCAGTACTTGTAATTCTTGGCGTGCGGATGAGCGCATAATAGGCCCTATAAATTAAGGCCAGCGCATCTAGTAAATACAATTTTTTAGACATAGCGCTAAGTTAGCCAAAAAAAATCCTCCCAGTTCAGATTTACCGAGCTGGGAGGAAACTTATTTTTCCACGCTTATAATGCTAATTCATTTATAGCCATAAGCAATGAAATCCGTTGTTGTCCTTATAGGATAACTTGGGTTGAAAGATTATTTTAATTGATACTTGTGCTTATAGCGCTCGTATAATTGCTTGCCTTTGTTATCCAAAGACACATTACGACCTTGAATAAATGCTTGACCAATTACACTAGACTTCATGTCTAATAAATCGCCATTGACAATTAACAAGTTCGCGTCTTTACCCGCTTCAATCGTGCCCGTTTTATCCTCTATACCCAAAATTTTGGCAGGATTTAAAGTCACCGCAGAAAGCGCTTGCTCTTTAGTTAAACCATAGGTAGCCGCTGTTCCAGCATTAAAAGCAAGGTTACGAAAACGGCTTTGGTCATGTGTATCATTTAAGCAAAACAACACGCCTGCTTTTTGTAAAGCTGCGGGTGTTTTGTAAGGTTGATCCACATCGTCATCTTCCATACTTGGTAAAGCATGCTGACGATCTAAGATTACAGGCACATTGTTTTCTGCTAACAAATCGGCAATTTGATACGCTTCTGTTCCGCCTACAATCACCAATTTAAAACCAAAGGTTTTTGCAATATCCATTGCAATTAAAATTTGCTTTACTTCGTTCGCACGCACAAACAATTTTTGTTTGCCTTCAAATAAACCACGTACCGCTTCTAATTTTAAATTATTGGCAGCATGTGTTTTTTCTTGATAATACGCTTTCGCATCCGCAAAGAATGTTTTAATTGTTTCCACCTTATCCATCGCTGCTTTTACAGGATCTCCTGCAGGACCAGGACGCATGAAAGCCATACGACCACCGCGACGCGCCATCAAACTAGGCAGATTGATATACAGGCCATTGTCCATTTTATAAGCTGCGTCTTCATAGTTCCAAGCATCTAATTGCACAACACTTGATTGTCCCTCAATTAATTCTCCTTGAGGTGCAACGCCTGCTAATAAAATACCATTCTCACGCAATACGCCTATAATTTTTGAGTCTGTGTTGTACGCAACAATAGATCTAATATTGGCGTTGTTCTCGCCAATTTCAGCGTAGTCGTTGCTACCGCGTACACCTGCGCCAATTTCTCTCAACCCTAAATCAGAACTTGGCAAAATCAAACCTGGATAGACTTGCTTGCCCGTTCCGTCAATTACAGTAGCACCCGCTGGCACAGCCACATTGCCTACTCCGGTAATTTTTCCATTTTCAAACGCAACAGATGCGTCTGTTAATGTGGTTCCATTTCCAATATGTACTGTTGTATGTGTAATCACAGTAACGCCTTTTTGCTTCGCCGCTGGATACACATTGTCTTGTGCACTTGCTGTTAAACCTAACAATGCAAGAGCGAAAATGCTTAAATATTTCTTTTGCATGGTTTAGTTTTTTTGAGATTCGTAAATAGTGTTAAGATCTTCGTTATGATCATGATCTCCACACTCTAATAATATTTGCGTCGTTGGCATTGCAGGTCTTGTTGGCATGCCGGCTTTTTTGTCGCCCAACATTTTTTGAATCAATTTTGTTCTTTCTGCGGTAACCTGTTTGCTACGCTCAGCGTCTTTTTCACGATCAAAATAAACCGTACCATCTACTATTGTATATAAAGATTTTGCGTAGATGCTTAATGGGTTTTCACTCCATAAAACAACGTCTGCATCTTTACCCACTTTGATACTTCCTACTTTATTGTCCACATGAAGCGCTTTTGCTGGATTGATTGTAACCATCTTGAATGCCTCTTCTTCAGATACACCACCGTACTTAACAATCTTTCCTGCTTCTTGATTCAAACGACGTGCCATTTCAGCATCGTCAGAATTAATCACCGTGTTCACGCCCACATTGTGCATGATCGCCGCATTGTATGCAATCGCATCCGTCACTTCTGTTTTATAAGCAAACCAGTCAGAGAAAGTGGCAGCACTTGATCCGTGTACTTTCATTTTATCGGCCACTTTATAACCATCTAAAATATGTGTGAAAGTGTTGATGTTAAAATCATAGCCCTGCGCTTTGAATTTTTCAATGGCGCGCATTGCATAAGTAATTTCTGTTTGTACATAAGAGTGACAAGTGATGAAACGTTTTTTGTTCATGATTTCAGACAAAGCATCTAATTCCAAATCTCTTCTTGTAGTAGTAGGATTTGCTTTCATTGCTTTTTGATAATCTACTGCTCTATCAAATGCATCGGTCAAGACTTCTTCAACGCCCATTCTTGTGTCTGGGAAACGATTGTTATTGGTAGAGGTAGTTCGCTTTACGTTTTCACCTAATGCAAATTTGATGAAAGGATCTGCGCCCGCAAACTTTAAACCCTCGTCGGTGGTACCCCATCTTAATTTGATCAATTGCGTTTGTCCACCTACGGTGTTAGCGCTACCATGTAGGATATGAGAAGAAGTTACCCCTCCACTTAATTGACGATAGATATTAATGTCTTCTGGGTTCATGTTGTCACCAATACGCACTTCCGATGTAACCGATTGTGCGCCCTCGTTAATAGACAATGCACCAATATGAGAATGCTCGTCGATAATACCAGGGCTTAAATATTTGCCCGTACCATCAATCACTCTTGCACCAGTCTCATTTAAGCCTTTGCCAATTTTTGCAATTTTTCCAGCTTTTAATAATACATCTGTATTTTGTAAGTTGCCCTCTTTTTCGTTCGTCCACACTGTAGCGTTTTTGATTAAGATGGTTTCCTGTTGTGGTACCACTTCGTTACCTAATCCAACAAATGGATAAGTTACTTTCGAAACCAAATTCACCGACCCTGTTGCTTTCTTTTCTGCAACTACTGGTGTTGCTGCTGCAATTAAACTTGCAGACCAAGTTAGTTTAGCGCCCTTTGCGTCAGTTCCAAATCCACTCCATCCGCCATCGGCAATCACACCACTAAGGCGAATGCTTTCTGCACCACGACCTTTTCTTTCTGGGAAACTAATCTTCACCAATGATTCACTTACAGCAATTTTTGCAGCCAAGGTATCGGCTCCAATCATATTTGCAGTTAAATCTTTTTTAATTTCAACAGTATACGCCGTCTTTGTTCCAGCATTGTTGATGGTTAATTTGTATTTGCCTGCAAAGTTTTTCCACTCTCCTGCATTTACATCATATTTATTTCCTTGAATCCAGTTTTCAATAATCTTAGCACTGCTATTAAAAATTGGTTCAGTAGTAATTAAGAAGTTAGCCAACTTGCCTACTTCTAAAGAACCCACTTGATCATACACACCAATTTGTTGTGCTGGTGTTTTTGTCAAAGCTTCTAGGGCTTTAGTTTCAGACAGACCATATTGTACCGCTTTTCTTAGATTGGCTAAAAATTGTTTGCCATCTCTCATATCACCCGTACTAATACTAAAGTTGATACCCGCTTTTTCAAAAGCAGCAGGATTGGTGGGTGCCAATTCCCAATGCTTCATTTCAGACAAGGCTACAAATCTTGCATCGTTCGCGTCTTCTACATCTAATGCTGCAGGAAAATCGATACCTAATATATAAGATGCTTTTATTTTAGCCATCTCATCTATTCTTTGGTATCCATTGTCTCCACCTCTAATGATATATTGTGTGCCAAATTCTTTTGCAATTCTATCCGCTCTTAGTGTAGACCACTTATCATCTGCAACAAAAATTTGTGGCAAACCCGCATTTGCATTAAAAGCTTCTAATGATAAATTCACCCCTTCTGATGCAGGCTTAGTGGTATACCATTTTGCATCTAAATAAGTTTGACGCAATAAAGCGATACTACCCATTAAACTGCTTGGATAAGATTGAGTAGATGTTCCCTTGTCAAAAGAAAATACCTGTGCTGCTTTTGTTTTTAAAATGCTATTGTTTTCGTTGGTTCCAGCTAAAGTAACTACCGCACCTGTTCCTCTTGCGATACCATCTTTAACATGTGTAAACACAACACCGTATCCATTGTTTCTAAAACCAACTGCAGTTGCCTCGTCAACGCTAAAAGACTCTACCGCATTTACTTCTGGCTTGATGGCTTGGTTCCAGTTATAAGCGCCTGCTTTATTTGAACCAAATTGTGCAGGTGCACCCCAGTTAAATCCTCCCGCTCCGCGTTTTGGTGTATTCGCACCATAGTCGGTTAAAGGATCTACAAAACTTGGGTAGATGAATTTACCATTACAGTCTACGACAATCGCTTCCTTAGGAATTTCTACTGTTGCACCAACAGCAACAATTTTACCCTGCTTAATTACAAGTGTCGCTTTTTCAATTTTAGTTTTTTCGTTTTGAATAATGGTTGCATTGGTGAATGCATACACACCCGTTCTCACATCTCTAACGCCGTTAATTGGAAAAGACTCCTGCGCAAATGCAGTAGCTCCAATGACAAGCAGAAGAAGTGATAAAATAATCCTCCTCATACGCGGTTGATTTTTAGTTTTGAATAAAAAAATAATTGCTAAAATTCAAGCCCTAATGGGCATATAAAAATTTTAGAAAATCGTCTTTCTAAAGCTACTAAAAACAACGATTCAAATTAGAGGATGTTTCGTTTTTTTGATAAATGGTTTGGAGCAAAATCCGATCTTTTATCGGCCCATGTATACCATCAGAATTTGAATATCGCTTGGATTCACACCGCTAATTCTGCTGGCTTGTCCAAGTGTTACAGGTCTGATTTTTTTGAACTTCTGCATGGCTTCAATTGAGAGTGCAGCAACTTTATCATAATCAAAATTATCTGGTATGACTTTATTTTCTAATGCAGACATGCGCTCCACAATTTCCTTTTCTTTCTCAATATACCTTTCGTACTTTACCTGGATCTCTGCTTGCTCTAAATAGTCTGCATCGTTTCCTTGTAATTTTTCATTCAAAGTAACTGAATGGTCCATGATTTGTTGCAAACTAATATTGGGTCTTAAGACTAGTTTCGATGCTTTTTGTTTTTCGGTCATCGGCGCAGAGTCAATGGTACCAAGGAATGCATTGATTTCATTGGGCTCTATGGAGTGTGTATTCAAGATGTTTTTAATCTCTGCAACGTGGTTGTTTTTGTCTTGTACTTTGCGCATACGCTCGATACTAGCCAAGCCTAAATTATAAGAAAGTTCGGTTAGCCTTAGGTCGGCATTGTCTTGACGCAAGAGGGTTCTAAACTCAGCTCTTGAAGTAAACATTCTGTAGGGCTCATTGGTGCCCTTACTAATTAAGTCATCTATTAATACACCAATATAGGCATCGCTTCTTTGTAAAATAAGCGGCGCTTTTTCATTGATTTTTAAATGTGCATTGATGCCTGCCATCAATCCTTGACAAGCAGCTTCTTCATAACCTGTGGTGCCGTTAATTTGTCCAGCAAAATAAAGATTGTCGATGGCCTTAGTTTCCAGGGTATATCTTAGTTGGGTTGGTTGGAAAAAATCATATTCAATCGCATAACCAGGACGAAACATTCTAGCATTTTCAAAGCCCGGAACCATACGAAGAGCTTCGTATTGAACTTCTTCTGGTAAGCTTGTACTGAAGCCATTTACATATACTTCAACCGTATTCCAGCCCTCTGGCTCAACAAATAATTGATGTCTTTCTCTATCTGCAAATCGGTTAATTTTATCCTCGATACTTGGACAGTATCTTGGACCAACTCCCTCTATACGCCCTTGGTACATTGGGCTTCGATCAAATCCTGTTTTTAAAATATCGTGAACAATTGGATCTGTATAAGTAATCCAACAAGAGCGCTGGTCTGCAGCTTTTACTCTTGGTATATCCATATAGCTAAAGCCAACCACTTCTTCATCCCCCTTTTGTTCCTCCATTTTTGTATAATCAAGGCTGCGCCCATCTACTCTTGGAGGTGTCCCTGTTTTAAGTCTGTCTGATTCTAAACCAAAAGAAACCAATTGTTCGGTGATTCCAGTAGCAGCTCTTTCAGCCACACGGCCTCCGCCCATTTGTTTTTCACCAATATGCATGATACCATTTAAGAAAGTACCACTTGTAATCACCACCGCGTCTGCCGCAATCTCGTGTCCAAGGCTTGTTTTAACACCACAAGCTTTGCCGTCTTTTATGATTAACTCATTAACCGAGTCCTGGTAAAAATCTACATTCGG
>JAGOAO010000055.1 GCA_017983845.1 Sediminibacterium sp.
CTTGCACCAATGAAGCGGTTCGCTTAGTGTCAATTGTACCATCTGCATTTAATAAACCAATTACAGCCCCTTTAAACCCCAATTGCTTACATGCCATTAGGTCGTTTTGCATGACTTGAAATTCTCTGTCTGTATATAAAAAATCTCCGCCCCTTGGTCGAATGATAGGGAAAATGGGTTGCTTTGTTAATTGAGACAAAAGCAATAAACTACCATAAGAAGGCGTCGTACCACCTTCCATTGGATTTTCACAGAATTCAATTCTGTCTGCACCCGCAGCTAAAGCGCGCAATGCGGCTTCAATACTAAATGCAGCAATTTCAAGAACCGTTTTTGACATAAATGATTGATTAAAATAAGTAAGCTGCATCGTTTAATGTATTTCCTGCTTGATTGTGCACAGAAAAATTAAACCCTTTTTGTAAGGAATAAGCGCCCACTTTTCCTTGTTTATTGATAGCCACAAAACATACTTGAATCTCTTTGGCTTTCTCTTTTTTGATTCTGTTAACTTTTTCAACGACTAATCTACATGCTTCTTCTGGACTTTTTCCTTGACGCATCCATTCCACTACAGCACTCGCACCTGCCACACGAATCACATCCTCACCTTGTCCTGTTGCAACCACAGCGCCCACTTCGTTGTCTACATACAATCCAGCTCCAATAATAGGAGAGTCTCCCACACGTCCACGCATTTTAAAACCAGCGCCACTGGTGGTACAACTTCCACTTAAATTTCCAAACTGATCCATGGCGATCATACCGATGGTATCATGGTTCCAATTGCCATCGGTTAATTTTTTTGGTGCATTAAATGCAGGATCCAAATAAGCGACTGATTGATTTTTCTCTACATTGACAATTGGTTTGTACTTAGAAGTTTTCAACCATTCTTTATAGTGCTTCTTTGCTTGTTCTGACAATTCACCCGATTCAAGTGTAAATCCATTCGCCAATGCAAATGCTTGCGCACCTGCACCCACTAGAAACACATGCGGCGATTTTTCCATCACTTTCCTAGCTACAGAAATTGGGTGTTTAATTCTTTCCAAAAATGCAACAGAACCACAATTAAATTCATGATCCATAATAGAAGCATCCAAGGTCACAATACCATCTCTATCCGGGTTGGCATCTAAACCAACACAACAATTGACTTCAGACTCTGTCACCATCACACCTTGTTCCACTGCATCTAAAGCAGTTCCTCCATTTTTTAATACAGACCAAGCAGCCACATTAGCCCTCATACCTGCATCCCAAGTAGAAGCCACTACAGGTTGTATTTTATTTGAGCTATTTGTTCCTGTAAGTGAAGGAATAAAATTAGGGATGGTAAAACTTGAAATGCCTAATCCACTTAAATTGATGAATTTTCTTCTGTCCATATTGATAATCGCTATTAATAATCAGCTCTTAAAGATAGCTAGTAAGGACCTAATTTTGTACATTTATACAGATTATGATGCAAGTATTATTTGAACAATTTGGATGGGAGGATGCGATTGCTACTCCATTAAATCAGGGTTTAATTAACCAAACATTTGAAGTGCAAACCCAAGAAGGCGATTTTATTCTACAAAATATCAATACCCAAGTATTCAAAAATCCTGCAGCCATTGACCACAATATAAAAGCCATTGGCAACTATCTCCAGGCAAACAACCCTAACAAGTTGTTTACCCATTTAGTGCCCACAAAAACAGGGGAGACCTTGATCCAATGTGAGGGAAAATATTATCGGGCTTTCAAGAAAATAGACGGAAAGGCATTTGATGTATTAGACAATGCCCAACAAGCCGAATCCGCAGCCAACCAATTTGGAGCGTTTACAGCAAGTTTGGCAGGATTTCAAATAGGGCAGTTGAAGGAAACCATCCCACAATTCCATGACCTGGCTTTAAGATGGCATCAATTTGAACAAGCCCAGATCCATGGAGACAGTTCCCGAATTCAAGAAGTCCATGATGAGTTGCTTATCTTAAAATCCCATAAATCCTATTTGGACAAATGGCTTCATTTTGTACAAAGCAAAGCATCCCATTTAAGGGTCACACACCATGACACTAAAATCAGCAATGTGCTGTTTAAAAATGATACCGAGGCAATCTGCGTGATCGACTTAGATACGACCATGCCCGGATACTTTATCAGCGATGTGGGAGATATGTGCCGAACCTATCTCTGTCCAGTGAACGAAGAATGCCTAGATCTAGATTTAATCAAAGTCATTCCTGAAAGATGGTCAGCGATTCAAAAAGGCTATTTAGAAGCGATGGAAGCACAATTGACCAATTTTGAAAAAGACCATTTTAGCTTTTCAGGCCAGTTCATGATCTATATGCAAGCAATTCGTTTCCTTACGGATTACCTAAATCTTGATCAATACTACCATACCAATAGACCAGGCCAAAACCTAGATCGTGCAAGAAATCAAATACAATTATTGACCGAATTCAACCATTTAATTTAGTATTAAATAGAATATAAAATAGTATAAAACATTATTAATCAATATTTTATACTATTTTACCTAAATATATATTTCAATTTATAATTTCCTTATTATAGGAATTATATTACATGAA
>JAGOAO010000034.1 GCA_017983845.1 Sediminibacterium sp.
AAAGGATACAAACAAAGAGTGGGTATCGCAGCTGCCATTTTGCATCAGCCTGAATTGATTTTATTGGACGAGCCTACTTCGGGTTTGGATCCAAATCAGTTGATTGAAATCAGGTCACTTATTCAATCCTTAAGTGCTAGTGCAATGATTTTGTTTTCATCACATATACTACAAGAAGTGGCTGCAATAGCTGACAGGGTATTGGTTCTACATCAGGGTAAATTAGTAGCGAACCAACCAATGGAGGAATTGACGCAGTCTAGTCAGCATAATTTATTGGTGCAGTTTCAAGAAGACATGACTGCCTATTTGCCGCTCATTCAATTAAAATACAAGCTATTAGAACAACTGGACAAACGTGCGTTAGTCATCCAGGCAAAAGATGCAGTCGTATTGGATCAAGCGCGACAATACATGATGGCATTGGCTTTGGAGAAAGGCTTGCATATAGAACGTTTGCAGACGCAGGAAGCAAGTTTAGAAGAAATTTTCAAATTGCTTACCCATTAAAAAAAATGGGTGTAAATTGCGCAGACAAATAAGCATTTAATTTTTTTAGAAAATAAATCATCCAATTATGAGTTACATTATTGAAGTACATGCAAGACAGATTTTAGATAGTAGAGGAAATCCTACAGTAGAAGTGGACGTATTAACAGACGACGGCGCAATGGGTCGTGCTGCTGTGCCAAGTGGTGCAAGTACTGGTATTCACGAAGCTGCAGAATTGAGAGACAACGATAAAAAGAAATACTTAGGTAAAGGGGTGTTAAAAGCAGTGAAGAATGTAAACACATCTATTGCTGATGCATTGATTGGGTTTGATATTACATCTCAGGCTGCAATCGATCAGGTGATGATTGATTTAGATGGCACAGCAAACAAAACGAAGTTAGGTGCGAACGCCATTTTAGCGGTGAGTATGGCTGTGGCAAAAGCAGCTGCTGAAGAAGCTAATTTACCATTGTACAGATATATCGGTGGCACGAATGCAAGAACATTGCCTATGCCAATGATGAATATCTTGAATGGTGGTGCACACGCAGACAATAAAATTGATTTCCAAGAATTCATGATCATGCCAATTGGTGCGCCTAGCTTTAGCGAAGGTTTACGTTGGGGTGTAGAGATCTTCCATCAGTTAAAAAGTACATTGAAGAAAAAAGGATACAGCACGAACGTAGGAGATGAAGGTGGATTCGCTCCAAATATTCAAAGCAATGAAGAAGCAATTGAAACAGTATTAGAAGCCATCCAATCTGCTGGTTACAAGACTGGTTCTCAAATTGCGATTGCAATGGATGCTGCAAACAGTGAATTGTGGAATGCTAAGAAAAAGAAATATGTGTTCCATAAGAGTTCTGGTAAAGAAATGAGTTCAGATCAATTGGTGAAATATTGGGAGAGCTGGGTGAAGAAATATCCAATCGTTTCTATCGAAGATGGCATGGCGGAAGATGATTGGGCTGGTTGGAAGAACTTGACTGACACGATTGGTAGCAAATGTCAATTGGTGGGTGACGATTTATTCGTAACGAATGTGAATCGTTTACAAACTGGTATTGACAAGAAAATTGCAAATGGTTTATTGGTTAAAGTAAACCAAATTGGTACTTTGACTGAAACAATCAATGCAGTGAGCTTGGCACAAAATAATGGCTACAATACCATTATGTCACACAGAAGTGGTGAGACAGAAGATACGACTATTGCTGACTTAGCAGTGGCTTTGAACTGTGGTCAAATTAAGACTGGTTCTGCTTCTCGTTCTGACCGTATGGCTAAGTACAATCAATTGATCCGTATTGAGGAGCAATTGGGTGAAACAGGATTTTTCCCAACAAAGGGCAAATTGAAGTTCGGTAACAAATAAATCAACCTAGATTGATATACTAAGGAGCTCCATCATTGGGGCTCCTTTTTTTTGTAGCATATTTATTGGCGTATTCTAATAACTGTACTAATTTTAGGGCAATCTTTTTTTTATGCAAGCAATCAAGAAAATCATTCCATTCGTGGCGAATCGCTATTTTATAGCCATTTTGGCTTTTATAGTATGGATGTTATTCTTTGATCAAAGAGATTTTTTTACTCAAAGAGATCGTGCAACTGAATTGGATAAATTAGAACAAGCAAAGACCTATTACCAAAAAGAAATTTCCACTACCCAGGAACAATTGAATAACCTTCAAAGTAATCCTGGTGCAGTAGAAAAATATGCAAGAGAGCGTTATCTGTTAAGAAGAGAAGGTGAGGAAGTCTATTTATTTGAAGATACCATCGCAGCCGAAAAGAAAAAATAACCATTAGGTTGCATGAAAAAACAAGCACGTTATCAAGCTGTCATCGATTATTTTCTAGAGCATGTTCCTGTTGCAGAAACAGAATTAACATACGAAAATCCATTTCAATTATTGGTTGCAGTTATACTGTCTGCGCAATGCACAGATAAGCGTGTGAATTTAACAACGCCTGGCATTTTCGCAAAGTACCCAAGCCCCGAAAAAATGGCTCAAGCTAGCTTCGATGACCTATTTCCATTAGTCAGAAGCATTTCTTACCCGAACAATAAAACAAAACATTTAATAGGTACGAGTCAACTTTTATTAAGTAAATTCAATAGTGAAGTGCCTATGACAATTGACGAGTTGGTTCAATTGCCTGGCGTAGGCAGAAAGACGGCCAATGTGATTACGAGTGTGATTGATCAGCAACCCAATATGGCGGTGGATACCCATGTGTATAGAGTGAGTAGAAGGATTGGCTTGGTGCCCATGACAGCAACGACACCTTTAGCTGTAGAAAAGGATTTGATCAAAAACATACCCTCAGCATTAGTGCACAAAGCGCATCACTGGCTCATTTTGCATGGACGATATACCTGCTTAGCACGTAGTCCAAAATGCGCATCCTGTGGTATCACGGAATTTTGCAAATACCATGAAAAAGAAACCAAGAGAAAAGAAAAGTTGAAAGCATAAAAAAGCGCCTCATCTTTAGTGAAGCGCTTTTTTTATTGTAAGTGGCTTTAGGGCTGATCCACTTGAGTTTAATTTTATTATAAATAAGATTCGATCGCTGTGATCAATTCTTGTTTTGTAATTGGAATACCCATGATTTTGTTATAGCCTTTTGCATCCACAAAATATTGGTCTCTGATTATTTTAATCAATTGTCCGTTGTTAATTTCTGGAATTAAGATGGTTTCAAAACCAGCTAATATTTCGCCTAAGTTTTTAGGGAAAGGACGCATGTATTTAATGTGTGCATGGCTTACCGATTTACCTTGACTTTGCAATTGTAATGCAGCACTTTTGATGGTACCATAAGTGGATCCCCATCCAAGTACCAATACTTTTCCTTTAGCAGCACCGCTATCAATGGTTTGCAATGGAATGTAATCGGCAATCTTATCTACTTTAGCTTGTCTCATTTTCACCATGAATTCATGGTTCTCTGGATCGTAACTTACATTGCCCGTTTCATGTTGCTTTTCGATGCCACCAATACGGTGTTCTAATCCAGCAGTGCCTGGCACGGCCCAGGGTCTTGCTAATTTTTCATCTCTTTTATAAGGCAAGAATTTTTCTTCTCCTTCTGCCAAACTTGTTTTGAATTTTACTTCAATAGTAGGTAGGTCAGCAGCTGCTGGGAATTTCCAAGGCTCTGCACCATTGGCAATATATCCGTCGCTTAAAAGAATTACAGGAGTCATATGTTGTAAAGCAATCTTCACTGCTTCAAATGCCATAAAGAAACAATCGCTTGGCGTAGCTGCTGCCAATACTGGAATAGGCGCCTCGCCGTTACGACCATAGTAGGCCTGTAATAAATCACTTTGTTCTGTCTTCGTAGGCAAACCTGTAGAAGGGCCACCTCTTTGAATATTTACAATCACCAACGGTATCTCTAACATAGTGGCTAAACCAATAGCCTCTGTTTTTAAAGCCATACCTGGTCCAGATGTTGTGGTTAATCCAATAGCTCCTCCATAACTCGCACCAATTGCTGCAGTGATACCTGCAATTTCATCCTCTGCTTGGAAAGTCTTGATGCCAAAATTTTTGTACTTACTTAGCTCGTGTAAGATATCAGAAGCCGGCGTAATTGGATAAGATCCAAGGAATAAAGGCAATCCACTTTTTTGAGTAGCTGCAATTAAACCCATCGATAATGCTTGGTTACCCATGATACTTCTGTAAGTACCTGGTTCCATCTTCGATTTCTCTACTTTATACCTTGCATTGAATAATTCTGCAGTTTCACCATAATAGTAACCTGCTTTCAATACATCAATATTGCTTTTTAAAATATTTTCTTTCTTGCCAAATTTCTCTTCTAAAAAGTCGATGGTGTTGTCTAAGTTTCTATTGTACAACCAATAAATCAATCCTAGGACAAACATATTCTTAGCACGATCACGCTCCTTGGTACCTAATTCAGTATTGGATTTTAAAGCTTCTCTTGTTAATTTAGTGATATCCACTTTGGTTAATTCATAACCATCTAAGCTGCCATCTTCCAAAGGATTGATCCCTTCTGGATAAGCGGCAAGTCTTAAATTTTTCGCATCAAATCCTTCGATGTTGGCAATAATTTTTCCGCCTTTTTTTAAGCCTTTTAAATTTACTTTTAAAGCAGCAGCATTCATTGCAACTAGTACATCGCAGGTGTCGCCTGGAGTATATACTGGATTAGAACTAAAATGAATTTGAAATCCACTCACGCCAGGTAGGGTACCGATAGGGGCTCTAATCTCCGCAGGGAAATCTGGGAAAGTCGCTAAATCGATTCCTAATAGGGCGGTGTTATTGGTAAATTGCTGGCCGGTTAACTGCATACCGTCACCACTATCACCAGCAAATTTGATCACTACATCTTGTAAAACAACTTCTTTTTGCATATTGCATCAATTGGAGCACAAAGTTACAATGCATCGTCCCTAAAACCGCATCTTTTATCAGATTATTCTAATTTCTTGTTTAAGTTTGCGCCTTCAATTTCAATGTTTTATGTCCATTTGGTCTGTTTTTTACCTTATTATTCAATGTTTGATTGCCTGGCATATGCAAATTGGGGTGGAGGATGCTTCACAACAGGTGGTATTGGTGGCCAATGGAAACCATCAAAAGGGGCAGTTGGATAGTAATGCAAAATATATTTACCTCAGTTTTGATGATGGCCCTTTGTTTGGCACTTCAAGTTGTATAGATGTTTGCGAACAAGAAAAGGTAAAAGCAACTTTCTTTCAAATTGGATTGCATCAATCTAGGTCAGAATGGGGAAAGCGATTGTACCAAAGGATTCTAGATCAGCCCAATTTGTTTTTATTGACCAATCATAGTTTTTCGCACACTTATGGGGATTATTTAAAATTTTACCACGAACCAGATTCGGCATTAGCAGATTTTAAACAAGCTGCACAGGTGTTGAATACCAAAAACAATATTGTTCGATTGCCAGGGAATAACGGGTGGAGTACTGCTACCATTCATTCTACTAGTAAACTAGTACGTCCATTGGTGCACAAATTAGATAGCGCAGGATTCGATGTAGTTGGATGGGATGTGGAATGGCGATTTACAAAAACAGGCAGGCCCATACAATCGGCAGAAAAAATGCTCCGCATGGTGGATAGCATGTTTCAGTACAATGAAAATAGGACCAAGAATCATCTTGTTCTGCTCATGCATGACCATATGTTCAGAAAACCCGATGACTCGGTTAAATTGGTTCAGTTTATACAATATTTAAAATACGGGAATAAATACCAATTCGCCCTTCTGAATCAATATCCTGGCCTGAAAAACCAAGGGATTAACAATTTTTAAAGATTGAGTTTCAATGCAATTTTGTACTTTTATAGTATATAAAATTGATTATTATGGCCATCTTCAAATCAGGTAATCCAACCTTAACAGAGAAAATATTTGACAAAGCAGCACACGAAAATGCCAATGCATTTGGTGTAATGAGTGTGCGTGGTACCATCAACAAATTTGGATTTTTATTATTGATGGTCATGGCATCTGCAATGTATGTTTGGAACGTTTATGCGGAAGGAAATACAAGAACAGCTACCACACTCATGATTGCAGGCGCAATTGGTGGTTTGGTTTTAGCATTGGTAGTCATGTTTAAGCCTCAATGGGCAGGGTATATCACACCAGCATATGGTATTTTTGAAGGTTTATTTATTGGCGGAATCAGTGCGTTTTTTAATGCATTGTTTGCCACAAGTTATCCAAATATTATTTTACACGCAGTTGGTTTAACGCTAGGCGTAGCAGTAGCCATGTTCTTACTGTACAATTTCAGAATCATCACAGTGACCAATAAATTAAGGTCTATCATTATGTCTGCCACAATGGGCATTGGATTGTTTTATTTAATTGTTTGGATTGCGGGTATGTTTGGTTTTGAAATGGGTTTTGCATTTGACAGTTCTCCATTAAGTATTGGTATAAGTTTATTCATTGTTGGAATAGCTGCATTGAATTTATTATTGGATTTTGATGCTATTGAAAAAGCAGCCGAAATGGGTGCACCAAAATACATGGAGTGGTATGGTGCATTTGGTTTATTGGTTACTTTGGTTTGGTTGTACCTAGAGATATTGAAATTATTGAGCAAGCTGAATTCTAAAGACTAATGGAATATAAACGCGGAAGCCTGAGTAACGAGGAGTTGATTCATTTGTACGAGTCCATTTTATGGCCAAGGATGATTGAAGAGAAAATGTTAGTGTTGTTAAGGCAAGGAAAAATAAGCAAATGGTTTAGTGGGATTGGGCAGGAAGCGATTGCCGTGGGTGCAACATTGGCGATGGATCCAACCGAATGGATTATGCCTTTGCATAGAAACTTAGGCGTTTTTACATCTCGCAAAATGCCTTTAGTAGATTTATTTAAACAATGGCAGGGCGATAGAAGTAGTTATAGCAAAGCAAGAGAAAGAAGTTTTCATTTTGGTAGTAAGGCGCATCATGTATGTGGCATGATCTCTCATTTAGGACCTCAATTAGCCATTGCGGATGGGGTTGCTCTGGCGTATCAACAAAGAGGACAGTTGAAAGCAAGTATGGCTTTCACTGGAGACGGAGGAACGAGCGAAGGCGATTTTCACGAAGCTTTAAATGTAGCTGCAGTTTGGAATTTGCCAGTCATCTTTATTATAGAGAACAATGGGTATGGATTAAGTACGCCTACCAATGAACAATATAAATGTGATCATTTAGTAGACCGTGCAAAAGGATATGGCATGGAAGGGATACGTATAGATGGGAATAATATTCTAGAAGTATACCAAACCGTAAAAGGCGTTCGTGAATATTGTATCAATCAACAGAAGCCTTATTTAATAGAATGTGAAACTTTCAGGATGCGTGGGCATGAGGAAGCGAGTGGTGTGAAGTATGTGCCAAAACATTTGATGGAAACCTGGTCTTTAAAAGACCCGATTAAAAATTACGAACAATTTTTAATTCAAGAAAATGTACTTACAGAAATGCAAGTGGCGGATATTCGCAATCGATTCAAAGAACAAATGGATGCGGACTTAAGAAAAGCAATGGAACCTGAAACATTTGAGCCAACTATTGCGGCTGAATTAGCAGATGTATTTGCGCCTATTCCTGCAACCACCATTCCAGATCTAGCCATTGCGCAATCAGAAAAGAAAACGAATAAAAGATTTATAGAAGCAATAAGTGATGCACTGAGACAGTCGATGGAAAAATATCCAGAGATGATTATCATGGGGCAAGATATTGCGGAATATGGAGGTGCGTTTAAAATAACCGAAGGATTTGTAGACCAATTTGGGAAACAAAGAATACGCAATACGCCTATTTGTGAGAGTGCCATAGTGGGTGCTGCATTGGGTTTAAGTATGGAGGGTATGAAGTCGGTGGTGGAGATGCAGTTTGCAGATTTCGTAACAGTGGCTTTCAATCAGATTGTAAATAATTTAGCTAAAATGCATTACCGCTGGGGACAAAATGCCGATGTGGTGGTGCGTATGCCAACAGGTGGTGGAGTGGGGGCTGGTCCTTTTCACTCTCAATCGAACGAAGCATGGTTTACACATGTGGCTGGATTGAAAGTGGTATATCCATCTAATCCCACAGATGCAAAAGGGTTGTTGATTGCTGCTTTGGCAGAACCGAATCCTATATTATATTTTGAACATAAAGCATTGTACAGAAGCATTGAGGAGGAAATTCCAGATGCAATGTATCAAATAGAGATTGGTAAAGCGCATGTGATTCAAGAGGGTACGGATGCTACGATTATCACTTATGGCATGGGCGTGCATTGGGCAAAAGCTTATCAACAAGCACATCCCGATCAATCCATTTATATCGTTGACCTAAGAACATTGTCTCCATTGGATTTTACAGCCATTGAAACGGCTGTAAAAGCTACCGGAAAATTAATGCTCTTACACGAAGACAATTTAACTGGTGGTATTGGCGGCGAGATTAGCGCATGGGTGGCCGAGCATTGCTTTGAACATTTAGATGCACCGATTATGCGTTGCGCTTCTTTAGACACACCGATCCCTTTTAATAAAACATTAGAGAAACAATTTCTAGCAAATGATCGCTTAGACGAGATGATGCAGAAGTTG
>JAGOAO010000001.1:0-4166 GCA_017983845.1 Sediminibacterium sp.
AATCCTTCACGCGGCATGGCTGGTTCAGACTTGCGTCCATTGACCAATATTCCTTACTGCTGCCTCCCGTAGGAGTCGGGCCCGTGTCTCAGTGCCCGTGTGGCTGATCATGCTCTCACATCAGCTAATGATCGTAGACTTGGTGAGCCGTTACCTCGCCAACTATCTAATCATACGCACACCCATCATTAAGCGCCGAAACTATAACAACAAAGTGATGCCACTTCGTTGTGTTACGGGGTATTAATCCAAATTTCTCTGGGCTATTCCCCACTTAAAGGAAGGTTGTGTACGTGTTCCGCACCCGTTTGCCGGTCGCCATCAAAGTATTGCTACTTCATGCTGCCCCTCGACTTGCATGTATTAAGCCTGCCGCTAGCGTTCATCCTGAGCCAGGATCAAACTCTCCATTGTAAATGTTGTTTGATCATGACTATCAATCTCAAATAAATCCGAAATTAACGGTCTGATATAATTCTGTTGATGCTATAACCTTTACCTGATTTTTTCAATTAATCAGTTACTATTGTTTCCAAACTTTCAAAGATCTTAGTGTTTTATTTTGCTCGCTATTTGAGTAGCGGGGTGCAAAGGTAGACACAATATTTTTACTAGCCAAATTTTATTTCAAATAATTTAAAAAAGATTTCAAATTATTTTCAGAGAACATGGCCGATAATATTTCAAGAGCTAACCTCTTTTTTGAAGAGGGACGGCAAAGATAGAGCGACATTTTTTAACCACCAAATTTTGAGGTAAAAATTTTAAAGTTTTTTTGAACTTTTTTGTGCTTTATAATTGCTTCAGAGATCTGTCCGTATTGATGTTTCATCGTTAACGGGCGGCAAAGATAAGGAGTTATTTATTCCAGCCAAATATATTGTATACTATTTTTATTTTTTTTTCGTTTAATAGCCTCATAATCCACCTCTTATAGCCTCAAAAGCAATAGGAGAAAGGGTTCTAGTTATTTGATTTTTTTTAAGAAATTAGGGTAGTTTATCTCAGATAAATAGAGTCCATATGCTGGAGTAGAGAAATCTACCCTTTGTTCGTCATTAGAAGCGACTATTTCATGCCAGTTTGCGATACTTATCTGCCCCCTTCCTACCTGCATCATCGTACCCACTAATCCACGTATCATCCCTCTTAAGAATCGATTAGAGTGGATTTCGAACTGAATATCGGTGCCTGAGCGTGTCCATTGGGCCTTTGTGATAGTACATTGGAAGGTGTTCACCGTGGTGTTTTTCTTGGAAAAGCTCTCAAAATCGGTGTAGGTTAATAATGAATCAGCTGCTTCTTGCATTAGATCTAGGTTGATTGGGAAAGGATAATACCAGGACCTTCCCTCTGAAAATGGGTTCTTTTGGGTATGTAGTCTATATATATAGGCTCTTTTAATGGCATCAAAGCGACTATGTGCCTCGTCTGGCACTTGATAAATGCCTTTTACCACCACTGAATTGGGTAAAATTGCATTCAAATTATAGATATGCTTAGGGAGGATGGCTAATTCCGTATCAAAATGCAGGAAATTCTGGTAAGCGTGTACCCCCGCATCCGTTCTTGACGCACCGGTGAGTGCAATAGGTACTCTATATAAGGTCTCCAGGGCTTTTTCAAGCTCCCCTTGCACGGTGGCTTTGTTCTGTTGTATTTGAAAACCCCCAAATAAAGCACCATCATAACTTAATTCTATAAAATACCTAGCCATGGATCAATCAATTAGGCCACTAAACTACAATTTTTTTAACGCTAGTCCATTTTTGCAGTTCCTTAAGCATTCGATTCCTAACTTTAAGGGCAATAATTACACTTATATATATGAAGCATTTATTCCTTGGACTTAGCATCTTATGCTGCTTAATCCATCCGCCTTTTAGTCAAACAGTTTTAGCGCAAAGCAAAAGCGAAGCAGTAGATAGTAGCTGGAAACAAAGCTATCGTGCAGTTGCGACCAAGACCAACAACTTAAAGCATACTAAGTTGGTCGCTAGTTTTAATTATCAGAAATCCCAAATGAATGGAGAAGTATGGTTAAAATTACAGCCGCATTTTTATCCAACCAATCAGCTTGTATTGGATGCAAAAGCAATGGACATCAAAGAAGTTGCGTTGATGAAGGGTGCTGTAAAATCGAAATTGGTTTATCAATATGATAGTTTGCAATTGCATATTGATTTAGATAAAACCTATACTGCCAAGGAATCCTACACGATCTATATTAAATACATAGCGCGCCCTAATGAATTTAAAGGACAAGGTAGTGAAGCGATAAGAGATGCCAAGGGCATGTATTTTATCAATCCATTAGGTACTGATAAGGATAAGCCAACACAAATTTGGACCCAAGGTGAAACTGAAGCAAGTTCTGTTTGGATTCCTACGATAGATAAAACCAATCAAAAAACCACACAGGAGTTTTATTTAACCGTACCAAGTAAATATGTAAGCTTATCGAACGGATTATTGGTAAAACAAACGGATTTAAAAAATGGTTTTAGAGAAGATGTGTGGAAGATGGACCTGCCGCACTCCCCTTACTTGTTCTTTATTGGCATTGGCGACTATGCTGTGATTAAGGAAGAAGGCGCGAAAGCCACTGATGGAAAAAGAAAAGTAGAAGTAAGCTATTATATAGAGAAAGCCTATGAAAAAGTAGCGAAAAAGATTTACGGTAACACACCACAGATGATTGCCTTTTTTGAAAGCAAGCTTGGTGTTCCTTTTCCTTGGAGTAAATACGCGCAAATTAGTGGTAGAGATTTTGTGAGTGGGGCAATGGAAAATACCACGGCTACTTTACATAGTGACGCAGTGCAACAGGATGCAAGAGAATTGGTAGATGGCAATAACTGGGAGAGCACCATTGCACATGAATTGTTTCACCAATGGTTTGGCGATTATGTGACCGCAGAAAGCTGGAGCAATATCACCGTCAATGAAAGCTTTGCCGACTATAGCCAAACACTTTGGTTTGAACATAGCCAAGGTAAGGATGCAGGTGCTTATGAAAACTACACTGCACTCCGCAGTTATTTAAGTAGTCCAACGGATGCAGAGAAGGATTTAGTGCGCTTTTTTTATAAGGACAAAGAAGATGTATTTGATTTAGTAAGCTACCAAAAAGGAGGTCGTATTTTAAATATGCTAAGACATTTTGTGGGTGATGATGCCTTCTTTGCTTCTTTGAATAAATACTTAACAGATAACAAATTCTCCAATGGATCTGCGATCAAACTTAAATTGGCTTTTGAAGCAGTTACTGGTAAGGATTTAAACTGGTTCTTTAATCAATGGTATTTTGGCAATGGGCATCCTTATGTACGCATCCAACAAAAATACCTAGCAGACCAACAAAAGGTATTGGTGACGATACAGCAAACACAAACACAAGATAAAATATTCACCTTGCCCGTAGGTATTGATGTCTATGTACAAGGCAATCGCAACCATTATGAGGTATGGAGTAAAAACAGGGTAGATAGTTTTTATTTCCCTGCCGCAGTTGCGCCTGATAATGTGAATGTAGACAATGACAAAGTGTTGTTATGGGCGAAAGACGAATCCAAGCCGATCCAACAATATGCTTATCAAATGATGCATGCGCGCAATTTCATGGACCGATTTGAAGCTGCCAACGAAGCTGCAACCAATTTAAAAAATCCTGCAGCCAAAGCAATTATTGAAGCTGCGATAAAGGATAGCTTTCATATCATCCGTTCCATCGCTTTAAACAGCTACAACCCAAGCGCAATAGATGCTGCTATGGAAGCGCAAATTCTTGAATTGGCTAGCAAGGATAAAGTTAGTACGGTACGCGAGGATGCGATCAATGTATTGAGTAAATTAAATAAAGCGAACTACCTGCCCTATTTTGAAAAATGGATCAATGACTCCTCTTATACAGTTGCAGGGGCTGCATTGGCTGGATTAGCGCAATTAGATACAGTAAAGGCCTTGACTTATGCAAAAGCGTTTAGCACACAAACTATCAAAAAGAGATTAAACAAGGAAGTTGCTTCTATTTTAATTCAATATGGAGACGCCTCTGTATTTGATTTCATAGCGAATGCCTATTCTACATTGAATATTCAATCATCGGAGAAATTTGAGATGACCGCTCCTTTTGGTAAATTATTACAACAAACAACTGATCCAGT
>JAGOAO010000001.1:4266-72035 GCA_017983845.1 Sediminibacterium sp.
CCCCATCCTCCACCTCCGTGACGGTTACCGCCGCCTAATAAAGATCCTAATAACATACCAGTAGCCACATCACTAAATCCGCCACCGCCGATATTAGATCCGCCACCACGACCACCTCTTAAGACGATGAAGATGATGACTAAAATAAGTATGAATAAGCCACCACTTCCTTTACCTTTTGATTTCTTCGCTTTCTTGACTTTGTATTCTCCTACTGCCGCTTTTGCAATATTGTCTGTGGCTTGGTCTATTCCCTCGTAATAATTACCAGCTTTAAATGCGGGCTTAATATCATTGTCAATAATATTCAATGCCGTAATATCTGGTATAGCTCCTTCTAAGCCATAGCCCACTTCGATCCTGATTTGACGATCATTGATGGCAATAAGCAAGAGGATACCATTATTGGTTTTCTTATTCCCAATACCCCAGTCTCTAAATAGCTTAGTAGCGTATTCTTCTTTGGGATAGCCATCCAAGCTTGGAATAATCACCACCGCAATTTGATTGGAACTGCTATCATCTATAGCCACCAACTTGTTTTCCAATGCCTGCTTCTGCTCTGTACTTAAGACGCCAGCGGCATCCGTAACAAGTGTTGCAGGATTAGGCTTGGCAATGATATTTTGTGCATGCACTTGATGTGCAAATAAATTAGCAGTTACAAATAAGATCGTCGTTAAAAGAAAAGGCAGCGCGCCGAATGATTTTATTTTTCTCATTTGCCCATCATGATTTCGTCAGATAATTCATTTTGATCTGTTGTTCGATCATATGGAAAATGATCTTTTAATGCATGACCCACCGCATCAATCACGCGCACCATCCCATCTACATAATGTGCTTGTTTAAAATGACCGGTCATTTCTTGTACTTGTTGGTACCAAAATTCGACGCCCACTTTTTCGTGAATACGTTGGTCGCCATAGATCGCCAACTTCTTATCAGATACAGCTACATACACCAAGACACCATTGCGGTCCTTGGTTTCGTTCATCTTGTTCTTGAAAAAGATTTCGGTTGCACGTTGCAAGGCATCCTGTTTTTTAGGAATACTTGATTCTACAAATACACGGATTTCACCGCTGGTATTTTGTTCAGCAGCTTGAATCGCCTGGACAAGCAATTGCTTGTCCGAGGCACTCAATAAATTATCCGTTTTGGATTTAAATAGATTCAGTGGATTCCACATAGTATTGTTGGTTTGGATTTTTAAAACAGCCTTAGAATTTTACTTCTGGTGCTTTTGAAGCACTCTCTTCTGCTTTAAATCCTTCTTTAGTTTTGAATCCAAACATGCCAGCTACCAAGTTCAAAGGAAATGATCTTGCTCTTTTATTGTAGTCAGCAATGGCAGCGTTAAAGTCGTTTCTAGACACTTTAATTCTGTTTTCTGTTCCTTCTAATTGCGCTTGTAAACCACGGAAGGCATCATTTGCTCTTAGATTAGGATAGTTCTCAGACACCACTAACAAACGGCCTAATGCAGAAGACAATTGACCTTGATTCGCTTGGAACTGTTGTAATTTCTCTGGTGTTAAATCTTTAGCATCCACTTTCATTTGTGTAGCGCTAGCACGAGCAGCAATCACATTTTCCAAAGTAGATTTTTCGAAATTTGCTTCGCCTTTTACCGTGTTCACCAAGTTCGGAATCAAATCCGCACGTCTTTGGTAATCACTTTGCACGTTATTCCATGCTTGATTTACATTCTCGTCTTGATTTACTAAGCCATTATAGCCATTGCAACCATAGCCTATTAAAATTACGAGTACTCCTAAAAAAATGAATAGTCCTAAATTTTTACGTAACATAGTTTTGTATTTGTTTATAAAGATAGCGCAAAGCTAGTACCAAACTTGTTTTATGACGGAAAGTCCTGACAAAAAGAACCCTCCCCGAAGCCGAGGAGGGTTATAATTAACAAGTTTTTTAGAAATACTTGATTCGAATATTCTTTTTCGTGTGTCGCTTACGCCACTTATCCTTTGATTGCTGCGATACCTGGCAATATTTTACCTTCAAAATATTCCAATAATGCACCACCACCCGTACTTACATAGCTTACTTTATCGTTGAAGCCAAACTGGTTCACAGCTGACACACTGTCGCCACCTCCCACTAAGCTAAATGCACCTTTCTGTGTCGCTTCTGCTACAGCTACTGCGATTGCTTTTGTGCCAGCTTGGTAATTTGACATTTCAAACACGCCCATTGGACCATTCCATAAAATGGTTTTACTTGCTAAAATCACATCCGCAAATTTCTTTCTAGATGCTTCACCAATATCCAATCCCATCCAGCCATCTGGAATTGACATGCTCTCGCAATTTTTTCTTTCTGTATCGTTCGAAAAATCAGTCGTAATGATATTGTCAACTGGCAAGTGAATGTTCACGCCTTTTGCTTTTGCTTTTGCTAAAATCTCCAAAGCCAATGGCATACGATCGTCTTCACAAATAGAAGTACCAATAGTGCCGCCTTGTGCTTTAAAGAAAGTGTATGCCATACCCCCACCAATGATGATATCTGTTGCACGCTCTAATAAGTTCTCAATGATCAAAATTTTGTCAGACACTTTCGCGCCACCAATGATAGCGGTGAAAGGCTTTTGTGCTTCGTGCAACACTTTCTCTGCACTCACTACTTCTGCTTCCATTAAGAAACCAAAAGTTCTGTTTTCTTTTGAAAAATATTGTGCAATGATTGCTGTAGAAGCGTGGGCTCTATGCGCAGTACCAAATGCGTCATTCACATATACATCTCCTAGCTTAGCTAATTTCTCTGCAAATGCTGCATCGCCTTTTTCTTCTTCTTTATAGAATCTTAAATTCTCTAATAACAACACTTGTCCTGCTTGTAAAGCGGCTGCTTTATCCACTGCTTCTGCTCCGATGCAGTCATTGGCAAATTGCACTTCTTTACCGCCCAATAATTCAGACAAATGCGCTACCACATGCTTTAAAGAATATTTATCGGTAGGACCCTCTTTTGGTCTACCTAAATGACTCATTAAAATCACACTACCACCGTCTTGTAAAATCTTACTAATTGTTTTTACAGTCGCACGCATACGTGTGTCGTCTGTAATTTGAAACTGGTCGTTTAATGGCACGTTAAAGTCCACACGTACCAAGGCTTTTTTGCCTGCGAATGAAAAGGATTGAAAAGAACTCATATATTTTTATTTAAATCGTTTATAATTTATACAGCAAATCGAAAATGAATAAAAATGCCTTCCCGGTTTTTCGGAAAGGCATTTAGTATGATAGATTTACTTATTTAATTTTACTAGCAAAGTATTTCACTGTACGCACTAATTGGCTAACATAGCTCATTTCGTTATCGTACCAAGACACTGTCTTCACCAATTGAACATCGCCTTGTGTCATTACTTTAGTTTGCGTTGCGTCAAACAAAGAACCGTAAGAAATACCGATGATATCAGAACTTACAATCTCGTCTTCTGTATAACCGAAAGATTCGTTCGCTGCTGCTTTCATTGCTGCATTGATTTCTTCTGCTGTTACTTTCTTAGATAAGATGGTTGTTAATTCAGTCAAAGAACCAGTAATGGTTGGAACACGTTGAGCTGATCCATCTAACTTACCTTTTAAGCTTGGCAATACCAAACCGATTGCTTTTGCAGCACCTGTACTGTTAGGTACGATGTTTGCAGCCGCAGCTCTTGCTCTTCTTAAATCACCTTTAGGATGAGGACCATCCAAAGTATTTTGGTCGTTTGTATATGCATGTACTGTTAACATTAAACCTGTAACAATACCGAATTTGTCTTCTAATACTTTAGCCATTGGCGCTAAACAGTTCGTAGTACAAGATGCACCAGAGATCACTGTTTCAGTACCATCAATGATTTCATGATTGGTATTGAACACCACTGTTTTCATTTCGCCAGTTGCTGGAGCAGAAATCACCACTCTCTTCGCACCTGCTTTAATGTGCAACTCCGCTTTTTCTTTGTCTGTAAAGAATCCTGTTGATTCAATTACTACATCTACATCATGCGCTCCCCAAGGAATTTGAGCAGGATCTCTTTGAGCATATATTTTTACAGCATGGCCATTTACCACTACTGAATCTTCAGTTGATTTCACTTCTGCATCAAAACGACCTTGTGCACTATCGTACTTTAATAAGTGAGCTAAGGCAGCTGGAGAAGTAAGGTCATTGATTGCCACTACTTCGATACCTGGTGTATTATAAATTTGACGGAAAACTAAACGTCCGATACGGCCAAAACCGTTGATTGCTACTTTTACTGAGCTCATTGTATTCGATTTATTTTTTAATAGAGGAACGAAGATACAATCCTTTTAAAAAAAATGGCCAAAAAGTTATCCTAAAAAAGAGACTTAGAGCCCATATTTATAAGGATTTCGACAAACAGTTGATCGCTTTTTACACCACAAACCTTTGCACTAGCGAAGCCTCCCGAAAATTTAATTTCAAAATTCAGCGAAAAAAAGACAAAATTGTTTGGCAGTAAAGCCTATGAATCCTATTTTTGCGACCCAATTGACCCAAAAGGTCGTACAATTGGCCGGTTCGTCTATCGGTTAGGACAGCCCCCTTTCACGGGGCAAAGACGGGTTCGATTCCCGTACCGGCTACAAAGCCTCTCACAAAGTGAGAGGCTTTTTTCGTTTAAGGCAGCGTCGCAAGCTCGCTTGTGTAAGCTGACGAAAATGAAAAAAGCAAAACAAACACGCAGTTTTTGTTTGAAAGGCTTTGGGTTTATCCAAATGCCGAGGAAGTCGGCGAGTGAAATGAGCCGACAGTCCCGAAGGCTTTGGGTAAGGCCAACAGATAAAGGAACATCATTTAAAATAATCACTTTCTTCAACTGTCAAGGAATCCTTGACAGTTGAACTATCCGGAATTTCCGAACAGTTCGAATTCTTTAGTTGTAAAAATTTGGAGCTTCCAAATCAAAAATATTTTTTACAAAAATCTATAGCAGATGCTTTGACTATTTCAACACCAGGATGATTAAAAGAAGATGATGGATTGGGATCAACCACAATCACCTTCTTGTTCTTACTAACCCCAATTTGCAAAGCCCCACTGGTAAAACCTACTGAATTAGAAGTGCCCATAAAAATGATTGTATCTGCCTCTAGGAGCCAACTGATGGCTTTTTCATATTGGTATAGTTCTGTGTAAAATTCATCAAAGAGTAAAATATGAGGACGATAAGACGCTTCATCATTGATCTTGCCTCCCTTACCAATCGCAAACAAATCAAATAAATCTTTCTCAATATTTTTTGCCCTTACATTTTGCCAATCAGCTATTACAAGTTCATCTAAATATTCAGCATCAATTTTTCTTTTATAATTGATGTTCCCATGAATTTCTACTAAGTTGTCGGGTAGATGTCCTGCTTTCACATGCAGGTTGTCAATATTCTGGGTGATTACTTTGATGTTTTTATTAGCTAGGATATTGTGCGCCTCATTCGGTAGTGCATCCTTGCAGCTAACAAAACGGTGATAGTACCATTGTAAAAACGAACTAGGATCTGTGCTAAACTTATGATAAGTCGCCATCTCCATTGGATTTTCCTCCCACACCCCCTTTGGCCCTCTAAATGGCTGTATACCAGATTCCACTGAAATACCAGCACCTGTAATCACTACTATGTTATCCATCTAAAATTAAATTGGTAATAAAAGATAAATCTATGGCTTATTGAATGAATCCAATTGGGCTTCTAGTTGATTTTTGTAAAATCACTTCTCTATTTACCAAATCGGTCAACATCATTTTTTTATCCTCCTCTTTTTCAATGTCTTTAAAAATACTTTCTAATACATAGGCTTTTCTGATATTGACAATATTCCCTGGCGTAAGGTCTGCCACTGTAGCCACTTCCTCCAAAATAGCAGGTTCAAAATCCTTAAAGTACAATTGTAAAGTCCTCACTTGATTTTGTTTGGAGAAAGTGCCAAAATGAAATTTGAAATTAATACGTCTATGCAAACTCGTGTCAATCGCACCAGGCAAATTGGATGACAATAGCACAATCCCATTGACTCTTTCTAACTCTGTTAAAAAGATACCTACCATGTTGGAATACATATTGCCAACAGAAGAACTAGCGCCTGATTTATCACGATGCGGAATTAAAGAATCAAATTCATCTAAGTACAAAATCGGTGTTCCATAAGGGCCCACTTCTTTGCCATCCACCTGCTTTGTATGCTGAAAATGATGCACCGCTTTTTTGTAAACATTAAATACCTCTTGTGTATTCTTTTCTGTGTTCCCCACAAAAGCATCTTTCACCTGGGACAGATTTACCTGAAGAATTGGACGATTATACTTTACCGCTAAGTTTCTCACAGTTTGCGATTTCCCTAAACCACTCACCCCATACAATAAAGCAACAATTTGCTTGGTCTCTACCTTTTCTTCGCTCAATTTACTAATGGCCTTAATGTAGCCATCCTCACTAATTAATTGCTCTAAGAAATCAATCTTCAAAGACTCCTCATACACCATCCCCTCCTGATACTGTATCTTATCTGGCATAATTAAAGTGACCACATCGGATCCAGTTGTAAACTGAGCGGAACTTTTATTTGACATCACATTCAAAGCTTGGATAGACTTTTCGGTCAATTGAACACTGTCCATATAGGAGTCGCCAGCAAACTTAAGCAAGTCATTTGTCAACAAATCACTTCTTTTTTCAAGCAATTCGTTTTGGTAAAAATATTTACTAAAATTATCGTTCACAGCCACTCTAAAGATTCTGTCCAAAGTCACTTTAGTGTCCCCAAAGATGGACTGTCTGGCAATCACAAAAAGATACATCGCCAATTCCTCTGAACATAACTTTTCGGCTCTTAAATATTTTATCTCCTCCAATTGCTCAAACTCATCCATTAAACTATTTAACTCTGCACTCACTTCCACGTCATCATACTCGTCATTGTAAATTACATTATGCACCAGATTCAAAAAAGCAGAGAATGTCCCTTCTTTTTTGTTAACCAATACTTCTGGATCCCCCTTTAACACCGCATTTAATGACATTTGAGTAAGCGTGTATTCAATATCCTCCTTTTTCCCGAATGTCTTTTTAGAAGACACAATCATTTTAGCTTTTCTAAAAACCTCCAACTGCTCGTTGATAGAAATTGAATCTACCAGATTGCAATTAAAGGCTGACATTAACTCATTCAATGTGATATAAGCCTTGCCTTTCACCAAACGCTTATTGATAAAATAACAAAGTAAAAGCACCCCTAATTTGTCCTTGATTTTAAAGAATTCCCCAACCATATCAAATTGATCCCAAACAGTCTCGTAGTCTTCCATTTTTAAGCTGTTCTTTTCATTCGCCACGTTATTCACTAACTCAATCGATTTACATAGATTAACCGCTAAGTCTTTGTTCATTTGATTGTTTTGTTGCATCATAATAAGTTTTAGTGAATGAATTAAATAATTATTCAATTAAATTCGTAAGCCTAACTAGTTTATAAAAACATCAATATAATGATAGGCTTTATCAAAATACCCAGTTGCAGATAAGGGTTGTTTTAGTCGCCAATATTTTCGGTCTTTGATTCTTCTGAAGATGAATTTTCCAGTTAATACTTTTTCATCTTTGTCCTCTGTTAAAAGATTGTTCCTGTCAAATAAGTATTTTAATGATATGGCGCCGTTGAATTCGAAATTTCTATCATCTATTATTTGAATAGTTCCATTGATATTACAATAGTTAGTGCCACTCACCTGAGACCCCTGAATTAAAATAGAGTCATTTACTTTTGAAATTGTTGCTATACCATAAGGCCTAATCCAGTGCGTGCCGAATGTCTTTTTACCAAGCAAAATTTGACCTGTATTGTTTTGCGCTGCAGCTAAAGAAGTCATGAAAAGTGCAAAAACGAATAATCTTATTTTTTTTATCATATGGGCATTTTTAAAAGTAAAAATACCTTGCCCCATTCTAGTGTATTAAGAATTTAAAAAATAAGTCTCATTATCCTTAAAATATTACACAATATTCATATATTTACGCTTCCTTCCCCCTCCCCTAAAATCTAAATTTTAGTGCAATGCCTGTTGTCAAAGAAGCCCGTTTAAGGGAGAAAATTATCAATGAATTACTACGTAACCGAAATAGAAAATACACAGCCGAGGAAATTAGAAACAAAGTAAATAGAGACTTAGATACCGATGTGTCTATATCTACTATCTACATGGACTTAAAGCATATTCGGGAAGAATATGGCGCAGTGATTGCTAAAAATGAACGTAGCCAGTTGTTTTATGAAGACGAGGCATTCTCCATAGAAAAAGCCCCCTTAGACGACGAGGATAAGAAGCTATTGGATATGGCGACGACCATTTTTAGGATCTTTTCATCCTCCCCCATTTTTGGCAAGTTCGAAAATACCATCAATAAAATCCTAACTGGGTCTGCAATTAGTAAAATAGAACGCAATCGAATGGATTGTATACAACCCGAGCAAAACAACAGCGTGGTAGGTGTTGAATACATAGAGCCCATTTTAGATGCCATATTAGAGCAAAATGCTATTGAAATTGAATACCAAAAAGCAGGTCAAGAGATTGAAACCAAAGTAATATCTCCCTATGTATTAAAGCAGGTAGATCAGCATTGGTATATGATTGGATTTGACCATGTTAAAACAAGTCAAACAAAGAACTATGCCCTAGACAAGATCTTGTCTGTAAAGGCCTCTAAAGACCCCTACTATGTAGATGACAGCTTTGAAGCTAGTCAGTTCTTTAAATACTCCTATGGTATCTACCAAAATCACAAAGACAAGCCCCAAAAAATCAAATTAGCCTTTAAGGATCCCTATATCAATCATGTAATGAACTATCCTTTAAGCCCATTTCAAACACATAGCTTAAGCAAGGATAAAAAGACCCTAACCGTCAACTTAGAATTGTACGAATCCTATGAAATAGTTTCTGAGATTCTTAAATACGGTGCTAGCGTGAAGGTGCTTGCACCTGCTAGTTTAGCCAAGAAGATAAAGGGGATAGCGGAGGAGATTGTGAAGTCTTACAAATAGTCAAACCAGCTATTGAAAAAACTTCGATAAATTATTGATTAGAATAAAATAAAACCAATGCGTAAATCTCCCGAAGATTTGAATGTTTTCGCCTACTTGGCTCCACACCCACTTGACGATTTTTCAGGAATAGAAGGAGATTTTTTAACATGGATTCCAGGATTCTTGAATGAAGAAGATAAGGAAGAAGAGTTGCCAGCTATTTACAGAGAGTGTAATATTAAAATCTATGATGAGATAGAGGCATTAACTGAGTTTCATTTTAGGAACAGCATCAAGAATATGTGGCCTCTGCTATCTAAAATACAATTTCATTCATTACAGATTGCCATAGATATATCTGGAGTGCTTACTAAACAAAAAAATACTTCTGCAACTTATTTGCATGACAAATCTAGCCAGATAGAGGGAAAATATTCATTTCGCTTAGATCGTAACTTATTACACTCCTATTTACAAGCAAAAGCAAATATTACAGCACTAGACAACCACGATCAAAGCGTTTGGGAACATGAGTTGATTCATTTGTTAGACCATGAAGAAATACTAAAAGGCACTTTATATGGCTTATCAGATTCACCTTCAGAAAATTTTAAATACTTTTTTTTAAAGTTCAGAGAAGAAGGCATTGCCAATTTGCACTATGTCCTAAATGGCAATACAAAGATTGAAAAATTAGATACAGCCATTAAAGTATTTGTCGAATTTGCAACAGAAAAAAAGGCAAAATTAGATTTCTCCAAGTCAACCGACGAGGCGATCGTTGAAGAATTATTAAGCGGCTTTGAATATTACAATATTGGTCCTTGGATTATATTAGACCTATTAAGAGACCAATGGGAGAATATACATTATGAAATGATCGATAATTGTATTAAAAACTTGGAAAACAAGCAGCCAATCGAACAAGAAACTATCCTAGAAATCATAAAACTTGGCCTTCAATTAAATTCAATTACTTATCTTAAAATGGTTGAAAAGTACTTTGATAAAGGATTTATGCCATTGTAATTTTAGTCTTAATTCTTAATAGACTAGAAGCCACCACAGTAACATTGCAAAAATAGTAGCATATGAATAAGGAATACGTATACCAAATAGCAGAGCAATTATACTTGAATACAACAGATCATCCACTTTGTAATAGAAACTGGCTATTTGCTATCTATAAAAGCTTATTAGTGGCTAATGAGGGAGACACAGAGCCGATTATATGGACCAAATACAATCAATGGAAAATAGACCACAATTGCAGGGCATCTAAAACCACAGCTAAAGCAAACAATACCTATATAGTAGACTTTAGCATTTCAATGGTGGAAGACAATTGTGCAGAAATTAAGGTCACATTTAATAAAAAGGGATTGGTTACTGAATCTGTTAACTGCATTTATAGTAAAGATTCTTTTACAAATGACATGTGGGAATTCAGAAATCCTAATAATGAATCTGTGCTATTAAGTCCCTATGAAAGGGATCAATTATTCAATACAAGCGTTCAAAACGCAGAAGCACCCTTTATAGATGATATTAATGAAGTAGCTGTTGTAATTGAAGAAAAACCAGTAGTTGAAAAAACTACAACCAAAACTAAAGCACCTAAAAAAAGTAAAAAGAGCATGACAGACGAACAAATTAGAGAAATGAAGTTTACTGCTTTAAATGTGCTCTTAGACCAGATCCGTGAAACCTATACTCAAATTGAAGATCCTAATCAACGCAGCTACTTGGAGGTAGTTATTGGAGCAGCTATATTTTATCTGCCTAGCTTAAATGCGCATTTTAATGGCTTTATTAGTATAAATGCATTAAAAGGTTATCTAAAAAAAGAAAGAAGGGTAAAAGACCATATCTACCCACGTAAATTAGCCGCAAGAGAACTACTATCAAGAAAGTTAACCTTAGATGAACTAATGTCTAGGTACCATGATCACATTGCTCAATATATGTATATCACAAGTTCAGAAAATAGCATCTTAGTGAACTACTATGAAGAACATGAGAATCATGACTTAGCCATGGAAGCTTTTCAGATTGAGAAATTTCCAACTAACGAAGGAGCTAAATTTAAATCACATAATGAATTAGATAAATTCATCTTATTCTTAAATGGCAAGAATGTGCAGGGTATGACAAAGGAGGACATTATGGGATTACTATTAGAATTTAGGAGTTTTTAATTACACCAATATTAACAAAATAATTATCTGCTTATTGTAGTGTATATTTATCGATTATCTTCTATATTTAATTTGTATATTTTACACATTATGACAACAACCCATCTAACTCGAAAACTCAAATCCTCTCCACAAGCTGAAATTCTGACAATTAGACTTCACAGGGCTCTTTCTTGGTTGAAAAGTGCTGAAAAACAGGAGGGTAATTTAGATATTAAGTTCTTATCTCTATGGATAGCTTTTAATGCATGTTATGCGGTAGATATAAATGGTATGAGTTCTAAGCCGGAAAAAGCAAAATTGAGGGATTTTACTTCTAGTTTGGTGCAATTTGACCGAACTAGGTTGTATAACCTATTTTGGGATAAATATAGTGGCCCGGTTAGGGTCATAATTGAAAATAAGTTCGTTTTTGAGAAGTTCTGGGAATATAACCGAGGTGAAGTCGAGGATTATATACCAGCTTTTAATAAATCTATTGCTACCGCTCTTAATTGCTTATCAAAAGAGAATATTGAAGGTTTAATGGAGATTGTTTTAGAGCGACTTTATACCCTACGTAATTCCATAATCCATGGAGGATCTACATTTAACTCCAAATTAAACCGAGCTCAGCTAAAAGATGCATGTAATATTATGCAATTACTCGTCCCAATCATAATTGACATCATGTTAGAGAATAGCCAACATGATTGGGGTGAGATTGCTTATCCAGTGGTGAAGTAGTTTATTTTACCTCAAACCTTTTTAAAATAGCAAGCCAATCAACTGAATTACTCATTATTGTTTCCTCCGTTAAAGTAGTCCTGTATTCTTTTCCACTTTCTGGATTATAAAATATTTCAATTCTTTTTTTACTTTCAGTATACTCAATAGTAATCCCTGATAAAGAGAGAAAAATTTTATGGTTATCGTCTAATTCAGGATCAGAAGCTTTCATTCTCATAATTATATCAAAAACAAAATCAGGCACATTCGAAACAAAATCAAAAAGTGTCTGGTAACTACTATTTGCATTAATTCTGTAAATCTTAAAATGAGATTGATAGTCAATTAAGGCTACATTAAAAATGAAATTAATATTGTTTTCTTTTATTGATATTTCTAATATTGTTGTTTGAACGTATGAATGGTCAAAAGCCGCTTGTCCCATATTTTTCAAATTATCAAACCTTCCTAAAGGAACAACTGATTTATCAATCTTATTGAATAACACTTCTTCACCTATTGCAGTATCAATTAGATCATAGTTTCCGAATTGAATTATAAAATCATAAAACCGCTCAATTCTAAGCTGCATGAACTTTCTAATACCAAAAAGGGTTGGTATTTTATAAAAAACATTGTAATATTCAATTTTTTGTTCAATCGAATCAATGTCATGTGAATTGGTAGGCTGAGGCGACTGACATTCAATATCAGAAAGTTCATTAAATCTATCATCTATTTTTAGAAAAGTAAAAGCCGCTGGTAGCTCATTAATTAATGATAATTGGACTTCATGCTCTTTTTTAAATCTTTTTCTAGCATCATTATGCCTCTGTTCAGTAATTAATCCCAGCCTGAAAGCATTATTTGCTTGTTCCAGATTTGAAAAAGTCCATTTAGGTTTTGGTTTTTTCAGATTGTCTAAAAATTCCTTACGCTGATCTTTAAAATAATACGTATAATTTTGCTTATATATTTGTTCCTTTAATTCTTGGTCTGCGGGATTTATATTTGTCGTATAAAATTTTTTACCGAAATCGTCATTAGTTAAATTTGAACTATGTAACAAATCCATTTGACTAAAAATATCATTGGTTAAATTATTTGCCTTTTCAATCCCATCTAAGATGAAATACACTTCAACGATACTAAGATAAATAAAGTTATTTTTCTTGATTAGCGCATTAATTGGCTTTGAATTTTCAAAAAGAAATGGTTCTACATGATTTATTGCATCGAATGACTTCACATCAATGGATATATTCAAATATGTCTGCAATAAATATAAAAGATGGTCATCAGCGTCTACAAGCCAGAAATCCTGAATCTTTGATACATAGCTTTTAACCAAGTAATTATATAATCCTAGATATGTTTCATTGTCAAAGTCATCGGTCACTAAACCTAAATAATTAATATTTAATAACTCCGGATACAACTCATTTTTTACAGAATCATACCCTTCTGCATTTTCACCACTTTGTTCATCATTAACCCATAAATCAATAATTTGATTAAATGTTACTTTGTTATTTGAATCTTGTAGTTCTATAAAAAAAGAAGTGAACTTGTCGTAGAAAGTCAATGCAAACTCTCTGTGTAATTTAGCATGCCTAAATGTCTTTAAAAGAATAGCTTTTTGATATACTTCTAAGAAATTAGCTATAAATCCATCGTCTAAGACATTACCTTTTTTATCAAACATTAAATTAAATTTATTTTTTCGTCCGTTATGTAGTTTAATTATGAAATACTTGGGGCTTCTCTATTTGAATGTTGATATAATGCAACATACCCTCTATTATTATTGCGGCCGCCATAGTATTGTTCAATTCCTCTTACCTTATAATAATTGCTCCAATTTAGATCATCATAATCTTCTCTACCCATTACTCCACCAAAATAAATTTGTTGGGGTAATTTGTGATTGGGATTGCTTGCAACTACCCAATTCAAATAACCGTTTTCTTCTGTAAAATCTGTCCAATTAAGCCCAAATGCATGGCCAGGTTGAATTATTACAAGGGCTTTAGGACATGCATTATTAGACCAATATACTGCTTGATAAGTAGCAATGCCTTCTCCTCCAATATAGATTAAACTGAATCGTTTGGGGCCAAAATCCGCCCCTTTATCTGGAACTCTTTCATAAACAATCCATTTTGCAAAAGGTGTCTTATAAGCTTCTTTAAACATATGATATTGTTGTAAATCCAAACGAGGAGGCATTTGCACATTCCATCCCTTTGGAATAAGGTCATTTTGTCTCAAACTTCTTGTTGCCACTACCCTGTAACCATGAAAATTATTCATTTGCTCATTAAGCAATTCCTCTCCAAATGCATAATCACAATAAATAAAAGTGTCAATCCCTAAGTCTTGATTATTTTTATTACAATCCTTCACTACGCCTCCATCATTATCACAAGCAGGATAGAATAAACTATTCTTTAAGACCTCGTTTATTGGGAATGCTCCAGATTCTATTTCATTAACTGTTAGCGTATTTAAATAACTCATTATTTACTAAATAATTTATTTTAAATCTTTTAATTTATCTCTGATGGGTTTTTCCGCATAAGTAATTGCTTCTGGATTTTGAGCAATAGCTAGTTTTACAATTTCTTCGTCATTTTTAAGCCTCTCTGATGCAAATCTTAATGCGTGCCCATCCTGGCATACCGCAGTTTTTATAACTTCTTTATCATCTTTTAATTCAGTACTTGCCCAATGCATTATATCACCATTGATAGCGGCAGCTTTTAAAATAAAATCTTTATTATGGTACTTCAATTTATTGGCATAACCAATTGCATTATAATTTAGTTGAATCATTTCAAACATAAAATCATCATTATCCAATAAGTCATCTGATACCCATTGTAATGCATTAAAATCTTGGGCTACTGCTAACCTTACTAATTCAATATCCTTTTTTAAATCTATGCTTGCATATTCTAATGCACTACCGTAATTACTAATTGCTGCTAGTACAACTTCTCTATTTGCTTTTAAATCTTTTGACGCATGTTGAAGTAAAAATCCTTCTTTTTCAAGAATTTCTAACATAAATGACTTGTCTCCTGTAACGCTTTCTGGCGCGTATTTCAAAGCAAAAAGATTGCTATTGACAGCCATTATTCCAATATCATGATCATTTTTATATTTTTCATTTACATAAGCAAGTGAAAGTCCATTTTCTTGCACTGCTATTTTAATAATTTCTATATCAGATTGTAAATTACCAGAAACATACTCTAATGAAAGGCCGTCATTTGAAACTGCAATTTTTGCAAGCTCTTTATCATTTTTCAATTCTTCAGAAGCATATTTTAAATTACGGCCAGAAATACTTATAATACTCAGCATAAAATTTTTGTCAGAATTTAAATCTTGAGGCAAGCTTTCAATTAGATTGTACCCGTCCGATTTAAAATACTCGTAAACAATTTCTTTATCCTCTTTTAAATTTTCACTTATATTTCTATAAGCGTAAGCCTCTTTTTTTATAGCAGCAATAGCAACTTCTTTATCCTGCTTTAGCTCATCTGAGGCATATTGAATTGCGGAAGGGTAATTCCCTACGGCTGCTAATACAATATCTTTATCATTTTTAAAATCTTTATTTACAGAAGACAAAGCACTCCCGTAATCACTAACAGCTTTTAAAACAATTTCTTTGTCATTTTGTAAGACTTTAGGCAAAAAATGAATGATACTACCATTTTGACCAACTGCAGCCATCGCAACCTCTCTATCTTCTTTTAATTCCGGAGTGACATATCTCAGCATTTCTCCATCTACATTCACAGCATTCAAAGCCACTTCCTTATTGCCTCTAATACTTTCACTTGAATACTCAAAAACATTGACATCAATTTCGATCAATTCTTTAACAAATTCTAAATCTGATCTAAGATTTTCAGAAGCAAATTTAAATGATCTCCCACCTGAAGTGACAGCCCTTTTAACCACTTCCTTATCTGACCTCAGGTCTTCACTGGCATACTTTAGTGCAAAGCCTTGTTCTATGGTTACAAAACCAAGAATAATATCTCTATCAGAACAGAATTTTTCGAAATATTGAAGCAATGCAACGTTTTCATTTATAACTCTAATTGCATACTCTTCGTCTTTTTCTATCTTCTGTTTGATCTTATCTGACACATACAAATAGGCAGAATAACCCGCATGTAGGGCTTTTATAAAAGAATTAATATCGTTTCTAATTCTTTCAGATGCATATTTAAATGGATGAACATGATTATCCTCAGAAGATTCATAAATAGCATAAAAATTTAATGCTGCCTCAAATAACTCTTCATCATCATGCAATTCTTCACTTGCGTATTTAAAAGCCATCGAACTAAATTCTACCGCTTTTAATAAAATAGCCTTATCTGTCTTTATTCTATTCGAAGCAAAAGCGAAACAAGTTTGTATAAATCTACCATCCTCCATGCATTTTAAAATAAAAGTCTCGTCATCTCTTAATTCGGAAGAAGCATATTCAAATGTTCTCCAATCAAGCGTTACTGCCATTAATACAAGTTCTTTATCATTTCGCAGATTGTCCGAACAATTTTCAAGCTCAAAAGGGTTTAATTTCAATTCAACTAACGCATTTTGCTTTTCCGTAATCATACTATTATTTTTAATTTTATCCTTCTAATACGCAAGAATACCCTCATTTAGATATTAATTTCTAAATATTAGGCAATAAAATGCGAACTAAAAGTTTTGAAACTTTTATTATAATTTAGGGGAAGGGATTTAAAGATATTTATAATCACGAATATTAGATTTAATTTTAGCTTTTATTTTAGACCTATTTTCCCCAACCCATCCATCTTACTCCCAGTTGCATAAGGCACTTTACCACTAGGTACTACTTTAGAAGCTGGACCTAAGTGGGCTTCTTGGTCGTCAAAGAAGATATGTGCGCCAAATGTGGCTAGTATTTTATCCTTTGACAATCCTCCTAAAAAATGTACTTCATCAATGTAAACGCCCCATTCTCTTAAGGTATTAATCACCCTTAAATGACTAGGTGCACTTCTGGCTGTAATAATGGCCAATCTTAAAGGAGACATTTCTACACCCATTGGCAAGTGTTCTTGTATTTTAGATAGCTTTATAAGTAGTTTAGCGAATGGCCCTTCTTTTAAAGCGTTTTTCTCGTTTTCGGTTTCGTGCTTTTGAAAAGCCGCTAAGCCCTCTGTTTTATATCTAAATTCAGAATCGTCCGAGAACAATACCGCATCGGCATCAAAAGCAATTTTCACTTTACTCGTCTCTGAATTAAATTCACTTGGAGGAGCATAAATCAATGCAGCAGCACTAGAGCCACTATCTATTACTTTTTGAACATCTTCTGGATCCTTAGACAAGAACAAGTCCACATCATATCCTGCGATATAACCATACAAGGACTCTCCCCCTGTAAATGCCAATCTATTTATATCTAAGCCATGCGCTTTAATGCTATTCATTACACGCACACCAGTTTCTGGACTATTGCGTGACATCACCACCACTTCTACGATTGGCTTACTGGCTTGTTTATTTAACTCCAATAAGCTTTTGACTAAGTAAAATGCAGTGCCTGGTTTTAAGAGTTCGTTTTCATGCTCGTATTGGTATTTTCTAAACTCCAATAAGCCCTTCTCGTTAAAGATAGTATTCTCCTCCTCAAGGTCAAATAAAGCCCTAGAGGATACACCGATGACTAATATTTGGGATAGGTCTACTGACATAGTATATTAATCTTGTTGATTTAAACGCATCATGCCCTCCACTAAAAAACACATTGCCATGGTATCAAGCTCACAATAGCGAAGCAATGCCTCTTTCAATTTAAGTCGAATATCTTCGGGGATATGGGTGTATTGTAAATAAGCATACGCACTTAAAGCAGCACCACCATCCGCAATGCCATCCATTTCATCAAAGTATTCATCTAATTCATCGCGGTCATATCCCTCAAAAATGGTTGGCAATGTTTTATAGGGATCATTATTAAATGCTGGATCAATCCATTGATGGTCTTCAAAGTTCAAGCTCTTAATGTCTAATGATTTACCATAAATACCTTTTTTTCCGTATTTCTCCTTTAAATATGGCACATCATTAATAATAGAGGGCAAGACAAACTTTAGCCCTACTTTTCCTTTTGAATAAGGTGAATAATAATATCGTTGAACTAGTTCATACAAATCGACCATATTTCTATTGCCACTTACATACGTTTTACCGTCTGGCTTATGTCTTGTAATTTCATCTATGAATGCCAATAATTCAGTTTTTTCTGGCTCTGCCACTTCCAATTCCCCTGAGTCAATCTGCCCATATATCATCCTTAAATAGGTATTCTCGTGATTGTGGTATCTGAATATCGTTCCATTGTTACGACTTAAGGATTGCTTAAGGGTTCTAACGAATTCTAAATTAGGAAACACCCCTTTATCAAAATTGATATACTCACCAACATGTTCTATTCTTCCATCTTCATGCATTACATGGTGTGACCATTGAAACGCCACTCCACTATAAGGTGTTTTACCCTCATAAAATGGAAGCGCACTTGTGCTTGTTTCAAAATCAATATGATTCAGCGGCCATTCCCAACTTGCAACTTCTTTGTCAAAATTTTCTTTGTCAAAATAATAAGCACTATCATTATTTTTTACTTTTTCTACTTGCTTAACCCTTCTACTATATTGATCAAGGCCAGGAACAGCAGTTGGCTTATCAGTTCCTAAATCTGTTTTCTCTAATTTTTCCATTAAATAAACGCCTTCCTGTAAAGCAGTATCAAGTCTTCCTTGCCATACATCTATTGACCATGGCTTATTTAGAAGATGGTCTGCATACTGAGTAACATGTTTCCAACATTCTTGACGTCCGTCTTTTAAGTTATCTTCTTTTCCTGGTTTAACCCAAAAAGAACATGACTTGCAACCCATGGTTAGAGGAGAAAACACTCTTTCATCTCTTACATAGATATCCTCGCAATAATGCACAAATTCTTCGAACGTAAATTCTCGAGTTAAGGTTGTTGGGACCTTATATTGATGCCAAATTTTTTCTACCGTTGCATCTGTATTTACAATAGCTAAAATAGACTCGCCTAACTGCTCCTTTCTGACATTTGTAATATCAACTGATACGCGACCTTCTTCATTCACAATTTGAAAAATCTGGTTCAATCCGTTTACGGTTGCTTTTTTAGCTTTGTCAACTAGCAATAAATGCGAATTGACAGTATACTCAGGAAAAGCTTTTGTAACAACATATTTCTGAAAGGCAATATCATATAAATAGGGCTCCCACTTTGAGGCTATTCTTTCTTTATCCCCTTTTCCTGCAATAAAAGATTGCTCATTTTCTTCGGCACTATTAAAACTCTTTGCTTTTACTTCATACAAATCAATCACATTTCCATTTTTAACAACAATATCCGCTCTAATAAAAAGGTGATTGTATTTAAATGCAGCTTCAGCAATAATAACTTTACCCGATCTGGCAAGTTTCTCGTTGGTAATACGGATCGACTCATCATAGTCCAATGTCTCTACAATAATATCATCCCCTATTGGATTGTCACAAAATTCAAATAATGAAAGTGCCCCAGTTTGATGTCCCCCTTCTGCAAGGGCTTGTAAAAACTTGTCATCAATTTTTTGATCTGCATATTCTTTTTTCTTACCTGTGTAGTACAACTTAGTAACACATTCTAATCCAGATTTAAATTTCGACTTTGTTAAATACCTTGACATAGATGCTAGTTTAGATTAATTAAATTTCCTCCTAATTGATTTGCATGCGCTTGATGACAAGTGAAAATGAATACTTGCTTCTCTCCTGCATATTGCTGCAAGCACTGAGCTGCGTATTGTTGTCTTTGTTCATCAAAATCAACCATGGGGTCATCAAAAGCTAAAAAGCCATTCTGACCCTCTAAATAATAATCAGCCATGGCCAATCTTAAAGACAAGCCCAAGACACCTGCAGTACCTTGTGATAATAATTCAACTGGCAATGCCAAGTTTGTCTGAGTATTTCGGATCAAGCTAGGAGTTGTAAGACCTTCTGTATTGGCCATGTACTTTCCGCCTGATAATGTATTTAAATATTGACTCAGATTTTCTTCATAAGCCTGATATGGATTCACAGGAGCACGATTCAAAATCTCATCAAGCTTATTCAATACTTTGTTTATTGCTTTTGCCTCTTCAACTTTTTGCGTTTTTTGACGTTGCAGTAAATCAATTTCATCTTGCAATTCTGCAGATAATGCTTCTGGCTGACTTCCCTCAAGCTTAGCCCTTTCGATTTCTAAAATTTGGCATCTGCTTTTATTAGCATCTAATCGAGACTTTACAACCAGGTACTCAGTTCTAAATAACTCGATATCAAAACCTTCGCCAATGGCTGGCAAATTTGACAATTTAGATTGAGCATCTCTTTCCTCTTGAATTAATCCTAATCTTAAATCATCTATTTTATCTAAAGAGCCATACTCTAATTCAAATCTTTCTTTGTCAACTTTAAATGCTGCAGCAGCGTTTTTATTTGTATTAATTTTTATATTTAATTTATCATACAATTCTTCTAATTCATTAACCTCTCTTGTTTTTGGTAAATTTTGCAATTCAATTGCCTCTTGCTCTAATTCCTCATAGGTTGTTCCAGCTATTGCATTGTCAAAATTATTTTTGTCAAATCTGAAATCAGTATTTGCTTTATTATACTGCTGATTTAAGCTTGACAATGTATCATAATCTGAAACTTCATATTTTGCTAATGCATCTTCCAACTGGTTCTTTAATTCTATGATTCGTGCATTAAGAATATTAATTTGATCAGTCAAAGACTTTACTTCAATAGTAATTTCAGCAGATGTAAAAACAAACCCTTGATTTACGTTTAAAACTAAAGGGCTGCCTGCAGTTAAATTATTTTTCTGCGCCGTGTCTCCACTATGCTGAATCTCAACCTCTATGTCTTTTTTAGGAAATAGATTTACCTCGAATTTTTGAGCCGCAAGTAAGCCATTTAAAGTTGTAGTCGCTTCCGTGAGTGGGTCTTGAATTAATTTTACACTAGCGAGATCTTGATCTGCAACAATTTTTAATTCATTTAGAATGGCCTGACTTTTCTCTTTTTGAGATTTCGATTTGACAATGTTTTCAAATTTTGCAATTTTAACTGACGCGCCAATAGACAACCTTGCACTATCTAGCTCTTGCTTCAACTTAATAAATTGTTCTTCATCAGATTTGATTGCAGCTGATAATACTGGAAGATTTGCAATGATATTATTCCAACTTGTATGAACTTCTCTTAATTTTTCTTTACTCTCTTGAATATTCTTAATCTCAGTATTAATGTCTTTTCTTTTGACCAAACTTTCGACTAGTGGCGCATTAGTTGAAATATACTGTTGATCATTATTAATATTGAATCTATATTCATTTATTTCATTTGCATTCAAAGTGTAATTTTGATCATACTGCAACCTTTTTTCAAGTTCTTTTTGCTTATCATATAAAGCATATGCAATCTTTAAAATTTCTCCAACCCCATTAGCCCACTTATTTTCATATGCACCCTTGTTATTTGTTTTAACTACCGGCATATCTTCGTCTAATTTCCAATTTTGCGTTAGATTGTCATATTCTTGTTCCAATTGCGACCTTAAAGTTTCGGGCACAACACCACCTGTATTTAGAATCGCTCCTCGAAGTATCTGATCTAGGCTGTTTTTAATTTCTGCATCATTATTGACGCCTTCAATCGTTGAAGCAATTTTTGCTTGCGTTGTAAAAATCACGTCTCGCACTGTTGCCTTATTCAAATTCAACAACCTAAATAATTCCTCTTGTACTTTCTCTGCATTGTTAATTGCTGCTTTACCTACAATGCTCAAGGAACTCACATTATTAACGCCCCAAGATTTTTTTAATATATATTCAACGCCTTCTACTTCAAAATTCAAATCAATATTGATAGAATCACCTCCAATTGGGATTAAGCTTGATACCTGATTTTTAAATTCTGGCTTTGTTAAGGCAGTTGTAGTTGTCAATGCCATGAGTAAAGCTTTTACAATCGTTGATTTTCCAGCTTCATTATGTCCATAGATTACATTAAGGCCTTCTTGAAAATGATACGTCTTATCAACAGTGCCTGCAAACGGATGTAAGTGCAATTGTATTAATCTCATTTGTTTATTTGTTTTTCTTGATGGCTTCGAATGCTTTTTGAGTACTTAATCCATCAGGATCTTCATTTAAAAGCTCAGTTAATAAAATATGAGGTAATGAACCATTCGCAAATTCTTCATTAATTGCAGCAATGTCAATTTTGCGTTTAATAAATTTATTGCCCTCAAAATGAATAAAACCAGTAGTTCTTTCTGAGCATGATTTAAAAAAATCTTCAAGTGCTTTTATTTCTTGATCTACTAATATTCCTGTTAGATTTAAACGAACTGCTGTATTAGCCTTGTCGCAATGCGCTAATTGATTTTTTAATGAATCAATATCTACCATTGATCTTAAATCTGCATCAATCACTTTGTAATTAAATTTAGAAGGCTGAAATCTTCTTGCTTTCACAGTTTTCAACGCATCAATTTCAATCACCCATGCATTTCCACTATTAGTCGACTTCCAAGAATCTGGCATATGTGTTCCACTCATAAAATATCCAGGATTTTCATTTACAATATCCTGAGTAGGATAGGCCACATGTATATGTCCTAATAACCAAAAATCAACCCCAGCATCTTTAAGCTCAGCTTCTTTCATATTGAAGTATTTACCATCCTCATCTCTACCAAGCCCCACTACATTGCCATGTGCTATCCCAATATGAATTGCATTTTTAGGCTTTTCTTCCGCAGCAACCCAACCAATCATATGTTCATCTGAGTGCAATGTCCTACATGCAGCTGGATAAAACCTAACTTCCTGATCGCCTACTGTATCAATTAATACTTCGTATTGATCTAATATTAAAATCTTTTCTGCATCTACATTAGTTTTAAAGTAATGCCACAAACTATCTACCTCGTCCATGTAAAAATCATGGTTGCCTGGAATGATAATGACCTTTTCTTTAAATTCTTTTAAAATTTTGATAACCTCATTCGTTTTCGACTTGTTTAATTTAGTTACATCAAATAAATCACCAGCTATCACTAAATAATTAGCCAATTCCTTGTTTCCTTCATCTACAATTCTTTTAAGTGCATCCAAACGCTCTTTCACTAATTCCGCCTTGGCTTGTGATACAGTATTATAACTGATGCCAATATGATTATCGGCAGTATGTATAATTTTTATGCTCATTCTAACTTCTTTTTGTGTTTTTTTGGGGGAATATACAAGTTACGATTTTATTTAATATTACATGCTGTATCTATGCAGTAATTCCTTAAACGGCACATTGCGGTCTAAAAATAATTGCTTCTTTAAATCCGTGTCTAATTTAATCAGGTTCAATGCATGGCCATGCTTGCTCTTTCTAAGTATCAAATGCGCTTCTGAAACATTTTCTGCTGCATATTCCCCAGGCACTTGATAATATTCAGGCCTAACGAGCATCAAGCAGTTGTCGGCCATATGACCAATATGCGCAGAACCGAGCAAATCTTCCATCTTGGGTACACGTCCTTCTTTAGCCCATTCTACCCTTCTATGAATATCCGACGTGATTAACACTGGGATTTGATAGGCAATTGAAATCTCCTGAAGCTTCTGCATCACAAAGTAATATCCCTCGTCAATATCCTTAGACTTGTCCGCTTCAATGGACTGTATGCTATCTATAATCAACAGCTTTAGCTTCTTTTCTGCATTCGTTTTTTGCACTAATGCTTCTACATCTGCAATTTTCGATTTGGCTGTCGTTTCTAGCACCAAATTATCTTGCTGTAAAATGGGCAAAAGCGGATTGTCAAATAACTTTTTCTTATCCTCTTCCGATAAGCGCCTCAACTGAAGATCGTTGATATGGACTTGGCAACTAATTGCTAGCATTCGCTGGATTAGATTGGTTTTCCCTTCCTTTGAATTAATGTATAAGATAGACGCCTCAGGTGCAATCAATCGCAACTGTTGGTTCATCATATTTAAGACCAGGCTCGTCTTGCCCATGGATGGCCTTGCCCCAATGACTGTGATGGTACCTGGCTCAAGTCCAAAACCACCCAAATACATATCTAATTCAGTATAACCTGTTGTTAAACATAAATCATTGATATTCTGATGATTCATCAGTTGATCTAGCTCCGTTTTTAAAATTTCACTCGTCTTTTGACTCATTTTAAGCACCTTTTTTACTTCAAATTCTTTAAAAATACACCTCAGCGAATATCCTCATTTTTGCCTTATCTATTGCTAAATAGAGCTGCAAATTAGTCATCTGTTTCTAGTCTATTAAGAATGGTCAAAAGAAGGGTAAAATACTTTATCAAACTAGCCGGCCCAATTCTTAATAGACTATAAAACACCGCGCTAAATTGCCCAAAAATTGATTTAAATGGATAGGTTTTTCATTGGATTCTTCCTTATAAGCTTCTTGGCATTATGCATCTATAAATTTATTCAAGGTGTAATTGAAGCAGTTAGAGGACCTGAACTTAAACTCAACAGTTCTTATCCCAAACTGGTACAGGAAGTAGTTTACTATTGCGGACCAATCTTAAAAGCACAAAACATTCGCTTTTTTCCCAAATACGAGGTCTCCTATTTTAAAAGTAAAAAAAGGCTTGGATGCTATTACTCAGGTCAAAAAAAGATCGTCATTTATATTAAAAGTCACGATGGCGATGAATCACAAAAAATTAGGGATATCATTCATACTACACTCCACGAGGTGCGTCACAATATCCAGCACCTAAGAGACCCTGACTTTAAAAATTATGACACTTATAGCAAGAAACTAACCTACCAAAAGAACCCATTTGAAATTGATAGCAATGCTTTTGCAGATAAGGAGCTTGATGGCTGCATTCAGTACTTAAAATCAAAGGGCATTTTAGCTTAACCAAAACCCAAATCATTTCAAATGAAAGACTATTACAAAATTTTGGAACTTAAGCAAACAGCGAGTTTAGTTGAAATTAAAAAAGCTTACCGTACACTTTCAAAAAAGTATCATCCAGATGTGAACAAACATGGTATTGAGCAATTCAAAGCCATCAATGAAGCAAATAGCGTGCTATCTGATGCCACAAAGCGTAAAGCTTATGACATGCAGTACAATACGTATTTTAAGCCCAAGAACACACAACAAACTACCCGAAGTAATTCAAAGCAGCCAACTTCAAACACATCTAACACAAACAAAAACTATACACAGGCTAAATCATCTAGCTCAAGTACGATAACGGTAAATGGGGTTAAAATAAACGTTTCAGGTAATAATACAACCACTAATATTCGAGTGGTAAATGGGAAAGTGATTGTGGAAGCTACATACCATTAAAATTTGCATTATGTTTTAAGAATTCATTAACATCTCATTCTTAAAAGACTAGAATCCGCGAATCTATTTTGCAGGCTATAAACAAAACAAAATATTACATGAAAGCAATTCTATTCTTATGTTCCTTCTTTATTTTCAGCAACCTATCTGCCCAGAACTACAAATACTATTTCAATAGTGCGAAAGTTCTGTATAAAGCGGGCAATTTTGAATCCGCTATTAAATATTTTGACACAGCCATTTCTAAAAATTCAAAAAGAGTAAACGCATTTTACAATAGAGGATTATGTTACGCCGAACTGAATGAGCACTTTAGAGCCGAAAATGACTTTAGTTACTTTATTGTCAAATACCCCAATGATGCAAGTGCCTACCATGAACGTGCCTTGAGCCGGTCTGAAATAAATGACACATTAGGTGCATTAGAAGATTTTAATAAATCGATCCAACTAGATCCTAACAAGAGAAATTTTAGACTTGAAAGGTCTATATTTTTAGCAGAAACTTTAGAAGACAGAACTGCATCTATTCAAGACCTTGATGCAATGATCCATCAAGACAGCACAGACGCTTTTGCCTATTTTATGAAGGGATATAATCTTTACTTCCTAGAGCAATATGATAGCGCTTTTACAAACTTTAACAGCGCTTATAAACATGACTCCACAAATGAATTTACTTCTTATTACCTAGGCAAATATTACAATATCAACCAAGAATATTCAAAAGCAATTGTATGCTTTTCCAATGCAATACAGATCAATGCAGAAGATTATAGATTCTTTGAAGGTAGAGGTCTTGCCTATCTCTATAACGATGATGATGAAGACGATTATTTAGCTTGCGAGGACTTTCGAACTGCAGTAAAACTAGGGTCTAAAGCGGCACAAAAATTTATTGACGACTATTGTGAGGAGGATAACTAAAGCAACAACTCGAATTTACCAATAGCTACTCCCTAATTATTAGAATTGATTTTAATAAAAATCCCCCGTTCATCTATTTCCGCTAATCAATCCAGCTTAAAATACATTAGATTTGATTCAACGATTTATAAGCCAAAATCTCAACCAATGAAAACGTATATCCTACTTGCAAGCATCCTATTCGGAACACAAGCATTCGCACAAAGTTCAATTGTAAAAACACAAAACGGAATAGTGGAAGGCGTGCAAGAAAAAACAGGCATTCATGCATTTAAAGGCATCCCTTTTGCAGCGCCACCAGTGGGTGCTAATAGATGGAAAGCCCCACAGCCAGTTGAAAATTGGACAGGGATTTTAACAACGAAACAATTTGGACCAAGAGGTGTGCAAGCGCCTATTTTCGGAGACATGGGATTTCGTTCCAATGGCATGAGTGAAGACTGTTTGTATTTAAATATTTGGACACCCAATACAAAAGCAAAATTACCCGTACTAGTCTATTTTTACGGAGGTGGATTTGTTGCAGGTGATGGATCAGAAGCAAGATATGATGGAGAAAGTATGGCACAAAGTGGCATCGTTGCATTGACTGTAAATTATCGTTTAGGCATATTTGGCTCTTTCGCACATCCTGAATTATCTGCTGAAACCAGTTACCATGGTTCAGGCAATTATGGTTTATTAGATCAAGCTGCGGCATTACAGTGGGTTAAAAACAATATCAGTGCTTTTGGTGGCGATCCCAATAAGATCACCATTGCAGGCGAATCTGCAGGATCAGTTTCCGTGAGCGCACAAATGGTCTCTCCTTTATCTAAACATTTAATTGCAGGTGCTATTGGTGAAAGTGGATCCATGCTAGGCACATTGCCCCCTGCTCCATTAGTGAATGCAGAAAAGACAGGATTAGAATTTGCAAAAACAATTGGTGCAAAAAACATCAATGAACTAAGAACGATCCCTGCGGATTCACTTTTAAATTTAGCAACCAAATATGGTCCATTTAGATTCTCATCTACCATTGATGGTTATTTTTATCCTAAAGCACCCATTGAAATTTTTAAAGCTGGTGAACAAGCGCAAGTGCCTTTATTAGTGGGATGGAATTCTGAAGAAATGAATGCAAGAGCAATTATGGGCAACCAAGCATTTACAAAAGAAAATTACGAGCAAGTGGTGAAGCAATTATATGGAGCAAATGCTACTGCAATATTAAATGTATACCAAGTGAACAATGATGCCGAAGTAGAATCAGTCGCAACAGATTTAGCCGGAGATCGCTTTATTGGTTTTAGCACTTGGAGATGGGCAGACCTACAAGCAAAAACTGGCGGCAACAAACCTGTGTATCGTTACTTTTATGCAAGACCTAGACCTGCAATGTTAGCCACAATGGGCGATCTAGTTCCCGGACTTGCAGGTGGTGTGCAAAAAAGCAATGGTGCTCCAAAACCCCCTCCTTCAAAAGGCGCGGTGCATTCTGCGGAGATTGAATATGCAATGGGGAATTTAAGTTTAAATACAACTTTCGATTGGACTAAAGACGATTATACTGTTTCATCTACTATGCAAACGTATTTTGCCAATTTCATTAAAACAGGCAATCCAAATGGTGCAGGTGTTCCAAAATGGCCAGCAACAAATTCAAACAATCCTGTTCCAGTGATGAGGATTGATGTAAAAACAATACTCGAAAAAGACACAAGTGAAGCAAGGTTTAAACTACTTGAAAAATTAGCGGGGAACTAAAATATTAAACAGCTGAAAAACTATTTCCTCCCCAACCACCAATACACTGGCAAGCCCGAAGCAATCAAGGCCAATCCCATCAATGCTTCAAAAGGCTGATTGATTAATGTCATTACACAAATGGTGATACAGAATAGTAAAAATAAAATAGGTACAACAGGATAGCCAATGACTTTATAACCTCTGTCTGCTTGGGGTGCTTTTTTGCGTAAATACAATAAACCAAATGCAGTAGCTGCATAAAAAAGGAATGCAGCAAAGACAAGCATGTCGGTTAATTGATCAAAGCTTCCAGAGAAGACCAAAAGGATGGCCCAAAATGCCTGAATGAATAATGCTTTATCCGGCGTATTGTATTTTGGATGTACCGATTCAGCTTGTTTGAAAAATGTTTTATCTCTAGCCATTGCATACAACATACGCGCTGACATTAAAATACTGCTATTGGTTGAATTTAAAGTAGTCACTAAAATTAAACAAGCCACTAATACCATACCCACTGTTCCACTAATTTGTCCAGCAACTTCGACTGCTGCAATTTTATTCGGCGTGTCATTTAATTGAATAAAATAATCTATAGGTAGTACATATAAAAACACAAAATTAATGAGCACATATACTGCCATCACGCCCAAAGTGCCCATGCCCAAGGCTAGCGGCAAATTGCGTTTAGGATTTTTTATTTCTTCGCCAATAAATGCAATATTATTCCAGCCGTCATACCCCCAAAAAGCCCCCAAACTCGCCAAGAACATCGCTTTCATTAAAGTCCATCCATTCAAATCAGTGGCGGATCCTTTAGCAGCAGTGGTCAAATTAGAGAGGGTACCATGCTCTGAACTTAATCCTACAATTAAAAAAAAGGCAATGGCAATCAACATGGCATAAGTCAAAACACTGCTTAACCTTTCTGCAAACTGCACCCCTCTATAGTTGAGTAGCGTTAATAATAAAATCAATAATGCTGCTAGTAACTTGATGGATAAATTTTCAAATATATGCAGCCCTAAAAAAGTGACATTTAAATCCAACACGGGTAAAGGAAATAAACTATTTAAAGACTGTGCAAAAATATAAGCCAGGGCACTTATCGCTGCAGTCTTGATCACGGTGAAACTCGCCCATCCATATAAGAAGGAAAAAAATCGGCCATATATTTTTTGAAAATAATTGTATTCTCCTCCTGAATTGGGATACATACTCACTAACTCTGCAGTACACAATGCACCTGCTAAACTTACAATACCCGCAATCAACCAACAAAGCAAAATCAACCAGGGTGTACCTAATTCCTGCGCCATAGGTGCAATTTTCTTAAATACACCAGACCCAATAATCACACTGATCACTAAAAAACTTGCTGCTCTTAATCCTAATTTTGGTTGTAAACTATTTGTTGTTGGAGTTCCTTGCACTATGTTGTAATTTTTAAATTTTTGAAAAGCCAAAACCTGGCGCATTGTTAATCACTAGACATCCGTCTTTCACTTCAAATCCGCCTGTAACCAAGTCTTCCATTAAATCAAAACTACCATCTAGGTCGATGTATTTTGTATTCGGACAGGCATATGCCATATGCAATGCGGCGGTGATACTAATGATACTCTCGTCATTGCATCCCCAGAATAAATCAATGCCTGCATGTTGCGCGATCGTTGCAATTTCTTTTGCACCTAACAATCCGCCACATTTCATCAGCTTAATATTATAAATACCAAAAGCCTGTTCGCCTGCTGCTAATTGCAATGCAGCTTGCGGGTCTTTCAAAGCCTCGTCTGCAGTCAATATTTTTCGTTCTGTTGCAGACAAAGCAAGCAATGCTGCTTCCTGCCCCACAGGCAAGGGTTGTTCTATTAGTTCTAAAGGATAGGCTGCTGTAGCTTTTACAAATTGCTGCAGTTTTGGTAAGTCATACCCTTGATTGGCGTCCACACGGATGGTATAATCAGCGCCAAATGCAGCATACAATGCAGCAATGCGTTCTATATCTTCTTGCACATCCACGCCTGTTTTTACTTTGAAAACTTTAAAGCCCAATGCCGCATATTCTTTTGCCTCTTCAATGGTTTCCGCTACCCCTTTAATACCAATGGTCATAGAAGTGGGCAAGGCGTTCATTTTTTGTCCGTAAAAAGAAGCAATCGATAAGCCCATGCATTTTCCAAATGCATCATGTAATGCAATATCAATAGCCGCCAAAGTGCCAGGCAAATGCGGAAAATGTACATTGGATTCAAAAATGATTTGTTGAAAATGACGTATATCTCTTCCAACAAAGTTGGCAACAAAATCTGTATTTAAATTCGCTACTGTTTGCTCAGTAGTTTCTCCTACTACTTCTTCTGCAGGACTACCAGATCCATATCCAATCATTCCATTGCTCAATTCAATTTCAAGAAAAGCCAAAGACACATCTGAAAAAGTATTGTATGCAATGGTGTAGGGCTTCTTTAAAGCCATTTTTTGTAGATACGCTCTTACGGCTACTATTTTCATATTAAGACTGCATTAAAGCTTTAAGTACTGGAACAATCGGTGCAACACCTTCTTGTATAGGTAATAATACAGGCAAGCCTAAACTAGTTGTATATTCCTTTTGATAAGCAAAAGCTTCTTCTGTGGTACAATTTTCTGTATTCACAGCAACTGCAATCACTTTTGATCCCAGTTTTTCAATCAATTCAATTTCAGAAGCGACAGATGGTATTTCACCCCAATGTTTTTCGTTGTCAAAATATTTTCGCTTGGGTGCAAAAATCAATACCACCTGTTTTGCATTACCCGAAATCAACATTTCTAATCCGCAAGGGCCGCTTGGATTACGTAAGGAAGATTGTCCTTCTAAAAATAAAATATCAGGCTTGGTTTCCTTCCAACAGCTTACTATCGCATGTTCTAATTCACCCGAAACAAAATCATTTAAAGTAGAGTCAAAAATAAATCCATATTGCCCACCTTGTAACCATCCTGTTTGTCCAGTGTAAATCATTTCTGCCTTCATCCCTTCTGCGATACATACTTGTTTTAACATGCGCGCTGTGGTTCTTTTTCCCATGGCACAGTCCATGCCAATCACGGCGACTATGGGTGCTGTTACATTATAAATTGCCCCATCCCAAAAATGCAAATCCGCTCTTGACTTGGGTTTTCTTACATCAATTAGTTGCGCCCCAGTGCTTGCTGCCAAATCTACTAAATCTGTTTTGTCATTTAAATATTCATGTAAGCCATTCACAACAGAGATGCCCTTTTTTACTGCATCATACACCAAGGACAACATCTTAATTGGCAATACACCACCCACTGTTGCTACTCCAATGATTAAAGTATCCACGGCTTGAATGTTTTCCAGTGCTGCTTCCATGGATGCAAATACAGGAATGCCCCTATGCTTGCCATCCAGTAATTCACCGGCATCTTTTCCAGCTGTAGCTTCACTATCTACTACTCCAACAATATTGAATCGCTCTGTGCCTCTAATTAATCCATGTGCTGTTTTCGCATCCGAAGTCATCAACAATCCATCCGTTAATACAATTGCATTTTTCATTCCTTTCTTTTTTTACTTCTGCTTATTTTTCTACTTTTTGCTTTTATTTATTTTATAAAAGCTTCAATTTTATATTGGTTTACGTCAAGCCAATTATTTCCTTTTAATGAACACCCCCGGCTGCTTGCCCGTTGATTGCGCTGATTGATACACCAATGTGCCATTCACCCATACCATCTCAATCCCAGTAGACAAGGCCTTGCTATTTTTTAAATTCGCCTGATCCATCACCGTTGCAGGATCTAATAAAACTAAGTCGGCAAAATTACCCACTGCAATGCGACCTCTATTTTTAAAACCAAAAAAATCGGCAGACTGTCCTGTCATTTTATAAATTGCTTTTTCAATCGGCATGACTTTTTCTTCACCAACATATTTACCAAGAACTCTTGTAAACGCGCCATATCCTCTTGGATGTCCGCCTGCATTGCCATCGGAACAGATGATTGCTTCTGGCCATGCTAAAAATACTTTCACATCTTCCTCGCTCATTGCCTTGCCAGCTATGGCTTCAATCCCCCCAGTATAATTTGGATTGGCTTTTTTAAAGTCTTCAGCAATTTTGATTAAACTCATTAATGCTTGTGCGGGACTTTCATTTCGCTCAACACCAATGGCAGTAATCGTCTTGCCCCTATAGGAAGGAATGGGCGCAAACTGAACCAAGACAGATTCATTTGGATCGAATAATTGCTTGGTCGCCATTTCGGCACTTGCAAGGTTGTCAAAATCTTTTCCTGGGAACAACACCCTTAAGGTTGAATTCCAATACGTATAAGGATATACATCTGCAGTAATATTGATACCTGCATTTCTGGCTTGATTTAATTTATCCAACACTTTATTTGCTGTGCCCCAATTTAATTTATTGGCGATTTTGATATGCGATACCTGCACGGGCATCTTAGTTTGCCTTCCTATTTCAATAATTTCATCTATCGCTTCTTCCATGTGTAAGTCCTCACTTCGGATATGACTGGTATACAACCCATTGTGAGCAGCTGTCACTTTTGCTAAATCTATTACTTCTTGCTTACTTGAATAAAAAGAAGCTTCGTATTCTAATCCAGTGGACAATCCAAAGGAACCTTTTTCTAATTCAGCCGCCAATATCGTTTTCATTTTTTCGATCTCGCTAGCTGTCGCATTTCTGTACAAATCATTTTCACCCATCGCCATTTCCCTTAAACTAGACTGCCCCGTATAACTTGCTACATTAGATACGACCGGATTTTCTGCCATCCACTTAGACAAGCTATCCATTGGATAACCATTTCCATCCTGCCCAATCACGATAGTGGTTATGCCTTGGCTTGAAGTAGATAGCCCTGCACGATTTTTATTGAGGTCACCTAAATGATGGCTATGCGAATCAATAAATCCTGGTGCTAACACTTTTCCTTTCCCATCTATTATTTGATCCATTTTATTCGGCTTCAAAGCACCAATGGCTACAATCTTATTCCCAACAATTCTGACAGATGCATTCATTGCCGGCCTGCCTGTTCCATCTATCAATTGGATATTGGTGATCATGGTACCAACTTGTGCCTGCGCAAACAAAACAGATAGGCAAAATAAAGAAGCTAAAACAAGTCGCTTAATATGGACCATAAATGGGTATTTTTTCAAATTTACCCATTTTAGTGAGTTTTTATGCGCTTAATTTTGATTTATCTTTGACGAATAATTTACAGTATGTGTTATGTGGTAGGGGTCAAGGTACCCAAAAAGCAAACGATAAAAATTGGCGACAAACCAATTGACCTCGATCCGATTGAAATACCTGCTCAGTCAGGATTTAGCTACCAACAATGGCCCGTCCTATTCAACGAAGCGCAAGGCCAAGGACCTGTTTTACGCCCAGGCTTGATGCATTGGGAACTCATCCCTAATTGGGTTAGGAATCAACAAGAGCTGAATGAATCAAGAAAAAAATACACTACCCTTAATATAAAATCAGAAGGCATTTTACAAAATAAAGTAGCACAGGCTTTAGTGCATACCAATAGATGCCTTGTACTGGCTTCTCATTTTTTTGAATGGCAGGAAGTAAACAAGGAAAAGTATCCACATTGTATTCAATTAAAAGATGCGGGACTTTTTTATATGGCGGGTGTTTGGAACACTTGGACAGATTATACTTCGGGCGAAACTAAAAACAGCTTTGGCATCATTACTACAGAAGCCAATGACTTCATGGCCAAGATACACAATGTAAAAAAACGCATGCCTACTATCCTAAACGATGCATTAGCAGCCGCATGGGTTTCAGGTCAACTAAGTAGTAATGAAATTCAAGAAATCGCAGGTACAAAAGTAGACGCAGACAGCATGCTTGCACATACTGTATCAAAAAACTTTTTGCAAATAAGTGATCCTTGTACAAAACAAGATTACCAAATTTTTACGCCGCAAACCCTTTTTTAAAACCCAGTCCAACTTTGATTTAAAGTTGAACCTAGTATTTAAAATAGCTGGATTATTTCACAACGCAGGTCTCATGCAATTCAGGCACAATCACATCTTTGAATCCCTTCTTTCTAAGTCTTTCTGCAAAATGATCTTGTACTTCTGCTTCACCGTGTACAATATAAATTTGCTTTACAGCCAATGGATTTTGACAAGCTAAAAACTGCATTAAATCCTCGTAATCGCCGTGCGCACTCATGCTTCTGATAGATCCTATTTTACTTCTCACTTCATAAGGCTCGCCATAAATGCGTACTTCTGTCGCGCCTCTCATTAAACGACCTCCTAAAGAATGAGGCTCACAATAGCCTACCATTAAAATCGTATTTTTCTCTCCACCAATATTGTTCTTAATATGGTGCTTCACCCTTCCTGCGTCAGCCATACCAGAAGCAGAGATAATTACTTTTGGATGCATATCCTCATTCAATGCCTTACTCTCTTCTACCGATTTGATATAACGTAAACCCTCGAAATCGAATGGATCATCGTCCACTTCTAAGATCCTTTGAATTTTTTTATTAAAGTAACTTGGGTATTTTTTTAACATTTCTGTTGCCTCGATACTTAAAGGACTATCTACATAAACTGGAATATGGGGCAACCTTTTTTCTAGTGAAAGCTGGTTGAGTTCAAACAAAATTTCCTGGGTTCTGCCCACACTAAATGCAGGGATGATTAAATTCCCTTTTTGCTCCACACAGGCAAGTTCGATCCATTTTAATAAATCATCTGGCGTGGAATGAATGAGGTCGTGTAATTTATCACCATAAGTGCTTTCGATAATAATAAAATCTGCAGGAGGGAAATGCGCTGGAGACCTCAATATCATATCACGATACCTGCCCACATCCCCACTAAATGTAAGTGTCTTGGTTTCTTTATTTTCCTTAATGATTAAATTCACGGCAGCACTTCCAATAATATGTCCTGCATCGGTATACATTAATTCAACGTGTTCGGAAATTGTATAAGGCTTATTGTATTCCACTGTTTGCAATAAAGGCAATACAATGTTCACGTCGTCCATGGTATACAAGGGTTCCACCAATGGCATACCCTCTCTCTTTAATCTTTTATTTTTGAATTTTGCATCGTCCCTTTGAATCATTGCCGAGTCTTCTAATAAGATTTCTGTCAATGCTTTTGTAGCAGGCGTGCAATAGATTTTGCCTCTAAAGCCTTCGGCTGCAAGCTTTGGCAACAAACCTGTATGATCGATATGTGCGTGGGAAAGAATTACATAATCCACAGTGGTTGGATCAAATCCAAAATGCATATTGTACTCGTCTGTGTCTTTACCTAATCCTTGAAACAAGCCACAGTCCAATAAAAAATTTTCTCCGTGTGCTAATTGTACTAAATGTTTAGACCCAGTCACTGTGCGCGCTGCTCCGTGAAAACTTATTTTCATGCGATGAGATTTGTACTAAAGTTACGACTATAATGCGATGGCTGCAACGATATAATCCGCAATTAAAATAAGGATACAGCTTACTACCACCGACTTGGTACCTGCTTTACCAATTTCTAATGCGCCTCCTTTCACATAATACCCATAGAATGCAGGCACAGTGCTAATGATGATGGCGAAAATAAAGGACTTGTAAAAACCAATATTGACATAATTGATCATGAAATCTTTTCTGATACCCGTAATGAATACTTCCGCAGGAACCACGTTGGTCCAACTACCCACTAAGTAACCTCCCCAGATACCAATCACAGCAGAGATACCCACTAATAAAGGCACGGTAGTAATAGCGCCTAAAATTTTAGGAAGAATTAAATAGCTCTTGGTATTGACACCCATAATTTCTAATGCATCTATTTGCTCACTTATGCGCATATTGCCTAGTTCACTTGCAATCTTACTGCCCACTACACCCGCCAACACAATACTTAAAAATGTTGGTGCAAATTCCAATAAAATACTATCTCTAACCACAATGCCGATGGTTGCTAAAGGCACCAATGGACTTACCAACTGAGAAGCCGTTTGTACTGTGGTTACTGCACCTAAGAAAAAGGATATAATCACCACAATCGGCAAGGAACCAATGCCAATATCCACGCATTGTCTGATATACTCCTTCCAAAACATTCTTTTGTTTTCGGTCGCAGTAAACATGCCTTTGAGCATGAGCAAGTACTTACCAAATAAGGTGAAAAAATCCATGTGTTAAATTTAACGATACTTTTCTATTTCTTTTTCTTTTTCAATTTCTTCCACCAACTTGTTCTTTCGACTTCCGTAGCCGTATCGATTCTTGTTTTCAATTGCGCATCCACCACAGCCACAGTAGCCATATTGATGATATTACGCACACTAGAACCTAACTGCAATACATTCACTGGCTTTTTCATACCCAACAAAACAGGACCAATCACGTCTATACCACCAATCTCTTTTAAAAGATGGTAAGCGATATTACCTGCAGTTAAGTTAGGGAAGATCAACACATTCACGTCCGCATCTACTAAGTCACTGAATGGATAATTCTCTTTTAAAATTTCTTTATTAAATGCCAACATGCCTTGCATCTCACCGTCTACAATTAAAGATGGATTTCTTTGTTTTACAATCTTAGTCGCTTCTGCCACCAATCTCGCTTCTGGTGTATCACTACTTCCAAAATTTGAATAACTTAACATGGCTACCCTTGGCTCCATATTAAAATTGCGCACTTCTTTAGCAACTAGTAAAGTAATATCTGCTAATTCTTCGGCAGTTGGGCTCACATTTACTGTGGTATCCGCCAAGAACAAAGGACCTTTTTTAGTTAAAAGAATATACATCCCTGCAATCTTCTTCACGCCTTCGTCTACCCCAATAATTTGCAATGCAGGCTTGATGCCATCTGCATAATTACGTGTTAAGCCTGATAACATAGAGTCTGCCTCTCCAGTCTCTACCATCATCGCGCCGAAATAATTTTGCGTACGCATTAATTTCAAGCTCTCATATTTATTGATCCCCTTGCGTTGTCTTTTTTGGAACAATAAAGAACCAAAGAATTCACGCTTCGCTTCCATCTCGTCGCTTCTAATATCAATGATTGGCAAATCGTCAATGTCTATATTATTTGCTGCTGCGATATTTCTGATGCGTGTTTCATTTCCCAATAAAATTGGATACGCAATCCCATCGTCATATACAATGCTAGCCGCTTTTAAGATCTTGGTGTTTTCTGCATCAGCAAAAACCAAACGCTTTGGATCACGTCTTGCTTTGTTGCTGATTAAACGCATCATTTGATTGTCTAATCCTAAACGCTTATTTAATTGTAACACATAAGCATCCCAATTAGGAATTTGTATTTGTGCCACACCCGATGCTACAGCAGCTTTTGCCACAGCCGGTGCTACCGTACTTAATAATCTTGGATCCAATGGTTTTGGAATAATGTATTCTGGTCCAAAACTTAGATTGGTTTGATTGTAGGCCATGTTCACTAAATCAGGCACAGCCGTTTTCGCCAATTCTGCCAAAGCCTTTACAGCAGCCAATTTCATTGCTTCGTTGATAGCAGATGCACGCACATCCAATGCCCCTCTAAAAATATAAGGGAAGCCCAATACATTATTTACTTGATTAGGATAATCTGTTCTACCCGTGGCCATGATGATATCCTTACGTACCGAAGTAGCTTCTTCATATCCAATTTCTGGATCTGGATTCGCCAATGCAAATACCACAGGATTTTTTGGCATGGATGCAATCATTTCCTTTGTCACCACATTGCCTACGCTCAATCCTAAAAATACGTCAGCTGTTTTAATGGCTTCTGGCAAAGTCATTTTATCCGACTTAATTGCGAATGGTTTTCTATCTTCTCCTAAATCAGTTCTTCCCTGATGCAACACACCATCCTTATCAAACAAAGTAAAGTTTTCATAACGTGCACCCAAAGCCACATATAATTTAATACATGCCATTGCAGCAGCACCTGCGCCATTCACTACAAACTTTGCTTTATCAATTTTCTTCTTTTGTAATTCTAATGCATTCAACAAAGCAGCACTACTAATGATAGCGGTACCATGTTGGTCGTCATGCATCACCGGAATATTCATCTCCTCTCTTAAGCGCTGTTCGATATAAAAACATTCTGGCGCTTTAATATCTTCTAAATTGATCCCCCCAAAAGTGGGTTCCAATGACTTCACAATTTGAACAAATTTCTCTGGATCCGTTTCATTGATCTCGATATCAAATACATCAATGTCTGCAAATATTTTGAAAAGTACACCCTTCCCTTCCATCACTGGCTTACTCGCCAAGGGACCAATATTACCTAATCCTAAAACCGCGGTGCCATTGGTGATGACGCCAACTAAATTTCCTTTTGCAGTATACTTATAGGCATCCGAAGGATTGTTTTTGATTTCGGTACAAGGAATCGCTACACCAGGGCTATAGGCAAGGGATAAATCCTTTTGCGTCTTTGCTTCTTTAGTAGGTACCACTTCTATCTTACCTGGTCTCGCACCAGCATGGTATTCAAGGGCCTGTTCTCTTCTTAAATTTTCTTTATTGGTAGTATCTGCCATGAATTTGATTTATAACGAATGTTAGTTTATAGATGCCACAAAGCTAAGGAATTTTAAAATAGCGGTTTAGGCGTGTAATTGAACCCCCAACCACGCCATCATACCCACTCCTTGTTCAATAGCTGCTTCATCTATATTAAAATGAGGTGTATGTACATTATGTATGATCCCTGCTGGTTCATTTCTTACCCCTAAACGGAAAAAGCATCCTGGAATCACTTGAGAATAGTAACCAAAGTCCTCAGCGCCCATTCTTTTTTCTGTTTCTTCTACATTTTCCTTGCCCATGTATTGGTCAGCCAATCTCCAAGCCGCTTCTGTAATCTTGGGTTCGTTGTCCACCGTCGGATAACCTACGTCCACTCTAAAATCAATTTCGGCGCCAGTGGCGATTGCTAAACCCTTTGCTTGTTGTAGCATGAGTTCGTGTGCTTGAAAACGCCAAACTTCATCCATCGCTCTAAATGTACCCATCAATTTCACCTCACTTGGAATCACATTGGTTGTGTTTCCTCCATGGATAGAACAGATAGATAGCACGGATGGATTTTGAGGATTTCTATTTCTAGAAATAATGGTTTGCAAACTTTGAATCAATTGTGCCGCCACTAAAATGGTATCTACTGTCTGATGCGGTGTGGCAGCATGTCCTCCTGGACCTTTGATGCTTATATATAATTCATCGGCGCTTGCCATCACACGCCCTTTTCTAAAACTTAATTTTCCTTCATTCAATCCTGGATGCACATGCAATCCAATGATGCCTTGTGGTTTTGGATTTTCCAAAGCACCATCACGGATCATATAACTTGCTCCGCCAGGATTTTTTTCTTCACCTGGCTGAAACAATAATTTAATCGTGCCTTCAAATTCGTCTTTTAAAGCCCACAACACTTTTGCCGCACCCAATAAAATAGTGGTATGCACATCATGTCCGCATGCATGCATCACACCTTCGTTGGTGGACTTATAATCTATTTGATTCTCTTCTATAATAGGCAATGCATCCATGTCGGCACGCAATGCAATCACACGCTTCGTTGGATTTTTTCCTTCAATGATACCCAAGACACCTGTGGTGGCAATCACCGTAAAAGGAATACCGATTGCACTGAGTTGGGCTTGTACAAATTTGCTGGTTTCAAATTCTTGGTAACTTAATTCTGGATGCGCATGCAAATGTCTTCTGGTAGCAATATTCTCTGCTTGATGTTGCGCTGCTAAGGTTTTTATTTTATCGAGTAACATAGCTTAGTAATTACTTTTTGTTTGGTCAATCTGTGCACCTGTAACAATGGCTACTCCTGCACTACAACCAATTCTTGTGGCACCTGCTTCTATCATCGCTTTAGTGGTTGCGTAATCTCTAATGCCACCCGAAGCTTTGATCTGCACATTTTCTGGCAAGTATTTTCTGAATAATTTTACTGCTTCGATACTCGCTCCTTTTTCGGCATAGCCAGTAGATGTTTTTAAATAATCAATCCCTGCGATGCCATAAATGTCACAACATTTTATAATTTCTTCGTCCGTCAAGACGCCTGACTCAATAATAATTTTTACTACTTTTCCCTTTGAACGAATCACTGGCATAATGTGGTTAATCTCGTCTGCAATCGCCATCCAATCGCCGTTCTTGATTGCCGAAATATTGGCTACCACATCTAGTTCATCGGCACCATCCACCATGGCTAAAATAATTTCTGCAATCTTAGCTTCTGTGGCACTATAACCAAAAGGAAAGCCAATAACAGTTGCAACTTTAACATTGGAGCCCGCCGTTAATTCCTTGGCTAATTTTACAAAATTAGGCGGCACACATACAGCAGCAAATGAATGTATTTTTGCTTCTTCACATACCTTATGAATATCTGATACCAAACAAGTTGGCTTCAAAATAGTATGGTCGATATATTGATTGACTGGCAACATAAAATTATTTTTTAAGCCACGTCTCTACCGTGACAAGCTTTGTATTTTTTCCCACTTCCGCAAGGACAAGGATCATTGCGTCCAATTTTTGGACCTACCGTGATAGGCGCTTGCTTTGGTGTAGATGGATCGTGGTATTCGTTTTCTGTTGGGGTACCGTCTTCTGTTCTATTGGCACTCAACTTACTTAAATCTGTTTTTTGTTGACGTCCTTCTTTTACCTCTGTCGCTTCAGATGGAATATGTGCGTGACATAAAAACTGTACCATCTTATAGTTGATCTCTACATCCATTTTTCTGAACAATTCAAAAGCCTCCATTTTGTAAATCACCAATGGGTCTTTTTGCTCGTAAGTGGCAGTTTGTACCGATTGTTTTAAATCATCCATCGCTCGTAAATGCTCTTTCCAAGCATCATCAATCAAGCTCAAGGCAATGGACTTTTCAAATTCAGTTGCCAATAAAGCACCTTTTGTTTCAATATTTTTATCCAAATTCACGAGTACATTGAAAACCAATTTGCCATCGCTCACTGGCACTATCACATTTTCAATATGCTTGCCTTCCTGTGTTCTAATATTCTTAAAGACAGGGATGCTATTTTGCATCATGTCTTTTTTCTTGTACTCATAATGCGCAATCGCTTCTTGGTAGAACAATTCAGCCAAGTCATTTTCTTTTTGAGCGGCAAATTGTTCCTTCGTGATTTGTGTATCCAATCCAACTTGTACAATCAAAGCCAATCTCAATGCATCAAAATCATTGGTGGTCTTATGCGCAAAAGTCAAATTTTCAATCACTTGATAAAACGCATTGTCTACGTCTAATGCCAAGCGCTCTCCAAACAAAGCATGGTTTCTTTTTTTGTAAATCACCGTTCTCTGCTTGTTCATAACATCGTCATATTCCAACAAACGCTTTCTTACACCAAAGTTATTTTCTTCAACTTTTTTCTGTGCACGCTCAATCGATTTTGTGATCATGCTATGTTGAATCACTTCACCTTCTTTGTATCCAGCAAAGTCCATCACTTTTGCAATACGCTCACTTCCGAACATGCGCATCAAGTCGTCTTCTAAAGAAACAAAGAACTGAGAAGAACCCGGATCACCTTGTCTTCCCGCACGTCCTCTTAACTGCCTGTCTACACGACGAGAGTCATGGCGTTCTGTTCCTAATATTGCTAAACCACCCACTGCTTTTACCTCGGGGCTTAATTTAATATCCGTTCCACGACCTGCCATATTCGTTGCAATGGTTACAGCCCCAGTTAACCCAGCTTCTGCAACTACCTGCGCTTCTCTTGCATGTTGTTTTGCGTTCAATACATTGTGTGGGATATTTTTCTGACGCAACATTCTGCTCAACAACTCACTCACTTCTACCGAAGTTGTACCTACTAACACCGGTCTTCCTTCTGCTCTCAATGCTTCAATAGATTCAATTACCGCGCCAAATTTTTCACGCTTGGTTTTGAATACTAAATCTTGTTCGTCGATACGCACTGCAGGAATATTCGTAGGGATAGAAACCACATCTAATTTATAGATACTCCAGAACTCAGATGCTTCTGTTTCTGCCGTACCTGTCATACCACCCAACTTGTGGTACATTCTGAAAAAGTTCTGTAAGGTAATGGTTGCGTAAGTTTGTGTAGCCGCTTCGATCTTTACATTTTCTTTTGCTTCTATCGCTTGGTGTAAGCCATCAGAATAACGACGACCTTCCATGATACGACCTGTTTGCTCATCCACAATTTTCACCTGACCATCTATCACTACATACTCAATGTCCTTATCAAATAATGTGTATGATTTTAATAATTGATTTACGGTATGGATACGATCTGCTTTAATGCTGTACTCAGAAATGATCGCTTCTTTTTGTTGCATCTTTTGCTCTGCAGCTAAATGCACATCCACATCAATTGCATTCAATGCCACACTGATGTCTGGCAATAAAAAGAAGTTAGGATCTTCTCCTGCGCCAGTGATCAATCCCAATCCTTTATCTGTTAATTCTACTGAATTATTTTTCTCGTCAATATGGAAATACAAGGCCTCGTCAACAATTGGCATTTCTCTTTGTTGGTCTGCTAAATAATAGTTTTCTGCCTTTTGTAATTTCACACGAATCCCTGGCTCACTTAAATATTTAATTAAAGCACCATTCTTAGGCAATGCCCTGAAAGCGCGGTACAAAGCCAATCCACCATCTTTTGGATCGTCATTGCCTTCGCTAATTTTTTTCTTTGCTTCAATCAAAAACTGATTCGCTACTTTCTTTTGAATCTCTACCAATTGTTCAATCCTTGGCTTCAATTGAAAATATTGTTGCTCCCCTGTTTGATGTCCAATTGGACCAGATATAATTAATGGTGTACGCGCATCGTCAATCAATACACTATCCACCTCATCCACCATTGCATAATGATGCTTGCGTTGCACCATTTCGTTCGGTGTATGCACCATATTGTCTCTTAAATAATCAAATCCAAATTCATTGTTTGTTCCGTAAGTGATCCCTGCACGATAGGCGTTTCTTCTGTCTTCTGAATTCGGCTGATGCTTGTCGATACAATCTACCGTAATACCCAACCACTCAAACAAAGTACCATTCCACTCACTATCTCTTTTCGCTAAATAATCATTCACAGTGACAATATGCACACCCTCATCCGCCAAAGCATTCAAGTAAGCTGGCAAAGTAGACACCAAGGTCTTACCCTCTCCCGTGGACATCTCGGCAATTTTACCCTGATGCAACACGATACCTCCAATCAACTGCACATCGTAATGCACCATATTCCAACGCACTGGGGTTCCAGCTGCTTTCCAAGTGGTTTGAAAAACTGAATTTTCCCCTTGAATGGTCACATATTCTTTCTTCACCGACAATTCACGATCCAAATCGGTCGCAGTAGCGGTTAATGCGGCATTTTCTGTAAAACGACGTGCCGCTTCTTTCACCACCGCAAAAGCTTCTGGCAAAATATCCCATAACACCTGCTCCAAAGCTTGGTCACGGTCTTTTTTTAACTTGTCAATCTCTTGGTAAATAGCGTCTTTGCCCAATAAATCGGCGATATCCAAAGCCTCGGCCCTGTTTTGCGCTTCTACAATCACCTGGTCAATGGAAGTCAAGTGCTCCTTAATGCGGAACTTAAATTCCTCAGTTTTATTCCTTAATTGGTCGTGGCTAAGGGTTTTATAGGCTTCAAAATGTCCATTAATGACTGGAACTAAATACTGTATTTTCTTGACGTCTTTCTCACTTTTCGATCCGCCAAATAGTTTACTGATAATCTGCAACATATTCTTGCTAAAATTGGGTGTTTGTCCTTGTTAATCAAGGGGCTTCAAAGATAAGTAATTGGGGTGGAATTGGTGATTTTAAGGCCAGTTGGATCAAAAAATTAAGTTGAAGGGGGTTTGAGGGGAAAATTTGGCTAAAAAATGATACCTTTGCTCGCCTAATAAACAAGCACTATGGCTGGTCAATTAAAAGAAGTTAGAAATAGAATTAAAAGTACCCAAAGTACACAGCAAATCACCAAAGCGATGAAGATGGTGAGTGCTGCAAAATTACGTCGTGCACAAGATGCCATTACCCAAATGAGACCTTACGCTCGTAAACTACAAGATATGCTAAGCAATATCATTAGTAGTTTGGAGGGAGATATGAATTTGGCCCTTGCAGAACAACGCACAGTCAACAATGTGTTATTCATTGTAGTGACTTCTGATCGTGGATTATGCGGTGGATACAATGCCAACTTGGTAAAAATGACACGCGCTACGATCGCAGAAAAATATCCTACACAAAACGTAACCATCTGGAACATTGGTAAAAAAGGATTCGAAAGCTTAAGCAAATTAGGCTACAATACGAACGCCGATTTTAAAGATATCTTTTTAAACTTAAAGTTTGAAACGGTTCAAGCTGCTGCTAAGGCTGCAATGAAAGCCTTTGAGAACAAGGAGTTTGACGCAATTGAGATTGTATATAGCGAATTTAAAAACGCGGCTACTCAAGTGTATAAATCAGAACCTTTCTTGCCTATTCCAAAAATGGAAAAGAAAGACAACGCTAAAAAAACAGATTTCATTTTTGAACCACAGAAGGAAGCTTTGGTGGCAGAATTGATGCCTAAAATATTGAACACACAATTATTCAAGGCGGTTTTAGATGCCAATGCAAGTGAGCATGGCGCTAGAATGACCGCAATGGATAAAGCAAGTGAGAACGCCAACGAATTGTTGAAATCATTGAAAATATCTTATAACCGTGCAAGACAAGCTGCTATTACGACTGAATTAACAGAGATCGTGAGTGGTGCTGCTGCATTAAACGGATAAGCAAAAGAATTATGGAAATAAGTCAAATCATTCCGCATATTGAAGCCTTGGTTTTTGCAAGTGATAAAGCATTAAATGCGAATGATATCACCGAACTAATCAACAATGCTTTTGGATTCTTAGAAGAGCGCATTACGCTTGAGCAGATTGAATCTGCCTTAGAAGGCATCCAAGAGAAATACAGCACTGAATTCTACCCTTTTGAATTAAAGCAAAGCGGTGGCGGATGGCAGTTTTTAACTAAGCCTGCTTTCCACACAACGATTGCTCAATTGAACGGCGATAAATTCTTAAAGCGTTTATCCAATGCTGCATTGGAGTCTTTAGCGATCATTGCTTACAAGCAACCGATTACAAAAGGAGAAGTAGAAGCGATTAGAGGTGTCAACAGTGACTATTCTATCCAAAAATTATTGGAGAAGGAATTGATCGTCATTAGCGGTCGTAACGAATTGCTTCCTGGTAAACCATTGGTGTATTCTACTTCTAGAAACTTCATGGATTACTTTGGCATCAACTCTACAGAAGATTTACCAAAGATTAAAGAAGTGTTGGCAGACCAGATTGTAGAAGCTACCGTAATCAAGCCAGAAGACTTTACCGACAATAGCGTGTTTGAGCAAACAGCTGAAGCCATTGCAGAAGAAAACGAACAAGCTGATACGCCAAACGCTGAAGAAGAGACTGGAGATTTTACTCCTGAAACAGATGAAGAAGATTTTACTCCAGAAAGTCCGGTAGATAACGATTAGTAGTTTTCCTTTCATGGATTTTTCACAAAAATATTGAACCAAGATACGGCCAGAACCTAGTTCTGGCCGTATCTTTATAGCATGAATGCAAGTCTTTCCTACGCAGCATTAAACGCAGCAGCACAATCATTTGGCACACCGCTTTATGTGTACCATGCAGAAAAAATTGAACAGCAATATCAAAATTTATTGACGCATTTTGCTGCTACACAAACTCGTTTTTTTTACGCATGTAAAGCATTGACGAATATCCATATTTTAAAAGTGGTTAAAGACATGGGCTGCAATATTGATTGTAGTTCTATCAACGAAGTGAAATTGGCATTGCATGTTGGTTTTTTGCCAACAAATATTCTATATACAAGTAATAGTGTTGGATTCGACGAAATAGCTACCGCTGTTGAATTAGGCGTGCATGTGAATATCGATAGCTTGTCTAACTTGGAAAAGTTTGGGGCGAAATTTGGCGCAAGCAAATCCGTGGGTGTGCGCATAAGACCAGATGTAATGGCAGGTGGAAATTTAAAAATTTCTACCGGACATGATAAGAGTAAGTTTGGCATTCCTGTGGCGCAATTAGCTGAACTAAAATCAATTCAAGAAAAGTTTCAAATCAATATCCGCACTTTACATATTCATACAGGTAGTGAGATTAAGGATGTGGCAGTCTTTATAAAGTCAGCAGATGTTTTTGAAGCGCTGCTTCCTCATTTTCCTACAGTAGAAGTGTTGGATTTTGGCGGTGGTTTTAAAGTGCCTTACCAACCTGGAGAAAAAGGAACGGACATGGCATTGTTAGGTGCAGAAGTAAATAAGGCAATGCAGCATTTGTCAGCAAAATTTGGTCGCAATCTAAGCGCTTGGTTTGAGCCAGGAAAATACATGGTGAGCGAAGCTGGATTTTTTATAGCCAAAGTGAATGTGTTAAAAACATCTGGGGAACACGTTTTTGCAGGTATCAATACCGGATTGAATCATTTGATTCGTCCTATGTTTTATGACGCCTATCATCATATTGATAATTTATCCCGCCCAGAAAATCCTTTAAAGCAATATGCTGTAGTAGGTCATATTTGTGAGACAGATACATTTGCTTGGGATAGGGCTATTCCTGAAATTGCGGAGGGCGACTTGTTGGTGTTTTATAACGCAGGTGCTTATGGTTATGAAATGGCTAGTAATTACAATGCAAGGTATAAGCCCGCACAGGTTTTATACCAAAACGGTGTGGCAAAACTAATAAGTAGAGCGGATCAATTTGAAGATCTCTTATCTTTACAAGTGCCTTTATAAACCCTATGATCGAAATCCAACATATCAACAAAGCCTTTGGCGATAAAGCCATTATCGACGATGTGAGTGCCCAGTTTAAACCAGGCATTTGTAATTTAATTATTGGCGCCAGCGGAAGTGGTAAAACGGTTTTGGTAAAATGCATTGTGGATTTAATCCAGGCCGATCAAGGCAAAGTTTTTTTTGGCAATGAAGATTTTAACTTATTGACCAAAGAACAAAAAAAGGCATTAAGAAATAGTATTGGCATGTTGTTTCAGGGCAATGCATTGTTTGATTCTATGACGGTAGAGGAAAATGTGAAGTTCCCATTAGATATGTTTAGTGATTTAAAAGAAGCGGAAAAATTAGCTAAAGTAAATCAAATACTAGAACGCGTACAATTGATTGGTGTGAATGAAAAATACCCCGCAGAAATTAGCGGAGGAATGAAAAAGCGTGTAGGATTAGCACGTGCATTGGTCTTGGAGCCAAAGTACTTGTTTTGTGACGAGCCTAATTCAGGTTTAGACCCACAAACTTCCATGGTCATTGACAAATTGATTGAAGACCTCACTAAAGAGTTTAATATAACTACCCTAGTGGTGACACATGACATGAACAGTGTAATGGAAATAGGTAAATATATTTTATACTTGCACAAAGGCAAGAAAGAATGGGAAGGCAGTAATGAGGATATCATTTTTAGTCAGAATAAATTATTGAACGATTTCATCTTCGCCTCTGAATTTTTACAAGACGCAAAAGCCATGCGTATGATGGCTCAAAATAAATAAATATGAAAAAAGCAATCGCCATTTTTAGCTTGTTCCTTGTTAGTTTAGTATCGGCAATGACATTGTCGGCTCAATCCAATATTGATCCCAGTGCACCCTTCTTAAAGGACAAGAACATCCCCAAGTTTACATTGAACCTTACTTCAGGAAAATCCTTTAGCCATACCCAGATCCCTAAGACTAGGTACACTTGTATCATCATATTCAGCCCAGATTGTTCTCATTGTCAAGAAGAAGCTGCTGAATTGACTAAAAATGCAGACAAGTTCAAAAACGTCTTCTTTATTTGGAATAGCTATAAGGAAATGGCGGAAATTAAAGCCTTTGCCATTAAGTACGGCTTAGACAAACAAGCCAATGTGGTGGTGGGTAGAGATCCTGAGTTTTCCATCCCTGTATTCTATAGACCTCGCATGACCCCATTTGTGGCTATTTATGACAAAGGTCAGTTCTTAAAAGTATATGAACAAGGCGTTAAAGTTCCTGAATTACTTAAAATTATAGGTGGCAAATAACTAACTTTGCCCCGATTAAATCAAGTTCAAAATTTAAATTAAAAGATATGAAAATTACCGTTGTTGGTGCTGGTGCCGTAGGCGCAACATGTGCAGATAATATTGCACGTAAGGAATTGGCTTCTGAATTGGTATTATTAGATATTAAAGAAGGTTTTGCAGAAGGCAAGGCGCAGGACATGATGCAAACTGCTGCATTATTAGGATTTGATACACGCATTAGCGGAAGTACCAATGACTATACTAAAACTGCAAATTCAGATGTGGTGGTAATCACTTCTGGCTTACCTCGTAAACCAGGTATGACAAGAGAAGAATTAATTGGCACGAACGCAGGTATTGTAAAAGGTGTTTGCGAGAATATCTTAAAGCATTCTCCAAACGCAATCATTATTGTGATTAGTAACCCAATGGATACAATGACTTATTTAGCATTGCAATCAACTGGCTTACCAAAGAATAGAATTATTGGTATGGGCGGCACTTTAGATAGCGCACGTTTCAAATACCAATTAAGCACCCATTTAAACTGCAGCCCTGCAGATTTAAATGCAATTGTGGTAGGTGGTCACGGAGATACCACAATGATTCCTTTAGTAAAGCACGCTACTTGGAATAGCATTCCAGTAACGAAGTTCTTGACTGAAGAGCAACAACAACAAATCATCAACGATACGATGGTGGGTGGTGCTACTTTGACAAAATTATTAGGAACTTCAGCATGGTATGCACCAGGTGCAGCAGGAGCAGCATTGGTGGAAAGCATCGTACGTGACGAGAAGAAATTATTCACTTGTTGCGTAAGCTTAAACGGCGAATACGGTCAAAACGATATCTGTTTAGGTGTGCCGGTAGTGATTGGCAAGAACGGATGGGAAAAAATTGTTGAAATGGATTTATCTGCAGACGAACAAGCGGCATTCAACAAGAGTGCAGATGCAGTTAGAAACATGAACGATGTATTGAAGACTTTATAATCCTCTACAAGATCGATAAATGAATAAAGCCTCGCATTGCGGGGCTTTATTCATTTATATAGTAAATAGATATAAACATACTACTATTAAAATTGAAAGTAAAGTGACAAGTAGTTCTGCTAATACATTCTTTTTAAATTTAATAGCTTGGATCAAGTTGTCAAATTTGAAAAAGAGAAGCATTGAAAATATGGCTATAAAATAATATGGCATGATTAGTTAAGTGTTTCGTGAGCAATACAAATGCCAAAAGTAATTACAGCGAGTGCAACTCCAGCTGGACCAAGAAATCTCTTTGCAACTGCGGAAAATGCTTTTGTAACGGCTGCAGATGTCCAAACAGTTATACTTGAAGCACCAAGTGCATAAATTGCATCTGCACCTATTGCGGTTAAAGCACAATCAAGAACATCATTGGCATCTATTTTCATTATTTGTTTTGTATTTAATGCATTAGATTTTATGATTGATAATTTATTGCCTGCTTTAAAACTATTTTCGTTGTATTTAGAATTTAAATTATCATTTGGAGCATATAGTCCGCCAAATGCTATTTTAGAACTTAGATCTTCTAATGGTATTGAATTAATTTTTGCAAGTTTAGTTGAATAATCAATTAGTGGCTTTGTCGCATTTAAAATTTTATTCTGCTGAGTTAGAGTCAATCCAATCTTTCCTTTGATTAAATCCATTTTATATTCAGATAAACTTAAGTCTTTTGGCTTTGATTCATTTAAGATTAAATCAAATTGTGCATTTATGTCTTTAAGCATAGTGTAATATGCCTTTTGAGATAATATTTCATCATTAGAACTAATATCTTTATCATCTTTTTGACATGAAAATAAAAATAAGGCAGAAAATAATATAAAAAATTGTTTCATAAATATATTTTTGTTGATTTCTATATTAAAAGTACATGCATTCTGCATTCAAAAATCATGAGAAAAAAAGCTTACGGATATTTCCACATGCCACTGAGACTATATTCTAAGTATTTTAATGAGTTAAACTAATTACAGCTTGAGCAAAAATTTAATTATATATTTAATAAAATTAAAGCGCTGGAAAAAGAGCAACATTATATTATTTCTAAGGCAATAGGCGTAGCTCTGAAACACGCCAGAATGAATGCAGCCATTTCGATTGCCAAAATCTCCAACGATTTAAAAATAAATCCATCGACAATAGTAAGTATTGAAGACGGCAAACACCAAACAAGTTTTTGTATTATTTATGGCATCATGACTTACCTCAAAATAGACTCGAAATTATTATTCGATCAAATTGAAATTGCACTAAAGGAAAGAAATGAAAATAATTAAGCTTCTCTAAAATACCCAATCGCTTTATCTGCAATAGCTTGAAGGTCTTGTTTTTTCATACAAGCAAAATGTCCTTGCGGGCATTGCTTAGTCCCAAAATTAGAACAAGGCTGGCATGGCAGATTCGGCACAATTGCATTATAATGCCATTCTGTATTCATTGTAGTTGGATAGTAAGGTTCTACCTGTAAAGCAGGTGATGTGGCACCCCAAATAGCGACTGTCTTTTTATGGAAAGCGCATGCAATGTATAAAAAACCTGTATCGTGTGAAATGACTGTTTTGGCATTTTTTACGAGCAGGGCAGATTCGTGTAAATTGAACTGTCCGCAGGCATTGTGAATTTTAATGGGATTCACTGCAGCAACTGCATCTCCCTCTGCTTGATCTTCCTTCCCCCCTACTAGTATAATTGGATACGGAATTTTATGACATAGTGCTTGCAGTTCTGCCACAGGCAATTTCTTGCTAGCATAAGAAGCTCCAATCACCAATGCAATATATCCTGACTGAAAAGATGCAGGCAATGCATTTTGCTTTAATGCAGTTTCCTTTGGGATAAAATAATCCAATCCTTTCCCGTCATTCACTACGCCTAAACTTGCTAAAGCATCCACTGAGCGATCTGCAATATGTCTTGTTGGCATTAGATTCAAATGCAGTTTCGTCAACAAGAATTTTTGCAGACTTAGTTTCTGGTAGGATAAGCTTGGAACTCCTAAAGCTTTTTGGATTCGGTAGGTTCTGAAGTTTTTATGCAGATCAATGATATAATCAAATTGATATTGCTTCAATTCTTTAATAGTGGCATTGATATCTTTATCCAGATAATGGAAATGGTCGATGTATGGATTTTCAGCAGTCACCGCTTTCATAGTAGCCTTGGTCAAGAAATGAATTTCAATACCAGCAATCTGTTGCTTAGCACAACGTATAGCAGGTGTTGTGAAGACGATATCACCAATAGAGGAAAAACGGATGAATAATAAGCGCATAACATTTAAAGATTTAGAATATTACTTTTTCAAAAGCAATAGATTAAGGCAAGGGATTGTCATGTTCTAAATAATCCAAGTCTTTATGATAGGTCTCTTCTGTAAATATAAATGCAACCAATGTGACGCCCATTACAATGGCACCTGTAACAATGCCGCTTTGTACAATGGTCCATCCCATGGATTTTTGTAAAATATCTAGGAACAAGAAATTAATCAATGGCAATGCGCCTCTCACCATATTGGGAATAGTAGTTGCTGCAGTAGCCCTTAGGTTCGTTCCAAACTGCTCGGCCGCCATTTGATTGAAGATGGCCCAATAGCCAGTGCTGAATCCTAAGAATGTGCAGATTGCATACATCCTGCTGTCGCTATTATTAAATGCACTAAAGAACAAAACCATTCCAACAATGCTGATCAAATAAAATAACAATAAAGCTTTTTTTCTGCTTTTAAAATATTGACTCACCCAGCCTATTAACAAATCTCCTATAGCAATACCAATATAAGCGAACATCACAGACCTGCCTGAGTCAATTAAATTGTCTCCATACAATCCTGTGGCAAATTTATTACTATAGTTGACCATTACGCCTATGACAAACCATGTTGGAAGTCCAATTAAAATGGCTTTAATGTATTTTGAAAATCTTTTGTAGGAACTAAAGAACATCAAAAAATTGCCCTTGTTGATATTGGCCAATTTTGCCGACTCAAACATAAAGGACTCTGCCACACGCACACGCAATACCAATAAAAAGAAACCCAATCCTCCTCCTATCTTATAACACAATCTCCAATCCTGCGTATACTTAAAAGTAAAATAAGCAAACACTGCACCAAACAAACCTATCCCGGCAACCATGGAAGTGCCAATGCCTCTTTTGTTTTTAGGTAACATCTCTGAAACCAATGTAATGCCTGCTCCCAATTCTCCTGCCAATCCTATCCCGCCAATGAATCTGCAATAAGCATACTGGTCTACTGTTTGCACATAGCCGGTCACAATATTTGCTACGGAGTATAAAAGAATAGAACCAAATAATACTTTTAACCTGCCTTGCTTATCACCAATCACACCCCATAAAATACCGCCAATCAATAATCCAGACATCTGCCAATTAATAATATGCGCACTGTCTATAATAATGGTATCCATTGTAGCACCCACGGCTAGCACACTTGGCTGGCGAACGATAGTGAACAACAATAAATCATAGACGTCTACAAAATACCCCAATGCCGCAACAAATACAGGCAAAGAAAAAAGACCAATTTGCTTATTGTTCATGCAAGAGAAATTTATGCTTATGCTTTTTTAGCACGGTGTGTAATCACCTTTATAATGACAGGCAGTGTCGTTACGCCCACAATGCCCAATACGATCACTTCTAAATGATTTTTTAAATCAAAATTAAAATGGGTCAAAATCCAAGACTGTAAAAAATAGCCCGCACATAACATACTGCCCACCCAAGCTAAACAGCCTATTACATTATAATACATGAACTTTGCTTTATCCATCTTCACAATACCTGCAATGATTGGACCGAAAGTTCTTATGATAGGAATGAACCTTGCAATTACAATCGCTCTTCCGCCATGTTTTTCATAAAACTCCTGTGCCTGCATCAAGTATTTTTTCTTGAAAAATAAATTCTCTTTCCAATCAAACATCGTAGGACCCACTTTGTTTCCAAATAAGTATCCAACATAATTTCCGATGATACCAGCAGTAGAAATAAAGATAAAGAGTATGAATAAATTTAACCACTCATTATTAGATGCATAAATTTCAGCAGCTAATGGAGCGCTATAGATTCCGGCAACAAATAACAAACTATCTCCAGGCAAAAAGAAACCTGCAAACAAGCCCGTCTCTGCAAAAACCACTAATAAGATAAGCCATAGTCCACCATGCTCTATATAAAATTGAGGCTGCAACAATTGACTCCAATGAAAAGCTTCTAATAATGTGATCATGCTAATTGATATAAGATTAAACTTCTTGCGCTTCGGTTAATTCTCCTTCCCATTTACTCACTGCAGTAGTCGCTAAACTATTACCCAATACATTGGTTGCAGAACGGAACATATCGCAAAAGTGGTCGATTGGTAAAATCAAAGCGATACCTTCTGGAGGAATATTGAACATTGCACAGGTTGCTGTTACGACTACTAATGATGCTCTAGGCACACCCGCAATCCCTTTACTCGTTAACATCAACACCACTAACATCGTCAACTGCGTGCCAATATCCAAATGAATGCCATAGGCTTGTGCAATGGCCATGCTCGCAAAAGTCATGTACATCATACTGCCATCTAAATTAAAGGAATAACCCAACGGTAAAATGAAAGAAACAATTTTATCCTTGCAACCAAATCGCTCTAACTCTTCGGTTAATTTTGGAAATACCGCTTCACTACTTGTGGTACTGAATGCAATTACCAATGGCGTAGAAATATGTTTTAACAAAGAAGGCACACGCTTTCTTAAGATCAAATAGCCTACTCCTAAAAGCACTGCCCATAGTGTGCCAATGCCTATTAAAAAGTACAATAAATATTTGCCGTAAAATATAAATACAGTCAACCCTTTTGTTGCAATCACAGCTGCGATAGCACCAAACACCCCTAATGGAGCAAAGTTCATCACATAACCCACCATCTTTAAAATAATATGTGCTACCGTATCCAATGCCTTGATAAATCCTTTTGCTGGTTCGCCAATGGCAGCTGCAGCAACACCAAAGAAAATACTAAAAATGACGATTTGTAATATTTCATTGGTCGCCATTGCTTCGAACATACTTTTTGGAAACACATGCTCCACAAAATTGATGACACTAAATGATTGGGTTTTACCCATTAAATCTTTCACACCTGATGTATCCCCTACTGTCAAATCTAATCCCGCTCCTGGCTTTAATACATTCACCAATACCAAGCCAATTAAAAGGCTGATCAAAGAGGCTGACAAGAACCACAATAAGGCTTTGCCGCCCACACGTCCAACCGTTTTGATGTCACCCAATTTGGCAATACCTACTACCAATGTAGTAAATACCAATGGGGCAATAATCATTTGAACCAACCTCAAAAAGATGGTGGTCAATAATTTGACATTTTTTGCAAAACCATCAATGGTTGCTTGATCCTTCCCTTCATGAATGAAGTAGCCTAAAATGGCACCTGCCACCATCGCGATGACAATATAAAAAGTGAGTTTGTTAGATTTTTTCATAAGCGGCTTAGTGCTGCAATATACCACTTAACTCGTAAAAAAATAGCCGTGGAGAAAATTTGGCTCAAGGGCTTTTTTTATCAAAAACTACAACGGAATTGCAAAAAAAATGCTATTTTTCAACCTAAATCGAAACCTATTATTATGAGTTTATTTAGAAAGAAAGATTTGACGGCTATGCTAGCTCAATCTGAGGACGGCGGCAAAGGTCTAAAAAGAACCCTTGGTGCTGGTAATTTAATTGCCTTGGGTATTGGTGCTATCATTGGCGCAGGTTTGTTTGTAAGAACGGCTGCAGCAGCTGGTCAAGCGGCAGGACCTGCAGTAACTTTATCCTTTATTATTGCGGCGGTAGGCTGTGCTTTCGCTGGTTTATGTTATGCTGAATTTGCAGCAATGATTCCAATTGCTGGTAGTGCATATGCTTATTCGTATGTAACCATGGGCGAATTAGTCGCATGGATTATTGGCTGGGCATTGATCATGGAATACGCTTTGGGCGCTGCCACTGTATCTATTGCTTGGAGTGAATACCTTAATAAGCTCACCGGAGGGGCCATTCCGTATGAATGGAGCCATAGTCCGTTTGAAAGCTTTACCGATAGCATGGGCGTGGCACATTCTGGTATCATGAATGCACCTGCATTGATTATTCTTTTAGCATTGACTTTATTATTAATTAAAGGTTCTCAAGAATCTGCTATTGTGAACGCAGTGATTGTGTTTATTAAAGTGGCTATTGTAATCATATTTATTGCAATTGGATGGCAGTTCATCAAGCCTGAAAACCATACTCCATATATGATCCCTGCTGGTCAAGCTGCTGTTACAGACAGTGCTGGCAAAGTGATTGCTGATTATTCCGGTGCATTTAAGCACGGCTGGGGTGGTGTACTAGGTGGCGCAGCAATTGTATTCTTTGCCTTTATTGGTTTTGATGCGGTTTCTACTGCTGCTCAAGAAGCGAAGAATCCAAAAAGAGACATGCCTATTGGTATCTTAGGATCATTGGTAGTATGTACTATTCTTTATATTTTATTCGGTCACGTATTAACAGGGGTAGCAAACTGGAAGGATTTTGTGGATCCAGAAAAAGGAAGAGAAGCTTCTGTAGCGTATGCTATTTCTACTTATATGACAGGATACGGCTGGTTAGCAACTGCAGTCACTGTAGCTATCTTGGCTGGTTTCTCTTCTGTGATCTTAGTGATGTTGATGGGACAAAGCCGTATTTTCTACTCAATGAGTAAGGATGGTTTATTACCTAAAGCATTTGGTGATTTACACCCTAAATACCAGACTCCATATAAATCAAACTGGATCTTATTTGTATTTGTAGGTTTATTTGCCGCTTTCGTTCCTGGAAGTGTTGCAGGTGATTTGACTAGCTTCGGTACCCTATTCGCCTTTGTATTGGTAAGTTTGGGCGTTTGGATCCTTAGACGCAAGTCTCCAGAAATGGAGCGTCCTTTCAAAACACCATTGGTGCCATTGGTGCCTATTTTAGGCGCTGTAATCTGTTTAGCAATGATCTTTGCTTTAGATATGCAAACCCTTAAAGTGGCCTTTATTTGGATGATTATTGGCTTGTTTGTTTACTTCTTATACAGTAAGAAAACAAGTAAATTGAATAAATAGTCCTTTTGGACCTAAATTATAATAGTCCCGATTTTCGGGACTATTTTTTTTGTGTTATTTTTGCGCACCTTAAATCATGAAACTATGGGTAGGATATTTGAAGTAAGAAAAGCAACCATGTTTGCTCGTTGGGATAAAATGGCGAAACAATTTACCCGAATCGGTAAAGAGATCGTGATTGCTGTAAAAGCATCTGGACCAGATACGGCCACCAATCCTGCTTTACGTAGATGTTATCAGAACGCGAAGAGTGTGGGCATGCCAAAGGATCGTGTGGAAGCTGCAATCAAAAGAGCCTTAGGTAAAGACACATCTAACTACGAAGAAATTTTATACGAAGGATACGCGCCACATGGTGTTGCTTTGTTAGTAGAGACTGCAACAGACAACCATGTAAGAACTGTAGCCAATGTGAAAAGTATTTTTAACAAAGGGGGCGGCGCTTTAGGCAATAGCGGTAGCGTGAGTTTTCAGTTTAAAAAAATGGGTGTATTTAAATTGAACCCAGAAGGCCTAGTGATGGATGATTTAGAATTAGAATTGATTGATCATGGTTTAGATGAATTAGGAGAGAGTAACGACGACAACGACAATCCAATCATTGTATTAAGATGTGCTTTTACTGATTTTGGAAATTTACAAAAAGCATTAGAGGATAAAAATATTACCCCAATCAGTGCTGAATTGGAGTGGATCCCAACCACAACAGTACCTGTATCAGATGAGCAAGCAGAAGATATTAGTAAGTTGATTGAGAAATTAGAGCAAGACGAAGACGTAAATAAAGTCTTTCATAACATGGCTTAAATCTACCATTACGAAATATTTTACCTTGATATTATTTTTAATTTTTGCGCAGCAATTGTCTGCGCAAAAATTAATTTCAAAAAACACAAAGCAGTATTGGAAAATTTCTAAAGCAACCGCTCCTTCAATCCAACATGCTACTTCGCTTTATAAAATAGAAACCGGAATCACTCCAAATTTTTACACCACCCAGACAGGTTTTTTCTGTAATCAAGAAAGGGCTTTTGAGAAGAAGACTAAAATTCCTTTAAAGCTAAGATTAGGCTCATTAAGTTATACCGAACAAATGGAAGGCTACTAATTACTCTGCCATCATTTCTTGCACCACTTGTATCACTTCTTCTGTATTTGGCTTAGAGAAATAATCTCCATCACTTGCATAAGCTGGACGATGTGCTTTGGCAGATAATGTTCTAGCGCTTGCGTCTAACCATTTGTATCCACCCTGCCCTTCGATCACTTGTTGGTACATATAAGCAGAAGCACCTCCTGGCACATCTTCGTCCACAAATAAAATACGATTGGTCTTTTTAAGCGAAGCAACTATTTGATGGTTGATATCAAAAGGCAATAAAGTTTGCACGTCAATAATTTCACAGTCGATGCCCAATGCTGCTAAACGAATTGCAGCATCTTCTACGATTCTTAATGTAGAGCCATAAGAAACGATGGTGATATCATCTCCAGTTCTTAATGTTTCTGTCATGCCCAATGGCACAGTGAACTCATTGATATTCGTAGGCACTGTTTCTTTTAAACGATACCCATTTAAGCATTCAATTAATATAGCAGGATCATTGGCTTGCAATAAAGTATTGTACATCCCTACTGCTTGCACCATATTTCTTGGCACACAAACAAACATCCCTCTTAACGAATTGATGATCATACCCATTGGAGATCCACTATGGAAAATGCCTTCTAAACGATGGCCTCTTGTTCTTATGATCACCGGACTACTTTGTTGACCTACCGTGCGATAATGCAAAGTGGCCACATCGTCACTTAAAGTTTGTATGCCATATAATAAGTAATCTAAGTATTGAATTTCAGCAATTGGTCTCAATCCTCTCATAGCTAAGCCATGCGCTTGCCCCATGATGGTTTGTTCTCTGATGCCTGTGTCAAAAATTCTGTTCACGCCATATTTGGCTTGTAGTCCAGCAAAACCTTGATTCACATCGCCAATATTTCCTAAGTCTTCTCCAAAGGCAACTACTTTAGGATTGTTCGCAAATAAATAATCAAAATATTGATTCAATACTTCGTACCCATTTAATTGTTTTGGATTGGCATCCATTAGAGCAGGAACGACAGATACATTCAATGCGCTCTTTGGACCTTCGTTGTATAAATACTTGCTATAAAATGGCGCTTGTTCCTTGTAATAATCTGCTATTAGTTTTTTAATTGCAGCGGCTTGAGGATGCTGCGGCATTTGCTCGAGCACCATATTTAAATTTCTAAAGAGTTCTCTTTTTAGTGGTTCTTTATTGGCAACCAGTTCCTGCATCATACGATACAGTGGCGCTTCAGGATCCAATCCAGCTTGCACTAAATTTGCTGCTTCTTGAATCTTGGTTTTAATAGGGGTGATGTATTTTTCCCAAGCGATTTGTTTTGCATCACGCACTTCTTGCTTCACTTCTGCTTCAAAAATATCCAATGATGCTGCTGTAGCTAATTCATTTAAAATCAACCATTCCCTCATTTGTTTATTACAATCCCAATTTCTTTCCCACTCTAATCTTTCTGCCGACTTGTACCTTTCATGACTTCCACTGGTGGAATGCCCTTGTGGCTGAGTGACTTCTTTTACATGAAATAAAACAGGCGTATGCGTTGCACGCGTATAGGCAATCCCTTCTTCAAAAGTCTCGCATAATGCAGCATAATCCCATCCCTTTACAGTGAATATTTTAATACCATTGGTGCCTGATTTTTTTTCAAAACCAGCCAATGCTTCTGAGATAGATCCTTTTGTTGTTTGCAATTCGGTTGGCACTGAAATACCATAACCATCGTCATAAACAATTACAGCCAATGGCACTTGTAATACGCCTGCGGCATTGATGGTTTCCCAAAAATGTCCTTCGGATGTACTTGCGTCTCCTATTGTACAAAAACAAACTTCGTTTCCACGATTGGTTAAACCTGTAAATGAATCTGCCGAGTTTCTAAAAAACTTGGACGCAAAAGCCAATCCCAATCCTCTTACCATTTGACCAGCAGTAGGTGCGATATCAGCAGAAACATTATAACGATCTGCCAAAGGAAGCCAATCCCCTTTTTGATCTACAAATGGGGTACTAAAATGCGCATTCATATTTCTGCCACCACTATAAGGGTCGTTCTCGACGTCTGCATAAAGTTGGGCAAAATAATCTGTTACATTGGATACCCCTAGGGCAAACATGAATGTTTGGTCTCTATAATATCCACTTCTAAAATCTCCTTTTTGAAAAAATTTTGCAAGTGCTACTTGAGCGATTTCTTTTCCATCACCAAAAATGCCAAACTTGGCCTTACCGGTCAACACCTCACGTCTACCTAACAAACTCACTTCTCTACTAATTAGTGCAGTTCGGTAGTCCTCTAATACAGTTTTTCGAAATGCTTCAAATGAAAGCATGTCCTGTCTAGATGCTGCTTCTAAGTTGGATTCCATTTGACAAAAATAACGTTCAAAATGCAATAAAAATCAAGAAACACATAAAATCAGATAATTACCGAAATTTCAATAATTTAGAGCAACATTTTAGTTATAAAATCCACTTTGGGCGTCATTTTGGTCCCCTATTCTTAAACATTAAATAAACACAATATGAAGCAGCTCTTTACCCTTTGTTTTTCCCTTGCAGCAATGTACTGTTCTGCACAATCTGCCGTTAAATTTGATAAGGCGACACATAATTTTGGGAAAATTCCAAAAGGGGTTCATAAAACAGTCGTCTTTACTTATACCAACACAGAAGCAAGACCTATTGTCATTGAATTCGCCAATGCAGAATGCGGTTGTACCCAACCAGAGTACGATCAAAAACCAATTTTAAAAGGACAAAAAGGAAGTATCAAAGTGACTTACACCTCCCCTGCAGTTGGAGCCTTCAGAAAAAAGGTGAATGTTAAATTTGCCGGTCAAAAATTACCAGCCGAACTAGTAATTGAGGGCGAAGTAATTAAATAAGCTTAATAGTAAGTTCATATTAGGTACTGCAAATACAACTTATTTTTGTTTTGTTATGGTAATGGTTAATCCATAAGCAAGCAATCGTTATAGCCCCTTGATTCTTCAGGGGGCTTTTTTATGCCTTCTCTAAAATAAAAATGCCCCCCGAAAACCGGAGGGCACTTATTATGTTTGATATAGATCAATTAGTCTACATCCCAGAAAATCTTAGTTGCTAATGGATCAATTGTTCCTTGTGCTTTCACATTTGCACCGTTAGAACCTAATTCAGTTCCAGGGTAGAATAAACGTGTAGGACGAGTCGCAGCTGAACCAACATAGTTAGCAGACTGAGGTGTTACTGGATAACCAGATTTACGGTACTCAGACCATGCTTCTAAACCATTGAAGTTTGCAAGGGCTAACCATTTTTGGTAAGCAATTGCATTCAATTTATTAGTAGATGCTACAAAATCAACTAAATCAACACCACTCGCTAATAAACGAGCTGCATCAGATGTAGTTGCACCTAAAGCTCTGTATGATTCAGTCACGCCAGCTTCAAAGTAAGATTGTGCAGTACCTGTTAAGTTTACACTTGCACCATAGCGTTGTTTAGCTTCAGCTAAGTTCAATTGAACTTCTGCAGCGGTCATCAATACCATCGGCTTATTGTATACTCCTTTAACCAATACTGATGGGCCAGGAGCAGATGTAACAGCAGGTAAATAACCCGCGCTAGATCCAATTGGTACACCAACATAGTTGTCAGCAATTTCTTCTTTAGTACTCACACCTGGAGTCGCTGCATTCTCATTACCAATAGCATAAGCAATACGCTTTAAACGAGCAGTATCACCTGTTGACTTTAGGGTATTGATAAGGAAACTAGTGTTTCTTGGCCAGTTGTTATAAGCTCTTCTAGCTCCAGTTTCACTGTAACCATACAAGTTGTAAAACGGATTAATTTGACCAGCTGAAGCTGTGAAACCAGGGTCAACACCTACTTCAGTTCCAGTAATAAAACCAGAACCTTCAGTTACGATCTTATTGATTTCTGCAGTGATATAGGCATCTCTACCAGACACTTTAGATTGACGCATTAAAATACGCATCTTTAAAGAGTTGGCAAATTTGATCCAACTTGTAGTATTTCCTTTAAATACAAAATCAGAACCTGCAGCAGAACTTGCAAAAGCATTCGCTTTTAAGTCTACGATTGCACCGTCTAATAAAGTAATTAAACCTTCGTACACAGTTTTTTGGTCATCGAATTTTGGTGCCAAAGCGCCTACTCCTTTCAATGCATCTGAGTAAGGGATGTTACCGTATAAGTCAACCAATTTTTGGAAATTGAACGCTTTCATCACTTTAGCTGGACCTTTTAAATAGTCTTGGCCATTTGCTGTAGCATTGTCAATTACATATTGATAATCATAAAGATTATCATAAGTATTATCCCAATAGTTAAAATCACCGTTGGTGAAATTGTAAGCGAACAAAGTCGTACTAATGATATAACCATTAGACTGAGTCCATTGACCAGCCCAAACCATACCCGTTTCATTTGGAGAAACTAAGTTGGCTGCACTTGTGTTCAATGCGTTCGCGAAAACGTACGCTGGCGTTGCAGTTGGTAAAGAGTTAGGGTTGGTATTGACATCTAAATAGTCTTTTTTACAACCTGTTCCCACAATGACCAAAAACGCGGCGATATATATTTTGTAAAGTTTCATATCTGTTGTTTTAGTTAGTGGTGATTAAAAAACAAAGTTTACGTTGAAACCATATTGACGAACAGGAGGTGTTTGCAATGTATTGCTAATACCTAAACCGTTACCACTTGTGTAACTGAATTCTGGGTCAGTAAATTGGTTTTTCTTGTCAACAATTGTAAATAAGTTTCTTCCGTAGATAGCCACATTAGCACCACTGAAGATCTTAGATTTTTTCACCAAAGAACTTGGTAAATTGTATGACAAGTTCAAGTCTCTTAATTTGATGAACCATCCTGGTGTAACAAAGTTCTCCGCAATTAGACGATAGTTGTTTACCCAAAGTGCATACTCTGGTTCACGAACATAAACGCTATTGTTTTTAACTTCTGCACTTGTTGCTGGATCTATGTAATAAGAATTAGGGAAGATCTGCTCTGTTCTGTTTGAAGTCCAAGCGCCAGAACCAGTAAATGTCATTTGACGACCTAAGTCAGAATAAATCACATTACCACCACGGTATTCAAAGTTGAACGATAAACGGAAATCACTATATGTGAAAGAAGATCCTAAACCTACCATATGGCGAGGTAAAGTACTTCCACGCTCATTTAAAGCAGTGTTCTGCACTGGGTAACCAGTTGTAGGACTTACTCTTCTAGCGCCAGAACCATCTGTTGCATAATAGTAACCAGTTGTTTTCAATACAGGGAAACGTTGTCCTAAGATTACGTTTGTTGTAGCATAGCTATAACCACCGTAAGCAAATTGAGTAATGCCTGGATATAAACTTTCAACTTTGTTGTCGTTGTAAGAATACTTCACATTCACATCCCATTTGATTTTAGTATCACGTAACACTTGTACTTTTAAATCAGCTTCGTAACCAAAGTTTTTCACTTCACCTACGTTGATTAACAAGTTAGAGAAACCAGTTGAGTTAGGTACTTTAACAGTTAAAACCTGACCAACTGAACTTTGATCGTACCAAGTTAAATCTAAGTTAACTCTATTCTTAAGCATTGATAATTCAGCACCAAATTCTAATGCAGTTACAAACTCAGGCTTTAAATTCGCATCTGGTAAAGTATTACCAACTGACAAACCTACGTTGTTTCCATAAGGAAAATTAGCACCATTGCTATACGCTAAATCTAAACCATACAAAGGAATATTATCGTTACCGTTCTTATTGTAAGAGGTACGTAATTTAGCATAGTTTAAAATATTGCTTTTCAAAGAAGGGAAGGCATCTGTTACAATAAATGACAATGCCGCTCCATAATAGAAATAAGAATATTGATTCGCTGCTCTTGATTGTTTGAAGAAACGAGAAGTTGCATCAAAACGACCAGTCAAGTTCAAGTTCAAATAATCCATGTTCTTTAAGTTCGTGTTCAAATCCGCATAGTAACCAAACTTACGCTCAGTTGTATTCGATTCACCACCTCCTAAATTACCTTGTCTATTTGATACGTTGTATACATCAGGTACTACGATAGAACTAGAAGATACATTGATTGCTTTTGTATAACGTTGATATAAGCTATAACCTAAAGTCAACTTATTTTCTACATTCGCGATATCTTTTTGGATACGTGCTTGGAACTCATTGTTCACTACATTCTCTGTAGAAGAGTAGTCAGCAACTGCTCCTAATACGTCAGAAATCGCACGGTAAATACCTGGATAGTCGTCATCATGACCCCACTGAGCAGGAATATAAGCATCATTTTTAGCCCAATCAGAATAAGTGAACTTCTCGGTTGTATTTTTACCAGTACGAGAATTGTTCATGATACCTAATCTGTTGTACAATTGGATCCAAGGACGTAATTTATATAAAACATCAAAGCTTCCTGAGAAGTTTGCATCTTTATATCTTGCACGGTTGATATCCTTATTGAAGTAAGGGTTATTGTAATAGTCATTGTAATAACCATTCGGATTTGCGAACTTATTTGATCTCCAATCTCTCATAGTAGTTAAATCTACCCATGATGCAGTATTGATGATGTCGTTTTGGAAATCAGAAGTAGTTCTGTCATAAGCGATTTGCGTGAAAGCTGCATTGAAAGTAGTGGATAAATTACCATACTCTTTTGTAGACTTCACACGAACACCAGTTCTATCACTCATATCACCAGGAACAATACCGTTGATTTTTTGGTTTTCAACTGACAAGTAGTAACTACCTGTTTCATCTCCACCTTGGAAGCTTGCTTGGTTGTTTCTAGAAACACCAATGTCAAAACTTTTCTTACGAACATTATCAACATTAGAATAAGGAACTACTAAGCTACTTCCGTCCTCTAATACACGACCAGCAATACGCATGCTACCATCGTAAGCATCACCATATTGTTGATTCTCGTAAGGACGCCAGTTTAATTTAGAACGATTCACAGAGCTTGCATCGTACCCAGCAGAACCGTAACCAATAGGATAGTACTGAGAACCAGAACCATATTGAGTTTGGAAATCAGGTAAGAAACTAATTTCTTCAAAGTTAGTAGAGTTAGAATACTGTACTTTTAACTTGCCTTTTGTTCCTTGCTTAGTTGTAATTACTAAAGCACCATTCACACCGGCAGAACCATACAATGTAGCCGCTTGTCCACCTTTTAAGATAGATACGTTTTCTACATCATTCGGGTTAATTGTAGCAAGTGCAGTTGCGGTAGTTTGCATACCATCAATTACAACCAATGCTTCGTTATTACCAGTCAATGAACGGTATCCACGTAATACTACTTTTACAGCAGGATCAACGCTATTATTTACCGTATAAACCGCCAAACCAGAAACCTTACCCGCTAGGGCTTGAGTTAACTGTGGAGAGCGACCAACGTTAATTTCATCGTTGGATACTTTTGCGTAAGAATATCCAATTTCTTTGGATTTTTTACGAATACCTTGAGCGGTAACTACTACGTTTTCAAGATCTTCTACTTGGCGTGTTAAAACGATGTTTAAAGTTGTAGCACTTGCTTTCACTTCTGTTGGAGCGAAACCAGTTGCACTTACTACTAAACTTTCGTTTGAAGCAGCACTAATCTTGAAGTTACCTTTTTCATCAGCTACTACAGCTGAAGCTTGGCCCTTTACTTTAACTGATGCGTATGCTACTGCAGTACCTTTGTCATCTTTCACCGAACCGGTTACTTGACGAACTTGAGCATTTGCAGCTACAAATACGAAAACAGCTAAGAAGAGCGAGGTTAGAATTTTCTTCATTTGCTTTTGTTTTACTTAAGCCTTCAAGTTATGAAAAAAAACTAAACGCCGTTAACAAAAACTTAACAAACGAAGCAGTTTCTATAAAATAACTGAGTGAGCTGCTTCTTTTAGTTGTTAAATAAGTCAATACATATTAACTTATTTTAATATTTTAATTATATTTATTTAACAGTTTCCGGTTTTTGGGCATTAAAAAAGGGAAATTCATTGAATTTCCCTTTTTTAACCCTGAATTAGGTCTATTTAAATCCATAATGCATCAAGATCCTCTTGATCCACCTGTTTTAATTGGTTTTTTACTCGCTCCAGAAGACTTAGTACTTGCTTTTGCGATAAACTTTGAACTACCGCCAGCTTGTACATTGGTTTTAGCACTTGAAGCCGTTTTCTTGTCTGCTATTTTTTTATTGATTGCGAATCCCATAATGTTCGTATTAGACTCAAAAGTAGGACTTATATCTTAATCTCACGTTCTTGTCTGTTATTATTCGAAAAGATAGAAAAACAATGCCTGCTTTTTACAAATTAGAGATCCAAGCAATGGCCTTGCCTTCCTTTCCCCAATTTTTTAAACCCTTCTCTACATCTAGCGCAATTTGACTGTGTTTTACAAACTTTGGCTTTGAGGGCAAATTAAAGGCCAATGGCGGAGTAGTTAATTCAAGCTTGGTGGCGAATAAGGTAAGTGCTAGTCTTGGCACTGCCAACCCTAATATCATACCAGGTAAACCATTGAAGTTTTCTGGTCCACCTTTTACTAATATTTGATCTGTGTAAAAGGCAACAACTACCACTGAATCATTGATTTTGGTAATTGCTTTTTTACACTCAAAGCCAGCGATATCTCTTACTTCACCTGTAATTTTCCATTGAAATTGCTTGACACTATCTTTTACAAAATATTCATTTTCAAACAATGCCTTGCTCATGGTCGTCAAACCCTGATTAAAATCCTGGTATACATAGCTTTGGTCGGAAGGCTTTAAGCCAGTTAACATATACTTATTGTCGGTATTCTCTTTTTCTACTTTATACAATGTGCTATTGTTATTAAACCCCAATGTATAATAATCAGTCACAATTTTAGGATACACCTTCTTCATTTCAGTAATCCAAATATTGTCCTCTCCTCCATTAACATACAAGTTTTCCATTAATGAAACCTGTGCCACTTTTCGTTCAAAAGTTAATTTTCCTGCAGCAATAAATTGTTGCGCAAATATGGAATTGGATAAAAATAAAAGAAATAATATAAATAAACGATGCATATGATAAATTAAATAATGAATGAATTAGTCGACTAGTCAAAACTTGGCGGCTTACTATTTTTAGAGAAATTATACACGAATCCAAGCAAGAAATACCTTCTAATGCCGTTATTAGTCGTCTCTGAAATATAATTGCTTGAAATATTTCTACTCACATTGCTATTTTGATTGAATAGGTCAAATGCATATAGCTTTAATTCAAATTGATCTTTCTTACCAATTACTTTACGAATAGAAGGGCTCACTAAATAAATATTTCTTTGATCGGGGAAAGCAGTAGACTTTTGATAGACATTGATATCGTTCTCTATTGAAATATACGTTTTAGCCTTTTTGAATTTAAAATTAAAATTGCCATAACTAGAATAGGACCAATAATTGGTAGTGATATTAGGCCTGATGGTAGAAGTAGATTGATTGTTGCTAGCATTGACTTGCCAATAGAAATTAAACCAAGTATCGCTCCAGTAATTCAAGCTAATGTTATATTCTAATGAATTGTTGTCATTGGTGTTTTTAACACTATTTACAAAATTGATATAACGATTAAAATTCTTTCCAAAACGGACGCCAAGATTGACTCCTTTATACACATCAAATCCATACCCTGCATTGATATTATAGTTAAAGCTACCATCCACATTGACATATCTGGAAACCCTACGTCCATTGGCATCAATTTCACTACTATTGGTGATGGCATTATTGGTTGTATTATAATTTGCCCATAAATTAATAGACTTACTTTTAAGCACCTTATAATCGCTTATATTGAAAGAAAATTTATTTGTAAATGCTTGTTGTAAATTCGCATTTCCAACTGCAATATTTAAAGGATCCGAGTTGTCGACAATTGGCTGAATTTGCATTAAGGTTGGATTAACCGTATTGCCATTGTAATTGAATCTCAGTTTTCTTTGTTGTTTAGGATTATAGTTAAACGAGGCACTTGGGATAAAATTGGTAAAGCGAATTGCCCTATTCGTTCCTAATTCCAAATCGTTTAGTTGGTAATTAGCAGTACCTATTCCAGAACCAATGAT
>JAGOAO010000001.1:72135-246077 GCA_017983845.1 Sediminibacterium sp.
GTACCCCACTCATTGATGGTATTGAAACGATACTTTCTTTTATCAATTGCTTGTTCGTTGGTCGTATTGTTATTCAATATTGCGTTAGATAAAATCGTTTGCCTATAACTGGTTCCTAATGAATTGGATTGCAATCTTTGATACTGACCAGTATTGTTGGTAGAAGTGTTACCCCACTTATTCGCTAACACTAAACCACCACTTTGTTGATTGGGTAACCCTATCTGCTCGTCATAATCATCACCACCAGAGGAGAAATAAATACTCATACTTCCGTCATCTCCCAATGTGGTGACTGTATTCCCGCCGTCTGAATAATTTCTTTGCTCATCCCAACTCAAGCCTTCAAACTTTGTATTGTCAGTGGTTAGATATCCTGCAAACTTCTTCTTTCCTTTAAAAGCATTGATTAATGCTTTTCCATTGCTGTAATTATCCAAATTTGAACCCAATTCAAATTTGCCGTAATGGCCATTTTTTTTGTCTTCTTTTAACTGCAGATTAATAGTTTTACTTGTTTGGCCATCGTCAATACCTGTAAAAGCTGCCTGATCGGACTTTTTATCGAACACCTGTACTTTATCAACTGCGTCGGCTCTTAAGTTTTTGGTAACCACAGCAGGGTCATCGCTAAAAAATTCTTCTCCATCCACCAGTACTTTATTTACTTTCTCTCCCTGTGTGGTAATCTCTCCCTTTGAATTCACCTGAAAGCCTGGCATTTTTTTAATCAATTCTTGTACATCTGCATTAGGGGTGACCCTAAAACTGTCCGCCTTGTATTCAGTCGTATCTCCTTTCACTCGAATAGCCGATACTGTGTTTTTAATGATCACTTCTTTCAACAAATGAACTTTTGTATTTAAAGGGATTACTTTTAAATCAATCGCAACGTCATTCACTTGGATTTTTTCCAAATAATCGGCATATTGAGGATATGCAATCATTAAGATATAAGACCCATTTTTGATTTCGGATAAATCGAACGCGCCATTGGCTTGCGTTCTTGTGGTTTTATATAAAATAGAATCTTTTGCATGTAAAAGCACAATAGACGCATTGGGTAGATTTTTTTTATCTACGGTATCTCTTACCATCCCTTTCAAGTTATATCCTTGTGCAAAAGCATTCAAGCTAAAAAAAGAAAGCAATACAAATGCAAACGGCTTCAGCCAGTTCATCGAAAAATAGTTCATTCAGTATATTTAAATGTGGAACGAAAGTATTGGGAAAAAGTTACATACATTTAAAATATATGTTAAACTAAGTTTAAGGAGGGATAATTGGCAAAATTTTAAGAAATCAGAAATTAGTGGTTTTACTTTCGCACTAATTCATAAGAATGGGTGATTAGTTCTTGAACCAATCCTGGGTTGAGTCTTGCATTTAAAACAAGCGTATTCCAATGTTTTTTATTCATGTGGTAGCCAGGTAAGATATTATCGGGATAAGCTTCTCTTAATTCTACAGAACGATCTGGATCCGTTTTAACATTGATTCTTGGAGGCTGTTCGTCTAAAGAAAGCAATAGAAACATCTTCCCCTTTATCTTATACACAAGATGCTCGGGGCCAAAGGGCTGGCATTCTTCAACGGCGTCAAAGCTTAAACAAAAATCCCTTACCCATTCTACATGCATCTTTCTAAATAATTTAAAATAATGGTTATTTAAATTCGAAGCAGCCCTGCCTTATGCAAGGTATTCACTGGCTTATTGTCCCAGAATAAATCAAAACCCTCTAAACCAGCAGCATTATAATCCGCTTTAATATCTGCCAAAGGCATGCCATTTGAGCTATCCACATTTATTTTAGTCAACAAATGTATTAACCACGCTCCTTTTGCAGGATCTACATTGATTGAAACAGTGTTTTTATTGGTTTCGAAACGTAGATTCATCTCCTCCCATTTACTGCCCTTCTTTGCTTTTTGAACAATCGAAGTTGTCGGCATGATGCCAATCCAAATTGCTTTGTAATTTGCAGCACCTATCTCGACAGCATCTATCTGCATTTGTATATAATTAGCAGGAATGGTTGTTTTTGGTATTTTAAATTCAAACCATTTTTGTAAAGGATAATCAAAACAAGCGCCATGCATATAATTCAGCAAGGCCTTTTTTAATCCATAACCAAATATTTCATGATTGGCTCCAGAAGGATCGGTATGTGCAATATCATTATTAGCAAAAGCCCCTATCTCCTCAGATATTTTTTTAACCTTGTATTTTTCTGGCTCCAAGCCCACTGGACTATGCGCTGTCATGGTAAACAAATGCCAGAAGGCAGATTTTAAAATACCCGTTTCAAAAAACTGACGAATCATCTCCAATGAATCCACTGTTTCTTGCACCGTCTGCGTAGGAAATCCGTACATTAAATAAGCATGCACCATAATACCTGCATCATTAAAATGTTGACTCACTTTTGCCACTTGCGCTACCGTGATTCCTTTTTGAATCAGTTCAAGTAATCTATCAGACGCCACTTCTAATCCACCACTCACTGCGATGCAGCCAGATGCTTTTAACAATAAACAAAGATCCTGGGTAAAACTTTTTTCAAAACGCACATTGGCCCACCAACTCACTACCAATTTACGGCGTATGATTTCAATCGCTAAAGCTTTCATCAAAGCAGGTGGTGCTGCTTCATCTACAAAGTGAAAACCATTTTGACCAGTCTGGGCAATCATAATTTCCATCCTGTCTGCCAATAAACTAGCAGTAATTGGTTCATAAGTTTTAATGTAATCCAAGGAGATATCACAAAAAGTACACTTACCCCAATAACAGCCATGCGCCATAGTTAGTTTGTTCCATCTTCCATCGCTCCATAAACTATGCATTGGATTTACCAACTCGATCACGGAAATATATTGATCCAACAATAACCCTTCATAATCGGGCGTACCTAGTTGGTATTGTTTATAATCAGGGTAGATAGATTCGTTAAAATAAGTCACAACTCCGTTGACTAAAGTGAAGCAACGCTTTAAATCATGTACGCCTTTCTTCCCATCAATGTGGTCAATTAATAGCTCTATTGGCGTTTCCCCATCATCTAATGTAATAAAATCGTAAAACTCAAAAACTCTAGCGTCCGACAAAGAACGTAATTCAGTATTCGCAAAACCTCCACCCATCGCAACTTTAATAGCAGGATGATGTTGTTTGAGCCATTGTCCACACCTTAATGAAGTGTATAAATTACCCGGGAACGGCACAGAGATACAAACCAATTTAGGCTGTACTTTTTGTATATGTTTTTCCAGGATATCCAATAAAATAGTATCTAAATAAGTAGGCGGCTCATTTAAAGCTGCGTACAATGCATCAAATGAATTAGCCGACCTGCCCAAGCTTTCTGCATAACGACTAAACCCAAAATGAGGATCAATCGTTTCCTTGATTAGATTCCCAAGGTCTTCTAAATACATGGTAGCAATATGCTTTGCTTTATCCTGCTTACCCATGGCACCAAAGGCCCAATGCAAATCGTCTAATTGTTCAAAAGCACTTGCTTCTGGTAAAAAAGAACGAGAACAAATTAAATGCGCAATCGTGTCTAACTTACCTTGTAAAAACAAGACCACCTGGTCGATGGTATGAATATAGTTATGCTTTAACGCTAGTATTCTCTGACAATTTGGATTCAGTTCAAATTTTTTGGACTCAATATTTTCAAATAAATGAATTAACCCAGTTTTATTAAAAACCGCCATCGTCACTTCTATCCCCAAGTCTGCTTGTACACTCGGTATCCCCTTGGTATTCAAGAAGCCCTTTAGATAAGCTGTTGCCGGATACGGTGTATTCAGCTGCGTAAAAGGAGGTGTAAATAAAAATACTGGTGATTCCATTGGGTTATTTTACCGTCTTCATTTGAATGATGTCAACCACAAATGCAAAAGCCATTGCAAAATAAATATACCCTTTAGGAATAGCTAGGTGAAATCCTTCTGCAATTAAGGAGATACCAATCATCATCAAAAAACTCAAAGCCAATATTTTAAAAGAGGGATGCTTTTTGATAAAATAACTAATTGGCTGTGAGGCGAAAATCATAATTACCACTGCCACAACAACGGAAGTGTACATTACCCATAGCTCTTGCGCCATACCTATTGCTGTTATGATTGAATCAATAGAAAAAACCAAGTCCAATAAAATAATCTCTAGCAATAATCTTTTAAAGCTACTTGCTTTAGGCACTTGTGGCACTTCGCTCTCGTTCGCTAATTCTGTTTTATGGTAGATCTCCACTGTGCTTTTATAAATTAAGAAAAGCCCTCCTGCAATTAAGATGATCCCCTTACCAGAAAAAGAGACATCCGCAATGGTAAATAATGTTTGGTCTAATTTTAATATCCAAGAAATTAAGGTCAATAAAATCAAACGCATCACCATGGCTAAACCTAGTCCCCAATACCTTAATTTGTTTCTTTGACTATCAGGCAGCTTGTCAGATAAAATAGAGATGAAAATTACATTATCAATCCCTAAAATAACTTCTAAAAGTATAAGGGAGATCAATGGAACAATAGCGTCTAACATAGATGTGTTTTTTCGAATACAAATATAGGCACTTGACCCTATAATTGGCTCAGAAAATGAGCATCTAAAGGCTTAAACAGCATTCGTGCTCTTTATTTCAACTTATTAACTTCGCCAAGGACATTTTCCAATAAACGATCTAAATCTCTTCTGTTTAAATATTTGCCTTTTTTAATAAATCCGAATATTTGCTTTGTGTTTTGTATTTGTACAAGTGGGTTTGCATTTAGTATCAGTAAGTCCGCTTTCTTGTTTGCATATACCCCACCATATTCATCTTGCAAACCAAAAAACGCTGGACCATTCACCACAGAACAAATAAGTGCTTCTTGAGGGGTCAATCCATATTTTACCATAATCTCAAGCTCCTCGTGCATCCCTAGTCCAGGGTAATTATAGGAATTTAAAAAACCAGCATCTGTTCCTGCTAAAATAGTAACACCTGATTTATACAATAGGGGAAGCAAACTAGCGGCAGCTTCAAAATTAGCATGCCTAAATTTGATAGCGTCCGCATTGTCACCAGCTGCCCTGTTCACACGCCATCCATAAGTCCTTTTGAATGCAGGGCCTAGGTATTTTAAATAATCATCCTTTGTAAAATCAAATTGATCCAAGTAGGTTGTCTTGAAGCTACCATTTATCGTTGGCACTATTGCAGTTCCATTGACAGCCAATTGTTTGAATTTTTCAATCGCAACCTCTTTATTAAAAGTATTCAAGTACAATACAGCAGCTTCTTTGTTCGTGATTTTACCAGAAGCTCTTAGCCGAGTGATACTATCTTCTTTGTCAGATGCTGCTCTTTGTAAATAACCAATATGCTCGATGGCAGACAGACCCGCATTGGCATAAGTAGCAACCGTCATGGTTGCAGGGATATGTCCAGTTACTTTCCAACCTCTTTTTTTGGCAGCTACAATACTCTTTAGGAATAAATTTGGCTCAAGTGTATTGTCAGTAATTTTTACAAAATCAACTTTTAATTGCTGGAGCGAGTCTAAAGCCAAATTTAATTCCTGCTCGTTACCAATCTCTAAATCGCCGGGCCAAATAGATTTTATACCTTCTAGTTTGGGACCAGAAGTAAATATGGATGGCCCCTCAAGCTTGTTTTCTGCAATTGCATTTTTCCAGGCAATCACTGAGTCACTAATATCACCTGCACAATCACGAACATGACTAATTCCCATCGCAGTATATAAAGGAAGTAGCAATTTATTTTCACCAATCAATGTGTCTCCACCAAAATGCACATGCATATCCCATAATGAAGGCATGATGAATTTTCCAGTCCCGTCGATGATTGATTTTGCCTTGTATCTTTTTTGAATTGCTGCAGTATTGCCAGTTGCCTTAATCATGTCTTTAATAATCACTACACTCTGTTGAGGCAATATCTTATTATTAGCTACATCTACGATATTGATGTTATTAATAATTAAATCGGCCTGTATATTTTGCGAGAAGGCAATCAAAGAAGCAAATAAGCCTCCAAATAGTAGAATGGATTTTTTCATTCTTGAAAGATAGGAAAATATAGCAACACAGAAAGCCATTGGGATGTCAATACAAAGAACCCATATGCCACTACTGTTAGATTAACCTAAACATAAAAGCATGATCTGTATATAACACTTCGAGAAGATACATTTCAGCCCCGTCGTCTTTGATCCAGTATTGAAATTGTTTAGTTAATGCATCAGATGGAATTTCAATCATTTTATTCAATTCAAAACCCGCATCCATTAGATATTTGATTGCCACAGGATAATCTAAATGTCTTTTCATTTTGAATTATTTAAAATAAACAACTCATTTAATTCCACTTCTAATGATTGTGAAATTCTAAACACTTGATAAATTGTGGTATTAATTTTACCTAACTCAATTCTACTTAATTGCACATAACCAATATCAGATTTGTAAGCAAGTTTTTCAATTGACATCCCCTTGCTTTTTCTTAGTAACCTAATATTACCCCCGATTTTATGCGCCAATATCTTTTTCTCGTCAATCATATAACAAATTTGTGGTATTTAGTTCTTGTGAACAATACCATAAATGTTATAGTGATACACTATTAAATAATTTAACAAGACTGATTCAGTATAAATACTGAATCAGTTATAATCAAATTGGTGTAACTTATAATTTCAAGATCGAATCAATTCTGATGATTTTTTACCAACCTATATATTTAGGCGGCTCTATTCCGTTTAATCTTAGATATACAATTAATTGACCAACATGGTGTGCTTGATGATCTTGTATCAGATTTAAAAATTGATATTTATTCAATTTGCCGCCATTCCAATTAAATTCTTTTGTTAAGGAATTTTCATCCACCTCACTCATTACTTTCATTCCGTATTCATATGCGTCTTGAACAAACTGTATTACTTCTTTCTTATTCATTTCATTTGAAATATTTTTTTTACCTTTTAATGGACTAGGTGCTTCTTTTAAATAAGTTGAACTGAGCCAATAAATGTTTTCACCCAAATGAACCAGTTGTTCCTTGAAACTCATTTCTTCAAATACAGGCCTGAAATCATACTTACTTGAGTCTTGTTTGTCGGCTATTGCTAAAGTATATTTTGCAGCGTTCTTAAACTTTTCTACATGACTATAAACTAATAGTCGATTGTTTTGTGTAAATCCCAATAAAGAGAATGATAAAAAGAAAAAAGTGACTATGATTTTCATATGAAATAGTTAAAGCATTAATGATTAGTGAACAAAGATCCTACTTTACATATAGGTTTATGTTGAACTTGAAAATTTAAAGAATTGGCAATAAAACAATATTTATTTGCGAGTCTGTGTAAATCATTTGTCTCTTCAATTCTTGACGAATCTGTAATGGTAACAACCGGATTCAAGATGACTGACTCAAAATAACCACTTCCATCTTCCTTCTCTACCATAAGGCCCGAAGCGGTATCTGTATATTCAATTACTACAATTCCATTAGTTGATGCTAAATGTAAGAACCATAGCATATGACAAGATGAAATGGAAGCAACGAATAAATCCTCTGGATTGTGTTTATTTTTATTACCAAGAAATGCAGGATCGGATGAACCAAGAACGTCAGCTTTATTTTCTATTGCAACTGTATAATCTCTTGTATAAGCGTTATATTGTTTTGTTCCTACCCCTTGATTCCCGGTCCAAGTTATATTTGTTTGGTATTTGTGCTTCTTCATAGTCAATTTGTATATTTTATACTGATGATTTTCTAAAAAGTACTTTATCGGCATAAAAAGTTCCAAAAGGTATTAGTGAAGCTAAAAAAGCTAAAAACATTTTAAATATGTTCCAGCGATGTAAAAATGAAACTTGAAGCAGTATAACGATATACAGCACAAAAAGAATTCCATGCACCAAGCCAACCATGTAATTAGGTTGTGGCATAGCAAATTTGTACTTTAAAATCATCGTAAGCCCTAAAAGCAAATACGAACAACCTTCCATAAATGCTACAATTCTTAATCTCCCCAATGCTGTTTTCAATAAATTTTTTATCATTTTATTATATATAAAGTGCCAGTTGAATCAACTAATTTTAAGAACTTTGTAAATTATCGATTGGCAAAAGTACGAATAACAAAGGAGATGAAAACTTCACTTTTTAATCTACCTAATAATATACCAACTTATGAGTCATCTAAATGCCGGAATAGATATCAACAGTACTAACGCCTTGAATGGCAGTTTCTTCGAACATGCAACCATCCTGATTGTCGAACACAATGAAAAGGGAAGTTTAGGATTTGTAACTAATAAACCTTTTAGCAAGTCATTGCATGAACTCATTGAATTCAATCATGTTAAACCATTTCCACTGATGGATGGCGGCCCTGTTGATAGAAATCACCTTTTTGTATTGCACAAGCGACCCGACCTCATTGACGGTGGCGAACAAATAACCAATGGTCTTTATTTAGGCGGGAATATGGAGCAAGTAATCAAAGCCATCAACGCCGGGGTTGTCAACGAACATGAAATTCAACTTTTTATCGGCTATAGTGGATGGGATGCGGGTGAGTTGGTAGCAGAGGTGGAAGAAGGAAGCTGGATTCTAGCTAATTAGTGACTTAAATGAATAATTAGTAATTTTATATCCAATTAAAAACATGAACACGCTATCTACATATAAAAATGAAATAAATGCCCTTTGTGAAAGCCACAGAGTTAAAAACTTGTATGCTTTTGGTTCAGTTCTTACGTCGAACTTTAATAGTAATAGTGACATTGATCTACTTGTAGACTTCAAAGACCTTGATATTAAAGATTATGCTGATAATTATTTTGATTTGAAGTTTTCACTACAAAACATATTGAATAGAAGCGTAGATTTACTCGAATTACATGCTGTAAAAAATCCTTATTTCAAACAAGCTTTGGACAAAACCAAAGTACTTGTTTATGAAGGATGAAATAACTACCTGGCTTTTTGATATATTAAATGCAATTAAGGAAATTGACAGTTTCTTTTCAGATAGCCCAAAAGAATTTTCCACCTATTTGAATGATCTCCGAACCAGAAGAGCCATAGAAAGAAATATTGAAATTATAGGAGAAGCTTTAAGTAGAATAGTTATCCATGACCCTTCCATTAAGATTTCAAATGTTAGAAATATTATTGATACAAGAAATAGGATTATTCATGGCTATGATTCAGTCTCAAATGAAATTATGTGGTCAATTATTATTTATCATATCCCTGTTTTAAACACCGAGGTTTTGAAGTTATTGGAATAACTTTTGTGGGATTGTCGACTGCGTCGACTTACTCGTAAACTCGATTTACCCAAAGCCTTTCAACTACATTCTAACCAAATGTGGTGAGATTAAAGGGAATTGCAAAAACTGGCGAAGGTATTTAAAATGCTTAAAATTAATGATTTTGACCAAAATAAAAGGGGTGATTAATGAAGAATAGTGCACCAACAGAATGATTGAAATAATAGATTAACTTTTCTTAACTAAATACTGCATGAGAGATGACATACAACATATCCTTTCTGGAAAGAGCCAAGTTAAGCACCATCATCTTATCCAAGCAGCCTGCAGTTACCTTAAAGGAAGCCAAGGAACAAGTGCAATGGCTAAAGACCAACAGCAGCTCAAAAAAGAAGAAACAAAGAGCCTAGTTCAGTTTGTAGAAATTAATTTGTAATTTAAACGAATTAATAGAAATATGAAAAATAAAATTACAATCATAAGCGCTGCAATAACAATTATAATTTTTGCAACATTTTCATGTAATATAAAAAGTGTTCCGAGAAAAGAAACAATAGACTATTCAACTAAAAAAATGCTTTTATCATATCTTGAACAACATAGAAAAATTGATACCGGAGCGAATTTATTTATTGATACTTTATTAAAAAAATTAGATTGGACTAATTATTCACAATCAATAACTAACAATTCTGGTTCAACATTATTTTATGTGCCATTAAATTATAATAGAAATAAGACAGGTATTACATTTATTTATTATAATAAGTTACAAGAAGTATATTACGCTCATATTACAGACTTTCCTAATATTAAAAATAGCAAAAATCGAAAAATTAATAAAAATTCATTTACGCCAATAGATATCTTAAATCATTTTTATAGAAACAAAGCGAATGAATATACCGGCTCTATTAGATCATTTAGTTTATCTAACAATTTCGATTGGGAATATGGGTACGAAAATGGCAAACAAAAATTTGAGAAAAGGATAACAAGCTATGACCCAAGTGATACAACATCAAATTCAGATAATAAGAATGACCTGATAAAGTGGCATTTAATAACCATGTATGTAAATGGAAAAGATGATTGGAGATTTCTTGGAACAACTTATGAAAATGGACCTGTTAAGTTATCAATTGGCCTTACTCCAGATTCCGTAAGAATAAAAACTAAACCGAACAAATATAATAGGTTTTAGGAGTGATTTAAGGGAATTCTACAAATTGAATAAAGTCATGTTGATAATTCTAAAGCTTAATAAAGTAAAGTAATAGCTTTACAAAATATTTGTTTATGTAAAGTAATAGCTTTACTTTTATGCATTAATAGTCAAGTTAAAACTTTACTTTATGAGAAATAATAAACTTCAGTTCCAACAACTGAATGAAAAAATGCTTCAATTATCTGGTATGCAGCATGTTATTGTACCACCTATTGGATGGATAAAAGCAATACGCAATGGAATTGGTATGTCTATGGAACAATTAGGCAAAAAACTTTCCATAACCAAGCAAGGAGTTATGGATATAGAGAAACGTGAAAAGGAAGGCGCTATCACTATTAAGTCAATGCAAGAAATTGCAAAAGCAATAGACATGCAATTTGTTTATGGGTTTGTACCTGTTGATGGTAGCTTGGATCAAATGATTGAAATGCGCGCTTTAGAAATGGCTAGAAAAATTGTACAAAGAACTTCTACTACAATGAAATTAGAAGACCAGGTGAATTCAAAAGAGCGTATTGAAAAAGCAATCAAGGAAAGAGCTGCAGAAATTATTACCAAAACACCAAAAATTTTATGGGACTAAATTTAACATACAATGATGGCCAAACACCTCTTGATGAAGACGAAAAAGAAGGTATGTTAGTTAAGTCTATAGTTACAAGAGGCGAATTGGAGGAATTTGCAATAAGATTCAAACACAGATTGGTTAGCATACATTGCTTCCCAAACGGCAATGGACGTCATAGTAGAATGATAGCTGATATTATGATTGAAAAAATCTATCAGCTACCTGTTTTTTCTTGGGGAGGTGCAAGTCTCTCTGTGGATATGGATATAAGAGCGCAATACCTTAAAGCAATTAGAAAAGCAGATAAAGGAAACTTTGATTTGCTATTGAAATTTGCTAGATCCTAAAAATTAAAAAAATCAGGGATTGTAAATTATTAAAAATAATTTTTTACAATTTTGTCATAATACAAAACATCATCCTGTGGCACCCACATTAAAAAAATATTTTCTTTATCCATTGCAGGATAATTATATATACGAGGATATCTAGCAGGTAAAGTGCCAGTTATTTTTTTCACAAAGCACAATGCTGCTAAAAATGTACCATGCCAAGATGGATGAGAATCATCACTCATATACAATTGCACAGTTGGTTTTTGTGCTTTAGCCTCCGCCCAAACGGATCCGACAGGAACTAGTACCGATTGTGTTTGAAGGGCTAATGTTTCATACGTCTTATTAATCGCAGACTGAGTTTGCGGCGTAGACTCCCTTGACCATGTATTGTATATATAAGGAGTAGCGTTTTTAGATTTAATTAAATCGCAAAATAATTTTCCAATCATTAAAACACTATCTGCATGTTCCAGTGGCCACATACTATTATCTTGAATAACAACAATATCAAATTTTTCTTGTTCTAAAATTGCTCTAGTTCTTAAGCCCTTTCTGCTATTCCAATGATCTCCTAGTGTAGCTCCTCCATAAACAGATTGTTTACAAATAAGCTTGGTATTCATGCTATCTGATATCAATGAAACCACCTGAGGTAGGTTGTTAAAAAAGATATAACTATTGCCAACAAACAATACACGTAAAGTATCACTATTCGTATTCGTATTCGTATTTGCATTCGCCCTTGTTAATACAAAAACGAATAATAGCATTAATGTTATTATTTTAATAGGATAAAAAAAATGTTTTTTCATAAAGCTTGTTTTTGGCATTTATTCTTATTTGAGAAAAGGTTAAACTGAAACGTTTCACCTACCTCGAATTTAGCAAACATTAGAAGAAATCCATATTTAAAATTCAAAAAACTACCCATTTAGATCGAAGCTGGAAAGAGTAATCAAAGATTTACATTTAAATGATTACTCGCACACAGAAACAACAAAGGACCCACAATTTAACGTAAGTCCTTAGAGCTAGTTCTAAAAAATTGCCTAGGGATTACCAGGTTCGTTTCACTTCGCTGGCATCCTCGTGAGGTCGACTTACCCAAAGCCTTTCAACTAAACGCTTCGGGATGGCCGACTCCGTCGTCATCCCCCAACAATTCGCCTTACCCTAACTCGGATTGTCGACTACGTCGACTTCCTCGTTAGTTCGATTTACCCAAAGCCTTTCAACTAAACGCTTCGCGTTCAGTTGGCTTTTTTAACGCTCCTCCGCTCAATCAAGCGAGCTTGTTTCGCGGCTTCGCATTAAAAAAGCCTCTCACTTTCGTGAGAGGCTTTGTAGCGAGACCGGGATTTGAACCCGGGACCTCAGGGTTATGAAGATTTTTTGAGAAAATGAAGGCGTTGATTTGTAGTTAGTTATGATTTCACTAAACCGAAACTGACCGATTTCAGTCGAATTCAGGGGGTGTTTTCCTCACGCAGTGGATATGTAAATTTCAAAAGCTAAATATATTAATTTATTTCAGTCTTTTTTAAAGAAAAAAACACAATACCTAACCAAATCACAGAAGTTGTCATACTGATTGCTCCTATCAACACGAAGATTGGAGGAAGCCCAAAATAAACTTCCGATAAAATACCTAATGGCATTAAAAGCCCGCCGAGCGCTAAACAAGAGATTTTATCAGCCTGGTTTAACCGATTTGAAAATTGAATTAATAAAAATCCAATGATAATGTTCAAGATAGCGAATAAATTACCGTGTACATGAGCTAGTCGTGACTCAAAATGTTTTCCTATGCTATATGAATTAACCCATTCCAATTTATTAGGAGCAAAGTCTCTTAAATAGATTAACAAGAAACCATAGATCATAAAGAAACCCATAGTTAAAAATCCAATTGCAATATTTTTCTTGCCTTTCATGTTGTTTTTGTTTTGTGAATGAGCAAGCAAGCTAACTACTTTTAAATTCGGTAATCATGATTTTAATCATAATTAAACAACTGAATTGATAATAGTAAATAGATGCTGTACTTGTTAAAAGATGGAGGACCAAAAAACTTCATCTATTCATTATCTGAAAAAATTAACTGACTAAAATCATGGCAGATTTTACCCTAAATAAGCGTGTTTGTAAGCATTTATGACCCTACGCATAAAGCTATAGTAACTGTATTTATAATTTTACGTATTATTCAAAACCAAATAAATTAATGATATGAAAAAAATGAATTTATTAATTGTGCTATTATTTACAAGTACATTATTTGCCTGTAATAGCGCAGAAAAAAATGAAGCACAAAACAATAATACAGAAGAGACTCAATCCATTGGGCAGTCTGGAGTGCAAGATGATGCTTCTCAAAAAAATGTAGTTCAAGTTGCTGTTAGCAGTAAAGATCATACAACTTTAGTGACCGCCGTACAAGCTGGCGAGCTAGTAGATGCATTAAGTAATGCTGGCCCGTTCACTGTTTTTGCACCAACTAATGAAGCGTTTAATAAACTACCCGCAGGAACCGTAGAAAGTTTGTTAAAGCCAGAGAGCAAAGAAAGTTTAGTTGATATTTTACAATACCATGTTTCTGTAGGAGTGTATAAAACCGATCTAATGCAAGACGGACAAAGCATTGGACAGGTAAATGGCGGTAATGTTAAGATAACAAAAAAAGACGGTGTGTTCTATGTAAATGGGAATGCTAAAATTGTGGCATCAGTTCCTGCAGCTAATGGAATTGTACACGTAATTGATGCAGTTTTACTACCTCCAAAAAATTAGTTGCTAAATATAAATTATAATAATTGCTCAGGCTTAGGTGTCTGGGCAATTTTTAATTGAAGCACTATTGAGATACTCAATGCGCGTTGTTTAGCTAATTCAGCTTTGTCGCCTTGAAATAAACTATCTACCGTGTCAACAAATAGTTCATACCAATGGTCGAAATGTGCCTTTGTTAGTGGCATTAAATGGTGTAATTGAGTATGTTTTTCAACAGGATTACCTGAATAAGAACCAGTAAAAAAAAGAGTATTCTCCCAAAAATCATACAATATTGGCAAGTGTTTTCCCCAGTTTACTTTAGCTACGTCATTAAATATAAAGCCAAGCATTTCGTCGGATTTTATTTTTTCGTAAAAGGTATTTACTAGTAAAATAATGTCTTTTCTAGAAACTATGTCTGTTTTCATAATGCAAATTTGAATTAGTAGCATGAAATTCAGGATTATAAATCCTTTTGTTTAAAATTACGTGTTGATAAATAAGAAGGGATCACTATCCATAGTAACAATACAATAAAGGAGGCCGTTAGTCCATAAATTGTACCAAAGAAATCCTTAAAGATAGCGCCTGTATACCCCATCATTGCGGAAACATCTAGTTGCAGTAATATTAGTATGCGGCCCAAATCAATCGGATTTAAAGCGCTAACCATTATCATAGGCTTTTCTAATGGATAATCAGAAAACTGAAACAATAAGAATAAAACGAAGCCGTCGAAGAGTAATGAAAAATACATCCATAAAAATATTACCATCCCAATACCTTTTGACTTGTCCCTAATTTTTACAGCTACTAATAACGCAATCGCAACAAATATTATGCTTAATATATTGCCTACTATAGTTATTAAGAGACTTATATAATTTAGTTGGAAAAGTAAAAGCGGCAACCCAACTCCTATTAAAAACGCAATAGATAGTGAAAAAACCAAGCCGAATAAAAAACTAAGCCAAATTGCATTTCTTTGTAAAGGCTGACTCACTAATAATTCAATGAACTCGGCACTATTGTAAATGTAAATAGTTGAAAAAATAATACTAAATAAAGGCACCAAGATTAATACAATATTTAATAAGCTTAACATTCCTTTATTAACATTATCCTCTAATCCAAATAAAGACAATGTTGTAATAAACAATACAATGGTATATATAATGACAATTCTACTCCTTAGGATGTCAGTCATTATATATTTTACTATTTTTTTCATTATGCTTGTTTTAACATGATCTGCGCAATTGCCCTCGATAATTTTTCTTCCCCAGTCTCTTTTCTCAGTAATTCAATTGGTTGATGAAAACGCAATTTTCCATCTTGCAAATAAATAACCTCTGTAACCAAGTCGTCTAAGTCACTAAGTACATGAGAAGTGATTAGTATTAATTTACCTTGTTTCTTCTCGTGTCTTATTTTTTCTTTTAATATTTCAGTGGCAATAGGATCTAATCCTGCAGTAGGCTCGTCTAATATTAAAACAGCAGGATTGAATAAAAAAGCTAAAGCAGCACTTACTTTTTGAGTAGTTCCTCCGGATAAAGCACCCATTCTTTTTTCCATTAAATCATGAAGTTTGAATCCATGTATTAAATCTTCATCTAACCCCGAGCTACCCTCGCCCCTTATATCCTTCATCATAGCTAAAACTTGGCCAATACTCATGTTTTCTGGATACCTTCCAATTTGGGGCATATATCCTATTTGCGACCTATATTTCCAATCATTGGCGATATGTTTTTCGTTGAATGTGATTGTTCCACTATCTGGCAAGGTCATGCCTAAAATTGACTTAATGAGTGTGGTTTTGCCACTTCCGTTGGGACCTAATAAAATAATACACTCTCCTCTTTTACATTGAACCGTTACACTATCTAATGCTTTTAGTTTACCAAACCGTTTTGTTATATTGTTAACTTTTATCATGCTTGTTGTTTTTCCTTAACTAATGAGGCCTAAAATGCTTTTCTCATTAATGGATAATCGTCTTTTAGGTTTTCAGGAGTAATGCTCGGAATAATCTTTTCTGTCTTATCCATTAATGATGTGATAAAACTTCTAAAAAGCATCATGGCTGCTGGATATTTTTCAATTATCATTGAATACATACTTATAGGTCGGTAAGGAATATCGCCAATTTTATTTTTATTAATATCATACCCTTCATATTTATCCCAATAGTTATAATTAAATTTATTCAAAACCAAGCTTCCATTAGTTCCAACGTCGAATGTGTTACCGATGAAGTTGTTTCGTGTAACATTGATATCCATACAACTTGCTTGTATTTTCATACCCCAGCCATTATTTAAAAAGGAATTGTTATTAACTTGAATCCTTGATACTCCTTCCATAAATATGCCTGTGGTATTTTTCTCGAATATATTACCCTTAATATGACTATCTGAAATTTCTTTTAACAACAACCCGTAAGCGGCATCTCCCCAATTTTCAAGGAAATGATTATTAACCATTGTCACACCGTGCGAATACATGACTGCTACCCCTGCACCGTTATCTAAAAAGGTATTAGCCACATATATATCGTTATTAGAAAACATAAAATGCAAACCATACCGTATATTTTTGGTTGTTTTATTTCGATAAATTTCAGAATTTGTAACAAACTCAAAATAGATCCCGTCTCTATGGCCAGTGACTTCGTTATCAGAAATAATTAAGCTATCTGACTTCCAACAATGAATGCCATTACCACTTTGTTGTTCTTCAATGTTATATGCATAGAATTTGTTATTTCTTACGACACATTTTTTACCATATTGTATATAAATTCCAAAATGAGTGTCATCGAGTATATTTTTTTGAATAACTGCGCCGCTACAATGATATACTTTTATGCCAGCATAGTCCTCAATATCCGATGCCCCGGCACGTATTAGTTTAAACCCTTCAACAACTACGTCGTTTGCTTTAATTGAAATGATTTCAAATTTTTTCTCGCCATCTAGCACAGGATAGTTTAACCCTTTTAATAATACTTTTTTATAAATTATAATATTACCTTCTTTGTAATAACCAGGGGCTACAAGAATGGTATCTCCGGAAAGCGCTAAACTTATTGCTTTCTTTATAGACTTAACAGGACTTTTCCCGCCAACATTTATGGTATTTGCAGTTACGCTTACACTTAACGAGATAAATACTAGTATAATATAGAATTTCCTCATTCAGTTATTGTATGCCATTTATGCAGTGTGCCGGTATTTTTTTCTAAAAAATGCTTCATGTCGTCTTCTTTTGCAAATGCAACTAAGTGGCCATTCATGGGTCCTTTTATAGTTTCACTTTTTACAATAAAAGCGTCGTCAGCGTTAATTAGTTGATGAGTGCCCGTATAGTCAACTAAGTAGTGATTTTTGATGTCATTTTTTTTGACTTCCTTTGACTTTATGAACGCTATCATACAAACTGCGTCATCAAAAATAAACATCTTGCCTTTTTTAGTGACTAACTCCGCACCAAATCTATTATCAGTAATGTTCATCTTACAATGAGCGCAATTATCCCTGGTCATATTAATAGGTCTAGGCCCAGTTTCGCAGGCTGAAAAAGAAATTAATACTAATAGGAATGCTGTATTTTTAGCAACATTATTTAGAGATTTTCTTTTTTTTTGTATACGAAGTTCAACTACAATAAGGACTACTAATAGAAGTCCAACTAATATAAAAATTATCCCTCCTATATCAGGCATAGAATAAGCACCAAAATTTAGCAATTGTTTGTACCCTATAAGTGGGGGCTGATAGGACATTCCTGGCACTTTAATGGCGGCATCTGGATTTAGATTGTGGCCATAATCATACTCCCATCTCCAAAAATCAACCATTGCTATTATACCGAAACTTACAAACAATGCTAAAAGTGTTATTAATAATTTTCGATTTGCTAAAATAGCCGTGAGTATAAACAAACCTGAAAAAAAGACAATGAAATAAGGAATGATCTTAAATTCAATAAAATCTTCATTATGCAACGTCTTCATTCCGATATAATGGTTTAGTCCGTTTATAATATCAACATTTCCTCCTAATTTATTAGCATAAATATACATACTCAATCCTTCTGGATACTGAGGAGCATCTAGAGATATCCCCCAAATTGGTACATACAATACCGCTAATAATAAAACCCCTCCAATTAATAAGGCTATTCTTGTTATAGGGGTAAGCTTTTCAGTCGTCATAATAAATATTATTTAAAAGGAAGACAAGCATAAAGCCTGTCTTCCCAAAAAAAACCAAACTATTTTTTTCCGTCTGCTTTTGGCATGTTAGTGCCATGGCTGTATGTTAATGGAACATTGCTTCCGGCAGGAGAAACTCTCACATAGCCTTGCATTTCTTGATGTAACGCACTGCAGAAGTCTGTGCAATAAATTGGCACAATACCTACTTTATTTGGAGTCCACTTTAATGTCTGTGTTTCACCTGGCATAATTAATAGTTCAGCAGTAGCGGCACCTTTAATACCAAATCCATGAGGGACATCCCAATCTTGTTCCAAATTGGTGACATGGAAGTAAACATCGTCCCCAATTTTAACCCCTTCAATATTATCTGGTGAGAAGTGGGACCTTATTGAAGTCATGTAAACGTGTACCTCTTTACCTTGTCTAACTACTTTAGTAGTAGATTCACCCTTGGCAGCATATTTATGTTTATTATCTTCTAATTTGAAAAATTTAAGGCTATTCTTCTTTATTAAATCAGCAGGTGCAATTTGGGCATAATGTGGTTCTCCAATTGTAGGAAAATCTAAAATCATTTGCATTTTGTCCCCACTAATGTCATACAACTGAGCACTCTGAGTTAATTCTGGTCCTGTAGGTAAATACCTGTCCTTGGTAATTTTATTATATGCTACTAAATATTTGCCATTAGGCGTTTTAGTATCCCCACCAGCAACAGTTAAGTGACCCACTGAATAATAAGTAGGTACACGATCCAATATTTTTAAGTCCTTAATATTCCATTTAACAATTTCAGAGGAAACAAAGAAAGAAGTATACGCATTACCTTTATTGTCAAACTCGGTATGCAATGGTCCTAGACCAGGTTTTTTTACCTCACCGTATAATACAGACTCATACTTTAAAACAGGAATTCCATCAAATTCGCCAATAAAATCTTTTGCTTTTATTGCCTTCATCATTTTTTCGTAAGCAAACACAGGAATAGTTGCAGCTAATTTGCCACTTCCTACAAAGTATTCGCCAGTAGGGCTCACGTCAATTCCGTGTGGTGACTTTGGACATGGAATAAAGTAACAAAGGTCTTTCAATTCTTTAGCATCAAGTACAATAACTTCCGTCTTTATTTCAGAAGTTGCAGTATGTGTTACATCTGAATAGGTATTATGCGCATAACGAACTTTCTGTTTTTTCCCTTTTCCAGCCTTTAAATATTCTTCTGCTTTTTTCCAGTTTACAGCCAAGATAAAGTCTTTATCTTTTTGTGATGCATTTACTTCAAGTAAAGTATTTGCTTGTTCTGTGTTATAAGTTGAAAAAAAGAACCAGCCATGTGAAACTCCCTTGCCAGCTCTACTTAAATCAAAATTAAAACCAGGCGCTTCAATTTGAAATGCTAACTCCATCTTGCCGTCTTCTTTGGCAACACTTATAAAACTTAATGTTCCTTTAAAGTTTTCCTTGTAGCTATTAATTGGCACATCGCCATTTTTATCATCCGGAGGAACACTAAACCTAGTTCCAGCAACAACATATTCAGTATTTTCTGTCAAAAAAGGAGAAGAGTGATTTCCTGCACTATTTGGTAATTCTATAATTTCGGCAGTCCTAAACGTTGTTAAATCTATACGTGCTACCCGTGGCGTATTATTAGCATTTCCAAATGCCCACTTACCATCATATTCCCCACCCACTCTTGAAAGTTGTACATGGTGTAAGTCATCCCAAGGAATAATACCATGAGAAGTATTTAACATTGGCTTCGATTCTTCACTATAGCCATACCCTTTTTCTGGATCTACAGAAAATACAGGAATCACCCTAAGTAAGCGTCCAGAAGGTAGTCCATAAACACTCATTTGCCCACTAAAACCACCTGATACGAAATTGTAAAATTCATCGTATTTGCCAGGTGCAACATATACTTTTCCGGCGGCATCTGCACTAACTGCATTGCTTGAATTTTTCGGCTTACATGAACCGAAAAGTGCTAAAAGTAAAAAGGTAGAAAAGCCAATTTTTATTAGTCTTAATTTTTTCATAAAAAAGGGATTTAAAATTTATAAGTTATTTTTTGGGAAACTATTTTTTTGCATCGTTCTTGCGCATAAACTCGTAAACATTTCTTGCGTCTTCATCAGAAATATTTTGATTAGGCATACGTACTAAACAAATTTCTAGCTGCGCTTGAATTTTAGGATCCTTATCAATCATAGGATCCGGGTTAGTAGCAAAGTTCATAATCCATTCAGCCTTAAAACGATTGGTTACTCCTTTCCAACCTGGACCAACTAATTTTTCGTCCGTTGTTTTGTGACAAGAACTACATTTCACAGTATATACTTTTTCGCCATCTGTAGCTTTTGCCTCATCAATTGTTGGGCTTACTTCTACATGGGTAAACTTACCCTCACCTCGTTCAGGATCGTAATCGCTTTTATTAGCAGCAGTAGCAGTTGTCTGACTATCAGAAGGGGCAGTGGTATTACTTTCTGGACTACCACAAGCATATAACACTATCAATACTGTTAAAGACCCAAGTATTTTTTTCATATAATTTGTTTTGTTTTAAATGATTATACAAGATTAGTTGAAGCATCATTTTCATCTTATGCGTACAGTCATATCGTGGGTTTCTAAAATAAAATAGCATGGATAATTTAATAAAAAGAACTGATAATCAATACATTAACAACTAATTTGATTGTATATGATTCTGGTCATGCATATATTAGTACAATGAAAATAAATTTGAATATGATTAAAAATATTGAAATTTAAAATGGTTATAGATATAGATACTTTGTTGGCTTGGGGTGGAGTATATAAACAAGTCGCACCAGGAGATGTCATTTTCACTGAAGGTTCAGAATGCTACTATTACCATCAAGTGGTAAGCGGACTGGTTAGATGGGTAAATATAGACGAGGAGGGAAGAGAGTATATTCAAACACTCATAGAAAAAGGGGAATGTTTTGGGGAAATACCGTTATTTGACAACGAACCATATGCGGCAACGGCAATCGCTGAAGAAAATGTCATAATCATTAAACTGAGAAAAACAACCTTTGTTCAGCTTATAAAGGAAAAACCCGAGATCCATTTTAAATTAAGCGTTGTCATGGCAAAACGAATTCGGTTTAGATTTCTATTGCTGAAATCAATCGCCTACCAATCGCCAGAGACACGTGTTAAAGCTTTATTGAATTATCTAAAAAATGAAAAAAAACATTTTTGTGCAAAATGTAACCAAGTAATGTTAACAAGACAACAAATCGCAGACATGACTGCTTTAAGGGTAGAAACTGTCATTCGGATAATGAGGATTATGCACGACAAAGAAGAAATTCGTATTGAAAAAGGTAAAGTATACCATAAACTATGATTAAACGCATAACCAGGTTGTTAATTGTAAAATAAATTTGTGTCCAAATAACACGAATATGAAAAGTCCTGCTCAATTCTGGTTGAGAATTTCCTTTATAAATTTATTAATAATTTCAATACTTGGCGTTGTCTTACGTTACAAAATAGCGTTTCCATTGCATTTTATAGACCAAAAGAAACTATTACACGGTCACTCTCATTTTGCTTTTTCGGGTTGGATTACTCAAACCATCATGGTTTTATTATTTTACACGCTTTCGAAATACCTGCATGAAAATTTATTTACTCGTTATAAATTATTTTTGTGGGTAAACCTCATTACAGCATATGGGATGCTTATTGCGTTCCCGATACAAGGTTACGGATTTGTATCAATTTCGTTTTCAACACTATCTGTTCTTAATGGATTTGTATTCACTATATATTTTTGGAAAGACTTAAATAGGACAAAATTAAAACTACCAAGTTTTCTTTGGTATAAAGCAGCATTAATATTCAATGTTATTTCATCAGTTGGGGCGTTTAGTTTGGCTTATTTAATGGCTACGAAAAATGCAAACCAAACTAGTTATTTACTATCGGTTTATGGCTACTTGCATTTTCAATATAATGGATGGTTTTTCTTTGCCTGTATGGGCTTATTCATTTCTAAAATTGAAGATATAAAGGGTTATGCTAAACAAATAAATCTTGTTTTTTGGTTATTTTCATTAGCCTGTATTCCCGCATATTTATTATCGGCATTATGGTTAAAACTGCCGCAGGCATTGTATGTAGTGGTTGTTTTGGCTGCATTTAGTCAACTTGTAGGCTCCATTATACTAGTAAAAAGTACTGTTGGAAAAGATATATACAATATTATTTCATTTTCCAAGAATGCGATTGTAATAATGGCTTTATCAGCGATTGCCTTGAGTATTAAAATAGCATTACAAACAATTTCTATTATACCATCATTGAGCCAAATTTCATTTGGATTTCGGCCAATCGTGATTGGATATTTGCACCTCATGCTTTTAGGTGTCATTAGTTTATTCCTCATTGGGTTTGTATTAGGGAATAAACTAATTGCAATTAATAAATATTTTACAATTGGGGTATTTGTATTTGTTGTAGGGATTATTGTTAATGAATTTTTGCTACTATGGCAGGGGGTAAAATCAATTAGTTATATTGGAGTAGAAAACATGAATGTGTATTTATTTGTGGCCGCTATTGTTATGTTTTCAGGTTTATTATTGTTGAATTACGGAATAATCCGTAAAAATAAGTAAATAAAAGGTCAAAGCTGATTTCAGTCATATGGATACAATTATTATAATTTGAATTTTGAAAAAAAATATAAAATGAATAATTTAAAAGAAAAAAGTTTAAAAAGTATTGTATTAGCTCATCACGAATACATTCCAGTGTTAGAAAAATATAGTATGGACTTTTGCTGCAGAGGCAGTAAAACACTGAACGAATCTTGTATTGAGAAAAATATTCCACTTGACGATCTTTTAGCCGAGTTAGCACTTTCTATAATAAAAAACGAGACATCGATGCCCTTCGCCGAAATGAGTGCTGAACAACTAGTCTCATATATCCAAATACATCACCATTTTTATGTACGAAATAATATACCCACTATAAAAAATCATTTAGAAAAAATTGTATCTAAACATGGGCCTAAATACCCAAATATGATTAAAGTGGCTGAACTATTTAATGAGGTAGCGGCTGAACTATTGCCACATATGGACAAGGAAGAAGCTATTTTATTCCCAAGAATTAAAGCCGTATGCTCAACAGCATCAGGAAGCCAAGCTAGTCAATTAACAGAGGGTTACATTGACGCTCCGATACAAGTTATGGAGTTGGAACACGAAAAGGCAGGCGATATCATGTACGAAATTAGGTCATTAACAAATGGTTATACCCCACCTGAAACTGCCTGTACAACACACAGAATTTGCCTGGAAGAACTAAAAGCATTTGAAGTAGATTTACACCAACATGTTCATTTAGAAAATAATATTTTATTCCCAATGGCTCAAAAAAAGTTCGCAACTACCTAATCAATTACAAATTCGGTGGTGATTCTATTGTCATTTGAGTTGCCACCGAATATTAATTTATATTTCCCAGGGTATAATTTCCATTTACTTTCAGGCAAGTCCCATTTATACAATTCACTCACTGCAATTTTAGCTTGAATGTTTTTTGCTTGTCCTTTGTTTAAATTAACTCGTTTGAAAAATTTCAATTCTTTAAGGGGCATTCTTTCGTAATTCGGAAATTCAATATAGCCTTGTACTATTTCATCTCCTGCAAATTTACCTGTGTTTTTTAGACTTATCGATGCACTAATCGTATCGCCAGATTTGTAATTTTTTGCAGCAGCTGTTATTAAAGCATAATCAAACTTTGTATAGCTTAATCCAAAACCAAAAGGATACTGAATGGGTCCATTAAAATATCGATAAGTTCTCCCCTTCATTGCATAACTAGTATATGTTGGCAAATCATTTGTTGATTTGTAAAAAGTAATTGGCAAACGACCTGAAGGAGAAACTTTTCCAAATACAATATCTGCAAGTGCATTGCCTCCTTGTTCTCCCGGGTACCACGCAAAAATAATAGCATCCGCATAGGGTTCAATAGCAGCTATATCCACATTACTACCGGCAGTAATTACAGCAATGATTGGCGTTTTAACACCTGCCCTTAATTTTTTCATAAAGGCCATCTCGCTGGCTGGTAGGTTTATATTTATTTTATCCCCTCCTGATGCTGATAAAAAAGCATCCCCAGCTTCTCCTTCTAAAACAGGCGATAAGCCAATTACTGCAATCGTAATAGCAGCATTGCTTGCTGCCCAAATACCTCCAACCATTCCAGTACTTCCTACAATAACGACTTTCTTCATTCTTTAATTTATTTATAAATTGTAACTTTTTTTTACCATTAAAAAGTATAACTTATCCGAAAGTAATTTTCTTAGCATCAACAACATAGGACCTGGTTTTCCCACAGCATATCTCATTTGATTACTATTGTCCGTTGCAGATTTATAAATCATCTTTGCTACGACTTCTGGACCTTCTGCATCTTTCATTACTTTTTCGGCAGCATCGTTAAATTTTTGAATAAACCCGTCATATTGGTTTGTGTCAGTTGGTTTAATAAATTGACGACTTCTTCCATAAAAATCAGTGACAATCGGACCGGGTTCAATGAGTTTCATTTTTATATTAAATTGACTCAACTCATAATGTAATGATTCTGTAAAGCCTTCCACTGCGAATTTAGTAGCGTGGTATATGCTATATAAAGGAAAGGTGATTTTACCTCCCATGCTTGAAATTTGAATAATCATTCCACCGCCATTAGGTCTCATATGCTTTATCGCTTCTCTTGTCACACGCATCAATCCAAAAACATTTGTATTAAATTGTTTTTCAATGATATCATCTGACATTGCCTCGAATGCACCGTCAACGCCATAACCTGCATTATTAACAACTACATCTATTTTCCCAAAATCCTTTTCTGCTAGTGATATTGCATTTTTAATACTTTCAAGATTGGTAACGTCTAGGGCACATAGTTTCACATTTGGTAAGTCCTTAAAATCTAACTCATTTTCAGGATGCCTTTGAGTTGCAATTACATTCCATCCCATTTTAGCAAACTCAAAAACAGTTGATTTCCCAATACCACTTGAAGTTCCTGTAATCAATATTGTCTTTTTCATTTTGAATTTATTTTTTGTTCAACGAAACTATTGGGTTATTTTCAAACTAACAACAGTAGAGTATAGTCTATAGTTGTTATTTATTTTTCAACACACTATATTTGCAATATGTTAATAAACGAACTATCAAAGAAAACAGGGATTTCTACTCATACGATTCGCTTCTATGAGAAGTCGGGATTAATTGAGGGAAAACAAGATGAATCGGTTAAGTCAAATAATTATTACCACTATGACGATGTAACAGTTGAAAAACTTGAATTCATTAGTGATGCCAAGTCCGTTGGATTTACCATTAAAGAAATAGGTCAAATCATTGACGCCTGGTACAACAGGAAATACACCAAGAAACAAAAACTCGAAATTCTTGATGATAAGTTGACTTCTTTGGAACAGAAGATGAAGGAGATTAAGGAGATGAAGAAACAGATTCTAAAATTTAAAGAGGATGTTGTTAAAGACAGATGTTAATGATGAGAACTCAAAAACCTCACGCATTAAAACCCAATGATAGCAAGTGTTTCAAGATAAAAGTGATGTTTTCATGAAACAACAAAGGACCCACGATTTAAGGGGATGGCCGACTGCGTCGTCATCCCCCAACAATTCGCCTTACCCAAAGCCTTTCAAACAATCCCGATGCTCGGGACTGTTTGGCTTTTTTCATTCTCTTCAGCTTACACAAGCGAGCTTGTGACGCTGCCTCAAACGAAAAAAGCCTCTCACTTTCGTGAGAGGCTTTGTAGCGAGACCGGGATTTGAACCCGGGACCTCAGGGTTATGAAGATTTTTTGAGAAAATGAAAGCGTTGATTTGTAAGGGGTTATATTTTCACAAAACCGAAATCAACCTATTTTGACCGAATTCAGGGGGTGTTTTCCTCACGCAAGATTATTCTTACAAATTACTTCTTGATTAACTCAAAGTATGTAACCAAAAATCTATCCTTAACAACGGATCCTTGGACTTTTGCTTTCTTGATTGCGTTACAGAAACCCTCTGAATCATGGGCATCACCATGGTCGTCTAAATCAGTTCCATCCACGAAGTAATTCTTGCCTTTAAATTTAATTGCTAAAAGACAGCCCTTTCCCTCCATTTTAAACATACAAGTGCCGCAAGTGGCTTCTACTTCATAAGTAGGATTCTTTGGATTGTATACTAATTTTTTCTTAGTAGTGTCTTGTGCATAAGTCAATGAAAAAGAAACCATCATAACAAGTAACAATAAACATTTTTTCATAAAATTGATTTTTAATAATTTAAATATAAACCTATACCATATCCCATATCACTATCGTAGTGCGTTCTTAATCCCATATTTTTGTTAACAATATATTTGACTCCAAACATATATTCTTTATCTGTATTAACCATAAAATCGCCCCTCATTCTTTTTGAAAGCGGTATATCTTCCCTCATTAATTGCATTCTTAAATTACCATCTTGATATAATTCAGTTTGAAAAGTTATAAGCATTGGCAAAGTATAGGCAAGTCCCACACTTATCTGCCTTCTTTCATCTTTTGTATTAATTTGACCAAATAGGTTTTTCTCAGATTCTCCGATTTCCATTTTCCTATAACGCCAGTCAAATCCAATAAATGGCATGATCCATTGCATTTTTCCAATGTATCTTCCAATGTGAGTTTCTGATTCATAACCATGCATATTGTTATAACCTAATCTCCATTCAGAACCAATACTCCATCTAGTGTTTTGAAGCATAACCATTCCATCATTACCATTACTTGCGAAGTCATTTTCAGCCATCGCATGGAATTTCCTGTCTTCTCCAAATAACTTCCTTTGGGCTAATTTTGGATTTGGTATTAAAGGATTAGGTGCTTGATTTTCATAACTAAAAATCCTTCCCATTCCACTCATCATGTGGTACAATATATGGCAATGAAAAAACCAGTCTCCTTCCATATTGGCATTAAACTCAAGGGTATCGGTCTCCATCGGCATAATATCAATGATATTCTTTAAAGGTGCATTTTCTCCTTGTCCATTAAGTACTCTAAAGTCATGGCCATGTAAATGCATAGGGTGTCTCATCATAGAACCGTTGTAGATAATCATTCGAACGTTCTCACCCTTTTTAATTAAAATCTTGTCAGATTCAGACACCACCTTATTATCCATACTCCATACATACCTATTCATATTGCCTGACAATTCAAACTTTATTTCTTTTGTTGGCGCATCTTTAGGAAGAGTAGTATTGTGTGGAGACTTCAACATTGCATAATTTAGTGTCACTATATCCGATAACGCATTGCTATTGTACTGGTCTTTCTCACTGGATTTTAGTTGAGAACTTGATGGGCCGGTGATTTCTGGATACATCACTACATTCATATCCATTTGATTTAAACTCATTTGCATTCCCATATCATCTAAGTCCCCATTCATTTTCATCATAGAGTTCATCATCTTCATTCCTTCAAAATATTTCAATCTAGGCACGGGTGTCATTGTTTGTTTTTCACCTTCACCCACATACATTAATGCTCGATTAATTCTATCTTCTGAAGTAGCTTGGAACGCGAATGATTTATTCTTTTCAGGAACAGTCAAAACAATATCATATGTTTCAGAAACAGCAATGATTAACCTATCTACTTCAACGGGCTCAACATCATTCCCGTCATTAGCCACTACTTGAAATTTTCCGCCACCATAGTTTAACCAAAAATAGGTTGATGCACCACCGTTAGAAATTCTCAATCTTACTTTATCTCCAGCTTTGAATTGTGATAATTGACTTTCTTGGTTTCCATTCAATAAGAACTTATCATAATACACATCACTTACATCCATTGCCAACATACGCTTAAATTCATTTTTGACTTTGGTAGTAAAATGACCTTCTTTTATTGCTTCTGCGTAACTTTGAGTAGTTCCCTTTTTGATTGCAAACCAGTCAGTTGCATTATGCAACATTCGCTGGATATTATTTGGATTGTAGTCCGTCCACTCACTAATTACTACTGGTATGGTAGGTAAGTCATCTATCCCTTTTCTAAATGTTGGGTCATCCTGTCTTTTATTCAAAATCATTGAACCGTACATCCCAATTTGCTCTTGCAAGCCAGAATGACTGTGATACCAATGTGTCCCATTTTGTGCAATAGGAAAACGATACACATGTGTGGTACCCGGTTCGATTGGCATTTGTGTTAAATAAGGAACGCCATCCTCTTTATTAGGCAAAATTAGTCCGTGCCAATGTAAAGAAGTAGATTCCTTCAACTCATTGTATACGTGAATTTCTGCTGTATCACCTTGTGTAAAAGTCATTGTTGGCATGGGAATTTGTCCATTCACAGCAATTGCTCTTTTGGTTTTACCTGTAAAATTCACCAAAGTATCTCTTACGTATAAATCATATCTAACCACCTTTTGAGCAGATAGATTAACTGATGCGCATAACAAAGCAATTACAACAAGGTAAATCGATATATTATTTAATTTCATTTTTTTATTATTGTATGGTCTCAACTACTTTACCACAGGTTAACATTTGATTGCCATAATATGGATTCTTAATCTTGTTTTCTAAACTTAACCAATTAGCACCTTTACCTTTATTCGCCATAGGACAAAATTGATAGTAAATAGGCATTTCAGATTTAGAGACTTTTATTACAGCATAAAGGTTTTTAGACAAACTCATAAAATGGTCTCTTTGGTGTGTGATTTCTTTTGTTTCACTGATATGTTCAGCGTCTTCCTTTAAATCATTAACTACTTTCATCCATTGGGCATGAGTATCAGTGTTAAGTTCACTCATGTTAACTTCTTGTATTGCAATTAAAAGTGTTTTTGAGGCACCAGAAGAACTTGTACCATCACTTTTCACAAGTGCGTCTTTAAGTTGGATATATGCATTTAAAACCTTGTTGATACCTGTATTTGTTTGTCCATTTGCGATAGTAGCAAATAATATAATGGCAGTAGCCATCAATAGTTTTATTGATTTCATTTTTTCAATTTTTAGTAAATGTAAATTTTCAAGTTGTTCAACTTGACTAAAGAGAAATATAGCTTATGCTATTTTAGGAGGATGCCAAATTGAAATATATACATCGTTGTAGAAGGAAGGTTTATATGTATTATACTTCCTTTGGATAGTAGAAAAGAATATAGTTTCTACAATAACTTCTTTTTTACAGACATAACTATTTAAACTGATAGAAGTGCAAGCACAGTTGTTATGAGTACATTTTTTGTTACAATCGTGGCCTGAATCCTTGTTATGTGATTTGCAACAGTCGGACTTAGCATTAGCCTTGGTCAACTTTAAAAAAGACGTTGCTTTAGTTGATTTGTGTGGCTTGTTACATGCATATAGATTATTGGAGAAGAGATTTACCCCAATTACTAATAGAAATAATATAATTATCTTCTTTTGCATGATTGTGAAGTGCAAAGGTATTAAAATATTTAGAGTAAGGATGTTAAAACAAATAGAAATATCAGCTTTAAAGGTTCGTGTTTTTGGTAAGAAATGACGCAAACCTCACGCAGAAACAACAAAGGACCCACGATTTAACGGGATGGCCGACTGCGTCGTCATCCCCAAACAATTCGCCTTACCCTTAACTCGGATTGTCGACTTTGTCGACTTCCTCGTAAGGTCGCCTTACCCAAAGCCTTTCAACTAAACGCTTCGGGATGGCCGACTGCGTCGTCATCCCACAACAATTCGCCTTACCCAAAGCCTTTCAACTAAACGCTTCGGGATGGCCGACTGCGTCGTCATCCCACAACAATTCGCCTTACCCAAAGCCTTTCAACTAAACGCTTCGGGATGGCCGACTGCGTCGTCATCCCACAACAATTCGCCTTACCCAAAGCCTTTCAAACAATCCCGATGCTCGGGACTGTTTGGCTTTTTTCATTCTCTTCAGCTTACACAAGCGAGCTTGTGACGCTGCCTCAAACGAAAAAAGCCTCTCACTTTCGTGAGAGGCTTTGTAGCGAGACCGGGATTTGAACCCGGGACCTCAGGGTTATGAATCCTGTGCTCTAACCAACTGAGCTACCTCGCCAAGATCCTTTATGGTTATGCCCTTTTAAGGGTGGCAAAACTACTGAAATTTTTTGAAATTATGAGTTCACTTTTAGACTAAAAACAGACTGTCCCTCAAAAAATCCCTCAAATACATCCCCTTTAGCAGTTGGACCCACTCCAGCAGGGGTTCCTGTGTAGATTAAGTCCCCAGGATAGATTGTAAAATACTCCGTAATGCCGGCCAATATCTTGTCCAAAGGAAAGATCATTAAACTAGAATCACCTGTTTGAACAGTAGTGCCATTTTTGGCCAATGTATAGTGAATAGGACCTGAAAGTATATCTGCAGTTAGAGGATGCCAGGCTCCTAAAATAGCGGCATTGTCAAAAGCTTTTGCTTTTTCCCAAGGCAACCCTTTTTCTTTCAACTTGCTTTGTAAGTCACGAGCGGTAAAATCGATACCAACAGAAATGGCATCGCAGTAATCTAACACATTGATACCTTCTGGATGTAAAGCAGCTAAATTTTTTCCTTTCTTGCTTACACGTAAAACCAATTCTCCTTCAAAATGTAGATCGTTGGTAAAACTTGGAATGGTAAAATTTTCGCCTTTTGGCAATAAGGCCGTATCAGGTTTCATAAAAATAATAGCCGAAGTAGGCACTTCATTTCCTAATTCATGTGCATGTTCTACATAATTACGACCAATACAAAATATACTCATAAAAATTATTTATAAAATTGAATTAACTAGTCAAGTTTAATATCTAACCCATTTGCAAAAGTCATTGTTCTAGATAATCCAATGGTTGCAAAAGATTCAATCACTTCTACTGATTTTTCAATTTTCAAATCAATCAGTTTTCTTTCTGTCTGTGCCCATCTTCCTAAAACGAAATCTACCTGTTGCCCTTTAGCAAAATCATTTCCAATGCCAAATCTTAATTTAGGATACGCATCTGTACCTATTGTAAGTTGGATATCTTTTAAACCATTGTGTCCTGCATCTGAACCAGATGCACGAAGGCGTAATTTCGAAGTAGGCAATGCTAAATCGTCTACAATTGTTAAAGTGTTTTCTAAAACAACTTTCTCTTTGTCCATCCAGTATTTAAATGCCTTCCCACTTAAGTTCATGAACGTAGTGGGCTTAATACAAATAAAAATCTTTCCCTTCCATTTTACTTCGGCTACTTCGGCCAAGCGGTCTACTTTAAAAAAGCCGCCATGCTTAATCACAAATGCATCCAATACATCAAATCCAATATTATGTCGGGTATGCGCATATTCTGCGCCTACATTCCCTAAACCTATGAGTAAAAATTTTGACATATGTATTTCTTGGAATCAAAAGTACCCTAAAAAAAACAAAACCCCCTGATTGCTCAGAGGGTTTTTTATTCAAATAAGCTTGAATTATTTCTTACCTGCTTTTGCAGCTTCAGATTCTTCTTGTTTCAATTGACGAGTCATTACTACAGAAGCTACTGGGATACGTGGAGAGTTCATGATCTCCATGTTTGCCACTTTAATATCTTCGATACGTAAGTTCGCGTTCAATTCTAAACTAGAGATATCTAATTCAATAAATTCTCTTAAGTCTTTTGGTAAAGCTTTTACTTTAACCGCTTTTACTTTAGAAACTAATTTACCACCCGCTTTAACACCCGCAGATGATCCAACTAATTTCAATGGCAATGTAGCTACTACTTTCTTATCGTCCACTAACTCTAATAAGTCAACGTGTAATAATAAATCAGATACTTTGTCAAATTGTAGATCCTTCAAAATACATCTGTATTTTTTGCCGTCTACAGCAACTTCAGCGATCAAGAATTCACTTGTGTACACTAATGGCTTAAAAGCCTTAGCAGAAGCATAGAAATTTACTTCTTTAGCACCCCCGTAAATTACAGCTGGCACGTTTTCTTGAGAGCGGATTTGGCGGGCGGCTTTTTTGCCAGACTCGGTCCTCAAGTGTCCTTCGATTGTAATTGTCTTCATGGTTTAAATTTTAAATATGGACGGCAAAGGTAATGAAATAAAAAGAAGCAACCAAAGTTGCTCCTAATTATTTATAATATATTGAAAATCAGTGTATTACTGGTTTCTAGCCTTCAATTGAGCGTGTACAAATAAGCTTGTAATACTCTTGTTCTCATAGGCATTGCGGATGGCAATGGCAAATAAGTCGGCCACAGTCAATACTTTGATCTTAGAAGATTCAGATTTCAATGGAATGGTATCACAAACTACTAACTCTTCTAAAACAGAATTTTCGATGTTTTCGTATGCTTTACCACTCAATACTGGATGGGTAATTAAAGCACGCACAGTTCTAGCACCTTTCTCTTTTAAAAGCGCAGCAGCTTTGACCAATGTACCACCAGTATCACAGATATCATCAATAATCACGATATCCTTACCAGTAACATCTCCAATCACTACCATACTTGCAATCTCATTGGCACGTTTTCTGTGCTTATCACAGATCACCATTTCTGCATTGAAATAGTTCGCTACTTCACGCACACGGTTGGTACTTCCCACGTCTGGTGCTGCAAATGCTAGGTTTTCTAGATTTAATGACTCTATATAAGGAATGAAAATCGCTGAGCTGTCTAAATGATCTACAGGCACATCAAAGAATCCTTGAATCTGTGCAGCGTGCAAATCCATCGTGATCACCCTGTCTGCCCCAGCTGCTTCTAATAAAGTAGCAATTAATTTGGCACCAATGGCAACACGTGGTTTGTCTTTACGGTCTTGTCTAGCAAAACCATAGTAAGGTACGACTGCAATAATTTTGTACGCACTTGCTCTTTTAGCCGCATCAATCATCATCAATAATTCCATTAAATTATCGGTTGGTGCGTAAGTACTTTGTACTAAAAAAACATAGTCCCCTCTGATACTTTCCAAAAAGATAGGCTGGAATTCACCATCGCTAAATTTTTGGATATTGATTTTACCAATGGGGGCGCCAAAACGTTGTGCAATTTTTTCTGCAAGAGCCTGCGAGCCTGTGCCCGCGAAAATTTTAACTGAAGGATTCATGGTGGGTAAAATGTGCTTCAAAGGTATCGATATCGTTCACATTTTTTTGGCTATTACGAAGCTAATTTTCAACAAATAGTCAAGTTATACACACCTGCTGCCATGCAACCCGTATTTGTACGCAGAAATAGAGGTTGTTTAAAAAATATATTTGGATAAAATTGTTTATGCAAACAAGTAGTATCCGATTTTGGGCAGAGCAAGATCAACCCATTTATAAATTTAACGCAAAAGGCGCCAATCATTTAAGCGATGTAGAACTGCTTGCTATCCTGATTCAACATGGTACCGCTCAACAAAACGCCATAGAACTTGCTCGTAGCTTGTTAGCCAGCACGAACAATAGCTTGCAAAAATTTGCACAGTATAGTGTGGCAGATATTGTGCAATTAAAAATCAAAGGCATTGGAATGACCAAGGCTGTTAGGATATTAGCGGCCATAGAACTAGGTTCTAGAAGAATGCATTTAATAGACAAGCAAACGACCATCCACCATAGTAAGGATGTTGCTATGCATTTGAAAAACAAATTGCAATATGAACAAAGAGAATTATTTGTGTTACTACTATTAAATCAGGCGAATAAAATCATTCACGAAGCGGTGTTAAGCGAAGGGGGTATCACAGGCACCATCGCCGACCCTAGGATGATTTTTAAATTAGTGATTAGCCACGCTGCCACAGGTTTTATCATCTGCCACAATCATCCAAGTGGCCAGTTAAGACCTAGCAGGATGGATGATAGTTTGACACAAAAAATCAAAAAAGGGGCAGCATTATTTGACATTAAACTAATCGATCATTTAATCGTCAGCACCGAAGGCTATTATAGTTATGCAGAACAGCATCCCGACTGGTAATCCTTCCAAAGCAAATTATGCCTGTGCAGTTGGACCACCGAAATTCATTGGAATTTCAATTTGCTCCATATCTCCTATCGCACCATGTGCCGCTTCATATCTTTCAATATTTTCTACCATCGCTTTCATGAAACGCTTTGCGTGCATGGGTGTTAAAATCACACGAGACTTCACTTTGCTCTTTGGCGTTCCAGGCATTACATTCACAAAATCTACTACAAATTCGGCATTGCTATGTGTAATAATTGCAAGATTGGCGTAAGCTCCTTCAGCGATTTCCTCGCTAATTTCAATATTTAGGGGCTGATTCGGGTTTTGTTCCATAAACTAATTTAAGGCCCCAAAGATACGAGGGAACGAATCTTAAAAAGAACTAAATTTGCCCCATGTTAGTACTCGACGGAAAAATTGCCTCAGCAGCAGTCAAAGCAAGCTTATTAGAACAAACCACTGCCTTAAAAGCAGCTGGGAAAAGAACGCCCCATTTAGCAGCTATTTTAGTTGGCACCAATGGCGCCAGTGAAACCTATGTAGCTAGTAAAGTAAAGAATTGCGAAGAAACAGGATTCGGCTCTTCATTGTACCGATTTGAGGAAACAGTAAGTGAGGAAGATTTATTAGCGCAAATTGAAGCTTTAAACAAAGATGAAAATGTAGATGGCATTTTAGTTCAGTTGCCGCTACCTAAACATATTGATGATGCAAAAGTGATTGAAGCCATTGATCCTAAAAAAGATGTGGACGGATTTCATCCAGCGAATGTGGGCAGATTGGTTCAGGGCTTGAACACTTTTATTCCTGCAACACCTTATGGCGTGATGTTGATGTTGGAGCATTTTAATATTGAGACCAAAGGTAAGCGTGCAGTAGTGATTGGCCGTAGTAATATAGTAGGCAGACCAATGAGTATTTTATTAAGTGCAGAACATCCTCAAGGCAACTGCACAGTCACTTGTTGTCATAGATACACTCCAAAAGAAGATTTAATAGAGATCTGTTCTAAAGCAGATATTATAGTTGTTGCAGTGGGCATTCCAGATTTTGTAGACGCAAGTATGATCAAGCCAGGCGCTGTAATTATTGATGTTGGAATTACAAGAGTGACAGATCCAACTGCTGCAAAAGGATTTAGAATCAAGGGAGATGTAAACTACGCATCTGCTATCACTGTAGCATCCGCTGTAACCCCTGTTCCAGGTGGCGTTGGACTCATGACCATTGCAGGATTATTAAAGAACACCATGAAAGCCTATCAAGGGTTATAAATTATTTAAACAAATTACATTGAGCACACCACAGACTTATCCAGTAATGGAAATGTTTTATTCTTTACAAGGTGAAGGTTATCACCAGGGTAAAGCTGCATTTTTTATTCGCCTTGCAGGATGTGATGTAGGCTGTGTATGGTGTGATGTAAAAGAGAGTTGGGATGCGAGTAAACATCCTGTTTTAACCATTGAAGCAATTGTGAATGCCGCAAAAGCGCATCCAGGGCGTATTGCTATTGTAACGGGTGGTGAACCATTATTGCATCCGCTCGACGAATTAACCACGGCTTTGAAAGCTGAAGGTTTTCAAACACATATAGAAACTTCGGGCTCAAGTCCAATGAGTGGTAGTTGGGACTGGATTTGTTTGTCTCCTAAAAAATTTAAAGCGCCTTTACCGGAATCCGTGAAAGCTGCTAGTGAATTAAAAGTGGTCGTATTTAATAAGTCGGATTTCGATTGGGCTAATTCATTTATCAATGAGCTTGCAATGGATTGCAAAAAATACTTGCAACCAGAATGGGATAAGTCAGACGCGATGACGCCATTGGTGATTGACTACATTAAAGCGAATCCAAGCTGGGAGTTGAGCGCGCAATTGCATAAGTACATCCAAGTACCTTAAGTATATTCAAGCAGCTTAATTGTATTCAAGAGACTTAATTATATCTTGAGATAGTCTACCTTTATTATAGCATGTATTTTATTTTACGATACAGTTTGGGCTTTACCCTTTTTTTATCTTGCACTTTTTTTTGCAGCAATACTTTATTGGGACAATCCAAACAGGCAGTACAATACTATGAAGCTGGATTGCGTGCTTTAGAAAATAACGATACGCAAAAAGCCATCCAACAGTTTACAATTGCGACTTCAAAAGACAGTCTAAATACTGACCCTGTCATTGCATTGTTTCAGATTTACAACGACACAAAAAAATTTGAATTAGCCATTCAGTACTTCAATCGACTTAAGGAAATTGACAGTGCTGCAGCTGTGCCATTTTTAGTAAAACAAGGCGCTGCATTGGCTAGCCTTGGGCAATATGATGCTGCTACAAAATTGTTGACGCCTTTTATACTAAACAATAGTCTACCTAATTATTTAAAAGAAAAAGCCACTGCACTCAATGCGGTTTGCCAATTTGCTGTGACTCAAAAAAATGCTCCAGAAATTACCATCATCAATATGGGGGACAGTATTAACTCTCCTTTATCCGAGTATTTTCCTACAGTAAGTATCCAAGACAGTTTGTTTTTATTCATGCGCAGGCTGAATTTAAGTAGAGAGGATTTTTATGCAAGCAATATGAGTGCACATGGATTTACAACTGCCCTGCCTTTGTCTGATACTTTAAACTTTGCTGCAAAAAAAGGGAGCATGAGCTTGAGTGCAGATTTGCAAACCTTATACTACGCCGCAGATTATGCCGAACAAGGATATGGACGTTATGATATTTATAAAGTACAACGCACTGCATGGGGCTGGTCAAAACCAAAAAACTTAGGCCAACGCATTAATAGTGATTTTTGGGATAGTGCACCCAGCATTGCACCAGATGGCAACAGTATTTATTTTGCAAGCAATCGCCCAGAAGGCTTTGGCGGCATCGATATTTATGTAGCGTATAAAAACGAAAAAGGATATTGGGAGGACGCCATCAACCTTGGACCAACCATCAATACAAAAGGAGACGACCAAACCCCCTTTATTCATGCAGACAATCAGAGCTTATATTTTTCGAGCAATGGACATCCTGGATTTGGGGGAGCCGATTTTTATGTAACCAGAAAAAAAATAGATGGCAGCTGGACCACCCCCATCAATCTTGGTTATCCAATCAACACCTATGATAACGAAGGCAGTATCGCAGTCGCTAGTAATGGTACCACTGCTTATATTGCAAGTGATAGAGCGGATAGCAGAGGTGAATTAGATATTTACAAAATCACACTTGCAGAAAATACAAGAGCGCATAAAACCTGGTTTATCAAGGGGCAAATCATAGACGCAAAAACGCAAAAAACAATTGCCGCCGATTTAAATATCGTAGACCCTGCTTCCGGTTATCCAATTATGGAAATGAAAGTAGACAGCATGGGACAATTTTTATTAGCGCTTCCTTATTTTGACAGCCTTGGCTTAAAAATCAATAGTGTTGGTCATGACTATCTTAGCAGCATACTTCCAATAGATACTGTAAAAGCCATGTCTGGAAAGACGTTTAGCTTTGCGCTCGAACCCATCGAAAAAATATTTACAAAAACATTCCATCAAGTTTTTTTCGAAACCAACTCGGCAAAATTACAAGCAGTTTCTGCTGTTGAATTAGATGCTTTAGCTACTTATTTAAAAACCAGCTTAAATGCAAGCATCCTAATCGAAGGTCATACAGATAACACAGGTGCATTGGCGCAAAACAATTTACTTTCATTACAAAGAGCCAATGCGATTGCCAACTACTTAATACAAAAAGGCATTTCCGGCAAACGCATACAAACCAAAGGCTTGGGGGCTACCATGCCAATAGCAGATAACAATACGACCGAAGGAAGAGCTAAAAACAGAAGGACTAGTTTTACCATTACATTGCAATAAACCTTCATCCCTGCAAGGTTGTTCTCCTGTCTACTCATTCGTTCATCGAAACAAAATCGCGTATTAATACTTGAAATTTGAAAAGTATTTTATCGGATTTTCAAGCGATGAATCACCCACTCTTATATACGCTTGCTTTTGCTCAAATGCATGGTATCAGCACCTACCATCGCTGTACATTGATAAAAACTTTTGGCTCTGCATATGCGATCTATCAAGAACGACTAAAAGGGGGCGCTGCATTCGCCACAATCGAAAAAATGAATCCAGAACCCCTTATGGCTGCATGGCCTTTGAAAGCAGCAGCGGAAGAGCTAGAAACCATGACTAGACTAGGTATTGAAGCCACCTGCTTAGAAGATGCAGCTTATCCAAATCGATTATTTCAATGTGAAGACGCGCCAATCGTATTGTTTTCTAAAGGCGCTAAAAAATGGAACCTGCCTTATTTAGTGAGCATTGTAGGCACAAGAAAACATACCCTTTATGCAGACAAAGTCCTCCAAGAATTATTAGAAGGACTTGCTTCTTTGAACCTCGGCATTGTGAGTGGCCTAGCTTTAGGTATCGATGGCATGGTCCACCAAAAAGCTTGCGAATTAAAAATTCCCAATTGGGGCGTTACGGCAACAGGACTTGACGCGATCTACCCAGCACAACATCAAAGTTTAGCAAAAAAAATGCTGAATCTGGGTGGTGTGCTCACTGAAAACACAACAGCAACTTCCCCACTTCCTTTTCAATTTCCTAAGCGCAACAGAATCGTTGCAGGCATGTCTGATGCCACGATCGTGATTGAATCTGCAGTTCAAGGAGGCAGTATGATCACTGCTGGACTAGCAAGAGGTTATAATAGAGAAGTGTTTGCAGTACCGGGTAAAATATCCGATCTAAAGAGCAGGGGTTGTCTAGCATTGCTGCAATCCAATACAGCACAAGTCTATCAAAGTCCAACCCAACTATTGGAATGTCTTGGCTGGGCCATTCCTAAATCCCCAAAAACAGTTCAAAAATCCCTTCCCATTAACTTAACACCCATTTGTCAAGAAATTTTAGACCATATTGCGAAACATGGACCCCTCCACCGGGACCAGATTGCTAATCAGTTCCAACTCAATATAGGATTGCTTTCTACGCATTTATTGACCCTCGAATTAAATGGACTCATCCTACCCCATGGAGGGGCTTTTTACAGTATCCGCTAAAAAAGGATTTTGCCTAAATAGGGGCTTGCCCTATCTTTGCCTATGGCAACAAGAAATTCTGACTCCCGCATTTTTGGACAAGGCTTGACATTCGATGATGTATTGTTAATGCCCGCTTATTCCGAAATCCTCCCTTCCGACGTAAATATCCACGCACAACTGACCAAGCATATCAAATTGCATGTGCCTGTATTGTCTGCAGCAATGGATACAGTAACTGAAGCTCAATTAGCTATTGCACTCGCAAGAGAAGGTGGTATTGGTATTTTACACAAGAACATGTCTATTGACCGTCAAGCTGAACAAGTACGTAAAGTAAAACGAAGCGAGAGCGGTATGATTGTCGACCCAATTACTTTAGAAGTAACTGCTACTATTGGTGATGCATTGAATTTAATGCGCGACAATAAAATTGGCGGTATTCCTATTGTCGACAAAAACCATAAATTAGTAGGCATCTTGACCAACCGTGATTTACGTTTTGAAACAGATCGTAAAAGAAAAGTAAGCGAAGTCATGACCAAAGAAAATTTGATCATTGCGCCAGAGGGAACGGATTTAAAGAAAGCAGAAAAAATCTTACGCCAATATAAAATTGAAAAATTACCTGTTGTCAACAAACAAGGAAAATTAATTGGCTTAATTACATACAGAGATATTTTACAAGTGAGCGCATTCCCAAATGCAGCCAAGGATAATATTGGTCGTTTATTAGTAGGTGCTGCATTAGGCATCACTAAAGACGTTTTAGATCGTGCAGCTGCATTACAAAGTGTAGGTGTTGATATTGTTTCATTAGATAGCGCACACGGTCATAGCAAAGGCGTGATTGAAGCATTAAAATTGATCAAAAAGAATTTTAAAAACTTACCAGTCATTGCAGGAAATGTGGCTACAGGAAAAGGCGCATTGGCATTGGCAGCAGCGGGTGCAGATGCAGTGAAAGTGGGTATTGGACCAGGTTCAATTTGTACAACAAGAATCGTAGCAGGTGCAGGTGTACCTCAATTAACAGCGATTATGGAAGCTGCCAAAGCATTGAAAGGAAAAAATATCCCCATCATTGCAGACGGTGGTATTCGTTATACAGGAGATATGGTAAAAGCTTTAGCAGCGGGTGCCAATTGCGTGATGATGGGTAGTATTTTTGCAGGAACAGAAGAAAGTCCTGGCGAAACCATTATCTACGAAGGAAGAAAATTCAAAGGATACCGTGGCATGGGCAGTATTGGTGCCATGTCTCAAGGAAGTGGTGATCGTTATTTCCAAGAAGGTGCAGATGCTAAGAAATTTGTACCAGAAGGGATTGAAGGTCGTGTTGCTTACAAGGGCACATTAGGTGAAATCATCTATCAATTTGTGGGCGGACTAAAAGCAGGTATGGGTTATTGCGGGGCAAAGACGGTGAAAGATTTACAAAATGCCACTTTTGTTCAAATCACCAATGCAGGCATGAGAGAGAGCCATGCGCACGATATTGATATCACAAAAGAATCTCCAAACTATAGCAGAAAATAAGGCTACACTCATAAATTGATACAATGCGTAAACTTGGTTTACAAATCCTTTGTTTGTTTTTGCTCGGATGCTTTAACTCGAGTAATCTAACCGCACAGGATAGTACCAAAGCTGCATTACAAATTAGCATACTCACTTGTGCACCAGGCGAAGATGTGTACACCGCTTGGGGACATACTGCCATTAGAATAGTCGACTCGGCCAAACAAACAGATGTCGTCTATAATTTTGGCACATTTGATTTCAATACACCTAATTTTTTAGCCAAATTTGTCAAAGGAGATTTACAGTATTTTTTATCTGCCGATTATTTTCAAAACTTTTTATTGGAATACCAATACGAACGCAGAAGCATCAAAGAGCAAGTACTTGTTTTAACGGATGCAGAAAAATTAAAATGGCAAATTGCTTTACAGAAAAATTTAGAAGGCAATAACCGCTATTATTTATACAATTTCATTACAGACAATTGTACTACCCGTGTGAAAGATGGATTGTACCAATTTACTAGCAGTTCAGTCCCTGCATCCAATATTAAAAGCTTTAGAACACATGTGGTTGAAGCGCCTTATCAACAAGGAATTCCTTGGATCGGACTAGGTATTGACCTTCTATTAGGAGCCGTATCGGATGAAGCACCAAGCCCTTTCCAAGCAGGCTTCTTGCCAGATTTATTACAGGATCAAATTGCAGCTCAACCAAATAGGATTGCAGCTGTTCAGGAATACCTTTTTACTAGTAATAGCACCGAAACACCCACTCCACCCGTCTATTATATCATTGGCTTGATAGTAATATATTTATTTGTATATAAATGGAATGCAAGATGGTCGGTGCTTACTGCAAGATTTTTTGACATTATTTTATTATTCATTTTAGGCTTAGGTGGCTTGCTCTTGGTATACATGAGTTTGTTTTCGTTACATACAGCATGCCATGAAAATTTCAATATTTTTTGGTTGCACCCATTTTACTGGATGGCACTGGTTTGTTATTTTGTACAACCAATTTGGGCAGGCTATTTAGGACGTATCTTTTTCGCTTGCACTGTAGGACTCATGTTGATCAGTTATTGGTTACCTCAATCCTTCTCTAGCTCAGTCTACCTTTTAATGCTACTTGCCTTATTCTTAAATTATCGTTTGATAAAAAAAGGAAATGATGCAAAATACAACTAGCCTCATTACGCATCAATATGACTATGGAGTAGACCAACTCTCTTATTTTGATGTGGGCAATGGCCAAAAGACCATTCTACTGATTCATGGCTTTGGAGAGGATCATTGTATCTGGAAAAATCAAATTGAATTTCTTTCAACAACATATAGAGTGATTGCACCTAATTTACCAGGTGTGCAATGCAAGCCACTCGCCTTACACCATAGTCAAGCACCTTCGATTCGAATGTATGTTGAAGTGTTACACGAATTGATGCATCATTTAGCCATAGAACAATATTATATTGTTGGGCACAGCATGGGTGGCTATATTGGCTTGTCATTTGCAGATTATTATATCAATCATGTTCAGGGTTTGCTACTACTTCACTCTACCAGTTACGAGGACAACGATGCAAAAAAATCAAACAGGTTGAAAGTGGCCGAGTTTATTGAAGAATGGGGCGTGTCCAAATACCTTGAAACAGCCACGCCTAACCTATTTGGCAATGCATTTAAAAATGCAAACCCTGCCGAAATACAAAACACCATTGAAAGCGGATCGGATATAAGTAAGGAGGCCATGATACAATTTGTATTTGCCATGCGCAACCGAAAAGCATTCACGCAGTTACTACAACAAAACACTATACCAGTCTGGATGCTTGCAGGCGACGAGGACCTTGCAGTTCCTATTCAAGATAGCTTAGAACAAATTAAATTATTACCTTCAACAAATAGCTTAGTACTCCAAGGAGTAGGCCATATGGGCATGCTTGAAGCACCAGATCAAGTGAACCAATTCATTCAACAATTCATCAAAAACGCATAGTCTAAAAGACTAGCCAAAATAAAACAATCGTATGTCAAAAATTATTTTAATTACAGGAGCAAGTGCAGGATTCGGAAAAGCAATCGCAACAAAATTCGCCGCAGGTGGATGGAATTTAATTTTAACGGCAAGGAGAAAAGAAAAATTAGATGAATTGGCAACAACACTTGAAACCAGTTATGGCATCAAGACATTGTGCTTGTCTTTTGACATACAAGATAAAAAAGCAGTTTTCGAACATCTGCAAAACTTACCTAGCGAATGGCAGGCGATCAATATCTTAGTGAACAACGCAGGTCTTGCATTGGGTAGAGATTCATTTGAGCAAGCGAATTTAGAAGACTGGGAAACGATGATTGATACCAATGTCAAAGGCTTATTATATGCTACTAAGGCTGTCTTGCCAAACCTCATCAAAGAAAAAGGCCATATCATTAATATTGGCAGTACTGCAGCCAAAGAAGTGTATAAGGATGGGAATATTTATTGCGCTACCAAACATGCAGTAGACGCAATTAGTAAAGCGCAGAGGATTGATTTATTACCTTATCAAGTTAAAGTAACTGCCATCCACCCAGGCGCAGTTGAAACAGATTTTTCTTTGGTACGTTTTAAAGGCGATGCAGAAAAAGCAAAAGCAGTATATGCTGGGTATACGCCGCTTAAACCAGAAGACATTGCAGATACCATTTGGTTTGTGGCCAACACACCTGCGCATGTATGTATTAACGATTTAGTATTAACCTGTCTTGCGCAAGGCAATTCTACTTTAATTCATAAAGCCTAACCGAAATCAATTTCGGTATTGTCGCCAATATTTAAGGTACGACTCATGCCTTTTACAGCGGCATCGCTTCCTATCAATGAATTGTCCAACACCACTTCGTCTAGTGTGGTGAATGAACCTATGATACTATCTTTTACAATGGAGCTTTTAATCGTTGTATTGTTGCCAATAGTCACATGTGGGCCGATGATAGAGTTTTCAATGATACATCCATCTGCAATACTTACAGGCGCGATAATGATACTATTGGTGTATAATTCTGGATTGATTGCATACCCTCCCGACTTTTTAAGCAACATGGCATTGGTCTCTAATAAATTTTCTTTTTTACCGCAATCAAACCAGTTCTTTACTTTAAAAGACTTAAACTCAACACCCTTCTTAATCATACAATCCAATGCATCTGTTAAATTGTATTCGCCATTGGACTTGATATTGTCATTCACCAATTGCTGAAAACATTCAAATAAAATATTGGACTCTTTAATTTTATACAAGCCTACCAGCGCATGGTTACTTTTTGGAATAGAAGGCTTCTCTACCACATGTTCAATGACCCCTTCTTCATTAATTTCAGCTACACCAAATTGTCTAGGATCATCCACTTTTTGAATACCCAACATACTACATGAACTTTCTAGCACTTCTTTGATATCATATTCACAAATGGTGTCCCCTAATGCAATAAACACTTCGTCACCCCCCACAATATTCTGCGCCAACTGAATGGCATGTGCTGTACCCTGACGATCGTTCTGATACACAAAATGGGTGGTAAGATTAGGATAAGTCTGCTCTACATAATCTTGTATCTTCTCCCCTAAATAGCCCACCACAAAGATGAATTCATTGATCCCTTCTGCCTTTAATTGATCTACTATAAAGCTTAAAATGGTCTTGCCCGCTATAGGTATCAAAGCCTTAGGCTGTGTGTAAGTATGTGGTCTTAATTTAGCTCCTGCTCCTGCAACCGGTATAATCGCCTTCATTCAGTTATTTTTTTTTGGGGAGGATAAAATTAGCAAATAACTGTTAGTTAGAGCCATAATATCGCACCAAATATAGGAATAAACCAAAAGAGTCGCCAAATGTGGATATTCCTGCGTATAACTGTTGAAAGAAAGCTTTGGGCAGGCCTGATAATGAATTAATTTTGCACCATCATTTACAAAACACCATTTATGAAAAGAGATACCCTTGTTTTCGACATTATCAATCAAGAATTAGCACGCCAAAGACGTGGTATTGAATTAATTGCATCTGAAAACTTTACCAGTTTACAAGTCATGCAAGCAATGGGTGGTGTGATGACCAACAAATATGCCGAGGGGTATCCTGGAAGAAGGTATTATGGCGGATGTGAGATTGTAGATAAAACAGAACAATTGGCCATTGACAGATTAAAAGAAGTCTTTGGTTTAGAATATGCCAATGTACAACCACATAGTGGTGCGCAAGCGAACGCAGCAGTGATGTTAGCTATTTTACAACCAGGTGATGCCATCCTTGGTCTAGATTTAAGCATGGGTGGTCACTTAACCCACGGAAGTGCAGTGAATTTTTCTGGTAAAACGTACAAGCCGCATTTTTATGGCGTAGTAAAAGAAACAGGATTGATAGACTATGACATGTTAGAAAGTCAAGCAAGAACACATAAGCCTAAATTAATCATTTGTGGCGCAAGTGCTTATAGTAGAGATATTGATTACGCACGTATTCGCAAGGTTGCAGATGAAGTTGGTGCATTTGTATTAGCTGATATCGCACACCCAGCAGGATTGATTGCGAAAGGCTTATTGAGCTCTCCATTTAACCATTGTCATTTTGTAACTTCTACGACACATAAAACTTTGCGTGGACCAAGAGGTGGTGTGATCATGATGGCGAAAGATGGCGAGAACACTTTAGGATTGAAGGATGTGAAAGGCAACTTAAGATTGTGGTCCAATGTGATTGATATGGCTGTATTCCCTGGTACACAAGGCGGACCATTAGAACATGTGATTGCAGCTAAAGCAATTGCTTTTGGTGAAATTCTTTCTGACGAGTTTACAGTATATGCTAAACAAGTTCAAAAGAATGCACAAACCATGGCTGCAGCATTTGTGGCAAAAGGCTATGAAATTATCAGTGGTGGCACTGACAACCATTTAATGTTGATTGATCTTAGAAATAAAAATATCAGTGGTAAAAAAGCAGAACAAGTATTAGGCATGGCAGATATCACAGCTAATAAAAACATGGTGCCTTACGATGACAAATCTGCTTTTGTAACATCAGGTATCCGTTTCGGTGTTGCTGCAATCACCACAAGAGGTATGAACGAAGGACATATCCCATTTGTTGTTGACGCCATTGATACTGCTTTGATGAATGCAGACAATGAAACAGTATTAGCAAACACTAAAAAAGAAGTCAATAAGTTCATGGAGCAATTTGTATTGTACCCAGAATTAGGATAAACTTTCTTCTACTTCAAATAAAAGTAGCCCCATTTACAATAGGCCTCTTCTTACATGGAAGAGGCCTATTTTTTACAACAAATTCTTAAAAATGGTTAACTTTAGGCTATGATACAAAGAATACAAACAATCTGGTTATTGATTGCTAGCGCTGCAGCATTCTCTATTTTAAAATTCCCTTTTTACTATACTCCAGAACCGAATGCATTAGAAATTAAGGGCGCTGCTCAATACAGCACTTTAATCACTTTGGCATTTAGTGCTTGTTTGTCTTTTATCAGTATCTTTTTATATGGCAATCGAATGTTGCAATTAAAAGTAACCTTAGCCAATTTTTTACTTTCAGGATTAATAGGTTATTTTATTTATACCATTGTCATCGCGCATCCTGGAGGCGGATTTACACTTGCATCAGCCGCTTTATTTATAATTCCAGTATTGCAACTGATTGCTTGTTATAAAATCTACCAAGACGAAAAATTAGTAAAGAGCGCAGATAGATTGAGATAGGGGTAATGAACTAGTTTCAATCAGATTGATTTGTTTCAGAATGACTTAGGGCAGACCTATTGTTATTCACCCTTAGCTTTATAATCCAACGGCAGTAATTTATCTAATTTTTCATATGCCCAGTATCCTTCTAAGAAAAAAGCGATAGCTGGTTCTATATGACCATTCGGAAATATCTCTACTGCAGTTGTTCCAACCAATTGCACAATACTTGTTTGAGGGCCAGGATTTGGTTGATTAAAAAGATATTGCCTTTTTAAATAGGACAACTCTTCTAGTTCCTTATTATACAACACATACAAGTATTTAGTGAACTGAATGATTTTTTGGGATGTCAAAGAATCCGTTAAAATACTTTCTGAAAAATCAGCTTCTGCCAATTCTTTTGGATCCACCACATTGGTATACTTGCCCTTTCTATACCCTTCTACTTTATCTAATCTTCTTACCACAAATCCAGACTTAGCCAAGTCTCCTGCATACACCGCACGAATAAAATGCATCACAGATCCATTATATGCTTCTGTTCTATTTTTGAGCCATTTTGCAGCCTGTGATTTTCGCCCTTTTGCTTTGATACGGTCTTCAAATAAGCTACTCCCCTTGAAAATGATAATTCTAGTTTTATAATTCTGTTCAAATTCATCCAACCAATAAGTAATATTGTATCCAAGTGCTTTATTATAAATTAAGAGCGGTTTCTTTGCCACTACTCTCAACACAAGTAGTTCTGGATCATAATAAAAGGAAAGCACTTCTGGATTTTTCAGCACACACTGCTTTGAAAAGTCGGAATAACCTAAGAAGTTTTCTATAAAATCTGCCCCATACTTTTGCCAGCCATTTTTTTCTGCGGCATGAACCACCACCGTTTCTAATTCATTTATAACTGGCTTTAAATAAATAACCACTTCGCCAGTCCTTGTCGTTAAATTATAAGTAGCAGTTTCATACCCTACTGCAGCGATCGTTAAATTAGGATTGCCTAAATTCGCTTGAATGAACTTACTTAAACTAAACTGTCCAGCAGCATCACATACTGTCCCAATTCCACTGGCATTGATAAATACAGAAGCACCAGCAACTGGCTCCTTCGTGAATGCATCCAGCACCCAACCTTTGTCAACCTTTTCTTGCGCATTCAATGAAGCCGCAAAAAAGAAGTTGCAAAAAAGGATTATGAATAGACGATACTTGTTTATTGCTATTTTGATGTTCAACATAAAGATTCAACTTATAAATTTGTTTTGTTAAACGGAAGCAACTATAAATAAAATACGAATTGATTTTAGTCTGGTTGAATAACCCCCGCATAAAAATGCAGGGGTTTACGTAAAAAAATCAACACAAATAAGTTATTTACTTTAAGGCACTAAAAAAGTGATTGATAACCTTTTTAAATAATTTCCATTTTTTCCGTCTCGCTCAGCTGGTATCCAATTTGGAGAATTTTTAAGCACCCTTATGGCTTCTTCTGCTGTTCCATACCCGGGATCATTTTTTGCTTCTATATTGGATATAACGCCATCTTCCTCCACTAAAAAACTTAATTGAACTGTATATTTCCCCGAAGGGCCACCACGTTCTGAAGCTAAATTATGGTTTAAATTTCTTTCAAGGTATTTTACCCAAGCCTCCTCTCCTCCTGGAAATACTGGTGGCTTTATTCTAGTCACCTTTTTCTGGTTGCTTACATAAGGGATGCCATATGATATTTTGTGATCATTTACATTTTGAGCCTCTAGCTTGTCAGTAACTTTAGTACCAGATTTTGTTGTTATAAAAACCACACCATCTTCGCCCTCTTTACCATACAAGCCAATAGCTGATTTATTTTTCAAAATTTCAATTCTTTCTATGTCATTTGGATTGATATTTTGAACAGGATTACTTTCATTTTTTTTAATCGGTACTCCATTAATGACATATAATGGATTTTTTCCATTGTTGTTTACAATTGCGCCCTTCGTGCCCACTACTGAGACAAGATCGACAGGAGCTAGAGACGCTTCAATAGATGGAGGAGGTGTTGCTGGAATAGTTGATGCCTGTTGGGATCCAGCAAATTTAGTTTGGATTAGAATCACTCCATTTTTGCCGGAAAAGCCAAATTCAGCCGCATTTTCACCTTTAAGCATATTTATAACTTTAATGTCACTTGGCTTTAAATCTTTCATTTTTTCCCAATGCATAAGTTGACCATCTATAATAATCATCTCCTGTTTCAAATCGGATTTAATCGCACCTGTATCAACAATACTAGTATCTATGATACTTTTAAATTTCAGTTTTTCAGTAGGTTTAGCTGTATCAGTTATCACTGGAAATACAGCTGCTTTTAACGCTTCTACTTTATTTGCAATTCGCTCTTTTGCATTTACTTTAATAGACACTAATCCAACCGCAATTACCAATATTGGCAAAACCATCACCCTTCTTAAATATGAATATTTAATACTCTTTGATGTTGTTAAAATAAGGATGCGTCTTTTAATAGAAGAATAAAAAAATTGATGTGTTGGATTTAAAAAATGATTCCCATAATGTGCTTGTAGTAACATTTTTGCAAAAATTTCTACATTAGCATTACCAACCGCTTCCTCATCTGCGATGAATTCATGAATGGTCAAGAGTTCTTTCTGTATGATCCAGTTAAATGGATTCACCCAAAAAAATGAAGCTACAATTTGACAATAAATTCGATCCCATGTATGTTTTTGTTTTATATGGGTTATTTCGTGCTTAAGAATTTGCTGCCCACCTTCGTCTTGCAATGAAATTGAATCTTTCCAGAACAGATTATTAAAAAATGAAAAAGGTGCATTTTCTTCTTTAGTATGTACAAAATCAAAACCATCCATTGGTGTTACAATTGATTTTCTTTTAAGGTTTTGTAATTCAACTATTTGTTTCAACAACATGATTAAAAATGTGATTGAAATTAGGATGGAGCCAGTCAACACAAAGTCCATCCAGCTAAAGTTAAAAGAAGTAACAGATTTCGAAACAGGCAAAATATATTGTATTACCTCATAAGAGCCATACAGTATAGGCTCTTCAATCAAAAACCAATCAAAATTCAACAAAGGAACAATCAAACTAATTGCAGATGCAGACAACAAATAAAATCGATTGTAATAATGAAATTTGTTGTTTCTTAAAGCCACCCAATAGTAGCCTACAAATAATCCTGATATTAAAATAGTTTGAAATAAATAAAGTAATATTGATTGACTAGTCATGGCTCTTATTTTTTAGTTGTTGTAAAAGCAATTCCAAATCCTCAATGGACATTTGTTTTTTATCTACCAAAAAGGAAACTACATTGGCATAAGAACCCTCAAAATAACTTTCTGTCAATCCTTCGATTCTTTTACCCGAATAAGCAGCTTTACTCACTAAAGGATGGTAAAAATTATTACGATTCGGATTTTGAATCCCAACGAACTCCTTATCCACTAAAATTTTTAATAGGGTTGCCACAGTATTATGATGTGGCTTAGGCGCTTCCAAGGCTTCCAAAACATCTTTGATGTAGCCCCCTTGATCCAGGGACCATAAGGCTTGCATGATTTGTTCTTCGGCTTGAGTCAACTTCTTCATATGGGACAATTTTCAATTATAACTAAATTCTTAGTCAATATTATAACTAAATATTTAGTTAAACAAGAAATTTATGAAAAAATCTTCGGTTAAGCAGCTTCTATCTCTCTTTCAATTGCTTTTTGCACGAGTTGATTTAAGCTGATTCCTTTTGCAGTGGCTAGCATAGCAGCCTTTTGATGTATCTCAGGCTTAACACGAACATTAAAGGATCCTTTAAAGCTTTTTAGTAATGGCTTATTAAAATGCTTACAAGTCTCAATATATTCATCTACTGAAATCTTAAATTGTTTAATTAAATCCCCAACTTCGGTTGATTCATAAGTAACCAAATCAGATATACCCTCAATTTTACCATATAAAACCTGATCTTCATCTGTATAATTTACAGATCCAATAAAGCCTTTATAGTTTAATGTATTTTTCATAATATTCTTTCTTTTAACTGTTCATAGATATACCTCATCAAGTAAGGTTTAATGATATTCTCTGGATGTGGTTTGTGTATTTTAAATTCATGAGATATGGATTCATTATAAAATAAAACCCTTGATCCAGAGGTTTTACCTAGGTGGTACTCTTGATATCCTAAACTACTTAACATTGATTTTAATTCATTGTAAGTAAAATCCTTAGGTAAGCTTAAAAATCTATCTAGTAGTTTATCTTTCTTTGTCATACAAATTTAAGCAACTATTTTTCAGTTACATAAATTTAATGCATAAAAATTGATATCAACAAATTACGAAGTCCTAAGTTATTGATTATAAATAAGTTACATAGAATCTAGTCTAATAATTAAATATATCATGGAATTCAGCTATATTTATGATATCAAATTAATATCATATTAACATTATGGAAAAAATTAAAAAGCCCATGACCGGTGGATTTGCTGCCATCGTTGCCTTAATCAGTGTTGTATTAGGCATTACTTGTTTTGCGAATTCAAACAATGGATTAACTACTGAACCAGCTTTAATTTGGCTTGGGATGATTTGTATTTTAGTGAGTGTGTTCCTTGTTAAAGGCCTTACCGTGGTAGATCCTAATTATAGTATCGTACTCACCTTCTTTGGTAAATATGTTGGAACAGTAAAAGAAAACGGATTACAATTTGTGAATCCGCTGTATACCAAATTAAAAGTGTCCTTAAGATCGCAAAGTATTGAAAGCACTAAATTAAAAGTGAATGACAAATTGGGTAACCCAATAGAAATTGCCGCGGTGATTCTTTATGAAATAAGCGATACATATAAAGCTGTTTTTGACGTAACTAATTTTAATGAATACATGCGTAACCAAAGTGAAGCTGCAGTACGTCATTTAGCTACTTCTTATCCTTATGACAATATCGAAGATGAGCATGCAACCATTACTTTAAGAGACGGTGGCAAAAAAGTAATCGAAATGCTAGAACTAGAATTAAACGAAAGATTGAATAAAGCAGGCATTACAGTCACCGAAGCAAGAATCAGTCATTTGGCGTATGCAGCTGAAATTGCTGGCGCTATGTTACAAAGACAACAGGCTACAGCGATTGTTGCTGCAAGAACGAAGATTGTGGAAGGTGCTGTAGGCATGGTCGAAATGGCCTTGGAAATGTTATCAGAAAAAGATATTGTCGTATTGGACGATGACAAAAAAGCAGCAATGGTAAGCAATTTGATGGTTGTACTTTGTAGCGAAAAAGCAGCTGCACCCGTATTGAACACAGGAACGCTCTATTAATCTTATAACTCAATTATTATGTCACTAACTAAAAAAAACTTTGTACTTAGGATCAACGAGGATACTTATAAGTCCCTAGCAAAATGGGCCGAAGATGAATTTCGATCAGTCAATGGACAGATAGAAATGATTTTAGACAAAGCAATCAAAGAAGCGAATAGACAAAAATGTGAACCAAAGCTCTCATTAAAGAAAATAGAAAGTAAGCTGCCTTCTTAGAAAATACTCAACTAAGCAGATTCAGTATAAATACTGAATCTGCAATGAGGAAATATTAATATTTTAGATACATTAATATCTCCCCAACATGAAATCAAAACTTTTCATTACATTATTATGTCTTGTAAACTTAAATTCACAAGCTCAAAATAAATTGATCAAGCTTGAAACAGAAAACAATCCAGATGGAAGTGTTACTGTATATGCTTCAAGTTATGCAAGTGGCATATACACATTAAAAGTTGAGTTTAATATCACTGGTTTCAATGCTAGCATCAATAATCCATTTACAACTTTATTACAACCAGGTAGATCGCAAATTTGCAAATTTTTACCAGACAGAAACTCTGGAAATAGGTACCTCAGCTTTAATTACGGCTATTTTGCAGGGAAGAGCTATAGGAAGTCGCCGGAAAACTATCTTCATTATGCTTTACCAATCATGCCGGGTAAAACAAGCATCATTACGCCAGTGACTCATATTAAAACCCTTTTAGAACAAAAAATTGATCAGTATGACGCACAAGGTTTTACTTATGCACTTGGTGACACCATTTGTGCTGCAAGAGCTGGAGTAGTTTTTAATGTAAATGATCAATTAAAACAAGGAGAAGGAAAAACCATCACTTATGCAGACAATAGAAATAAAATTCATATTCAACATAAAGATGGCACAGTAGCGCATTATACGATACTTGCACCAATGCAAAGTTTAGTAGAAAATGGAGACTTTGTGATTCCCGGACAACCCATTGCCATATTTAATAAACCTGCCGATAAATTTCAAGTTTTATTTTCTGTATTATACTTAGATGACATTCAACTCAGAGCAGAAAATCCTATTGATGTGTATCACACATTACCTGTTCACTATTACTTAAACCAGAATGCACTATCTACCACTTTAACTATTGGTCAACGTTATCAGTCAGCGCCTTCTTTAGAAATTATTTCTAAAGAATTAAGCAAGAAGGAATTAAAGCGATTTGGTTTAAGCGACTAACCTAAGTACTTCCCTGTTTGCGAGGCCTTTGATTTTGCCAATCCAGATGGTAATCCTGCATAAACCACTGTGCCTCCATTGACACCGGCTTCTGGGCCCATATCAATGACCCAGTCTGCTGACTTTATGATATCTGTATTGTGCTCCACTACAATCAAGGAATGTCCCTGATCAATCAACGCATTAAATGCTTTTAATAATTTATGGATATCATGAAAATGTAAACCTGTGGTGGGCTCATCAAAGATGAATAACATTTTACTACTTGCCTTTCCCTTGCCTAAGAAACTGGCCAACTTGACTCTCTGTGCTTCTCCACCACTTAAAGTGCTACTACTTTGTCCTAGCTTCACATAACCCAATCCAACTTCTTGTAATGGGCTTATTGCCAAGACGATATTTTTTTCTTCACTAAAAAATTCAATGGCTTCATCTACACTCATCTCAAGTACATCATAAATATTCTTGCCTTTATATTGCACTTCTAATACTGCTTCTTTAAATCTTTTTCCGCCACAGTCTTCGCAAACCAAATGTACATCTGCCAAGAACTGCATCTCTACCAATTGTTCTCCTTCCCCTTTACAGGTATCGCATCTTCCTCCATCCACATTGAATGAGAAATGCTTAGGCAAGAAGCCTCTTATTTTAGATAAAGCTTGTTTTGAATACACATCTCTGATGGCATCGTAGGCTTTGATATAAGTTACAGGATTGCTTCTTGATGATTTACCAATTGGATTTTGATCCACCATTTCTATTTGATCGAATAAATGTAAGTCCCCTTTAATCGCGCTAAATCCGCCTTTCATTTCTGTTGGCAATTGTTTTGCATCTAAGAGTGCGTTGTATAAAACCTGTTTCACCAAAGTGGTTTTACCGCTTCCACTTACTCCGGACACTACCGTCAAACATTGCAATGGAAATTGCACATCAATATTTTTTAAATTGTGCAAGAAGGCGCCTTCTAACTGGACGGTATGTTTAGTAGATCTCGTTTTAATAGGAACAGGAATAGACAATGTCCCATTCAAATATTTTCCAGTTAAACTATTTTTATCCTTCATCAACTGCGCCGCATTGCCTACTGCTACTACTTCTCCACCCAAATGTGCCGCGAGTGGCCCCATGTCAATAATATGATCTGCTTCACGCATAATTTGTTCATCGTGTTCTACCACCACCACGGTATTACCAAGGTCTCTTAAATTTTGTAGGACCTTAATTAATCTTTCTGTATCTCTTGAATGCAATCCAATAGATGGCTCATCCAAAATATATAGTGAGTTGGTTAAATTACTTCCCAAACACCTAGTTAATTGTATACGTTGACTTTCTCCTCCACTCAAACTATTGGCCAAACGACTTAAGGTTAAATAGCCCAGGCCCACGTCCATCAATGTTTGAATGCGCTGTTCAATTTCCATCAATACGCGTTTTGCAATCACCGTGTCCGTTGGATTTAATTTTAATGCATTGAACCATATTTGTAAATCCTTCACAGGCATCGCACATAACTGACCAATATGCTGATCAGCGATCTTCACATACAGTGCTTCTTTGCGCAATCGATAACCCTGACACTCTGGACAATCCGTTCTGCCACGATACCTACTTAATAAAACACGAAACTGCACTTTATACAAATGCGCTTCTACGTCTTTAAAGAAATCATCGATACCATATGCTTTACCAACGCCTTTCCATAGCTGTTGCAATTGTGCTTTGGTTAATTTATGGATGGGTTGATGAATAGGGAATCCTTCTTTACCAGCTTCTTTTACAAATTGGTCCTTCCACCAAGACAATTTTTCTCCCTTCCATGGCGCCACAGCACCGTCATACACGGATAAATGTGGATTGGGTATCACCAAGTTGGCGTCAATCCCTAAGACCTGACTATAGCCTTCGCATTTTGGACAGGCACCATATGGATTGTTAAATGAAAATAAATTAGGGCTTGGTTCGTCAAATTCAATCCCATCTAATGTGAACTTATTATTGAAGCTGACTAAATTGGTTTCGTTCTGCTCTACCCACACAATGCCTTCACCTTCGTAGAACGCTGTACCAATAGAGTCGGTCAAACGGTGTATATCATCTTCCTCAAAAGCTTTGACAACCACACGATCTATTAAAATATAGATTTCCTTGTCTTTGAAATTTTGCTGCAATTCCTTTTTTGTCCAACTCAAAGCATCTTCAATCCTTATGATTTCAGGTGCAGTCTTTGTCCCTCTTAAATAAATACGCGCAAAGCCCTTTTGCATGAGGATATTCAATTCCTCTTGGATATCTCTTTTGGCGTGTTGTTTGAATGAAACCAACAACACCATCTTATCTCCGGTCTTCCCTTTTTCAATAAAGGACAGCACATCCTGCACATCCTGCTTTTTCACTTCATTTCCACTGATTGGGGAATAGGTTTTGCCAATTCTTGCAAATAAGACCCTCAAGTACTCATAGATCTCTGTCATGCTACCCACCGTACTTCTTGGGGTACGGGTTGTTACTTTTTGTTCAATGGCAATAGCCGGGCACAAACCCTTGATATAATCTACGTCTGGCTTGCCCATTCTAGACATGAATTGTCTTGCATAGGATGATAAGCTCTCTGCATAGCGCCGTTGCCCCTCGGCAAAGAGGGTATCAATGGTCAAAGAAGACTTTCCACTGCCCGAAACCCCCGTTACCACAATAAATTGGTTCCTTGGAAATTCTACGGATACATTCTTTAGGTTGTGCACCCTTGCACCTACTACTTCGATCGTATCTCGCTCCTTTTTATCTTGCCCTTTCTTAGTTACAGCCATACTACAAAATAACACTATCGGAGCCTAATTGGTTGCGTTCCCCCCAATATTATTTTAAATAAAAGAATGTGGATATCCTTGAAACAAATTTCTTGTTTCCCACAATCACGATTCGGGTACAATAAGCTAGTAATTTTCCAAAACTAATCCAAAGGTAGCCCCTACTACCAACCTAAGAACAACCTATAAAAAACAAACATGAACAAAGTAGTTGAACTGACAGACAACGAATTGATCCAATCTTTTCAAGATGGTAACAACCATGCTTTCGATGCCTTGATTGATCGTTACCAAGAAAAAATCTTCAACACCATTTTATTTATGGTAAAAGACAGCTATTTGGCCGAAGATTTAATCCAAGAAATTTTTATCAAAATCATTGACAATTTAAAGCAAAGAAAATATGCCGAAGAAGGCAAGTTCCTTCCTTGGGCTTTAAGAATTGCACATAATTTTTGTGTAGACCATTTTAGAAAAGTAAAACGTACACCAGTCATTAAGACAAGCGACGACCAGGATATTTTTGAGGTGATAAAGCATACCGATCATTCTGCCGATTACAAAATGACGCGTGCGCAAACACATAAAAACATTCAAGAATTAGTTGACTTATTGCCAGACGAACAAAGAGAAATTATTGTGTTAAGACACTATGCCAATTTAAGTTTTAAAGAAATTGCCACTTTAACCAACTGCAGTATCAATACCGCTTTGGGAAGAATGCGTTATGGTTTAATTAACCTAAGAAAAATGATGAACGAGCGAGGAATGACGATGTAAGTTTGAAAATATTTCGTCCCCCAAAAAATAAAGAAGGCCCCATTTGGGGCCTTCTTTATTTTTTCTTTGCACTACACTGTAACCATGCTAGGTATTCTTGTATATCTGGTGTATATCCAATAGGATTAGATTGCAACACTTGATCTGGACTCAAAACCACATACAAAGGTTGCGAAGATTGATTGAAATTTTCGGTCTCAAATGTGGCCCATAAATCTGCTACTGTATTGATTTGTTTTTGTTGTCCGCCCTGTGTGGTGTAAACAAAACGTTCCGCTACTGGGAGGTTTGCGCGATCATCCACATATAAAGACAAAAGAATGAAATTTTCCTTAATGAAACTCTGAACAGCCGGATCTGTCCATACCTGTTCTTCCATTTTTCTACAATTCACACAAGCCCATCCTGTAAAATCAATCAAGATTGGTTTCTGCTGCGCTTTCGCCATGGCCAATGCTTTGGTATAGTCATTTACCACATCTGCCTTTAAACCATGACTTGTACTATCTGTTGCAAATAAGCTATAATGTGTTGGAGGCGGGAAGCCACTTAATAATTTTAAGTTGTTCGCATTTTGAGGCATCAAGCCTGCGCCCAAATACAAGGCGAAACCTAATGCAAGCCCACCCATTATTTTTCTTCCGGTAGCAATTTTTGCACCTTTAACATCATGTGGTAATAAAAGAAAACCAAAAAGGTAAGCGCTTAATCCTAAGCTTATTAAAATCCATATACCAATAAAGACTTCTCTTTTTAAAATTCCCCAATGTTGAACTAAATCTGCGTTAGACAAAAACTTAAATGCCAAAGCTAGTTCTACAAATGCCAATACTTTTTTCACGGTATCTAACCAGCCACCAGACTTTGGCAAGCTCTGTAACCATTGTGGGAAGATGGCGAATAAGGTAAAAGGCAAAGCCAAGGCCAAGCCAAAACCTGCCATACCCTGTGTTAGCGCCCAAGCACCACCTTGCAAGGAACCTACTAATAAAGTGCCTAATATTGGGCCAGTACAAGAAAAGGAAACAATGGCCAAGGTGATGGCCATGAAAAAGATGCCGCCCAAACTTCCTAATCCACTTTTCGAATCTGCTTTATTGGCAATGCCTGATGGTAAACTAATTTCAAAATAGCCAAAGAAAGAAATAGAGAAAAAGATAAAGATGGCAAAGAAGGCAATATTCAACCATGCATTGGTAGATATACTATTGAAAATTTCTGGTTGCACATTTCCAACAATATGAAAAGGCACACTTGCTAATACATAGATCAAGAAAATGCTCAGCCCATAAAGCAACCCATTTTGAATACCTTGTTTTCTTGTTTTTGATCTTTTGGTAAAAAAAGAAACCGTGACAGGAATCATTGGAAATACACAAGGAGTAACGAGTGCAATCAAACCTCCTAAGAATCCTAAAAAGAAAACGCCCCATGCACCACTGTCAGCACTTGTGCTTGTTGCATTCACGCCGCATGCATCTGCTGGCGCTATGCGCGCAGTCTCTGGCAATAAAATGTTGAATTGATTGCTTTTTTGTCCATGTATTAATGGCATTGCAATGGGCAATTCAATGACATAAAAAGAAGACTCCTTTCCTGCACTCATCACTACTACTCCTTTTAAGCTATCTGGTTGAAAACCATGAATAACCAATTCCTCTCTAATATCAAAAGCTTCGGAAAAAGATTTTGCCAAATTAAACAATGGATCTTTTTGTTCCACTGATGCGATAGAATACTGAGGCTTTGCTTTTGGGATGGCTGTTTCAAGAGTATATTTTAAACCAGGCGCTTCCACTCCTTCCGAATTGGCATCATATATTTTCCAACCAGCTTGTACTTGAACATGCACTTGAATGGAATAAGTTGAATCATTGACAGCTGAGATTTTCGCTGTTGCTTTTGCAATGCTGTCTGCCTGTGCTTTCAACTGCGTCACAGTTAAGAACAGGGCTATAAATGTCAAGAATAAATTACGCATGGATAAAGATTGGCCTTGCAGCCTTTTGCGATGGTGATTGAATCAATAATTATTGAATATCTACTTCGAAACCTTGCTTGGTAGGAGGCAAACATCTTTCCTCATTACAAACCATGTATTCAATGGTACCAGTCAACTTAGTCTTAGTGGCTACTTTTAAAGTGACAGCTTGTATAAATTGTACTTTACCGCCAAATGAACCAATCACTGCATCAAAATTTTTGTCGAATTTCTTTTCTAGCTTTCCAACTTCTTTAGTTGTCCCTTTTAAAACAACCAGTGGATTTTTAGCAAATTGCACCGTAGTAGGAACTGGCCCTTTTTTTACAAATTGGGAATAGATATGCCATGGCGCATCTACATTCGCCGTGATAATAATATTGTATTGCTTGTCTCCTGTTTTAACAGCTTGGTAGGCCCATTTAACTGGTGCTAATTTTTGTGCTTGACTTTGAAAAGCAAAAATGATCAAGAATAAAGCAAGGAATATTTTTTTCATCTGTTTGGTTTTAAATTAAATCGCTGCCGCTGTTTTCAACAAACCTAAAAGTTCAAATACTTGAACCCCATCTGTATTACTCAATGCTGGATTGGTTGCGCGCTCTGGATGTGGCATCATACCAAATACATTTCTGCCTGCATTGCAAATACCTGCAATGTCTTGAATGGCACCATTTGGATTAGCAGCACCACCAATTTTTCCGTTTTCATCGCAGTAGCGGAAGATAATTTGGTTGTTTGTTTCTAAACTTGCCAATGTCGCTTCATCTGCGAAATACCTTCCTTCGCCATGTGCAATAGGGATTTGCAATGGTCCACTATTTTCAGATTTAATAAATACGTTCTTGCATATAAATTGCTGGTTGGCGTTTTGCAATAAAGCGCCTGGCAATAAACCAGACTCACACAAAATTTGGAAACCATTACAAACACCCAAGACTTTTCCACCTTTGTTTGCAAATTCAATCACCGACTGCATCATTGGACTGAATTTTGCAATAGCACCACAACGCAAATAATCGCCGTAAGAAAATCCACCTGGCAATACAATACAATCTTCTGTGGTAAAATGAGACAAGTCACTATCTTTATGCCATAGCATTTGCACTTCAAAACCAAGGTCTTTCTCTAAAGCATCTTGCATGTCTCTGTCACAGTTTGAACCAGGGAAAACCAGTACGCCAAATTTCATAGTATTGAGCTTAAAAGTTGAGTAAAATTGAGCTACAAAGGTACTTAATTAAGCCTTGCTAAAAAGCCAAAATTCTACACTTAAAAAAGGTGGTTATACACAATCAGCCCTGCAGAGATCCAAAATAAGACATTGGGGATCAATAACTGCTTAGGACCTGCATAACAGAAGCTTATAAAGCTAGCCAAAGGGGCCAAAACGATTGCAGAAGCATATAATGCTTGGGTGGAGAAAATAATAGGCTGGAAAAAGGTCAGGAATAAGGTCAACAACATCACCCCCCAGTACTTTCTAACTTGAATAATAAAGCGATTTTGTTGGTCCTGCCAAAAGTACAAGCCAATCAATAATTGCAGCCCTATAAAAATCAAAGAAATACCCGATTGTAGATCTATTCCTGATAAAGGATTTTTCCAATCCAATTTGGGTAAAAACGCAGTGAATGCTGCTGCCGAATCTGTTAAAAATACATAAGTGAATACAAAATAAAAAGGCAGTAGGATGCCCATAATCACCACCAACCATTCTGCCAATCTAAAAGGCCTAATGATGGCTAAAGCAAATACCACCACCGGTATCAATATCGCAATGGGCTCGTATAATAATATGGAGAAGCCTACAATTAATCCAATATTGAATTCAAGCGTTTTGGGTTGCGTTTGATCATACAAACGATTCAATTTCACCAATATCCATATGATCAATGCATTCGCTATTAAACCGGAACTAATGGCATCCCAAAATGGGAACAAAGCTGTTAATAACACGAAGGTGAAAGCAGGCAGATAGCTCACCTGCTGGAACATTTTGAATCTGCTCAATAAAATGTTCAATCTCAGGGCTTGTGTAATTACGATAAAATGAAATAGCACAATCAAAGCCAGCGGGGGCAAGGGTTGTATATAATGAAATAACAAATAGGCCAACAAGCCATCTGACTGATTCGCAATGACAATCGGCGCTTCCAAGTAAAAATGAAAATGCACCAGCACACTCAATACAACTAAGAAGAGTAGGTTAATGTCCGACCTGTCTTTAAATAAGAATACCATAATTATTGAATCGTGATTTTAGCAAATCCTAATTTGCCTTTTGACTGATAAGGCAGGATGGCTTCTTTTTCCCCTACTTGCTTCAAAGACCTTGGCATCCATTCGACTTGCTTTTCTTTTAATACAATTGGATTGCCTTGAACTAAAGTACCTGATGCATTTAATTGTTGATGCACTAATTGTCTCACCCCTTTTGACTTTTGATAATATACAAAGTTTGTACCAGCAGCATTATTGATTTGACCATATCCAATAAATTGATCCACATTCATGTCTGACTGTTGCTTGTCAATTGTTTTTACGGATTGAATATTGGCTTTTGCATCAAAACTTAAAATAGCCACTTTGCCTGCAGAATAGGTTACAGAAGGCGCGCCAAATCCAGCATAAGGCGACATCATCATCCAACTATTCCAGCCGAAACCCCATCCAAAACCCCAAGGGCGCATCATGCCCCAGCCGAATCTTGCCCATGGATAAAATCCAAAAGGCCTGTTCCAATAACTAAAAATAAAGGGGTTGTAAAATGGACCACCCCAATAATAATCCCATCTTGAAAAAGCGGTTCTATTTGAACTTGTTTTTGCCGCTTCTGCAATAATTGTAAAACCTCCATCCGCATTTGGTTGCACTTGATCGAAATAAAAATCATCTAATGCTGTCTTCAAATTTTTTCTGTCTGTTACAGCATCTCTTACCGCATCTGTAAAACGACTAGCATTGCTTAATAAGTTTGACTTAGTAGCAATGTCAAAAACAAAAGTATACATCCCTTCTATGGATCCTTTTTTTTCTGTTGCATAAAATGAATTCACTAAAACAGTACCATTGGCATTATTTATTTTTAAGCGGACGTCGTCCAATAATAAACTATTGTTTACAATAGGTGTCTCAATGACTTCGGATCCGTCTGCAGCCATATACAATAAACTCACTACTGGAGCAGCTTTCGGCTGATCCACGTTTCTTAAACAGAATAAATTTCCTTTATTGTCAATTGCAAAATCAGAAAGATGACTTTTTTTATTTTGTGCATTAATACTGATAGTCGCTTCGTTCAATAAACCAAAAGGTGTACTCAATGCCATGGTTTTAATTTTGATTGAAGTAGGATTCGTTGTGTTGACACTAAATAAAAGTAGTTTGGAACGATCCTGACTCTCTACTAAATTAAATATTTTATTTCCAGCACCCGGTCTAATTTTTTCGGCTGTATCTACCACAGTTGGCGTTCCTACTAATTGTGCTTTTTCATCTAATTCCGCCACCATCGCATACACCGTTGTAGCTACTTGAAATTGATAGAATGCATAGACCCTATTGGCCTTAGTGATAAATTCTATTGCATTTAATTTTTTGGGTAAAAACGCTAAATCGTTTTGTTGCACCAATTGCATTTGGTCATTGTACTGCGCAATGGTTGCAATACCCTCATTGTTTTTATAAATCCAATAACGACCATCCACTTTTCCCAATACTTCGTATTGCATCTGGTCTTTATCTGTTTTTTCAATGCCAGATAAAACATAAGATTGCGCTGCAACAACTTGCAGGCCTGCCAAAACAAAAGCGATAATAGATAAAAATGATTTTAGCATAGGATACAATTTAGAATACAAATTTAATGTATTAATGTATCGAAGGCTTTAGATTTTTGTTAAAAGGGCTTCAGTTTCAGTTACGGACAAACGATAAGTTGCTCCTAGCTGTAGCGGCATATTGTCCAGCTCATGGCTCAATGGGAAATTAAAGCAAATAGGATAATTTGCACCTTTCGTAAGCCGTTGTACAATTTCTGTAACGGTTTCCCCAAAAGCGGTTGCTTCATCCTGCATATCGGTAAATCCACCTACCACAAGACCCGCCAATCCATCCAATAAACCTGCATTTTTACATTGAATCAGCATGCGATCTACATTGTAATGATATTCACCTACGTCTTCAATACATAAAATTTTTCCTTGGGTATCTAATTGATTTTCGCTCCCAATTAAATGAGCGATGAGGCATAAATTTCCTCCTACTAGTACCCCCTTTGCACTACCCAACAAATTGGCTGGGTTTGCTTTTGCTTGCACTGGCTGTGCATCCCCCTCTAGCATTTTTCTTAAGGCGTCAATATAAGGTTGCCCTTGCTCGCCCTTACCAAAGCCAGCAGCCATTGGCCCATGAATACTCTGTATGCCCTGTTTTTGCAATGCAGCATGCAACACGGTAATATCGCTAAAGCCAATAACCCATTTTGGATTGGCCTTGAATTTTGTAAAATCTAGCCCTGCCACAATCCTACTCAATCCATATCCCCCACGGGCACATAAGATGGTATTAATTTCTGGATCGTCCATCATCGACTGAAGCTCTTTTTGTCTATCCGAATCTGAGGCCGAAAAATGACCAAATTTAGTCCCTACTGTGTTCCCAATACGAACCTGATAACCCCAGGATTCAAGGATATGCGCACAAAAAGTCACTTTTTCCATAGGGATCGCGCCAGCTGGACAAAGAATGCCAATGGTGAACCCAGGTGCCAATCGAGGAGGTTGAATCATACCGCAATATTAAGTACTTTTGCAGGAATGAACACGCCAAAAAGATATTTGATTACAGCAGCACTTCCTTATGCAAATGGTTTAAAGCATATTGGCCATTTAGCGGGTGCTTATTTACCAGCCGACATCTATGTACGTTATTTAAAAGCGCAGCAAAGAGATGTAGTTTTTGTTTGCGGAAGTGATGAACATGGCACTGCCATTCCTATCCAAGCAACCAAGGAGGGCACAACTGCTCAAGCGATTATTGACAAATACCATCCCATCATTGAACAAAACTTCAAGGACTTGGGGATTGCCTTTGACATCTACCATAGAACCAGCGATCCTTTGCACCATGCAACCGCTTCTGAATTCTTCAAGAACCTAGAAGCAAAGGGTGATTTAGAAACAAAAACATCGGAGCAATATTTTGATGAAGCTGCAAACACTTTCTTAGCAGATCGTTATATCAAGGGCACTTGTCCTAGCTGTGGTCATAAAGAAGCATATGGGGATCAATGTGAAAAATGTGGCAAAACTTTAAGCCCAGAAGAATTGATTAACCCAGTGAGCACATTAAGTGGTCAAGCACCTATCAAAAAAGAGACAACACATTGGTACCTTCCCCTAAATAGACATGAGGACTTTTTACGCGAATGGATATTAAAAGAGCATGCGAATGATTGGCGTCCTGCGGTGGTAGGTCAATGTAAAAGCTGGATTGACGGCGGTTTACAGCCAAGAGCGGTTACTCGTGATTTGGATTGGGGTATTAAAGTACCCGTACAAGGCGGGGAAGGAAAAGTATTGTACGTATGGTTTGATGCACCAATAGGTTATATCAGTGCAACCAAACAATGGGCTATAAATAACAACAAAGACTGGTCTCCATACTGGAATGACAAGGATACTAAATTGGTACACTTTATTGGCAAAGACAATATTGTTTTCCATTGCATCATCTTCCCTGTCATGTTAAAATTAAACGGACATATCTTACCAGAGAATGTGCCTGCCAATGAGTTCATGAATTTAGAAGGAGACAAAATGAGTACTTCTAGAGGATGGAGCATCGAGATGGATGATTATATTAACAAGTGGATCAAGAAGGAAAACGGTGGAGATGGATTAGCGGATAGCTTACGTTTTTACTTGACTTCCATTGCGCCCGAATCTAAAGATAGCGAATTTACATGGAAAGGTTTTCAGGAATCTGTGAATGGAGAATTGGTAAGCATCTTTGCGAATTTCGTGAATAGAACTTGGGTATTGATGCATAAATTATGCAATGGCAAAGTACCTCCATTCCATACAGACTTAATTACTGCAGAAGACGCAAGTGACAACGCGACGGATAGCTTTAAAGGCATGATGGAAGCGGTGAAAGTATCCAAAGAAAAAATCACGAACTTACTAGAGCAATATAAATTTAGAGAAGCACAATTTGAATTGATTGACCTTGCAAGAAAAGGTAACCAATATATGCAAAAGCAAGAGCCTTGGATTGTAGCTAAAACAATAGATCAAAATCCAGAGGCACAAAAGATCATTGATAATACAATGCATTGCTGCTTACAGTTATGTGCTAACCTAGCAATCCTTGCACAACCATTCATTCCATTTACTGCAAAGAAAATGTGTTCTATGATGAAGGTGGTAGATAAAATGTTAGACTGGGAAAATGCAGGCAGATTTGATTTATTAAAAGTGGGTTATACCTTACGTGCTCCTGAATTATTATTTAGGAAGATAGAGAACGAAGAAATTGAAGCAGAACTAGCTCAACTACAAGCCAATGTAGCCGCTAAAAAAACAACTATGGAAAATACAGTAGCAGTAGAAAATACAAAAGACAATGCTTTAAAACCAGAAATCATATTTGATGATTTTGGCAAGATTGATTTACGTGTAGGCACAATTATTGAAGCTAAAAAAGTAGAGAAAGCCGACAAATTATTAGAACTATTAGTAGACCTTGGCTTTGAGCAAAGAACCATCTTATCAGGCATCGCAATGCATTTTAAGCCAGAAGAGATTGTAGGTAAGCAAGTAACGATTGTAGCCAACCTAGCCCCACGTAAAATGCGTGGTATCGAAAGCAAAGGGATGATTTTAATGGCCGAAGACGCTGCTGGAAAATTATTCTTTGTGAGTCCAAGCGAAGCCATCGCTGCCGGAAGCACAATTGCTTAGAGCAGGAATTTGCTTATCGAAAAAGTAAATTAGAAAGAACTGAATAAAACAAAGGCCCCAAATAATTGGGGCCTTTGTTTTATAAAAAGATAATGAGAAAATATACTATTCCGTAGCGAACGAGAAGACGCGACCAAGCGTCTGATGGAAGCCCGTAAATTCCTTTGCGAGCCGAGAGCCTAGGGATAGGTATAATTTCTCATTTATTAGTTGCTAAATACATTCTTTGAGCTCTTTCTCTGTATAAGCGAGTCCATGATGTTTCAACACATCATCCGGTACGCCCTGCCATTGATTTGGCACATTACCCATATAGCCAAGGTCTTTCACACCAATTTCGGAAGTATAATAACCAGTCGTTACTAAGTCTCTCATTTTATTAAAGAAGCTCACCCCTTGTGCTACTTCTGGTTTCGCTTTTTTTGGATAAGCAATCTCGTCTACGATTCCTATTTGTTGCGCGTGTGTGCAGCTCACAAAAGATTTACCATGCTTATTATAGGTATGCAAATCCAACCATCTCAATCCTCCTCTAACTGGCACTTGGTGCTCAGGCATGTCCTTTACAATGAACTCAATGAACTCTGGCACTTTCGCTTCTGAGGCAGAACCACTAGCTTCATCTTTTGGCATGATGATATCCCCCAACACCGTGATGGTCGCCATTTCATGCTCGTCAAAGAATTTAGGTTCGGCATTTACTTTTACCAAATAATCCTTCTCTTCCTGCATGCGGTCTTCCAAATTATATTCCGTCACCGTTGTCTTCTCACTCTTACAAGCATCCAATACAACGCTAGCTGTAACTGTGCCAAGAATCAACGCCTTAATGGATTTTCTTCTGTCCATAATATTTAGTTTAACAAAATCATTTAATTAATAAATTTCAACAATTACAGTTATAGATTTTGCTTCTGTAACTGATCCAAAATGTATTCCGATGTACGCATCGATAATGCCAAGATAGTCCACGTGATATTCTTATCCGCCTGAGACGTAAACACAGAGCCATCTACACAGAATAAGTTTTTACAATCATGTGCTTGTCCCCATGCATTCAAAGGCGATGTCTTTTTATCATTACCCATACGCACTGTTCCAGCTTCGTGAATGATATTACCCGGATTTGATAAGCCATATTTATTGCTTGCATCATCTTGGTCGCCCCATGTAATCACTGCACCCATTTCGTGCATGATTTCACGGAAAGTTTCTTTCATGTGCTTGGCTTGATTGATTTCATATTCTGAATTCTTACAATCAAAATTCAATACAGGAATACCATATTTGTCTACTACATCCGGATCGATCTTACAATGATTTTCGAAACGTGGCACTGCTTCTCCACGGCCACCCATACCCACGCTAGCACCGTAGAAGAAACGAACGTCTTCTTTTAATGAACTACCATACCCGCCTTCTTCTTTTGTTTTACCATTGACTTGGAACTTGCCGTTTAATCCTTGCATGCCCATTCCAAAACCATAATTAGGCTGACTCATTCCACCCCAATATTCAATATGATAACCACGTGGGAAATCTAATTTTTTATTATCCAACCACCATGGTGTATACACGTGCATGCCGCCTACGCCATCTTCGTTGTAACGCTTACGGCCCATTAAATTTGGTATCACGCCACCCAATGCAGCACCTGTTGAATCATGTAAGTAGTGCCCCACTACACCAGAACTATTTGCCAATCCGTTTGGATGTTTTTGTGATTTTGAATTCAACAATAAACGCGCAGTCTCACAAGTACTTGCACCAAGGATCACTATTTTGGCATTGATCTGGTATTCTTGTTTATCAGTTTTGTTGACATAAGAAATTCCTTTTGCTTTTCCTTCACTATCTGTCAATACTTCACGTGCCATTGCCCCAGTGATTAGATCCACATTCCCTGTCATCACAGCCGGTTTTACCAAGACAGATGATGAAGAAAAGTCACCATACACTTTACAAGAACGATTACATTGACCACAATAAAAACAAGCACCACGCTCGTCGTTGATTTTTTTTGTTAGAATAGATAAACGAGAAGGGATCACGGGAATATTAATTCCAGTTGCTGCTTTCTTAAACATCAATTCATGTAAACGAGGTTTGGGTGGTGGCAAAAAGATACCATCTGGATCGTTCTCCAAACCTTCGTTCGTTCCGTACACACCAATTAATCTATCTATTTTATCATAGTAAGGCTTTACGTCTTCATAACCGATTGGCCAATCATCCCCTAAGCCGTCAATACTTTTTCTTTTAAAATCTCGAGGACCAAATCTTAAAGAGATACGTCCCCAGTGGTTGGTACGTCCGCCCACCATTCTTGCTCTCCACCAATCAAAATGATCGGATCCTTTTGTTTGTGTATAAGGTTCTCCATCGATTTCCCATCCCCAAAAACAACCATCAAATTCTCCAAAGGGACGGTATTTTGAGCTTGCTCCACGACGAGGTGAATCCCATGGATTTTTTAATTGTGCAGAATGCTTAGCAGGATCAAAATCTGGACCTGCTTCTAGTAAGCACACTTTCAAACCTGCTTTGGCTAAAACATAAGCCGCCATTCCGCCACCAGCACCAGAACCTACTATGACTGCGTCATAGGTTTTTGGTGCTACTTTAACTTGAAAATCAGACATAAGACAATCGTTTTTCTAGTGATAATTTGAACTATGAATTTACTTGATTTTATGTATGGTTGGTTATTTTTTACATGAATGTTTTGGACAAAAAAAACAACATGCCTACTTAATAAAAACAACAATGCCACCCGTTTATGGGGTGGCATTGAAAAATCATAAGAGGTTATGGTTTCGAGGCCCTACTTTTCAAAGAAAGGGCCGAGAAATCTAACTGCAACCCATAGAAGTTCCACAGTTCAAACATTTGTAACAAGTACCGCTACGAATAGTGATATGTCCACAAGTGCTACATGCTGGCGCATCGCTTTGCATACTCTTTGCTGCTGCAGTGACATTGTCCATTGAACCACCTTCATTCACCGCTGCTGCTACGTTTGCTTTTGCAGCTGGAGCTGGAGTAGCAGGTGCTGTTACGCGAATGCTACTCAATTCAGGCTTTCCCACAAGGGTAATGTCTCCCTCCTCTCCCAAGTTCTCTACTGTAGGCTTGTCTAATACATGTACTAAATCTGTTCTGCCTAAGTATTCGTATGCCAAGGCGCGGAAGATAAAGTCTACAATAGATGTAGTTGTCTTAATATTTGGATGATCCACCATTCCTGATGGTTCAAATTTCGTGAATACAAATTTGTCTACGAACTCTTCTAATGGCACACCATATTGTAAACCAACAGAGATAGAGATCGCGAAGCAGTTCATTAAGCTACGTAATGTAGATCCTTCTTTTGCTAAGTCAATGAACAATTCACCAACTGTACCATCTGCATATTCTCCAGTTCTTAAGAACAATACTTGACCGCCAATTCTAGCTTTTTGTGTAAATCCACGACGCTTCGCTGGCAAAGATTTGCGCTCAACAATACGAGACAATTGACGCTTGAACTTCGTGTCAGTAGAAGTCGCCATACGCTTTTGTACTTCTTCTAATAATTCATCCACAGTTAAGTTGCCTAAGTCTACCATTTGAGAAGCGGTTGCCTCTTCTGTAGCTTCTGCTTCTGCGCCGTCTGCTTTTTTCTTTTTATCAGATTTAGTACTCAATGGTTGGCTCAATTTAGATCCGTCGCGGTATAAAGCATTTGCTTTTAAACCTAACTGCCAGCTCATTAAATAACAATCTGCAATTTCTTCAACAGTTGCTTCATGTGGTAAATTGATTGTTTTAGAAATCGCACCAGATAAGAATGGTTGACATGCTGCCATCATTCTAATATGACCGTGTGCGTGGATATATCTAACCCCTTTTTTACCATTTTTATTTGCACAATCAAATACTGATAAATGCTCATCTTTTAATTCAGGCGCACCTTCCACTGTCATGGTACCGCAAACATAATCGTTCGCTGCATCAATTTCGTCTTCAGTGAATCCTAAAGATTCTAATAAGTTAAAGCTCCAATCTGCAAATACTTCTTCCTTGAATCCTAATCTTGTTAAACAAGCATCACCTAAAGTGAAACGGTTAAAGATGAATCCAATTTCAAATGCAGATTTTGCTGCGCCATTTAATTTGTCAATTTCTTCTTGTGTGAAACCTTTCGCCAATAAGCTTTTGTTATTGATATAAGGAGCACCTTCGAAGCTTGCATGACCTACTGCAAAGTTGACGATTGCGTCTACCTGTGCAGGTGTATATTTTAAATTCTTTAATGCTTGTGGAACAGACTGGTTGATGATTTTAAAGTATCCACCACCAGATAATTTCTTGAACTTCACCAATGCGAAATCTGGCTCAACACCTGTTGTATCGCAATCCATTACTAAACCAATGGTTCCAGTTGGAGCAATTACAGTTGTCTGTGCGTTTCTGTAACCATATTTTTCACCTAATTGAACTGCGTCATCCCAAGCTTTGGTAGCCGCTTTCAATAAGTAGTCAGGTGTGAATTGTGCCTTGATACCTTGTGGCTTGATTTCTATACCTACATAAGCATCTTCTGCATCATAAGCAGCCGCACGGTGGTTACGCATTACACGTAACATGTCTTCCTTATTCTCTTGATATTTATCAAATGTGCCTAAGAATGAAGCCATCTCTGCAGATGTTTTGTAAGCAATACCTGTCATGATCGCAGAAATTGCACCGGCAATACCACGTGCTTCTTCACTGTCATAAGCAATACCACTTACCATTAACATAGAACCTAAGTTGGCAAAACCTAAACCTGTAGTTCTATAGTCATAAGATAATTGTGCAACTTCTCTAGAAGGGAACTGCGCCATTAAAATAGATACTTCTAAAACAGTCTGCCATAATCTTGTAGTATATTCAAAACCTTCAACGTCGAATGAGTTATCAGACTCGTCAAAGAATTTTCTCAAGTTAATAGAAGCCAAGTTACATGCTGTGTTGTCTAAGAACATGTACTCAGAACATGGGTTAGATGCATTGATACGGCCACCTTGAGGACAAGTATGCCATTCGTTGATGGTAGTGTCATATTGTGTACCAGGATCCGCACAACGCCATGCAGCATTTGCAATTTGCTCCCACACTTCTCTTGCTGGAACTGACTTCATTACACGACCATCGGTACGCGCGATTAAATCCCAGTTGCCATCTTCAGACAATGCTTTAAAGAAGCTATTTGGAATACGAACAGAGTTGTTTGAGTTTTGACCTGAAACAGTTGCATACGCTTCTCCTTCATATCCGTTATCATATCCTGCAGCTACCAATGCAGCTACCTTATCTTCTTCCTGTACTTTCCAGTTGATGAATTCTAAAATTTCTGGGTGATCTAAATCTAGACAAACCATTTTAGCAGCACGACGTGTTGTACCACCAGATTTGATTGCACCAGCGGCGCGGTCACCAATTTTCAAGAAGCTCATCAAGCCACTTGAAGAACCACCACCAGATAATTTTTCGTTTGCTCCACGAATTTGAGAGAAGTTCGTACCTACACCAGAACCGTATTTGAAAATTCTAGCTTCTCTTGTCCATAAGTCCATGATACCACCCTCGTTTACTAAATCATCGCTCACACTCAAGATAAAACATGCGTGTGGTTGTGGACGCTCGTAAGCACTTGTAGACCTTTTCAATTGCTTATCCTTAGGATCTACATAATAGTGTCCTTGTGCGCCACCAGTAATACCATAGCTCTCGTGTAACCCAGTGTTAAACCATTGTGGCGAGTTAGGCACACAAGCTTGGTTTAAAATACTATATACTAATTCTTCGTAAAATACTTGTGCATCATTTGCAGTCGCGAAATAGCCATAACGCTCTCCCCATACTCTCCAACAATTGGCCATACGGTGTGCTACTTGCTTCACCGTTGTTTCTCTACCCAATGAACCATCGGCTTGAGGAACACCTGCTTTTCTGAAATACTTTTGTGCAAGGATATCCGTTGCAATTTGGCTCCATTGTTTTGGAACTTCTACATTCGTCATTTCGAACACTTTCTCTCCGTTTGGATTTTTGATTACACTGTCTCTGTAATCGTACTCGAATTGTTCAAATGGACTCACACCGTCGATCGTGAATCTGCGCTTAAATTCTAAGCCTTTTTTTGTTTTTGGGTTAGCCATGGTCTTATTCAATTTTTTATAGTAATTCGGGGAACTCCCGCTTCAGTTTCAAAAACCTTAACGGGTAGACGAAAATATCTTAGTCTGTTGATACTTTGTCCACTGAAATATCAACAGCTGTGGAAAATCTATCTGAACAATTCCAAACCCTACACTCCAGTTGATTTGCGTGATTTATCCCCAGACCATGTTAGTTTCTTAAGAAAAAAAACCTTGATTTATAATTATTTTTTGTAATAAATGGAGTTCGGGGGGATTGTATGCGTAAAATTGATAATTTTGCAAAAGATGAAGCAGCAAGTATATCAAAGTATCCTAGACAAAAAAAAGCAACAACAAAAAGCATTCGCAGTCTTAATTGACCCCGACAAGCTTGATACCGTTGGTTTACAGAAGACGATTGATCTTGCTGTCCAATCCAAAGTGGACTATATTTTTGTAGGAGGAAGCTTAGTGGTCACAGATACATTGGACCAAATGGTTGCCCAAATCAAAGCACACTGTACTATTCCTGTGGTGCTTTTTCCTGGATCTCCTGATCAGATTACCCCAAAAGCGGACGCATTGTTATACCTGTCTTTAATTTCTGGACGAAATCCAGAATTATTGATTGGGCAACACGTGATCAGTGCTCCTTTTGTAAAGCAAAGTGGATTGGAAATTATTCCTGTAGGATATATGTTGATAGACGGAGGAACGCCAACGACTGTTTCTTATATCTCTAATACCAACCCTATCCCAGCTAATAAGAATGATATTGCAGCTTGTACTGCCATGGCAGGTGAAATGCTAGGCTTAAAGTTGACTTATATGGATGCAGGCAGCGGTGCTAAAAATGCCATTCCTGCGAGTATGATTCAACAAGTGGCTAAGCATACCCAAACACCCTTGATTGTAGGGGGCGGAATCACAACACCTGAAAAAGCCATTGAAAATTGCAAAGCAGGTGCGGATATTATTGTAATAGGCAATGCGGTTGAAAAAGACCCAAGTTTAATCCAATTGATTGCAGACGCAATTCATAGCTTGAATTAAGTTTTTACTCCTTTTAGTTAGAAGCTCATCATTTCCTTGAACTTCACCGTTTGGCGTCTACTGATTTCAATCTTCTCCCCTCCTTTTAATTCTACCAACAAACCTCCATTAAAGTAAGGTTCAATTTTTTCAATCCAATGTAGGTTGATAATGTGTTTTCTATTGGCTCTGAAAAAGACGCGATCATCTAATCTTTCTTCTAGCGCATTCAATGATTTTAAGATCAAAGGTTTATTGGTAGAGAAATATACTTTCGCATAATTACCCACACTTTCAAACAACCTGATTTCAGCTAATTTAACAAACCAACAACGCTCCCCATCTTTTACAAATACTTGATCTATCTCTGTTAGTGGACCTCTATTTACACCTAACAAACTTGCTTGCTCTAAGGCCATTTCTGTTTGTAATTTCTGAATGGCATCTGCCAATCTTTTTGGATCAATTGGTTTTAATAAATAATCCAAAGCGTTTACTTCAAAGGCTTTTAAGGCAAATTCATCATAAGCGGTTGTAAAAATAACTCGAGGAGATTTCTCGATTTCGGCGAGTAAATCAAAGCCGGTTTTGCCTGGCATTTGAATGTCTAAAAAAATAAGGTCTGGTCTTGATAAGTCAATCTTCTCGATGGCTTCATCCACATTACTTGCTTCGTCAATTATATTAATATCTGGATGCTGCTCCAGTAATTTTTTTAATTCATTACGGGCTAATCTTTCGTCATCGATGATAATTGCTTTTATTGGCATGTTTCCAGTTTTATGCTATTAGGCGATAGGTATAATTAATTTTGCTGTCACTTGTGTAGGCTGGCTTTGGTAAATATCAAATACGGCATTGCCACGGTATAAAATATTCAATCTGTTTTTAGTACTCTGTAACCCAAATCCATCCTGTCCCATTTCTTTATCCAACACCCCCGTATTTTGTACCATCAACAAATGCTTGCCCTCCTCAAATTTTGATACTATTTTTATCAAGCAATTACCTGGTTGTTTACTCAACCCATGCTTGATTGCATTTTCAACCAATGTTTGCAACATCATAGGCGGCATTTGATTGCTCAAAGTTGCTGCCTCAATTTCGTATTCCACCACTAAACGATCTGCAAATCGAATGTACTCCAGCGCAAGATAGTCCTTCACAATATTCAACTCTTTTTCTAAACTTGTTACTTCGGCTTGGTCTGCTTGTATACTACTTCTAAGGATATTACTCAACTCTGTAATGGCTTGTCTGGCTCTTTGGGGATCCTCGTCTACTAAGGCTCTAATGCTATTCAAGGCATTGAAAATAAAATGAGGATTCATTTGAGACTTAATCGTCTTTAATTGCAATTCTTTAATTAAACTTTCTAATTTAATTTTTTGAATAGCTTCTGAATTAGTGAATTCGATATAATGCCAAAGAATATAAATAGACAACCATACAAAAATAATCGGCGTATCAATAACAAGACTAATTAAAAAACGTTTTTCTATACTCACTTTTTTTGTCGCGTCATATAGTTTAAGCATCTCTACAGTATAACTCGTAAAAAAACTATACAGGCTCGCAAAAGTCAATAACAACAGTAATAATTTCCACCACTTAAATTTAGGCATAGGGGGGTGCAAAGCAAAAGCAAGCATTGCTTTTCTAAACAAATGGGTAAGAATAATACCAATCAATATATTTACCAATAAACGTGGGTAAAAGACAGGGTTTAACTTTTTCTCTAGCATATAAGAGAAAAAAATGATAGTAAACCCATAGGTCATCCAGCCTCCTATTTGACAGATCCAATAAATTGATTGATGTTTTTTCACTATTCAAATTTAAACTCAAATCAACGATATTGGGTTTGATTATTGGATTAATGGTCAAATTGTAGTTTCATCGGCAAGTGCAAATAACATTGAACTTTTGACTCATATTTCTGTTAATAACTTACATTTACATTACTAAAAATTGAACATGCTGATTGAGGCCGGACCATTATTAAAAAACATTGACAACCCTGATGACCTAAAAAAAGTCTCAAGGGAAAAATTACATCAGGTATGCGACGAATTACGTCAATATATCATTGATATTGTCAGTGTGCATGGGGGCCATTTTGCTGCCAGCCTTGGCGTCGTAGAACTCAGCGTAGCATTGCATTACGTATACAACACACCTTACGATCAATTAGTGTGGGATGTAGGGCATCAAGCCTATGGACATAAGATTTTAACCGGTCGTCGTGATGCTTTTGTAACGAACAGAAAATACAATGGATTAAGTGGTTTTCCAAAGAGGAGCGAGAGCCCTTATGACACTTTTGGCGTTGGACACTCATCTACTTCTATTTCTGCCGCATTGGGTATGTCTATGGCAGCCAAATACAAAGGCGAAAACAGGAAATCAGTAGCCATTATTGGAGATGGCTCCATGACGGCAGGGATGGCTTTCGAAGCCATGAACCATGCCGGAGTAGCCGATAGTGATGTGTTGATTATTTTGAACGACAACTGTATGAGCATCGACCCAAATGTGGGCGCGCTTAAAGAATATTTAACCGATATCAGCACTTCCCCAACCTATAATAAGTTTAGAGACGAGTTATGGGAATTGATGGGTAAATTGCCTATTGGCAAAACTTTTACTAGAGAGATGGCTTCCAAGGTGGAAGCAGGTTTAAAAGGAATGGTTTCCAAAAGCAGCAATTTATTTGAAGCTTTACAATTGCGCTATTTTGGCCCAATCGACGGACACAATATCACCAACTTAGTAGATACTTTAAGAGACTTAAGAGAAATACCTGGTCCAAAAATTTTACATATCCTAACTGTCAAAGGCAAAGGATACGAACTCGCAGAGAAAGACCAAACCAAATGGCATGCCCCAGGCTTGTTTGATAAATTGACTGGAGAAATTATTAAGAAAAAAATTGAAACACCTCAGCCACCAAAATACCAAGACGTATTTGGATTGACCCTAGTGGAATTGGCCGAGATGAACCCAATGATCATGGGCGTTACACCCGCGATGCCTAGCGGATCTTCTATGAAATTTATGATGGAAGCAATGCCAGACCGCGCATTCGACGTAGGCATTTGCGAACAGCATGCTGTGACTTTAAGTGCAGGCCTTGCAACACAGGGTGTGAAAGCCTTTTGTAATATTTATTCTTCTTTCATGCAACGTGCTTATGACCAAGTGATTCACGATGTAGCATTGCAAAAATTACCTGTTGTATTTTGCTTAGACCGTGCTGGATTGGTTGGAGAAGATGGACCAACACACCATGGTTGTTATGATATTGCATTTTTTAGATGTATTCCTAATTTAATCATTGCCGCTCCAATGAACGAGCAAGAATTAAGGAACATGATGTATACGGCACAATTGCCATCCACTGATTTGCCTTTTGTCATTCGATACCCAAGAGGTGAGGGTGTAATGGTGGACTGGAAAAAACCATTCGAACAATTTACAATTGGACAAGGACGCAGATTAAAAGAAGGTAAGGATGTCGCTATTTTGACTTTTGGTCACCCTGGAAACAATGCACAAACTGCGATTCGTAATTTAAGAGCAGAAGGTGTTGATCCAGCGCATTATGATATGCGTTTTGTCAAACCAATTGACGAAGCTTTATTACACGAAGTCTTCCAAAACTATGAACTAGTAGTGACTGTGGAAGATGCGACCGTAGTGGGCGGATTAGGATCTGCTGTGTTGGAATTCATGAATGCACACAATTATAAAGCCCAAGTGCGCATCTTAGGTATCCCTGACGCAATTGTTGAACATGGTTCTGTAAAAGAATTGCAGCAAGAATGTCATTACGACGCACAAGCGATTGCCAATGCAGTAAAAAGTCTTTTAGGAAAATCTGTTTTGACAGAAGGATAGCTTAGTTCAAGCTAGGGTCAAAATCACCTTCTTCTTCAGGCGCGTCTGCAAATGAAGTTTGGTCAAATTTTGTTTCGTAAGAATCTGTTTGCTCGATATAACCAGGCTCTAAATCATCTTCTCTGTTTTCATTCCATTCGATGATAAAGTTGTTGCGTCCTTCGCCTACCATTAATTTCATGTATTTCTGTTGCGCTAATTCTAAGATGGACAAGAACAAAAACAAAGCGTGTACACGGTCTTCGCAAATGTCAAATACTTTCTCGAATGCCACTGTCTTTCCTTCTTTCACCATTGTAAGCAAATGAGTTCTGCTGCCTTCCATGGTATAATTGTATCGAACTACAGTATGAACAGGTTTGTTTTGACGATCTTGAACACGGGTCATCACTTTCTCAAAAGCTTTCATCAATTTGAACAAAGTCACCGTCTGCAATTCCGTTCCTTCTGCTGCTTCTTCACCTACCAATGACATTTCTTTTTGAATATTACCACGCTTCAACATCAACATCCTCATGGCTTCTAAATCGGCCATTTGAACGGCAGCTTCTTTGTACTTTTTGTACTCTAAAATTTTGTCGATCAATTCTTGTCTAGGATCAATTTCATTGCCAGACGCGTCAATCTCTTTTCTTGGCAACAATAATTTTGCCTTAATACGCATCAAAGTAGAAACGAATAAAATGAACTCACTACTTAATTCAATATTTAACTTGTCTTGCGCATGGATGAATTCCAAGAAATCTTTAATGATTTTAGTAATCTGGATATTGTAAATATCCATCTCGTCACGCTCAATAAAGAACAATAAAAGGTCAAATGGACCTTCAAATTGGTCTACTTTAATCGAATAATTAGTATGCTGATTCATCCCTGCAAAGAAAGTGATATTTATCCATTTTTTAGCCAAAATGAGGCATCTTTGTTCAAAACCAGTACGGATGCAACAGAAGTGGACCAATTGGCTTGTATTTGCCTTATTATCAATTGTATGGGGCAGCTCCTTTATCCTAATGAAAGAAGGCCTTAGGGCTTTTACACCCTACCAAGTTGCTTCTTTAAGAATGCTTTCGGCAGGACTGGTTTTACTCCCATTTGCAATCAAAGCTTTTCGAAAAATACCCAAGGATAAAATGGGCTTAGTCATTGTTTCTGGGGTAGTAGGCAATTTTATTCCAGCCTACCTTTTTTGTATTGCTGAAACAAGAATAGATAGTGCACTAGCCGGTATTTTAAACTCATTAACGCCCTTGTTTACAATTATTGTAGGCGTTTTGTTTTATCAGGTTCAAACAAGTGCCATCAAAGTCTTGGGGATTTTGATTGGATTTATTGGTTTAACGTTTTTAATGCTTACAGGAAAAGAAATGCATTTTGAACACCTTTCCTATGCAGGCCTAGTGCTTATTGCCACCATGATGTATGGCATCAATGTACATACCGTGGGCAGGTATTTAAAGGAAATAGGATCCATTCAAATTGCCTCAGTGGCTTTTTCTTTTTTAATCTTACCTAGTGCTGCGGTTTTATATTTTACAGGTTTTTTTAACAACGATTTTACAAACCCATTGGTGATTCATAGCACCATTACAAGTAGTGTCTTAGGGATGATAGGCACTTCTATGGCATCCATCCTCTTTTATTATTTAGTCAAAAAAGCAGGTATTTTGTTTGGTTCATTGGTAACTTATGGCATCCCAATCGTCGCTGTGGCATGGGGTATTGGCTATGGGGAATCATTGGCCCCTTTGCAAGTGCTTTGCCTTGGAGTGATTTTGCTAGGCGTATATATTGTCAATAGGGGCAATATAAATTTCCTTTCTTTTTTAAAACAAAAAGGCCCTCAATAAAATGATTGAAGGCCAATAGTATGTGGTAAAAAAATCAGTTTGACTCAGATTATACAGTCATGATTTCTTTTTCCTTTGCTTCTAAATGTTTTTCGACAAATGCAATATGCTTATCCGTTAAGGCCTGTATGACTTCTTCTGCCCCTTTACAAATGTCTTCACTCATCCCGTCTTTTTGCAACTTTTTCACTTGCTCAATATGGTCTCTTCTAATATTGCGAATCGCTACTTTGCTTTGCTCTCCTTCACCACCTGCTTTTTTCACCATTTCTTTTCTGCGCTCTTCGGTCAATGGAGGCATAAATAAACGAATATTGACCCCGTCGTTCTGTGGGGTAATACCAATATTCGCGCCCATAATGGCTCTTTCAATAAGGGCCAACATGTTTTTCTCCCAAGGTTGGATACTAATTGTTCTTGCATCCAACACTTGCACGTTTGCCACCTGACTGATGGGTGTTGGGGCGCCATAATAATCCACGTTTACGCCTTCTAAAATGGACGGAGTCGCCTTGCCTGCTCTGATTTTGGATAATTCTATTTCTAAGTGATTGATGGCTTTTTTCATGCCATTTTCCGCTTCTGTACTAATTTTTGATAATTCTTCTGACATAATTCAATGTTTTGCGAAGACAAAGCTAATAAATCCTTGGTATTCTTCCCCGACCTTTTTTTGTGGCGCTAATTTTTCTATCTTTGTCCATATCGTTAAAATAACATTATGTCTACTGCCGAATTAAATAGAACAGCATCTCAAGTAAGAAGAGATATCGTAAGAATGGTGCATGCACAACAAAGTGGTCATCCAGGTGGCTCATTGGGCTGTACAGATTTTTTAACGGCGCTTTATTTCAAAGTGTTAAAGCATGATCCTTCATTTAATATGGATGGAAAAGGGGAAGACCTTTTCTTTTTATCCAATGGACATATCTCTCCAGTATTTTATTCTGTGTTAGCAAGATCTGGTTATTTTGATGTAAAAGAATTGGCTACTTTTAGAATGATCAATTCTCGTTTACAAGGCCATCCAACAACACACGAGCATTTGCCTGGTATACGTATTGCGAGTGGTTCTTTAGGACAAGGCATGAGCGTAGCGATTGGTGCTGCACTAGCTAAAAAATACAATAACGACGATCGCATTGTTTATTCATTACATGGCGATGGCGAATTACAAGAAGGGCAGAACTGGGAAGCGATTATGTTTGCAGCGCACAATAAAGTAGACAACTACATTGCTACAGTGGATGTGAACGGACAACAAATTGACGGACCATTAAGTAAGGTATTGAACCTAGATAATTTAGAAGATAAGTTTAAAGCTTTCCATTGGACTGTGTTACATATGGATGGGCACAATATGGACGAAATTGTTGCTACTCTTGAACACGCAAAAACATTGACTGGACAAGGCAAGCCGATTGTAATTTTAATGAAAACGACCATGGGTAAGGGTGTTGACTTTATGGAGACTGGCCACGAATGGCATGGTATCGCACCTAACGATGCACAATTAGAAAATGCATTAGGTCAATTAGAAATGACTTTAGGAGATTATTAATCTACGCTATTGATTTAGTTAAGTCATATAAAAAAAGGGAAGCATGCTTCCCTTTTTTGTTTCAATCTTATTTTATGATTTTATTGTGCCACTATATTTCACTATTTAAAATATCCAACACTACCCTATTTTTTCAAAAACCCTAGCACCTGCTTTTCGCGCAGGAATCCATCCGGCAACAATGGCAATACATATCACCAATCCAATCACTGCCAAGTAATCTGTCCACACTGCTTTTACAGGGTAATAGTCAATGACAAAACTAGCGCCTTGTAATTTGATAAAATGAAATTGGGATTGTAAAAAAATCAATGCTGATGCAATCAAGCCACCAATCAAAGCACCCGTCATGGACATCACAATAGATAAACTAAGAAATATTTTTTGAATTGTTCCTGCCGTTGCGCCCATCGCATGCAATACATGAATGTCCTTTTGCTTTTCTAAAACCAACATAGTTAAAGCCCCTACCAAATTAAAAGAAGCCACTACCATAATCAATGCGAGGATTGCAAAAATGATCCATTTTTCTATTTGCATAATTTTATACAAATCTGCGTTTTGCTGGTATTTGTTCTGTACTAAAAAATCGGGACCAAGTATGGACTGTATCGCTGCTTTGATTGTACTCTCTTGCTCAAGATCTATCGCCAGTTCAACGCCGGAATATTGATTGCTATCCAAGTCAAATAAATATTGGGCGAATTGGTTCGATGTAAACACATATTCTGCGTCAAATTCCTGTTGTACAGAAAAAGCCCCAGATTGCACTGCCACTAAGTGGTTCAGCTGATCTAAAGAACGCAAGGATTTGCCAGAACGTCCAACTGCAATGAGCTCCAGGCTATCTCCAAGCTCCGTATTAAAGAGTAATAAATTTTCTTCCACTCCAATACCTAATACCAATTTAGGCGAATCCAAATTGCCAACAGAAAACGATCCTCGTTTTAAATATTGGTTGACTTGATTAATATGCACATAATTGGCATCTACTCCTTTTACAAACACAACAGCTTGTTGTGCATTGCGCACTAAGATGGCTTTATTTTCTACGACACCAGTGGCATAACGCACGCCTGGAATATTCCGCAGGTCGCTTAATTGCTCTGGCGTGAGTGAAATGAATTTGGCTGCTTTAGGCACTACACGCAAGTCGGCATAGAAATCGGCATACAGCCCTTTTACAATATCTGAAAACCCATTGGATACACTTAGTATTGTCAGCAAAGCTGCTGTTCCAATGGCAATGGCAAAGACGCTAACCCAAGCAATCCATTGAATTGCCTGAAAGGAATATTTTCCCCTAAAATAACGCCAAGCAAATAGAAAATGCAACTTATAGTTTTTTTAAGATCTCTTCCATTTTAAATACATAATCCAATGTGTCATCTAAATAAAAATGCAATACAGGAATACGTCTTAATTGATGCTTCATGGCCTCTTGTAGCTGCTTTTTGATATCCCACTGCTTTGATTCAATCATCTTAAAGCAGGCTTGCTGGTCGGCCACCTGAAATAAACTCAAATAGATTCTAGCTTCTAATAAATCTGGCGTCACTTTCACGGTGGAGATGGAAATCATCCCGCCTTGTAAATGGTTCAAGCCCAATTTTAGAAAAATATCATTCATAGTGCTTTGAATCGCACCAGCTACTTGTTTCTGTCTTTTACCCTCTTCCATATAATCAAAGTCGTTGATTCGCTGTAAAATTAGTTACTTTGCTGATTATTCTGAGGGAATAGTTTTAATTATGAAGAAATTTTTTCGCATCGTAAGTTATATCAAGGAATACAAGACCTATATGGGCTGGTATGGTCTATTTATCTTGTTATCGATCCTTTTTAGCTTGTTTTCATTGGGTATGCTGACCCCTTTCTTAGACCTTATCTTTGGAAACAACGCTTTTGCAAGTTTTACTCCGGTTTCAGTTACAGATTCTGCCAACATCAAAGATGTGATTTATCAGTTTCTTCAAGACATTATCAAGACCAATGGCAAAGCTTATGCCTTGGGATGGATCTGTTTATTCATTATTGTTTCCATCTTTTTCAAGAATCTATTTTTATACCTCGCATTCTATTTTTTAGCACCCATTAGAAATATGGTCACTAAGAAATACTCCAAGTTATTGTACGATAAGATTTTACAATTGCCAGTGGGGTATTTTACAGAAAAAAGAAAAGGAGATATTTTAAGTAGGGCCTCCAATGATATTGCTGAATTAGAAAGCTCTGTAATAAGCGCATTGGAAGGATTGATTAAAGAGCCACTAACTATTATTGGGATTTTAATTTTCTTGTTTTTAATTAGTGCCAAGCTGACTTTGTTTGTATTTGTTTTACTGCCTTTGGCAGGATTTATTGTGGGCCGTATTGGTCGTAGCTTAAAAAAACATACAACGAGTGCACAAGTAAAATGGGGAGAGATATTAAGTCAGATGGAAGAAACTTTATCTGGATTAAGAATCATCAAAGCATTCAACGCAGAAGGAAAAGTAAAAGGACAATTTTACGGATTGGTAGAAGATATATTTACACTAAAAAATAGAATCTTAAATCGTCGTGACCTTGCGTCACCTGTCTCTGAATTTTTAGGGGTCACTATTTTATGTGGCGTACTTTGGTTTGGTGGTAAGTTGGTTTTGAGCGGAGACATCTTATCTCCTGGTTCATTCATTACTTATGTAGCTTTATTTTCACAAATTATCAATCCTGCGAAAGCCTTGTCCCAGGCTATTTACAACGTCAACAGAGGAACAGCTACCCTAGACCGTTTGAATGAAATATTAGAAGCACCTAATACCGTAGAAGAAGCTGCGCGTCCAATATTCATCCATGGATTCAACGAAACGATTCATTTTGATCATGTGGGATTTGCATATCAAGATGCAAGCATTTTAAATGATATTGATTTAACCATCAAAAAAGGAACCACGGTGGCATTGGTAGGTTCTTCTGGTGCAGGAAAGAGTACCCTTGCCGATTTAGTACCAAGATTTCATGATGTGACCACAGGTAATTTATGGATTGACGGAAAAAATATCAAAGACTATAGTTTACATAGTTTAAGACAACTCATCAGTATTGTAACACAAGAACCTATCTTATTCAATGATACTATTGCAGCCAATATTGCATTAGGCAAACCAGAAGCAAGCATGGAGGAAATAATTGCAGCTGCAAAGATTGCCAATGCCTATGATTTTATCATTAAAAAAGAAGGTGGTTTCCAATCCATGATTGGGGATAGAGGAAGCAAATTAAGCGGTGGCGAACGTCAACGTTTAACCATTGCAAGAGCTGTACTTAAAAATCCTCCAATCTTAATCTTAGACGAAGCGACTTCTGCATTAGATACAGAAAGTGAAAGATTAGTGCAAGATGCAATAAATAATATGATGCAGAACAGAACCTCTATTGTGATTGCGCATCGCTTATCCACCATCCGACACGCAGACGAAATTATTGTATTACAGAAGGGCAGCATCGTAGAACGCGGCAACCACGAGACTTTGCTAGCACAGGGCGGCTACTATAAGAAGTTGATTGAGATGCAGGAAGTGAAATAAGTAGCAGATCTACTATTCCCTAAAACGGCCACATTTAAAACCAAACATGCTTCTCTCCTATAAGCCCTATTTATATTTTCAATCTACTTATTAGACTTTTTTCGAATAGCATTTCCATACTTTTCAAAAAATTAGGTATAAATACTGAATTTATTGAAATTGCTAAATACTAATTTCACACTAGCTCCATTTGAGTTGTTCAATATTATTATTGACAAATTAAAAACCATAAAAAAGTTAGTCATGAAAAAAATCTTGATTTACCTGCTTTTAATTAGCACAATTAGTTCTTGTAAAAAAGAATTTACCACACAAATTGAATCATCCGCAATTAAAGAAAAAACGATTGAATGGATGATTTCAAAAAAAGCAAATGCAAGTCCCTTGCAAGTTGCAATAATTGATTCCGTAATGAATAATTTAAATTGGGACTTAGTTTTTACTGACAAAATTAATGACAGCTTAATAACCGCTTATGTTCCGATCAATAGCAATGAAGACAAAAAACTATTAGTGTTATATAATACCAGGCGAATGAGTATTGATTCCGGGAATTTAGTTTTAATACAAACCCCATTTAATAGAAATTATCGAAATGATATCAATATTTATAAAGGGAACTTGACTAATGATTTTACTGGTACAATTTCAGTTTTTTCTATCCATAATGAGTTTCAAAATAAATTAGGATTTGCAAATGGTAAAAAGATATTTACTGCAGAAAAAAGAACTAAAATAAATGGAGGAAGTATAGAAAATAAAAACCCAAATAAGAAAAGTTTTGTAGAGACATGTACTTATAATTACTTAGTGACTACTTATAATGATGGATCACAAGATTGGACTTATATAGGTAAAACCTGTTCAAATTCAACAGGATGTGAAATAACATCCATCAATCAAATCGCAAATGAGACTTACATTAAAATAAATAGCTGCGCAGGGGGTGGTTCGGGACCAGGTACACCAGGTTATGCAGAAGACTTATATGACGCAGAATTACAATATTTTGAAAAATACTATTACAGGCCTAAAATGTCTGAATTAGAATTAAAAATTTTTGATAACGAAATGAACTTTGTTCAAAAAGTTTTATATTTAATAAATGCCCGGATTGCCTATAAAACCGCAGAAGCTCAATTTCCAAATACAACTTTAAATGGCAAGGGAGATGCTTATAGGCATTCATTATTTATTGCATTGAATGCTAAAGCATTAGGTCCTGATTTAGCTCAAAGACTTGCTGACGCACATGAATTAAATCCAAGTCAAGGAATTCTAAGTAAAGAAATGGATCAAAGAAATAATTTGATTGGATTAACAGTTTATCATACTTTAAATTCTATGGGTGTTGATTATATTTCATATCCAGGAATGTTACATGTTTTAATATATGAAAAATTAGATAATGGAGGATTATGGATAATTAGTAATTTAAGTCCAGATGGAAAGGAAACAAATTTATCACGATTAATTAGATCCAATGAAATACAATAATTTTATACTTTTATTTGCGCTAATTACAGCATTGCTTTTAACTAGTTGCGAACAGAGAGGCACAATCGTACTGAATAATCTACAAAATGACACTACAATTGTAGTTCCCATTAAATGGATTACGTCAGATCCGACAAATGTTATTTTGAAAATTAAGGGCTATGCAGATGATACTTGCAAGTTATATGGCTATTTAGTTTTACCGAAAGGAAAGATAGATACTACTTTTTCTGACGAAACATATGATCCTAATAGGTTTTGGATTTCATATAAAAAATATAAATCAAAAAACACTTCTTTGACAATCGAATACTCAATTCCCGGATTCTAAAAAATCAGATTTATCACGATTAATTAAATCCAATGAAAAACAATAATTTTTTACCATTTTTTATCCTTGTAATAATAGTAACACTATCAAGTTGCTCACAAAAAGACACAATCGTACTGAATCATCTACAAAATGACACTACAATTGTAGTTCCCATTAAATGGATTACTGCAGGCCCATCAAATGTTATATTAAATATCAATGGTTATGCAGATGATACTTGTAAAATTGGTGATTTTATTTTTTTACCAAAGGGAAAAATAAATATGACTATTGACAATGATTGGTATGATAATGAAAAGTTTGTATTTTATTATAAGAAATATAAATCGAAAAATACAAGCTTGAAAATTGATTACTATTTTCCCGGATTCTAACTAATTCTAGTCCTACTACAACCTTTAGTTACAATTTCAAAAAGTTTCACCAACAAAAAACCCGATCGATGATCGGGTTTTTTAATATCACAACTAAAGCAATTGGCTCACTTAAATTATTATTGTTCGCTGCTATTTTTAACGTAGCCTAATTTTGCTTCTAAGCTTAAAGTAGCATGCGGCACAGCACGTAAACGCGCTTTGTCGATCAAGCGACCTGTTACTCTACAAATACCGTAGGTTTTGTTTTCGATACGCATTAAAGCTTTCTCTAAGTGGTCAATGAATGTGATTTGACGGCTAGCCATTTGACCCATTTGCTCTCTTTCCATGCTCACACTACCATCTTCCATCGTCATGTATCTAGCGTCGTCATTGTCGCCACCCATTTCATCCTTACGAGTGATTAAGCCTTGTAAGTAGACTAATTCTTTCTTAGCTGCATCTAATTTCTTAGAAATCAAATCTCTAAACTCTGCTAATTCAGCATCAGAATATTTTACTAAAGTCTCTGTTGATCTTTCTACTTCCTTTCTCTTCTCCATTGGTACATACCCTGGCTGATAAGGGACACTGCTCTTGGCATTGATCTTTGGTACTTTAATATCCTTGATTGGTTCTGCTGCCTTACGCACTGGTTTAACCGGTGGCGTAGGGATTACAGGAACTGGCTTTGCAGGAGGTACATATTTTTCAACTGGCTTTGGTGCCACCACTGGTTTCACTGGTGCTTTCGCAACTGGCTTAACAGGGGCTTTTACCGGAGCCGCTTTTTTTGCTGGCGCTGCTACCACTTTCGCAGGTGCTTTTGCTGGAGCTACTTTAACAGGAGCCGCTTTTTTTGCAGGCGCTACCACCTTTTTAACAGGGGCTGCTTTCTTTGCAGGTACCGCTTTTGCTGGAGCCGCTTTTTTTGCGGGCGCTACCACCTTTTTAACAGGGGCTGCTTTCTTTGCAGGTGCTGCTACTTTTTTAACAGGAGCCGCTTTTTTCGCTGGCGCTGCTTTCTTAGCAGGTGCTGCTTTTTTTACCGGAGCTGCCTTTTTTGCTGGAGCCGCTTTTTTCGCTGGCGCTGCTTTTTTTGCAGGAGCCGCTTTTTTCGCAGGTGCCGCTTTTTTTGCTGGCGCTGCTTTTTTTGCTGGAGCCGCTTTCTTAGGTGCTGGTTTTTTTGTAGCCATAATTATCCTTTTTGTCTAACTAAAATCCTTAGTTTTTGTTCATTTATTTCAATATCAACGCCTTCTTCAAGACTAGAGACCCAATCAATCTGAGTCGCCAATATTTCGCGGCAAATATAGGCTGAAAATTCATTAATGGAATCTTTCATATTAGGGTTATCCACAATTTGGAGTAAAATCTTGTCTGTGAGCTCAAAATTGGCCTCTTTTCTAATGTTTTGGACCCTATTTACCAATTCTCGAGCATTTCCTTCCTTTAAAAGGGCTTCAGATAGGCTAATATCCAATGCAACTGTCAAATTGCCCTTTACCGCCACACTCCAACCTGGAATATCTTCTGCAATTATATCTACCTCATTGATTAACAATGCGATAGATGTTCCATCCACCTCAATTTGAAGGCTTCCATTGCGCTCCAACTCGGAAATTGCCTGTTGACTCAATTCCGCAATCACCGCCGAAGCCTGCTTCATCTTCGTACCCAATTTAGCACCCAATAATTTAAAGTTCGGTTTTAGCTTCTTACTAATCACACCCTCCGTCTCGGTGATATAATTAATTTCTTTCACGTTTACTTCTGCAAGAATTAATTCCTCCATTTGCTCAATGGCCAATTTCATTGCAGGGTCTAAAACAGGTATTAATATTTTTTGTAATGGCTGTCTAACTTTGATATTTACCTTTTTACGTATAGATAAAACCAAAGAACAAATATCCTGTGCCAATTGCATTCTTGTTTCTAAAGCAGCATCCATTTTAGACGGATCGGCTTTTGGAAAATCAATATGATGTATTGAAGTTGCTTCGAATTTTTTAGTGATGCCATTTAAATTTCTAAACAATTGATCACAGAAGAATGGAGCAATTGGCGCCATCAATCTTGCAATCGTCTCTATACATTCATATAAAGTTTGGTAAGCCGAAATTTTATCCTCTGTATACGTACCTTTCCAGAATCGTCTTCTACATAAACGCACATACCAGTTACTTAAATGTTCGTCTACGAATGTCTCAATCGCACGTCCAGCAATGGTTGGCTCAAAGTCATCCATCGCTACCGTCACAGTTTGTACTAAACTATTTAATGAAGAAATGACCCAACGATCAATCTCTGGGCGATCTTTTACTGGAATATAATTTTGTTCAAATTTGAATCCATCCACATTGGCATACAATACAAAAAATTGATAGGTATTGTACAATGTGCCAAAGAATTTTCTTTGCACTTCTTGTATCCCTGATAAATCAAATTTTAAATTATCCCAAGGAGAAGCGTTGGTTACCAAATACCATCTTGTCGCATCTGCACCATAGGTTTCTAAAGTTTCAAATGGATTCACCACGTTGCCTAAACGCTTACTCATTTTGTTGCCGTTCTTATCTAACACCAGTCCATTACTCACCACGGCCTTGTAAGCCACTTTATCAAATAGCAATACGCCCAACGCGTGCAATGTATAGAACCAGCCTCTTGTTTGATCCACACCCTCTGCGATAAAATCTGCTGGGAAGGCCAATCCTTTTTCTATTAAATCTTTGTTTTCAAATGGATAATGCCATTGTGCATAAGGCATTGCACCTGAATCAAACCATACATCCACTAAGTCAGACACACGCTTCATGGGCTGTCCTGATGGACTTAGAATTTCTATTTGGTCTACGAATGGCTTATGTAAATCGACGTCTAATTTGCCGTCCACAATTTGCAATTGCACATCCTTGTTCAATCCTTTTTCTTTTGCTGCTAAAAATCCTGCAGTCAATTCGTCTATGGATCCAATACAAACTTCTTCTGTTCCATCTTCTGTTCTCCAGATAGGTAACGGCGTTCCCCAATACCTACTTCTAGATAAATTCCAGTCCACCATATTCTCCAACCAATTTCCAAAACGACCTTCGCCTGTACTCTTTGGTTTCCAATTGATGGTCTTATTTAATTCTACCATCCTGTCTTTAACTGCAGTCGTTTTGATAAACCATGCATCCAATGGATAATATAAAATAGGTTTGTCTGTTCTCCAACAATGCGGATAATTGTGTTCGTATTTCTCTACTTTAAAAGCACGATTTTCTTTCTTTAATTTCACAGAAATATCTACGTTAACATCTTGGAAATCTTTTTCGTCTTTGTAATTCTTAACGAATCTTCCAGCGAATTCTCCTACACCATCAATGAATTTGCCTTCTCTATCTACTAATGTGATAATTCCTAAATTGTTCTTTTGTCCTACCTTATAGTCATCTGCACCAAAAGCTGGCGAAGTATGTACAATACCCGTTCCATCCTCTGTTGTCACAAAATCTCCTAAGATAATCTTAAATGGATCTCCTTCGATATTTGCAGGATTGTTGGCGTCAAAAGGCATCAACTGCTCATAACGCAATCCGTTTAATTGAGTCCCTTTAAATGTAGCTAGTTCTTTCCATGGTAAAATTTTATCTCCTTCTGCAAAGCTTGTTAAGCTCAAACCCTCTTCTTTGAAATACTTTGATACCAAGGCTTTGGCAACAATGACATTGACTGGTAATGCGGTGTATGGATTGTAAGTTGCGATTAAAGCATAGTCAATATTTGGACCAACAGTCAAACCTAAGTTAGATGGCAAAGTCCATGGGGTTGTTGTCCAAGCCATATAATACACTTCCTTGGTCAATGCATTCGCAGCTGCAGCATCAAAAATAAATTGGCTTTCTGCAGAAGCAATTGCTTTAAACATCGCTACTACCGAAGTGTCTTTTACGTCTTTATAAGTGCCTGGCTGATTCAACTCGTGTGAACTCAATCCTGTGCCTGCTGCTGGTGAGTAAGGCTGAATGCTTACACTTTGATACAGGTATCCTTTTTTATAAAGGGTACTTAATATCCACCATAATGTTTCTATATAATTGTTTTCAAAAGTGATGTATGGATTGTTTAAGTCCACCCAATAGCCCATTTTATTGGTGATATCGTCCCACTCTTTTTTATAACGCAATACGGCTTCTCTACACTTTTTGTTGTAGTCTTCTACGGATATTGTCTTTCCTATATCTTCTTTAGTAATTCCTAATTCTTTTTCAACACCTAATTCTACTGGCAAACCATGGGTATCCCATCCACCCTTACGCTTTACTTGAAAACCCTGCATGGTTTTATAACGACAAACCATGTCCTTTAAAGTTCTTGAAATAACGTGGTGAATACCAGGCATCCCGTTGGCGCTTGGAGGACCTTCATAAAACACGAACGGTGTTTTACCTTCTCTTAATTGAACGGATTGTTCAAATGCTTGTTCTTTTTTCCAAGCTGCTAAAATTTCCGCCTCTATTGTTGGCAAATGTAAGCCACTGAATTCTGGATATTGATTACTCATAAAACGCTTGTCCTATCTGATTTTTAGGCCATGAAGGTACGAATAAGCGCTCAAAAAAGGAAACGAAATTATGCTTGCTCTTCGGAAGGGAAAAACTTGCTTTGAAATACAAATAAAGCGATCACCCCCGAACTGATGGCCATATCGGCAAAATTGAAGACTGGACGGAAGAATTCAAAGGATTCTCCACCCCAAATTGGGACCCAATTAGGGAATTGCGCATCTGTGATGATTGGGAAATAGAACATATCCACCACTTTGCCATGTAGGAAACTAGCATAACCGCCTCCTTCCGGCAAAAACTGAGCGACCATGGTCGTATAGGGAATACTCGCATCAAAAAGTAGCCCGTAAAACATACTATCAATTAAATTCCCCAATGCACCAGCATAAATGAGTGCCGAACAAATGATAAATCCATTATGGTATTGCTTTTGTATAAATCCTTTAATCAAAAATGTGCCCCAAATTACTGCAATCAATCTAAACAAGGTTAAGGCAATCTTACCAAACCCTCCTCCAAATTTCAAGCCCCAGGCCATGCCCTCGTTTTCTACAAAATGCAACCTGAACCAAGAACCCATCACTTGATGTTCTTCTCCCAAGAAAAAATTCAATTTGATATAAAACTTTAGCAACTGATCGATTGCGATAATGGCAATGATCAATGCAGCTACTTTTTTCCCATTCATCTGTAGATTCATATATTAAAGAGTATTGTCCTTGAAGTCCTTTGGAAGGTTCTTTTGACGATTTGAGAAGATAGAATATAAAATAGATCCTGTAATGGAGAACACAATCACTAGTAAAGACAAAAGCACTTGTGTGTTTTTATCCATGACCATATTGATATAATGTTCACCTAGCATTTTAACGCCAATGAAAATTAATACGATTGCAATACCTTGCTGTAAATGCTCAAACTCATTCACTGCACCTCTTAGTAAAAAGAATAAAGAACGCAGACCAAGTATGGCAAAAATATTAGAAGTGTAAATCACTAAACTACTCATAGAAATACCCATCACTGCAGGAATAGAATCCAATGCAAATACTAAATCAATTGCAGCCAATAATACGACCACCACGAAAAGGCTTGTGTACATTGGTTTTCCACCAATACGCATCATGAATTTTCCATTCCCATCTTCGTTGGTGATTGGTAAAAACTTTTTTAAGAAATGGTAAATTTTTGAATTGTGTGGATCAAATGCTTCATCCTCACTCGCTGTAAACATCTTGTATCCGGTGTACAATAAAAACACGCCAAATAGGTATAAAATCCAAGCGAACTTGGCAACCAATGCCACACCTACTGTGATAAAGATGACCCTAAAGACTATCGCTATTAAAATACCTATTAATAAAGCCCTTGAAATATGTTGTTCTTTTACTTTGAAGGCATCAAAAATTAAAATAAAAACAAAAATATTGTCAATACTTAAACTCCACTCCATTAAGTATCCGCTTAAATATTCAAATGCTAATTTCTGGCCTTCTTCTACCCACATGAAAACAAAAAATCCCAAAGCAAGCATCACCCAAATAAATGTTTGTTTAAGTGCTTGACGAATGGTGATGGTGGTGTTTTTTTTACTAAGAAACCCTAAGTCTAGTATTAACGCAGTCACAACGACTACCCCAAATACGGCATATACAATTTGATCTGTTGTCATGCCGTAAAGATAAGCTATGATTTAGATTCGACAAATCGAGATTGACGGTAATAATGCCAGCCCCAGTAGCCTATACCCAATAAAAATAAAGGAGCACCCAATAAAAACAATTGTATCCATCTTCTGTTGGCTGCCACTTTCCCTGGATCTAACTGCCTTAATACTAGATTTTTTTTACGCGCTTCCAATAAGCGCACTGGCTCATTTAAATAGGCTATGGCATTTTGAAAAAAGACATTGTTGGCAAATTGAATTGCTTCATAAGGTATCACTCCCATCGGTAAAGGGCCTTTTTGCGGGTCTACAAAATTGGTCATTAAATTAGCATCAGCAAGCACTATCTGTTTTGCCGGCTTATCTCCCGAAGCTTTAAACGCTTTACCTGTAGCCATTTGAACCGAGTCCATCAAAGCTTTTGTGAGCCTACCGCTAAAAGCAGATTTGAATGACCCTTCCAATAAAACTGCAACAGGGATATGTTGTTGAGTGAAACTTGCCAAAGCGCCCTCCTGCTGACCACTATTGATTTGGATCATGGTTGGACTACTAATAATCCTACTTGTGGTATCGGTAGTCAATAAAATTGTTTTAGTGATGCCTATTGCGCGCACTGTATCTATACTTGCCGGAAAAGCGGTCAGTACCCTGTCCATATTTTGCACCATTGGGTGTTCGGATCCTGCTTGTACAAATGGATAATAAGGCCAAGGCACCCTTTGTATAATGGGCGCTCCTGCTGCATCGACACCCACTACCATGGGCAGCTTTACACAATTTAAGTCTTGAACTAAATTAGGATTCACCCTTACGCCATATTTAAACAACTGCGCGTCCAATCCTAGCCCTCGGTCATAAGCCAGGTATTCGCCAGCTGTATTGCGTAAACTATCATATTCTGCATACAAAGGATCTAGCGCCCAGATCACATTCCCTCCGCCTAAAACAAATTGGTCAATTTTTAATTGATCTAATTCTGTAAATCGTTGTGTTGGTTTTACAATTAATAAAGTGTTGATTTTTGAAGGGTCTGGGAATCCTTTTTGCAAATCAAAGACGCCCAAATTGTATTGATTTTTGATTGACTTTCCTAAATCATTCACCGTATAATCCAAAGGCTCTCCATTGCCAACAAGATAGGCGATACTAGGTCGCACTGTTCTATTCAATAAATAAATAGCTTGGACAATTTTGTATTCCAATAAGGCTTCTGCTGCATTATAGCTCGCTTCTACATCTATTTCTGGAATGTCTTTAATGACATTGTAGGGTTTGAAATATTGTTTACTACTTCTTAAATCAATTGCGATTGGTTTTTGTCCTTCTACTTCTATCAACAAACCTGGCACCAATAATTGATCTAGTTTTTTATCTGTTATGGTGGCTGAATTTTGAAAACGATCTATTGGCAAACCTTGCTTTTGTAAACTATCATAAAAATTCAACAAGGCAGTATCCTTGTACATTTCACCAGGCACCGTCTGCTCCCAACTAATCCATGTTGGATTCAACTGCTGTAATTTCTCAAGAAATTGCGTAGTGGAGATTTCTAATTTTTTATAATGTGCTGGCAATTCCCCACCCAAATAAACATGAATTTTAACAGGCTGATTCACTTGCTGAATCAATGTCTTGGATTGAGTACTAATGGTATAACGCTGGTCTTTTGTTAAATCAATTTGTAAAGGATATAGGTAGCTTAAATAGTTGAGTAATAATAGGACAAATAAAATCCAACTATACTTAAACTTTCCTGACAACTGTTCTATACAACCCAGCCCAAATAAAAGGATGATGGTTTTGAAATACAATACATCCTGAAGTACAATGGCACCCTTGTTTAGATTTTGATAATGTGCTGAGAGGCCTAGTTGACGAATATAATAATCATATCCATTTTGGAAAAAACTCAACTCCGCTATCCAATCAAACCCTTTGTATAAAAAAATACAAATTAAAACCGAGGCCAATAATGCGACGATAGTATGCTTGGTCGTACTACTTACAAAAACACCCACAGCTACATACACTGCAGCCAATGAAAACAGGCCTATATAAGAGCCAATGGTTGCGCCCCAGTCAATCCCACCTACTGCACTCAAACTATTTAATGCAATTGCGTAAAGGAAAGTAGGCAGGATAGCTAAAATAGTAATACTTACTACACCTAAGTATTTCCCCATCAAGATAGACCTAGTAGTGATAGGCAAACTCTTTAAAATCTCATAGGTACCTTGATTGAATTCTTCTGAAAAGCTCCTCATGGTGATGGCAGGGATCAATAAAACCAACACCCATGGCGCAAAATCAAAATAGACTTGCAAGCTTGTATAGCCAAAGTCTAAAACATTAAAATTGGGCAGCACAAATAATAGCACCCCATTCACCAGTAAGTAAAAACTAATAATCAGGTAGCCAGATAAGCTTCCAAAATAATGCACCCACTCTTTTTTACATATTGCCCACATGCCTCAAAGCTACAAAAAAGCCCCCGAGTTTCGGGGGCTTGTAAATATTCTTTAGTAGGGACTATGGATTTCGAAAAATTTTCAATTTTTTGAAAAAAATCATAAAAGCTACACTGCGAAACTTTCTCCACATCCACAACTTCTACTTGCGTTGGGATTGTTGAAATAAAATCCTTTTCCATTCAATCCGTCCGAAAATTCTAATTCTGTGTTGACCAAGTATAAAAAGCTTTTCAAGTCGGTCACAATTTTCACGCCGTTGTCTTCAAATACCTGATCCATTGGCTTAATCTCGTTGTCAAAATCTAATTTGTAACTCAATCCTGAGCAGCCGCCGCCCACGACACCTACTCTTAAAAAATAGTTGGGGTCTTCCGCGACACCAGCATCCAGCATCAGTTGTTTTACTTTTGCTTTTGCCTTTTCGCTTACATAAATGGTATTTTCTAGTACTTCGCTCATGCTACTTAAAAATTAGTGGATACGCTCTTCAAACACCAATTGCTCCAAACCATTCTTAGCACGGTAGTCATTGATGGCTGCCTTGATAGCATCTTCTGCCAATACTGAACAGTGAATCTTCACTGGAGGCAAGTTTAATTCTTCTACTAAATCCATGTTGTCAATTTTAACTGCTTCGTCAACTGACTTTCCTTTTAACCACTCTGTAGCTAAAGAAGAAGAAGCAATTGCAGATCCGCAACCAAATGTTTTGAATTTAGCATCAGTGATGATACCTGTAGCGTCGTCTACTTGAATTTGTAAACGCATTACGTCACCACATTCTGGTGCACCAACTAAACCAGTACCTACTGTTTTAGATGCTTTATCTAATGTTCCTACATTTTTAGGATTAGAATAATGATCGATTACTTTATCTGAATATGCCATGATTGAAAATTTTTAATTGTTAATTTTAAAATGCTAAGTATTTTGAAATACTAGTGATGTGCCTTTCGGAACACCTTATTAGTGATGTGCCCATTGAATAGCATCGATATCGATTCCTTCTTTGAACATTTCCCATAATGGGCTCATCTCTCTTAGTTTCAACACAGTATCCGTCACTGCCTTGATCGTAAAATCGATTTGCTCTTCTGTGGTATATCTTCCTAAACCAAAACGCAATGAGCTATGTGCTAAATCATCCCCTAAGCCTAAAGCTTTCAATACATAGCTAGGTTCTAATGAAGCCGATGTACAAGCCGAACCAGAAGACAATGCGATGTCTTGGTTAAAGCCCATCATCAAACCTTCACCTTCTACATATTTGAAAGAAATATTGCTCACATGTGGCAAACGATGCAATGGATTTCCATTTACATATGACTCATCAATTTGTTTCAATGCATTCTCTAACTTATCTCTTAACTTAGAAATACGCTCCGTATCAGAAGCCATTTCTAGTCTTGCTAATTCGCATGCTTTACCAAAACCAACAATACCAGGCACGTTTAAAGTACCGCTACGCATCCCTCTTTCGTGTCCACCACCGTCTAATTGTGCAGTTACTTTTACTCTTGGATTTTTACGACGAACATATAAAGCACCCACCCCTTTAGGGCCGTACATTTTATGTGCTGTAAACGCCATTAAGTCAATACCATCTGCATTTACATCAACAGGTATTTTACCTACTGCTTGTACTGCATCTGTGAAAAACAATGCACCATGCTTTTTAGCAATCGCACTGATTTCTTTCACTGGCTGAACTACACCAATTTCGTTATTTGCATACATGATGGCTACTAATATTGTAGTAGGTCTCATAGCAGCTTCTAATTCTTTTAAGTCAACCAATCCGTCAGGTTGTACTTCTAAATAAGTCACTTCAGCACCCAATTTCTCTAAGTGCTTACAAGTATCTAATACGGCTTTATGTTCTGTAGTACAAGTGATAATGTGGTTGCCCTTGCTTGCGTACATTTCATATACACCCTTGATGCCTAAATTATCTCCTTCAGTTGCTCCTGAAGTAAAAATGATCTCTTTTGGATCGGCGCCAATTAATTGAGCAATTTGCTCACGAGCATAATCAACTGCCTCTTCTGCATGCCATCCGAATGAATGGTTTCTACTAGCTGCATTTCCGAAATTTTCGGTAAAATATGGAATCATCGCCTCCAAAACCCTTGGATCCATTGGAGTAGTGGCATTATGATCAAGATAAATTGGTAATTTTAACATAGTTCTATTTTATATTTGTCTAAGACCACAAAGTTAAAGATTGAACAGCAATATGTAGGATTTCGTTAGCTTTAGAGCTCAATTTTTTCCCAATTCGTAAAACAAGCAGAGATGGATTATAAGGTAGACCATATTGGCATTGCAGTGAATAGCTTAAAAACAAGTATCCCATTATACGAGCGCCTTCTTGGTAGCAATTGTTATAAAACCGAACAAGTGTCTGGGGAGCAGGTAGAAACCGCGTTTTTTTTACAAAACGGGGCTAAAATCGAATTGCTAGAAAGCATCGATCCCAATGGCGTGATTGCTAAATTTATTGCCAAAAAAGGAGAAGGACTCCACCATATTGCATTTGAAGTGCCTGATATTCAGGCCGAAATGGAAAGATTGAAAAAAGAAGGATTTACCTTGTTAAATGAAACGCCAAAATCGGGCGCGGATAATAAATGGGTTTGTTTTGTGCATCCCAAGGACACAAATGGCGTGCTGATTGAATTGTGTCAGTCAAAATTATAAACTAAGTAAAAATTCACACAAGTATAGCGGACATTTGCAGAATAACTAGATCGATAACTAGCAAAATGGATCAAGTATATGATTAGGTAATCTGTAAAATCTCAATGGCTTTTTGAGCTGCAACTTGGCTTGCGTCTTTCTTGGTAAACCCTTTTTGAGAGGTGATGGTTTCTCCATCTATCACAATATCTATGGTGAACAATCTTCTTCTACCTTCAATTTTTTCGTCCGCTAAAACAAAGTCAATTTGCTTGCCTTGTTTTAATGCCCAGCCTATAATTTTATTTTTAATATTGATGTCTATTTGTTCTAATTCATCCATGAACAAATACGGCTGAATCATTTTTTCGATGATCCATTTTTTTGTAAAATTATATTGCTTGTCTAGGTAAATAGCGCCCACTAAGGCTTCTAGCGTGTTACCAAAAATTTGACTGCTCTTTAAACCACCATCTAGTTTATTGAAGCGCGTCATTTTTTTTAACCCCATTTGAATGGCTATATGATTCAGCTGTTGCCTGTTGACCATCTTGCTTCGCATCTCTGTTAAAAATCCTTCCCCTTTATATGGATACTTTTTAAACAAATATTCTGCTACAACAGAACTGATAATTGCATCGCCCAAAAACTCCATTCGCTCATTGTTCTCAGCAGGATTGTCTTTAATAGATCGATGATTCAGTGCCGTATGAAATAGCACCATCTTTGTTGTTTGATAGCCAATTAGCATGTAAACACTTTTTTCGAATTCAGATTTCCTGAATGAAAAAATAAGATGGTATAAGCGTTTCACTTTGGGGTTTGTTAAGCTTTGTATTTCTTAACAATCACACAAGCATTGTGGCCACCGAATCCAAAAGTATTACTCAAAGCAGCATTCACAGTGCGTTTTACTGCTTTGTTGAAAGTGAAGTTTAAACGTGGATCTAAATCTGGATCGTCTGTAAAGTGGTTAATGGTTGGCGGGATGATGTCGTGTATCACAGTTTGAATACAAGCGATTGCTTCAATCACACCGGCTGCACCCAAGCAATGACCTGTCATTGACTTAGTGGAGCTAATATTTAAATTGTACGCATGTTCTCCAAACACTTCGGTGATTGCTTTAGCTTCTGCAATATCACCCAATGGTGTAGAAGTACCATGTGTATTGATATAATCAATTTCATTTGCCTGCATGCCCGCATCTCTCAACGCAGCATTCATGACATTCTTTGCACCCAAACCTTCTGGATGCGGCGCTGTTAAGTGGTAGGCATCTGCTGTTGCTCCGCCACCAACTACTTCGCAATATATTTTTGCACCACGACGAATCGCGTGCTCTAATTCTTCTAAAACCAACACCCCACTCGCTTCACCCATGATAAAACCATCGCGGTCTTTATCATAAGGACGGCTTGCTGTTTTTGGATCATCGTTGCGCTCACTCATGGCTTTCATCGCGTTGAATCCACCCATACCTGCCACACCGATTACTGCTTCTGATCCACCAGTAATGATAATGTCCGCCTTGCCTAATTTTAAATTATCCATTGCAGAGATAATGGCGTTTGTACTAGAAGCACAAGCACTTACCACCGCATAGTTTGGACCTCTAAACCCATGCTTCATGGAGATTTGACCAGCTGCAATGTCCAAGATCATTTTAGGAATAAAGAAAGGATTGAATCTTGGTGTACCATCTCCATTCACAAAATTCGTTACCTCTTCTGTGAAAGTGGTTAAGCCACCAATACCACTTGCGAAAATGACACCCACTCTATCGTGGTCTACATTTTCTTTAGTAATACCTGCATCTAATACCGCCTGGTCACTTGCTACCAAAGCAATCTGCGCAAAGCGATCTAGCTTTCTAGCTTCTTTGCGATCCATGAATTCTGTTGGATCAAAGCCTTTAATTTCACATGCAAATTTGGTCTTAAACTTAGACGCATCAAATTGCGTAATCATGTCTGCACCAGAAACTCCATTGATAAGACTGTTCCAATAAGTTTCTACATTATTCCCTATGGGTGTAAGGGCACCGATTCCTGTAACAACAATACGTCTAGCTTGCATGTAAAATGTTTTTAAAATAAGAATCCGCCTTTAAAGCAAGGCTCAAAAAGGCGGATTAAATATGCCGAAGGTTCAGCTTCTAAAATAATAAGTTTATTATTTTGCGTGCTCTTCTAAATAAGCAACAGCTTGACCAACAGTAGTAATAGTTTCTGCTTGTTCGTCTGGAATAGAAATATTGAACTCCTTTTCGAATTCCATGATTAATTCCACTGTGTCTAATGAATCCGCGCCCAAATCATTCGTAAATGAAGCCTCGTTTGTAACTTCTGCTTCATCAACACCTAATTTGTCAACGATAATTTTTTTAACTCTAGTTGCGATGTCTGACATTGTAAAAAGTTTTTGTTTACGCGGCAAAAATATACTTTTTGTTAAAATACCAATAGTTTATTTGCCTTTTTGTTTTCACATTTTGCAATCTTATGCAATAACTGCATTTTTAACGCCTTTTTAAGCCCGAATTGGCCTTAAATGCTAACAATTGCTAATTATTTTTGAAATAACTCCTGATCATTTGCTGGTCTTCGAAGCTGAAATTTGCTTTTGGAAGGATGAAAAAGGATTTTGGCGCAAAATAGAAATGAAAAAACAAGGGGCTTTCAAAAAATCGAGTCACTTCACTCCAAGTCCATTCTGCCCTGCCAGTCTCTGATTCTAGCCCTGCTCCAGTTTCGTTAAAACTAAAAATCCAGTCCTGTTTAAACATGTTCGTTCTTCTGTAAAACAACCAGGGCAATAGATACCAAAAGAACACCATCAACACAATCCACAATATTGAACCTAACAGGAATAATTCGGGTCTTATTTTTTTGTAAAACAACAATACTGCTGTAACAATCGCATAGGCATTGACAAATAGCATTAATCCCTTGATTTCCGACTGCTTGATAAAGTGGTACCTAAGCCCCTGAATGACTTGATTTTTTTGGTATTGAATGGATATGGACATATGCTAAATGTGAAGATTGACCGCAAAGATACAAAGCGCAAAGGTTTGCGCTAAAAAAATAGCTTTAAAATGTTGAATTATGCCTCCACATTATTTAGGAAAAATAACAAAATGCCTATATTTAGAGAACGCATTGCTTAAACACCATACCTATGTCTTTTAAACCAAGGTTATCCTTTTCACAGATCATCAACATGAATGTTGGATTTTTTGGCATTCAATACAGTTTTGGATTACAACAATCCGCCGTAAACCCAATTTATGATATGTTAGGGGCAAGTCCAGACCAGATCCCCATGCTCAATTTAGCAGGCCCAATGACAGGTTTACTCATTCAACCCATTATTGGAGCAATGAGTGATAAAACTTGGTCGCCTAGATTTGGAAGACGTAAGCCCTACTTTTTAATTGGTGCATTACTTTGTAGTATCTGTTTATTTTTATACCCTTTTAGTAGTGCCTTGTGGATGGCCGTTGGTTTATTATGGGTACTAGATGCGGCAAATAACACTGCGATGGAACCTTATCGTGCATTCATTGCAGACAAATTGCCAAGTGAGCAACACGCTTCAGGGTTTTTAACACAAAGTTTTTTTACCGGACTTGGTATCACTTTAGCGAATATTTCTTTGTATTTCTTTAGAGAGCATATTCCAGGCAGTTTTGGCAGCTTACCTTATTGGGTATATGCAAGTTTCTTTTTAGGAAGTGTCTGTTCTATTGCAACAGTAGGATGGTCTGTTTTTAAAACGCCTGAGATTCCTCCAACAGAGGAAGAGCTTGCAGCTTTGAAAGCAGAAAAAATAAATATTTTCACTCCGTTTAAAGAAATTGGTGCGGCCATTGGAGATATGCCTAAAGTGATGTGGCAATTGGCCTTGGTCTACTTGTTTCAGTGGTATGCGCTTTTTTGTTATTGGCAAAATGCATCAAAAAGTATTGCAAAATCTGTTTGGAATACCACCATTTATCAAAACAATCCTGCTTATGAAGATGCTGTAGCTTGGTCTGGCTTAGTCAATGGCTGGTATAATATTGTCACCTTCTTGTCTGCCTTCTTCTTACTTTGGTTGGCAAAAAAAATAAGTCCAAAAATGATCCATGTAATTTGTTTGATCATGGCAGCTGTTGGTTTACTGGTCTTCCCGCATATCACAGACAAGAATTTATTATTTGTTCCTATGGCCGGTTTTGGTATCGCATGGGCAAGCATGATGGGGATTCCTTACTTACTTGTAGTACATAAAATTCCAAAGGAAAGATATGGTGTCTATATGGGCATTATCAATATGATGATTGTAATACCTATGTTATTGCAGACAACCACATTTGGTTATATTTTGAAAAACTACCTTGACAATGATCCCGGCAAGGCAATTAGTTTTGCAGGTGTTTTGTTACTATTTGCTGCTTTTGCAACCTTATTGATTCAAAGTTCTGCAACGAAACAAAACGATGCATCTATGTCCATGGGCGGAGGTCATTCATAAATTAAGTATTTAAATGAAATAGCAATGAAAGTATTGTGTATTGGGGAAGCATTGATTGATATGATTTGTACCGACAGAGGTAGTCGCTTGGCGGATGGTCAAAATTTTTTAAAAAAAGCAGGCGGGGCACCAGCGAATGTAGCAGCTGCAATTGCAGCACTAGGTGGCAAAGTAGATATGGCAGCCAAAGTGGGCAAAGATCCTTTTGGCCAACATTTAATCGATTTATTAAATGAGATGGGTGTGTCTACACAATGGATGATTCAAGACCCCAACTCATTCACCACTTTTGCATTTGTATCCTTGATGGAAGATAGCGAACGTGATTTTTATTTTAACAGAGGCGCAGATGGCCAACTTTCTGTTTCAGATTTAGCTGACTTAAATTTAAATGAATATAGTATTGTACACTTTGGTTCTGCTACTGGATTTTTACCTGGACCATTGCAAGCAACTTATTTAGATTTATTGAACAAAGCAAAAGCCGCAGGCGCGTTAATCAGTTTTGATCCCAATTATAGACATTTATTATTCCCCAATAATACAAATAGTTTCATCACGCAATCATGGCATTTTATTCAAGCTTGTGATTTCTTTAAACTAAGTGACGAAGAAGCTATGTTGATTACCGGTTTGACTTCTGTTCAAGCTGCTGCTGATGCATTGCGCGCTAAAACAAAAGCAATATTTGCCATTACATTAGGCAAAGAAGGTACTTTATTGTCCACCAGTCAGGGGACTGAACTTATAGGCAGCATCCCGATCACACCTATTGACGCAACAGGAGCTGGTGATGCATTTGTGGGCGCAGTGTTGTATCAATTACTAGACACTAAAGCCGCAGATCTTCCTAGTTTATCACTTGATGCTTGGCGCAAAATAATTACCAATGCAAATAAAGCAGGTGCAAGAACCTGTGAATACATGGGCGCAATGGAAGCCTTCAAACATTTAAACAATACCATTTTCAATTCTTAAAATTGTAACCGAACTGTGAACTTGACCCCATTACACCAATTTGGAACTGACTTATTAGCTACCCATAAAATTGACGCTAAGAAAAAAGATGCAAATTTTAGCCAAAGATTTTTTGCGCATTTAGATGCCATCGAAAATTTATTTGATGAAGTTTATGCTTGGCACCCAAAAAGAAACGAAGCATTTGAAGGCTTGTTAAGGACCATCATTCAACAATACAAAGACAGGTCGGCAGTCTTATTGAAAAAAGACCTTCAAAAAGCCAAGACAGGTCATTGGTTTTTAAGCAACGAGATTACTGGGATGAGCTTGTATGTTGATCGTTTCGCAGAAAACATCCAAGGGGTACAAAAAAAATTAGACTACTTTAAAGAATTGGGTGTGAATTTTTTACACCTCATGCCCATTTTTGAAAGCCCTGAAGGTGAGAGTGATGGCGGGTATGCAGTGTCTGATTTTAGAAAAGTAGCGAGTAGATTCGGCAGTTTAACTGATTTGAAAAATTTAATTGCCGACATGCATACTGCAGACATGTATTTAATGTTGGACATTGTATTGAACCATACTTCTTATCATCATGAATGGGCGCAGAAAGCAAAAGCGGGCGACCCTTATTACCAAGATTTTTTCTATTTCTATGACCATCGAGGCATTCCAGACCAATTAGATCAAACAATGCCAGAGATATTCCCTGAGTCTTCACCAGGCAGTTTTTCTTATGTCCCTGAATGCGACAAATGGGTGATGACCGTGTTTCACCAATACCAATGGGATTTAAACTATAGCAATCCAGATGTGCTGGTTGCCATGATGGACACCATTTTATTTTATGCCAACCTAGGTGTAGATATATTACGTATTGATGCCCCTGCTTTTATTTGGAAAGAACTAGGTACGACATGCCAAAATTTGCCCAAAGCACATACCCTTCTTAGATTGATTAAACAATGTACTTTGGTTGCGAGCCCGGGCATGGCCTTGTTAGGAGAAGCCATTGTTGCTCCAAAAGAAATCATCAAATATTTTGGAACAGATGCCTATACTGCAAATGAATGTGATGTGGCTTACAATGCAACTCAGATGGCATTGCAATGGGATGCTTTGGCTACCGGCGACACAAGAATCATGCTTACTGCACAACATGATATTTTACAAAAACCTTTTGGTTGTACTTGGATCTCTTACACAAGATGCCACGACGATATTGGATTAGGTTACGACGATGAGATGATTGCAAGAGTTGGATTCAATCCCTACCACCATCGAACTTATTTGAAAAATTATTTTTCAGGCAACCATGATGGATCGGTTGCAGCTGGTGCTTTATTCTCAGTGAATCCAAAAACAAACGATGCCCGTATAAGTGGATCCCTTGCGTCCCTATGTGGATTAGAGAAGGCGAAAGCATGGAACAATGCTGGTGAAATTGAAAATGCTTTAAGAAAAATCATTTTAATGCAGGCACACTCGATGTTTATGGGTGGTATTCCTATGTTGTATTATGGAGACGAAATGGCATATACCAATGATTATAGCTACTTAAACGATACTGGAAAAAGTTATGACAATCGATGGATGCACCGACCTGTGATAGATTGGAATAAAAACGAGCAGAGGCACCAAGAGGGCAGTATGGAACATCGAATTTTTAATGAAACCAAACAATTGATTCAACTTAGAAAAGGATTGCCAATTTGTAGCGACCTTAAAAATATTACTTGGATGACGCCACATAATATCCATGTTGCAGGATTCATCCGTTCATTTGAAAACAAGAAATTATTTTGTTTATTTAACTACAAACACACCGATTCTTTTATCACTTGGTTTGCTTTTAAAGAACATGGCATAAGGCCAGCGCAATTAAAAGATCATTGGACTGGCCTTACACACAATGTTGGAAATGACAATGAATATTTCGTGTTAGGAGGATATCAGTTTGGCATTTTGGAAGTGGTTGACTAGAACTTGTAACTCATCCCTACATTGATACTATAGTCCGCAAATGCAGCGTCTCCTCTAGCAAATACGCCGGTATCATTGGTCCTTAAAATATCGGCATAACTTTGTGGTCTTTCGCGTCTTAATACAATTGGGGTGTACAAAAAGAAATTATACTTTTTATGCATCAACGTCACACCCGGTTCAGCAGATAAAACATTACCTGGCCTTCTGAATCCAGTGCTTTTACCAATCAAGTCAAATGTGGGTACACACTCATACCTTAAGCCCAAAGAATAGGCCCAAGCTTGATTGCTATAATTTAAACCAGATCTAACCATATACTGATCTGCCACGCTCATCACATTCGAAGTATATTTTATTGCAGTTGCTGATGCCATGCCTCTTCTTGTGGTACTCACGCCGTTATTGTCTCTTGGATTCAATAAATAAAATGCATTTGCATAAGCACTCCAAGCGGTATTGATTTGTCTAAATCCATTTAATTCAACGCTAACCCCTAAGCCACCATCGCCAGGCTGAATGGATTGATCTACATAACCAATACGTTTTGCAGTGGGCGTATATTGAAAATCGTCCTGTGCTTTGTAATTTCCTGTAGGTAACTTGATACCTAAACCAGCCATTAGATTTCCTTTCTTATTTGCATCAGGTGCAATCAACCATCTATATGCAGAAAGACGTATATCCCCTAAGCCCCTTGCAGCTGTTGCAAATCGATAAGGACTTGTATTGCCTAAATGCTCGTACTTAGAAGTACGTTCATAATTCACCAATGGAATACTTACGCCAACCATCCATTTTTCATTTAGTATTCTTGTTAAGGAAAAATCCATTGCACTGCTGTAGTTGATTACTTCAGAGCCTTCTTCTACTCTATATTTTTGTTCGTCCGTACCATTGAAATGTTTATAAGATTTAAAATACCTGTAATTGACATTCAAGGTCCAGTTTGAACTATCTGCTTGATGCATCCCTGCATGTTCCATGGTACATAAGCCACCAACAGTTCTAATGGCCACGCAACCTTGCGCGAATGAATAATGGATAAAGCCAAGGCATAGGAATGCCATTATGAAGATTGATTTTTTCATGAGTTTTTTTATTTAAATAACAGTAAACTGTATCGCTTTGCAGGCATCTGTGTGGAATGTAACTGCAAAACACAGGCATGACAACCTTTTTAAGGGTTGACTTTGATAAAATAAACTTGAGGAACCTTATTTTTTCATTTTCAAATGATCGACAATGTAATTGCCTACTTTTTGCCCCATTGCTGTACTAGTAATACAAGAATTATGGTAATGGATTCCGCCATAAAAACGTGCCCAATTGTTTTCGTCTGCTGCGTGTCTAAAAGATTTAAAACTTCTGTTTTCAATGCCGAATTCCAATTCGGTAGAATCCGTATAAGCTAAATTATCGCCATATACACTCGTCAAAGCTTCTGCTGCTGCAGATGAAATAGTGGAGTGCCCGCAGGTATATTCAGGAAATGCAGGGCTTTGTAAAAGTGGTCTCCAATTTGGATCGAAGTATTTATTGATTACTGTTTCTGGACGAACTGTCTTGTAAGTATATTTTGCATCCCATGAATTTATAAATGCATCAAAAAGTGCAATCGCGGTTTTTGCATAGGCATAGACTGCTGTATTAAAATCTTTTTTTGCAGTTTTATTCGCAATACCAACAATGCTCATCCAATGTCCTGGAGGTGAAAACTTTTTCGTACTAAACATCGCATGACCAGTTACATTCACTTTAAATGGATTGTCATCCCAAAAATTGGCAATATGCTTTTGCTCTTCGGTCAGGCTATCTCCAGCATTCTTTACCATCATCACATTTTTATAGTATTCGCTGTTTTTATCTGTAACGGTGAAAGTTGGGGGTGGCGCAGGTCTAAACTGGCTAGCACTGTCCAATACCATGGATCTAATTTCAGCCCAATGTGGTTCAGCAGCAGAGCCATACATTGGAGGAGTAGGCACCCAACGACCAGGGGAATCCTTTACAGTATACCTTTCGGCACTTCTTGTTTGTGCATAATTGTCTTTTTTACTCCATGAAATAATTGCATCACTAACTTCTTTGGCATAAGCTTCAGAAGCTTCCACCATTTTACTTGACATGCCATTTTGCTTTACCAAATTCCTTAAGCTATCTGAATAGTCTTCTAGACTGCCTTCAGGAAAAGTAACCGCCTGACCCACTGTAGTATATGCCACTAAAGCTGCATAAGGGAAATCTATATTGGCAGTATCTTTAGGAACAGGAATAATTTCAAGCCCCTTTAGCTGACCTGCCAAACTTTGGTATTCAGATGGCGCGCCTGCGGCAACAACCTCGTAACCTGCAATAGCAGCATAAGCATAATTTCTTGAAGCCACAATTGGACTAAAATTGTTGCCCATTACTACCTGATTTAATTCATGTACTGTATACGCATATAAGTCTGGATTGGAAGTGATTTTTTTATAGTCATTAGATTGTGTGCAAGCAAGCATTGTCATTGCAAGTAGCAAGACTGCAAATAATTTATTCATTGAATTCAATTGAAAAGTAAAAAAGTAAGTAATAAATAATAAGACATGTGCATTAATAGCGCATGTCGGGTATAGGTCATGCAATTGCATAGCCTAATTTATTAAGCAAAAATTAAACGATTGCTTTTGGAGGAGGCCCTTGTATCGTTAAATAATTGCTTATTAAACGCGCACTGTAACGATAACCAGTCGTCACATTCGCCGAATTTGCTGGGCTTAAATGCCAGCTATTATTTTGTTCAATGTAATCAAAGCTTAAAAACTTTGTCATTGATTTTCCTAAAGGCATCGACTTTTTATCTGCACCATTGTTGGAAAGGTCTTGGGCTAATTTATAAAAATCTTCTCTTGCATTTTTAATATGCAAACGATCTTGGTTCGGAATCACTTTAAGTTCAAGGCTATCATTGAAAATTCTTCTTTGTACATATTGGTATACCATGCCCATAATGACAATCTCCCCATCCACTCTTTCGAATTGCGGGTTGTTAGCATAATATGGGAGATTGATCGGCGTCTTAATTACGACCAAAGAAGATTCGTCATACTCGTTTTCTTCAATCAATTGTACCAATTGATTGGTTGCTTTTTGGTCAAAGTAATTCGAAACCAATCGGTATCCGAATCCGTTAAAAAGCAAAATGCCCAAAAATAATATGGCGCCTATTTTTTTCAATAACCTAAATTAAACATTTTTATTAAAATTGAGCGATTACAGAGGGTAGATTTTTTGTATTTTCACTTCCTTAAATCCTTTGATCCTATGCGCAAAATAGCACTGTCCATTTTAGCAACCCTAGTTTTAAGCCTTGTGGCAATCTATTTGATCATACCCAGTCAAATCATCATCAAGGGTGCTCAGATGGTTTATCAGCCTACAACAAGCGTAAATAGAGGGATAATGCAGACTTCAAAATGGGCAGAGTGGATGCCGAATGACATTGAACTTACTGCAAAGAGCAGTCTTGTAGCGACGATCGAGGCGAAATTGAACCAAGACGGCATTCAAGTTCCCGTATTGTTCTCTGTCATGAATGGAGAAGGCAAAAACGCCCTAATTGGTTTTGAAACCAACATGGACAATAGCCATTGGTCTCCAATTACAAAAATTCAATATTATATTTTTGCAAAAAAAATTCAACACAAATTAGACCGTGCTTTATCTGCCGCGTGCAGTTATTACAATTATAGCAAGGGTATTTATGGATTTGATATTGTAGAAACAGTCGTAAAAGATTCTAGCTATATCGCAATTGATCAAACCTTAGCTGATACCCCTTCTATTGACAGAGTATATCAAATGGTGCATCAATTAGAGCAGTATATTATTCAAAAAAATGGCAGGGCTAAAGGTGCCCCAATGGTAAATATAACAAGAGTGGATGAAGGAGCTGTCTATACACAAGTAGCAACCCCTCTTGAAAGAGACATTCAAGTCGAAGGAGCTTTTACGATAAAAAAAATGGTGTTAGGTAATTTACTTTCTGTAACCGTGCAAGGGGACCAAGCAAAAGTCAATCAGGCTTTAGAAGCAACAAAACAATATATCAACGACAAACAAAAGTCATCCCCTGCTATTCCATTTGTGATTTATAACACCAATAGATTATCTGAAAAAGACCCAAGTAAATGGCAGTCAACAATCAATTACCCCATCTATTAAACCTAGATTGACGAGTCGACTCTTTCATTTGTAAGCAGTTTAGTTTTTAAAGGAAATGATTCTTAAGCTATCGGAATTCATCCCCAATACATATGCTTGTTGTTGATTCAATTGAATAGACGCAATTTTTCTTACCTGCCCTTTAATACTTAAACCATTCAAGGGTGCTGGTTTGAATTCTTGTTTTCCAGTATTGATTAAAAGTGTGCCATAGTCTGCATCATACCTGCCCATTTGTACATTGTTGTCGTAGAAATTACCCATCATTAAAATGTCAGGCCACTTGTCTCCATTGGCATCAAGCGTAACAGCCGCTTTGTATGCGGTGATTTGGGCCTCCCAAGGCAATACTTTGGCCGTGAATTGCCCCTTGCCATCATTGATGAATAATGTATTTGCAAAATGATACGCACGCACCACACTGGAAGACTTTAATTTTTCCTTTGTAAAAATGTCATACAAATTTGCTTTCGCAAAGTCTTCCGCATATAAGAATGATTTTTTAATTTTAGGAATCTGTCTTTGAATTTCATCTTTATTGGCAAATGGAATTTCCTTGCCTTGCAAATAAAAAGTGATGATTTGTTCAAACTTCCCATTGTCATCAAAATCATTGTAATACATACTGATTGGCTCTTTCTCAGTCGCTTTTAATCTTGTATTTAACCCTAGATTGCCCGCTATAAAATCCATGTCACCATCTAAATCGATGTCAATAGGCAGCGTGAAATTCCACCATCCTGGCAAATTTGTAACAGTCACTTTCTTCCATTTTTTCGCAGATGGATATAAAACATCTATACCGCCCCATTGATGCGTTAATAAAATTTCTAATTTGCCATCTTTGTCGATATCTATTTCTGTTGCATTTGTAATGAATCCAATACCTAACAAATCGGGTGCAACACTTGCTGTAACGTCTTTAAAATGTCCGTCGCCCGTATTGTACAATAAATAACTATCAGTTGGGGCGCCATAATCCATCGCAGTAACCCTACTCGTAATCAAAAGGTCAATAGCTCCGTCTTGATTGAAGTCTCTAGCAATCATGGATGAGCTTTGATTGTAAACAGGGATTGCATCTTTTAATACACTGAACTGACCACTTGCACTATTTAAGTAAACTCTTGGCATCATGTGCTTGTCTTTTCCAAAATATTCATTTCCGCCGGAGCCTACAATAATGTCTTGAAGTCCATCTTTATTCACATCTACCATCACAGAATAAACATCTTCATAATTGCTATCTACTCTAAATGCTTCTTGTTTAGAAAGTATAAACTTGCCGTTAGATTGTTGTTGGTATAGTGCCGCGCTGAACCCTCTAGCGCCACCAATAAAAATATCTTCTAATCCATCTTTGTTGATATCCCCCACTGACAAAGCTGGACCTTCCGTTGAATTCATCTGAGGGATTAATTGCTCCCTGTTAAATTCTTGGAAAATATTTTCTTGATGCTTAAAACGAATGCCTGAATTAGCTGTAAGGTCTATCGCTTGCTTGGTTGTCTGTGGCCAATGCTGGTTGATTAAATTATAATCAAACTTTGGCAAGCCAATTTGATAGGAATAAACCAATTCTTTTTTCTTAAAATCTTTCGGGTTAATTTTTTGACTTGTATTATCTGGCCATACCAAGTATGCTGAATCTACTATTGCGCCTTTTAATCCAATGGATAATGGAACTTCCATGCTTGACAAAAATCCTTTAACAGGAAACTTTTCATAGGTTCTGATTTCGCCTGGTGTAAATAAAACCAATTTCGCTCCAATGGCGTTGATGTTTTTAGCGGCCCCTTTCAATGAAACCGATACAGCATGCGCTGCGGTATCTTGATTCGTTTTGTTTTCGTAAATAAAGGATTTGTCATTCACATTATTGACCACCAAATCTAAATCACCATCATTATCAAAGTCTGCGTAAGCAGCACCATTTGAATAAGAAGATGGATTGTTTACAATCGCCTTTTCTTTGTCATCGAATGACAAGCCTTTTTTATTTAAAAAGAACTGGTTCGGTATTTTGATTTCAGGGAAACGATCTATGAGCGCCATATCCTTTTCTCCCATTTTATTATCCCTAATTTTTTCCTGAATTTCCTGATTGGACACGTAGTTCACATAATCCATATCATTCATTCGCTTTGGTATGCCATTGGCAATAAAAATATCCTTATAACCATCATTGTCAAAATCCATTAAGAGTGTTGCCCATGACCAATCAGTTGCAAACATTCCTGAATACATTCCTACTTCACTAAACTTACCGTTGCGTCGATTCCATTGCAAATTATTACGCGTAAACTGATAGTCGTATCCTACCGAAATTTTATATTGAAAGATATCGTAATCATCCTCACCTAGAGACCTTTTTAAAATATAAGGATCCTTTGGCAACATATCCATAGAGACAATCTCAGGAAACCCGTCGTTGTTTAAATCTGCAGCGTCAACCCCCATGGAGTATTGACTGGTATGCATGAGTCTTTCTTTTTGCTCGTCTTTGAAGCTGCCGTTTTTTTGATTAATGTATAGATAATCATTTTCATGAAAATCGTTACCAGCATAAATGTCTACCCATCCATCTAAATTAATATCACTCATCACCACGCCTAAACCATAACTAATTGCCGTGCTATTGATTTTGGAAGCCTTGGTTACATCTTCAAAATGGCCATTGTTATTGGCAAAAATACGATCACCAGATAGTGGATCAAATGTACCCATGAAACTTGTTCTGGGTGCAAAAGTGCCATTCTGATGTACCGAATGGTTCAATAAGAATACATCTAAATCGCCGTCCTGATCGTAATCAAAGAAACTTGCTTGCGTACTAAAGCCAGAAAAATCTAAACCATACTCAGCAGCTGCTTCTTTGTATGTAGGAATTCCATTTTCAATTGTTTGACAAACCAATAGTTGGTTCTTTGATACAAACTTTTCAAAATTTCCTAGTCTACAAATATAAATGTCCAATAGTCCATCGTTATTGATATCCACTACAGACACCCCTGTATTCCATGCGCTATCCTGAGGAATCTGGGCCTGCTTGCTCACTTCTTCGAATTGCAACTTGCCCTTATTTAAATACAACTGATTATCGCCCTCATTGGAAGCAAAAAAGATATCCGCCTTTCCATCATTATTAAAATCCCCCGTTGCGACTCCTGCTCCATTGTAATAATACATATAATGAAACATATTGAATTGCTCATTGGGATGCAATTTGTTTTCAAATTGAATACCTGTCTTTTCCGCTGTTAAAGCTTCAAACAAAGGTGCTTCCTTGGTTGACTTATTGCATGCAAGCAATATTGTACCCGATGCCAAAATGGACAGGATCAGCTTGATGCTATTGGTATATTTGAACAACATAAGTTTATTTTAATTTCATGAATACCGGAACCTGATTGTTTCTAATAAACAAGATCCTTTTTTGAGTAGCCTGTTGAAACAATACCATATCCCTCACTTGGCCTGTAATAGCCAAGCCAGTTTGCTTATCCTCTACCACTTCAAGTACTCTTTTTCCTTTATTGATTAAGACCAGTCCATAGTTGGCGTCTAAACGACCAAACTGAGGAAGAAATCCAAATTGATTGCCGCCCATGACTAAATCTGTTTTCCCATCTGCATTCACATCTGTACTTACCATGGCGTTTAAAGAAGAAAATTGAACTTCGTTTGGTAAACGTTGAATGTCAAACTGACCATTCCCTTTGCCCCATGCAATGATTGAACTGGTATAGTTGTACAATTTCATGGTTGCTTTTTCGATTAACTCTTTTTTAAACAATTCTTGGAATGCTTTTTTCGCATAGATTTCGTAATTCAGGTTTTCTTTTTTGAGTAATGGGATTTGCTCTTGCATCTCCCCTTTTAAAAACACAGGCACATCTCTGCCATTGATTGTTCTTGTTAAAATTTTATCGATACTTTCATTCCCATCAAAATCATTGATCCATAATTTAACTGGTGCAGCTGGGTTGGGTTTTAAATATCCATTCTCCCCCATATTGCCCATGATTAAATCCTGGAATCCATCTCCATCTATATCAGCCATCTGAATCGTCTGCCACCAACCAAACATGTCTTTTAAATTAGACGCCTGCTCTACCATCTTCCCTTTGCTAAAAGCATATACCATTGGATACATATATTCACCTACCACTACTAAACTTGGTTTACCCTGCTTGTTTACATTCCCCCAAACTGCACTGGTTACCATACCTAGTTTTGTAAAATCTGGTGCCACTGTAGAAGTGACGTCTTTGAATAGACCAAATCCATTGTTCTGATACAATGCACTTGCTGGCGTCACGCCATACTTTAAAGGCGTATTTCGAGCACCCACAAATACATCTAGGTCTCCATCCGAATCGTAATCCAATGGCACTATTACGCCTGTATTGTACTCGAATACAGGAAATGCATTGGCACTATATGCAAAATTGGCTTTGCCGTCATTTAAGAACAGTCTATGATTTAATTCTCCTCTTGTAGACAAGCGGTTATTACCCCCAGATCCCACCAATAAATCCATATCTCCATCTTTATCCGCATCCAAGAAAACAGCAGCAACATCTTCATAAGATTCAAATGCCTTAAATGAAGCCTGCGGCTTTGGATTAAAGTCCCCATTGCTAGTTTGCAGGTAGATTTGACTTCCCTTATTATTAGCCCCCCCAATAAATAAGTCAGCTAATCCATCTCCGTTGATGTCTGCAGTCGCTGCTTTAGGTCCTTCTTGAGACAGGATTCTTGGAATAATTCTTTCTGCATAAAAGTCCACATGATCATCCTCTGTATGTTTTTCGAAATTGGCTTTTACCTCCTCAAACAAAGGCGCAACTTTTTCTTGTACCACTACAAAAGGCTTTACAATTTGCTTTGCTTGTTCAATCGCATATACGGTGTCTAGCTTTTGTACTTTTAAAATACTTTGTGTTAGGTTCGGCCAAATCACTTGGATCGAATCAATTTTTTTAAATTGCCCTAAACCGAATATTTGCTTGTAGTCCACAGAAGACTGAAACCCTCTCGCTGGGATGACTTCCTTACTTAAAATCTGTCCCTGCACAAATACATTGATTTTCGCACCCACCGCATTCACATTCTGCGGCAAGCCTTTTAATTTGAATCCAATGTATCCGTTTTTATTTTTCTCTCTACTTTTATTTTTAAACACAAAACTTGGCATGTTGTTATTGTTCACTACCATATCCAAATCCCCATCATTGTCTAGATCGCCGTATGCTGCGCCATTTGAAAAACTTGGTATATCCAATCCCCAGTCCTTCCCCATGTCCTTAAAAGTTAAATCACCATTGTTCCTAAACATTTTATTGGGAATGGGCTGACTGCTCATTTTTTCAATGATGCTACTGATTTCGTCTTTCTTGCCTGATAAGACCATTTTTTGAATCATGGTATTCGCAAAGAAATCAATAAAGTCTTGATTGGTTAGATCTCGATAAATGCCATTGCTTACATAAATATCATTGTACCCATCATTGTCCGCATCAAAAATCATTTCCCCCCAACTCCAATCACTTGCTTCCACGCCTGAAAAACGAGCTACTTCTTTATACTTGCCATTCTTGTTGTTTAACTGCAATGCATTATGCATGAACTGATGATAAAAACCACTCGCTACTTTTAAACGATAAATATCAATATTGTCAAATGAACTAGTTGTCTTTAATCTAAAGTCATTGTCGGGCAACATTTCTGTAGTAAAAATATCAGGATAACCATCATTATTAACATCGGCCATGTCGGTACCCATGGAAGCGATACTATTGTGCTCGGTATAATTTTCAATCTCGTCTTTGAATGTGCCGTTTTTTTGATTGATGTATAAGTAATCTCTTTCAAAAAAATCATTCGATACATAGACGTCTGGCCAAGCATCTCCATTCACGTCTCCAATAGTTACTCCTAATCCAAAACTAATTAAAGTGCCATGTATTCCTGCTTCTGCAGAAACTTCCTTAAACTTACCCCCTTCGTTTTTATATAAATGATCGCCACCGCCTTTTAAGAAATCGGCCACATCTGAATTTTCAGCTCTTATATCTCGCGCATTGGCATAGTTCAAAGTGTTTACAGGAATAGGACTATTGTTGACCATGAAACAATCTAAATCACCATCCATGTCGTAATCAAAGAAAGAAGCATGTGTGGTATAGCCATTGTTCGCTAAGCCATAAGCTTCTGCACTATCCGTAAATGTTAGATCATGGTTATTGATGAACAATTGATTTTTGCGCAGGTCTTCCTGCATCATATGCCCTGCATTGGCTACATAAATATCTAACCAACCATCGTTATTGATATCCACCATCGTTACTCCTGTACTCCATTGTTCTTTTTTGGGAAACCCTGCTTTATCAGAAATATCCTCGAATTTAAAATCACCTTTATTGAGGAATAATTTATTTGCGCCTTGATTGGCTGTAAAAAATACATCCGCTAACCCGTCATTATTGATATCACCAATACCTACACCGCCCCCGTTGTAAAAATTACGGTACTTAAAAATATTATTGTCTTTTTCGTCTGTCACCGTATTGGTGAATTGGATCCCACTATTTTCTACTTGTTCAAAAAGCTGACCATCTTTTGACTTTGTACAAGCCATAAAAATAAAAGGAACGAAAAGTAGGAAGCATATTTTTTGCATAAAATCGGGTTCTTGTAGTAAGTCATAAAAATACAAAAAGGCCGTGGTAAACCACGGCCTAAAATCATAATAGTTGTTTCCGGGGAGGTTTATATTTTTTAAAACCTTCCTAGAAACAAAAAGGCCGTGGTAAACCACGGCCTAAAATCATAATAGTTTGTTGTCAGGAGCTTTAAATTCTATAAAGCTCCTGACAACAAAAAGGCTGCCGTAAACGGCAGCCTTTTCTATAATAGGTAAACTATTTAAAGTAAATCCTAGTAACCGAAGTTTTGCTTCAAATTAGGGTTTGAAGACACCGCTTGGTTAGGGATAGGGTAAACTACTCTGAAAGCATCAGACTTTGCAGCTCTTTCGTTTACTGGATCGTTGTACTTTCCGAAACGGATTAAATCTGGACGTCTAACAGCTTCTAAGTATAATTCACGACCTCTTTCAGCTAAGATATCGCTCAATGTTACAGCAGTTAATGCTGGTGCACCAGAACGAGCTCTAACGCTATTTACGATAGAAAGTGCAGTTTCACCGCCAGTAGCAGTACCACCTCTTAAGATCGCTTCTGCTTTCATCAATAACGCATCAGCGTAACGGAAGAACACATAGTCGTTTTTACCATTGAATGAATTGCTGCTTGCTACATACTCCATAGGATATTTCATTGTTCTGATACCCTTAGATTCTGTAGAGAAGAATAAAGATACATCAGGAGTGAATACTAAGTCAGAACCAGAACGGTCTTTAACTTTAACTCTAACACCATTTGTATATTTATATTGTTGACCTGCTAAGAAACCAGCATTGAAACCAGTTAACTCAGTGTAGCCAGCGATATCAGATTGTCTTCTTTTATCCACTTCTGGGAATGAATTGTAGAAATCAGCAGTAGTAGTGAAACCGTTCCAACCAGAGAAAGTTTGGTTGTAGTGCGTTCCCATACCAGTATACCAGTTTACATTGATTGTTCCACCTAATTGAGTAGCGCCATCGCCACCTCTAGAGTAGATCATCTCAGTAGACTTTGTGTGGTTGTCCCATACAAAGTTATCCCAGTAATTAGCAGATAAAGAGAATTTACCGCTAGCTGTGATTGCATCCACCATTGCAATTACTGAATTCATATCAGCTGCTGCATGTGTGAAAGTAGTTGGTGCTTTAGGATCTGCTTTATAAACAGCCTTATTCAACATTAAACGAGCTTTCAAGAATTGAGCAGCTTGTTTTGTTGCTTTACGGCTATCAGTAATTGTAGCATTTGAAGGCAATGCAGCAATAGCAGCATCTAGATCAGTCATGATCCAGTCAAAAGCTTCAGATCTTGTTTTTACTGCAGGGATAACATCTGGGCCATCAGCAGCAGCACGGTAAGGTACTTGACCAAACACGTCCATTACCTGAGTTGCTAAGAATGCTCTTAAGAACTTTGCAGCAGGTTGGTCAGCAGCAGCGCCTTTTTCAGCAACCAAAGTCGCTTTAAAAAGACCACCGTTTAAACCATTCCAAGTATCGAATAATTGATTGTGCGCTCCATCTACTGCATGTAAATGGATTTTTCTCCAAGTACCGAAGTCATCCCAGTCAGTACCACGAGTTGGTCCAAGTAATTCGTCTGTAGAATGCTCTTGTAAAGCATACCAGTTTCCTTGGCCCATCAAAGCGTTTGTTGCATCATATACAGATGCAAGATTCGCAGAAGCTTCTCCGGCAGAAGATGCAGCTGCAATAGATTTAGATCCAAACACTTTCTCGTCTAATTTAGAACAAGAAGCTGCACCCAAACTCACTGCGATAGCAGCGGTATAGATTGCTGTTTGTTTGATGAAATTATTTTTCATGTGTATAATTATTTATTAATTTAAAAACGAGCATTGATACCTAATGTGAACACACGAGCTCTTGGAGTTGCAGTATAGTCAAATCCACGAGAAGGTACACCGTTTCTAGACTTGTCTACGTTCACTTCAGGATCTAAACCAGAATACTTAGTAAATAAGCCTAGGTTTTGACCAGAAAGAGAAAGATTCAAACCTTTGATGAAAGAACCTTTCTTCACATCTACAGCATAGTTAATGCTAGCATTTGCAAAACGGATATAATCACCTTTTTCTAAGAAACGAGTTGAAACGTTACCTGGGTTGATTGAATTCTCAATAGAGTTCACTACATCTCTTGTAACATTCTTAGCATTCTTTAAGCTACCTTTTAATAATAACGCATTTGCTGTATTGTTGTAAACAACAAATCCAGTTACTGCATTAAAGAAGAAGCTTGCTGTAAATTTCTTATAAGAGAAACTGTTTGTTAAACCTGCGTTGAACTTAGGTAAAGCAGAACCTTGTAATTCGTCTTTAGCACCATTTGCATAAACACCGTTTCCGAATGCGTCAAATCTTAAGAAAGTAGGCATTACGAAAGTGAATAAAGGATATCCATCGCGGATTGTCTGAGCATAAGCGCCAGATAAACCTTGACCAGAAACTTCACCAGTGTTAACTACAGTTGAACCAAATCCTTCTACATTGTTCTTTAAGAAAGACATGTTATAGCTAACATCCCATCCAAAAGCACCTCTGTAAGCTGGACGAACTAATTGGTAGTCTAAACCAAATTCCCATCCTTTGTTCACTACATTTCCAGGTAAATTCACCCAACGATCAGCAGAAGCTGCTGGTTGAGGATAGCTGATCAAGAATAATAAATCTTGAGTAGACTTATTGAAATAATCAACCGTACCATTTAATCTACCATTGAACATAGAGAAGTCAACTCCTACACCTTGTGTAGTTGTTTGCTCCCATTTCAAATTAGGGTTAGAGTTAGTGATTACGCTTGTACCACCTGTAAAGTTAGATTGTTGTAATGCTAATGAAGCATAAGCAGGGAACTCTTGGTTACCAGTTACACCATAGTTTAATCTCAAGTCGAAGTTAGAGAAGATTTTACCCAAAGTATTTTGCGCAAATTTTTCTTCTAACATTCTCCATTTGAAACCAAACGCAGGGAATGTACCGTATTTGTTACCAGAGCTAAACTTAGAAGATCCGTCCACTCTCACCAATGCAGATAAGATATACTTGTCTTTCATTGTGTAGTTCAAACGAGTGAAGTAAGACTGCAACTCAACTTGTGTACTATCACCATAAACAACAGTTTGACCACCAGTATATTGATTGTAATTAGTCAACATCTTAGTAGCTCCAGGCTGACCCCATCTTTGAGAAGCTCTGTAATAGTCAGTTGTTTTTTGATAAGAATAAGCAGCTAAAGCTTGGAAGTTGTTGCCATTCTTGAAAGTTTTATCATAGTTCAAAGTGTGCTCAATCAAACTAGAAGATTGATCTAAGAATTGTTGAGCTGCTCTACCACCTTTAAGAGCGAAATCAGATGTTGGATAGTTTCTACCACGAACATTGATTTGACCTTGGATATAAGCTCCTGGTAAACGAGGATCAACAAAAGTTAAACGCTCAGATGCACCATTCTCCATACCAAAGATTGCCTTATAAGTTAAATTTTCTGTGATCTTATAAGATAAAGACACATTCGCTAATAATTTGTTATAAGTATCGTTGTCTTTATACCCTTCTAAAATTGCAACAGGGTTTCTGTTACCATCTTGGTTGTCAAACCAAAGGCCATTAGTACCGTAAATTGGGAAAGTTGGATTAGCTCCAATCATAGCACCAATCAAAGAACCTTGATAACCAGCATTGTTCGTAACTTGAGCATAGCTGTTTTTAACAATAGATTGGTTAGCAGTTACATCTAACTTTAATTTAGATGTCAATTGATTTGAATATTTCAAACCGAAAGTGAAACGCTTTAACCCTTGAGTTTTAACGATACCTTCTTGGTTATCATAAGAACCATTCAATTTCAAAGAAGTCTTTGAATTAGAATAACCCCAAGCTAAGTTGTAGCTATTAGAAACAGCAGTTTGGAACACCTGGTCTTGCCAGTTTGTGTTAAAACCTTTATCGTTGCTACCTACGCCAGAAGCGTCGATACCAGCACTCTCTAATGTCTTCTTGATACCATAAACAAATTCTTGAGGACTAGCTAAATCATAACGATTAGCAGTTGTAGAAACAGATGTAGTAGCATTGAAAGTTAAGCTAGGCTTACCTTTACCAGACTTAGTAGTGATCAAAACAACACCATTCGCACCTCTAGCACCGTAGATCGCTGCAGAAGATGCATCTTTTAAGATAGAGATGTTCTCAATATCGTTAGGGTTTAAAAAAGACAATGGGTTTCTTGCAGTAGTACCACCTTCAACTGAGATAGCACTTCCTACTGTACCGCCACCATATAAAGGCACACCATCAACCACATATAATGGGTTGTTGTTACTTCTTACAGAAGAAGTACCTCTAATAGTAATGTTAACCGCACCTCCTGGCTCACCAGAATTAGATGTTACGTTAACACCAGCAACACGACCTTGTAACAATTGCTCTGGAGAAGAAATAACCCCTTTGTTAAAGGATTTCTCGCCCAAAGAAACAACTGCACCAGTCGCATCTTTTACTTTACGAGTACCATAACCCACTACAACAACTTCATTCAATTGTTCGCTAGTTTGATTTAATGATACGGTTACGTTTCCTTCTGCAGCTACTTCTCTCGAAGAATAACCTACAGATGAAACAACTAATTTTGTTACAGAAGAAGGTACAGTGATTGCAAAAGTTCCATCAGCCGCTGTTTTCGCGCCTGTGAAAGTTCCTTTAGCAACAACAGAAGCTGCTGCGATTGGAGAACCGTCTTTTGCATCCAAAACCTTACCTGTAACTGTTTTGTTCTGCGCTTGTGCATTTAATGCAAGCAAGCCAAGAAACAGTCCTACAAAAGAGGACTTTACAATTTTTGAAAAATTCATAATTGGCAGTTTATTGGTTTAATAAGCAGTTACAAAATACACATTTTTGATATCAAACAAATTTTTTGTTAAATAATTTTTAACTTTTTAACGAAAGGAATTACAACTGTTAGTTTTTATAGGGCAAATCACCCCCTAACAGCCCTTGTAAATCAATAATAGATTGATTTATTGCGTTTTGAATGTCCTATTGCCTCCTTTTCGCCCTAGTGCTCAAACCATTAAATATGTTTAAAATTGCAAACGTTTGCGGTAAATTTTGTGTTAATTTTCCTTAAATTGAACTTCATAAAGCTTGCTTGCTATGACGAACACCACCCTTAAATTGTTGGCCCAACAATTGCAACTTAGTATCTCAACCGTATCTAGAGCATTGAAGGACCATCCAGATATTTCGACTGCTACCAAAGAGAAAGTACATGCGCTTGCCAATAGCCTAGACTATGAGCCCAATGCCTACGCAATTCAATTGAGAACGCAGAGCAGTAAGATTTTTGGCGTGATTGTACCCGCAATTGCCAACTTGTTTTATGATAGTTTTATTGCTGCAATTGAAGAAGAGAGTAGAAAGAATGGATACGCGTTGATGATTTTACAATCCAGTAACAATACTGAAAACGAATTAAATAACTTGAAGATTTTTAGGCAGAACAGAGTGTCTGGTGTTTTCGCTTGCTTGTCTGCACACACACAGAATTTAGACGTGTATGAAAAAATGAGTGAAAGAGATATTCCCGTTGTATTTTTTGATATCGTACCCAAAGAAAATAAATACACTAAAGTAAGAATGGCCGATGAAAGATGCGCCATCATTGCCGCAGAAAATATCATTCAAAGAGGCGCTAAACGTGTGCTCGCATTATTTGGCGACCCGGCATTATCTATTAGTCAAAAAAGGAAACAAGCATTCCAACAATTCATGGAAAAGTATGCACCAAAGACACACTGTACTTATGCCCATACCAACAGTTCGATAGAGGCAGAAACAGTTTTCTCAAAACATTATAATAAAGCGCAGAAATTCGACACTGTATTTGCCATGACCGATGAAATATTAATTGGGGTGATGAAATCTATACAAGCATTGAATATTAGAGTACCTAATGAAATTGGTGTAATTAGTATTAGCAATGGATTTATTCCAAGTTTATACCATCCTAATATTAGTTACGTAGAAACAAGTGGATATGAATTAGGTAAATTAGCCTTTGTTCAGATGTTGGCAAATATCAAAGGAGGAAAGACCTTATCTGAATTAACAGTGGATGCTAAATTTGTAGAAGGTGGCTCTATGTAAATTTAAAAGTTGAATACCCCATGTTTAAATTAGATACCCATAAATACAAAGCTTTTCTTTTTGATTTAAATGGCACCATGATTCACGACATGCCTTACCATGTTAGTGCTTGGCATAAAGTCATTCAATCATTAGGTGGCGCGTTATCCGAAGAAGCGATGAAGCAGGAATGCTATGGTAAGGGAGAAGAAATGTTAGAAAGAATTTTTCCTGGAAAATATAGTGTGCAAGAAAGAATAAAAATTAGTGAAGCAAAAGAGGCCAAATACAGAGCTGACTTTTTACCTGAACTAAAACTAATCAATGGACTTGAGCAAACATTGCAACAAGCCAGCCTGCTAGACATTAAAATGGGTATAGGATCTGCTGCAAATAATTTAAATATCGATTTTGTTGTAGACCATCTTGCAATTCGATATTTTATGCAAGCCATTATAAGTGGCGAGATGGTAAAAGAAAGCAAACCTCATCCAGAAACATTTATACGTTGTGCTGCTGCCTTAAGAATAGCAACAAATCATTGTTTGGTTTTTGAAGATACGCCCAAAGGGGTCGCTTGTGCAGCAAATGCTGGCATGGATGTGTTTGTACTTACTACATCGCATCCTATTCATGATTTTGAAGGCTTTACTAATATCATTCATTTTGCAGACGACTACCAATGTATCGTTGACGGATTCTTAACTTAATGCGCTTTAAGTTGACTTAGTTGTTGAATATCTAAAGGGCTTGTTCTGCAACAGCCTCCAACGATATGTGCACCTGTTTCAATCCATTCTTTTGCTTCTGCTGCAAAATTCGAATTACAAGTTGGATTCGAATTCCATTGTTTTAAAACAGCGTCATATTGTTCCCCTTTATTCGGGTAAACTACAATCAATTTGTTTGTTTTTTGTTTGGCCACTTGAATCAATGAAAGCATATATTGTGGCGCAGTGCAATTCACGCCTAATGCAATCACATTCTCGGCATCATTTAAATGATCAATTGCGTCTTCAAATTTTTCGCCACTTGACAATTGCATCTCATTCTTACAACTAAAACTCACCCAAGCTTGCACTTCGGGATACGCTTTTAAAATTGTTTTAATTGCTATCGCTTCATCAATACAGGGGATTGTTTCAAAAGCTATTAGATCTACTCCAGTTTGCACTAAAACAGCTAAACGTTCTTGATGAAAATGAATCAATTCCTCTATACTTACATCCACATAGCCTGTGTATTCAGATCCGTCTGCCTGAGCTGCTCCATAAGGACCAATGGAAGCTGCAATTAATGGCTTTACTGATTGGGGTTCTGTGGCATGCAATAGCAACTCTTCTCTTGCTTCTTTTGCGATGGATACACTTAATTGCATCAATTCAATTGCTGTTTGTTTTGAATACCCTTGTTTTTCAAAGCCTTCAAAACTTGCTTGATAACTTGCAGTTGAAATAATATTTGCTCCCGCCTCTAAATAATCCTTATGCACTTGGCGAATCAATGCAGGTTGCTCTATCAATAATTTAGCGGACCATAAAGCATGATTTAAATTTGCTCCCCTTGCTTCCAATTCTGTAGCCAATGCGCCATCTAATACAACAAAACCTTGTGATTGTATAAAAGGATCTAATAGAGTTGCCATAGTAAAAAATTTATTGCATGATTACTTTCCGATACAAAATTTAGAGAAGATAAAGTCAAGTTGGTCTTCATTGGTGATCTCACCAGTAATCGTACCTAAATAATGTAATGCCTGTCGAATATCTAAGGCCAATAAATCGCCCGTTACATTTTGTATCAATCCAGTTTCCACGTCATTCAATGCTAGCATTAATTTTTTCAATGACGCCACATGTCTTGCATTGGTCACAATCGTGCCTTCCTTATTTAAAGCATCGCCTACCACTTTTTGATTCAATGCATTTTCTAATGCAAGGATATTTTGTTTGTCTTTGGCAGAAATAAATATGACTTCTGCAAATGCCGGATCGGTTTGCATGGATGGATTTAAAGCCAAGTCGATTTTATTCCCAACTAAAATTAATTTTTCATTGGCAACACCAATTTCTGACTGCCATGTTTTTATCTGCTCTATTGTGTGCGTACTTGCATCAAATAAAGCAACCACAATATCTGCTTCTTCAATTTTTTCCCTACTCTTTTCGATACCCATTTGTTCAATACTATCTTCCGTCTGCATTCTAATGCCTGCTGTATCAATTAATTTATACAACACGCCCTGTATATTCAAATACTCTTCTACCGTATCTCGAGTGGTTCCTGGAATATCACTCACCAATGCCCTGTTCTCGTTTAACAAAGCATTTAGCAAAGTAGACTTCCCTGCATTGGGTTTGCCTACAATGGCTACTTGTACACCGTTCTTAATGACGTTCCCTAATTTAAAAGAATCATATAATTCTTGTGTCTTTAATTGCAACTGATGCACCAAATTTTCTAACTCTTTTTTGTTGGCAAAAGCAACGTCTTCTTGAGAAAAATCCAATTCCAATTCAATCAATGCAGAAAACTTAATTAGCTTTTCACGCATCAATTGTAAATCAGTTGAGAACCCTCCCTTTAAATTATGCAATGCTGTTTTTCTTGCAGCTTCTGTATTACTCGCAATTAGATCTGCCACTGCTTCTGCTTGGGTTAAGTCCAATTTCGCGTTTAAAAATGCGCGTTGCGTAAATTCACCCGGCTTGGCCATTCTTGCGCCTCGCTCAATCATTAATTGTAAAATGGAGTCCTGAATAAATGGAGAGCCATGGCAGGAAATTTCTACTACTTCCTCGCCTGTATAAGACTTTGGAGCTCTATAAATACTTGCTACTACTTCGTCTAGTACAATCCCCTTGTCCACTAATTTTCCAAAATGCACTGTATGCGAAGCTTGCTTGGCTAAATCCTTTTTCTCAAAAACGGTATTGACAATTTCAATGGCTTCTGGGCCACTCAATCGGATGACTGCAATGGCGCCAAGGCCAGGTGCGGTAGCCAGTGCTACAATCGTGTCATTCCAGGTACTTAAAGTGCTTTGCATGGATGCAAAATTACACAAAAAAGGCTCCCAATTGGGAGCCTTTTTATATTGAATGCGATTGAGTCTTAGTCTTCTGAAACCATGAAAACAATTGCTTGTCGATGTCTGTAAATTACATTACGTCCATTTTGGATAGCAGGCTTCCATTTTGGACCTCTTTGAATTACACGCACAGCTTCTTCTTTAGTACCATAACCAGGATCGTTCTCTGCTCTAACTTCAGAGATAGCACCATCCTTTGCTACGATGAAAGAAACGACTACAGAATACTTTCCTGTAGGTGCACCATTTTCAACAGGCAAATCTCTATTCAAAGTACGCTCTAGGTATCTTACCCATCCACCTTGTCCACCTGGGAACTCAGCAGGGATTTGAACCACATTGAATACTTTATCATAGTCTTCATCCACTTTTGGGGCTTCAACTGGACCGGTGCTTTGCTCTACAGGAGCCACTAGTCCGTCGTCTTTAGAACCCTCTTGGTTGAATGAGCCAATCTTGGTGTCTTCTAATTTTTCAACTTCCTTGATCTCGTCTTCTTCCTTCACTTCCTCGTCTTTAACAATCTTTGGAGGAGTGAACTTAGTCACTTCTACCTTAGGAGGTTCTTGCTTTGGTGGTGGAGGTGGTGGAGGTGGTTCTGGCTTCTTTTCATCTTGATTTACGTTCTCTAAAGATAAATCTACAGCAACCACTTCTACTTTATCATTCTTAATAGAATTTGATAAAATTGCACCAACAGACAACGCCACAGTCACAAGGATCATTCCTAATAGACCGTTTCTCAAACGCTTATTATACGTTCTACGTAAATCATAAGCGCCGTAAGCTTTGTTCTTGCCTTCGAAAAGGATATCAAGAAAATCGGCGGTTAATATTTTATTTATGTCCATGTTTAATGCTTTTAATTACTTGCCGAAGTTTGTGAACTTGCATCAGAGATTTTTACCAACTGGGATTCCCCGTCAGAAATATCCACTAATGCATATTTTTTTACAACGTTAATCGCCATTTCATCCAAGATGTCAATTACATTTTTGTAATTACATTCTGCACTAGGTTTGATCACCACTACAAAATCCTTGTAAGGATTTTCAGCATCTGTTGATCTACTTCTAACGTCAGCTTTCTTTTTCAAGATCACATCACGGATAGAGTTTTCACCGTTAAATGAGGCAGAAAGAAAATTAGAACCATCTGATTTTAATTGACCTTCATAATAATAGATATGATTATCCGCCCCCATTAAGATAGTTAGAACACCAGACTCCTTTGCTTTGTTTTGGTCTTCTGGATTCACCTTATCATCAGGCAAAAACAACTTTAACGCTGTTGGTTGGCTCATGGTTGTGGTAAAGATGAAGAAGGTAATCAATAAGAAACCTAAGTCCACCATTGGCGTTAAGTCAACGCGCGTTGATAACTTTTTTCCTTTCTTGACCCCTGGTCCTTTCTTATGGCCACCACCCGAGGTATCTAATTCTGCCATTGTAAGCGCTTTTAATTAGTTATTAAAATTAATCTTCCTGTTTTTCACCCTTCATAGAACTCTTCCATAATTCAGAGCCTTCTGGAGCGTTTTCAGGATTGGTAACCATTTGAAACTTCAACAATTCATTTTTCTTGAAAGCAGCAATGACATTTTTAAATGCAGGATACTTGGCAACATTGTCCCCTTTTAATAAAAGGTCCATTTTTTCACCAGCATATGCATCTTTCACTACTTGCATCCAATAGATCAATTCATTGTTTGTGCTATCCTTACATGGTATACCAGGTAATTGATCGCCTTTTCTGTTTTCTTCAGGAATAGATAAAAAAGAATTCAATCCACTTAATGGAGCACCAATGAAACCTGCTTTTTTGAAAGCAGCCACATTGATACCTAAGTTACGTTGGCTATTCACCGTGTTCGCAACTAGTTCTTTCTTTTGTTCGTCATCCATGGTTAGGAAAACCTTACCATCCTTATCAATTGTAACTAAGACGAAGTCCTTGTTTGGAGCAATTTTAGAAGCCACCGAACTTGGTGTTTCTACTGCAATTGCTTCTGCAGGCTTGAACTTAGTTGTCAAGATGAAGAAAGACAATAAAAGGAAGGCCACATCGCACATGGCTGTCATGTCGATGGCAGTACTCTTACGAGGTAATTTGGCTCTACCCATTGTATAGTCTTTTAATATTGTTAAGGCTAGGCCTTAATGAATGATTTATTTATAATTCGCTGCGAAACTTTGAGTCAAAGTAAATCCAGACTCGTCGATTCCGTAAGTGATACCATCAATACTTGTAGTAAATACGTTGTACATGATGATCGCAACAGCAGAAGTACCGATACCTAATGCAGTATTGTACAATGCCTCAGAGATACCTTGAGACAATTCACGTGCTGCTTCACCACCACCTTCTTCACCTAATTTAGAGAAAGAACGAATCATACCTAATACCGTACCGAACAAACCTAATAAGGTTGCAACAGATGCGATCGTTGATAAGAATACTAAGTTCTTTTCTAACATTGGTAATTCCAATGCAGTTGCTTCTTCGATTTCTTTTTGAATGTTCAATACTTTTTGATCTGTATCTAATTCTGTATTTGAAATCATTTCCTTGTACTTAGTCAAGCCAGATTTCATTACATTACCTACAGAACCTTTTTGCTTATCACAAGCAGCCAAAGCTTTATCCACTTCTTTGTTTGCTAAATGAAATTGCACTTGACGGATGAATTCCGCAATATTACCTGCTCCTGCAGCTTTCTTAATAGTCAATAATCTTTCAATTACGAAAGTTAATACTACTAATAAACTACCAATCAAAATAGGTACTACGATACCACCCTCGTACATTTTTGTAAATGTTCCTTTAGGTCCTTTGTGCGCTGGCCAGAAACCACCACTTGGATCAGGGTTAGTGAAATTACTTGCGTTACCTAGTACAAAACGCCAGATAACATAGCCTGCTACGATACAAGCGATAGGCGCTAAGGTTGCAATCAAGTTACCGCCTTTTTTCGGTGCTGCTTGCTTTGAAGCCGCTGTTGCAGTTGGTTTAGTCTCAGCCATGATTCAATTGATTTTTGGTTTTAAATTAAATTTATAAAAAAGTGATTTAATCCTCGAAACCAAAGGTGATTTTTTAAAGAATCTTAACACTTCAGTTTCTAAGGGGTTACAAAATAAGTAATTTATTGATTGAAACAATTTTCAAGACATTTTTTTTGGTAAAAATAATATTAACTAAAAAGTGTAGTATGAATAGAATATATTTAGGGGACGTTTTCAAAAAACAATAATTATTTAATATGAAAAAAATCCTAGCTATTACTAGTCTTTGTGTCATGATGACAAGTCTAGTAAACGCCCAAAGAAATGCGCCCATCGCAGACACAAGTTCTGCTGCAGCTGGAGCAAAAAAAGACTTACCAGCTAAAATAGGCCCAAAAGCCTTTAAAGACTTAATTACCAAGAAGGCAATGACCCAAAAAGGGGTCTTCACGGTGCACTTTCAAGATGATAAGTTCTACTTTGATATCCAAGATAGCCTTTTGGGTAGAGAATTGATCGCAGTTACCCGTTATGCTAAAGTGGCAGGTGGTGCTAGAAAATATGGTGGCGAAGAAGTAAATGAGCAATCTATCCAGTTTGAAAAAGGCCCTAATAACCGCATTTTTATGCGTGTAGTGACTTTGATTAGCAAGGCTGATTCGACTCAAACTATCGCCAAAGCTGTTAAGAACTCTTATTTAGACCCAATTGTAGCTTCATTTGACATTAAAGCTTACGGGAAAGATTCAACTAGTTCGATCATTGACGTAACTGATTTTTTTAAAGGTGATAATCAAGCGGTTAGCTTAAGTAGTTTCGAAAAAAGAAGCTTTAACTTATCTGGCCTTGCTTCTGATCGCTCTTATATCGAAAGTATCAAAGCCTACCCTATCAACCTGGAAATAAGAACAGTTAAAACTTACAATGCAAGTGCCCCAATGCCAGGAAGTCCAGCAGGGGGTAGTTTTATTCCAGCTGCAGCAAACGCTGGCGCTGTTACTTTTGAATTAAATACCTCTATCTTATTGTTGCCTAAAACTCCAATGGGACGTCGTTTGTTTGATTCTAGAGTGGGTTATTTTGCAGATAATTTTGTAGAGTACTCTGATGACCAACAAAAAGTAAAAAATCAAGTATTTGCTGTACGTTACCGCTTAGAGCCTAAACCTCAGGATCTTGAAAAATACAAGAGAGGTGAATTGGTAGAGCCAATTAAGCCAATCATTTATTATATCGACCCTGCAACACCTAAAAAATGGGTGCCTTATTTGATTGAAGGTGTAAATGACTGGAATGTAGCTTTTGAAAAAGCAGGTTGGAAAAATGCGATCCAAGGTAAAGAATGGCCAAATGATAGTACAATGAGCTTAGAAGATGCTCGTTTTTCTGTGATTCGTTATTTCGCATCAGATATCGAAAACGCTTATGGACCTCAGGTGCACGATCCACGCAGTGGTGAAATTTTAGAAAGCCATGTAGGCTGGTACCACAATGTAATGAGCTTGGTACACGATTGGTACATGGTACAAACTGCAGCGGTAGATCCAGCTGCAAGAAAAATGCATTTCGATGACACCTTAATGGGTAACTTAATTCGTTTTGTATCTTCTCATGAAATTGGACATACTTTAGGATTAAGACATAATATGGGTAGTTCAAGTAAAACGCCAGTAGAAAAATTAAGAGACAAAACATGGGTTGAAGCCAATGGTCATACCGCATCTATTATGGACTACGCACGTTTTAACTACGTTGCTCAACCTGAAGATAAAATTAGTCAGTCAGGATTATTCCCAAGAATAGGTGATTATGACAAATGGGCAATCCAATGGGGTTATACTTACACAGGCGAGAATGATGCACAAGAAGATCGCAAGATCAATAACAAATGGATTGTTGACAATTTAAGTAAGAATCCAAGAGTTTGGTTTGGTGGCGAAGGCAGAAACGATGATCCTAGAGCGCAAACAGAAGACTTAGGTGACAACTCTATGTTAGCTAGTGAATATGGTATTAAAAACTTGAAAAGAATTCTTGCGAATTTACCTGAGTGGACTAAAGAAGAAGGTGATCGTTATGAAAACTTAAGCCAAATGTATGGTCAAGTGGTTGGTCAATTTAGTAGATATATGGGCCATGTATTAAGAAACGTTGGTGGCATACAAGAAACTTTTAAAAGTGTAGAAGAAAAAGGAGACGTGTATACGCCAACCACAGTTGCAACGCAAAAACAAGCGATGCAGTTTTTCCATACGCAATTGTTTGCTACTCCAAAATGGTTATTAGATGCCAACATTTTAAATAAGTTTGCTAACCCTTCAAGTAACGAGCGTGTTCAATCTGTACAAACAAGTATCTTGAAATCTTTACTTGATAAAACTAGATTGTATCGTATCACCACAAGTCAAACTAGATTCGGTGCAAGTTCTTATGCATTGAATGAGATGATGGACGACTTAAGAAAAGGTTTGTTCAGCGATGTGAGCAAGGGAGATATTTACCGTCGTAATTTACAAAAGACTTATGTAAGTCAATTAGACGAATTAATTAACCCGTCTAGTGCTGCCGCAAGTGCTGCAAGCAGTCTTGCTCGAATCGGCTTCCCAACCACAGATGTAGAAAATACAGATGTTGTTTCTGAAGCAAAAGCACAATTGAAAAAATTAGCTGCTTCATTACAAGCTGCTAAAGCAACTGCAACAGAAGCATCTGCAGTAAATCATATCAATGACTTACAAGATAGAATCAAACAAGCTTTAGATCCTAAATAAATCTAGCTAGCTTTGCTTATCGCACATAAAAAAAGCCTCCCAATTGGGAGGCTTTTTTAGTATCTACAATTTTATATACTACTCGTACCTTAATGCATTGATTGGATTTAACGAAGCTGCTTTCATAGCAGGATAAATACCGGCAACCAATCCAACACCAGAACATATTACAATACCTGTAATCACCCAGAACCAAGGAATCACAAAGCCTGTACTTAGCACAATACTAAATACATTTCCAACTAATACACCTAATAGGATACCGAAAATAGCGCCTAATAAACTAATAATAATACTTTCAAATAAGAATTGACGACGTACGTCTTTTCTTTTTCCCCCCAAAGCTTTGATCAGTCCGACTTCTCTAGTTCTCTCATTCACGGCAACCAACATGATATTCATTAAACCAATGGCTGCGCCTATGAGTGTAATCATACCAATCGCACCTGCGGCACCACTAATACCCGCTAAAAAGCCAATGAACAATTGTGCGAATTTGTCACTCTTGTCAATGATAAAATTATCGGACTCTGTTGGTATTAATTTTCTAGCTTTTCGCATCTGCAACATCGCTTCATCAATAGCCGGCTCTAATTCAATCACGTTATTGACTGCTACACCTAATTGATAAGATGGATTGCTATTTTGATATTGACGCACATTTTTTAAGGAAGTAACGATGATGTCATCCTGCCTTAACATCGCACTTGAGCCTTTTGACTTTAACAAGCCAATGATGCGATAGGGTTTGCCCTGAACCAAGATGATTTTATCTACACTCTTTTCTGGATTTCTAGGAAATAATTTTGTACCTACACTACTTCCTATCATACAAACATTTCGACCAGATTGGATATCTACCGCATTTAAGTTTCTTCCAACAGAAAGCTGATATCCATTGACTGCTAAATAATTTTCGTCCGCACCCCACATGCCAATTTGAGGATTGGTTTTTAAATTTTTGTAGACGATTTCATTGTTGCCACTGGCTCTTCTGTAGACACTTACCTGCGCTCTGTTGAAACTGTAATTTTCTTTAAAATAAACCGACTCTTCTAATTTAAAGGGCTTATCCAAATTTGACTTCTTTTCTTTTTGCCCTTTCTTGGTTTTAGAAAACTCGTCATTACTTGGTCCTCCCATCCTTGCATTCATTTCTTTATATCGAATGGTGAATGCATTCGCCCCCATAAAAGAAAAGTTTTCTTTTAAACTTTGATTCATCGCAGAGATGGCTGTAATAATTCCAATCAATGCCATGATACCAAACGCGATGATAGCAACTGTAATACTGGTTCTTAGCTTATTGCCTTTTACGGTACGCCAAGCCAACACAAATGAGTCCTGTAAGGTCATAAAATCTGTTTATCTGAACCTAAAGGTAGGACAGATTGCATCAGGTTCCACGTAATCCGCTAATCTATTTGAAGAACGGCTAAAAGTAGAGATAAGAGAGGAAAACATTGGGTACTACCCCTAGCGCTAATATTAAAATGGCAAAAACAAGTAATTTATACTTGTACCCTTGTTCGAGCGTATTGATCGCAGGCTCGCCCTCGACAAAATACATTGCCTGTATTAACTTAAAATAGTAGTACACACTCACGGCAGCAAAAAGGATGGACACTAGGACCAACCATAAGCCAACACCAGATTGTACAGCAGCATTGAGCATATAATATTTTGCAAAAAAACCGCCAGTTAAAGGGATGCCTGCTAGGGACAATAAGAAAACGGTGGTCATTCCCGCTAATAATGGTTCTTTTTTAGCCAAGCCATTGAAAGCTTCAAAACTATATTCTTTCATTTTAATCAATACCCCAAACAATCCAATACTTGCTACTGAATAGGCCATGATATAAAGCAAAATGCCTTCCGTTGCAAAACTTGTTGCGCCATATAATGCAAAAAGCATGAAACCAACTTGGGCAATACTAGAATAGGCCAACATACGTTTTACACTTCGTTGAAAAACTGCAGTAATATTTCCTACAAATAAAGTGGCGATTAAAACAAAAGTGAGCAATAAATCCCAAGCGTATCCTAATGCTTTAAATTGATTGTGGAATAAAACCACAAAAGCAATCATTGCAGTGGCTTTTACGATGGTCGCCATGAATGAAGTAAATACAGTTGGCGCGCCATCATACACGTCTGGTGTCCAAAAATGAAACGGTGCTGCAGAAACTTTAAAATTAAAAGAAGCAAAAATTAAGATCAAACCTGCAGAAAGCATCAATTGCTCTCTCACCATGCCAGTTGCAGGATTCAATGCTGGTGTGGTAATTTGAAAAGTGCCGGTAGCTCCATATATAAATGTGATGCCCAATAAAAATATGCCGGTAGAAAAAGAGCCCATTAAAAAATATTTCAATGCAGCTTCATTGCTATTTAAATTCTTTTTATCCGCTCCAGTTAAAATATATAAAGGAATAGACAAGATTTCAATGCCTATAAACAACATCAACAAGTTATTATAAGAAGTTAAAATGCTAGCTCCGCATAAAATAAAGAAAAACAAAGCATAAAAATCTGCTGCATGATTCCCAATCTTAGCAATTTCATCTCCATTTAACCAGACGTATAAAAAAGTCAAGATGAATAAAATAGTATTTACATACAACCCAAACTGCGTGAAAGCCAGCATTCCCTTAGTGTCTATGCCAATAGCGTATACGCCATTTAATTGCAATAAATTAGCAACAATGAGTGCCAACAGTCCAACTAAAGCGATACGCGTTTGCGTTTTCTCATTATCGAAAATCCAAGAAGCAAACATCATTAATACACCTAATAAAGCCGAAGCTATAATTGCGTTCATTATAAATTCATTTAATTATTTGATAAACAATTGTTGTAACGTATCTGCAGTTAAATCAAATAAAGGAGCAGGATACACTCCAGTAATCAACACTACAATAAACAAGACAATCAATACAAACTGTGCAGGCAAATTAGGCGCTTGCATTTTATTTATTTTTTCACTCACTTCGCCATAAGCACATTTTTGGACCATATTCAAAGTGTAAATAGCAGCTAATACAACACTAACTCCTGCTACTGCAGCTATCCATGGGTTGAATTGGAACAATGCATTGAACATTAAAAACTCTCCAATAAATGCATTGGTTAAAGGCAATGCGATATTTGCAAATGCAAATCCTACAAGCAAAATGCCTAAGGTTGGATTTTGTTTGGCAAGTCCCCCCATTTCCTTCAATGACCTTGTTCCTGTTTGTTGCTCAATAATGTCCGCGATGATCCATAAACCCAAGACGTTAATGCCATGTGAAAATAATTGTATCAAAGCACCTTGTACCCCAATTTCGGTATTGGTAAATAAAGCAGCGCTCATTAGTCCAATATGCGCAATAGAAGAATAAGCAATCAAACGCTTCATGTCGTCTTGACGTATGGCTATAAATGAAGCGTATAAAATTCCAATGACAGACAAGATCACTACAAAATTGGAATGTGCACTAAATGCATCTGGAAACAAAGGCATTAACCATCTCATCACACCATATAAGCCCATCTTTACCATCACCGCACTCAATACCATTGTTACAGCTGTCGGAGATTGTTCATAAGCATCAGGCTGCCATGTATGTAAAGGGAATATAGGCATCTTGATTGCAAATGCTGTAAAGAATAAGGCAAATGCGGTCATCTTTTGTCCAGCAGTTAAATTAGCTGCTTTAAAAGATGCATAAGCAAAACTGTGGTCTGTTGTGTGCGTATACACATAGATAATACCAATCAACATAAACAAAGACCCCAAGAAAGTATAAATAAAGAATTTAAAAGTAACTGCAACACGTTTTTCTCCTCCCCAAATAGAACACAGGAAGTAGACTGGAATCAAAGCCAATTCCCAGAAAAAATAAAACAACATTGCGTCACCAGCTAAAAACACACCTAATAATCCCGTTTGTGTAAACAACATCAAAGACAAGAATTGATTTCTATTCTTCACTTCGTTGTTTGCGGTGGCAATGAAGATTGCAGGAAAACTAATACAAGTTAATAAGAGCAATATTTTAGACAAGCCATCTGCGGTCAATGTAAATCTTGCATTCAAGCTCAACATCCATGACGCATCAAAACTCGCTGCACCCATACAAGCAATGTAAATAGAAAGTCCTAATGTGATTGCAGTTGCAGCAATTGCAACATTGTTGGCTATTTTATCGTGTTTAACAAACAGCAAAAAAATGGCTGCGATAAACGGAATAGATAGAATTGAAAGTAATACCATTGTTGCTATAAATTTATTTAATCAAATTATGAAAGAATCGAGTGATAGCGATATCATTAAACCATATTAGTAATAACACAACCATGCTCAGTACCATGAATAAAATATAATATCCTACTTGACCACTCTGTATTAAGCGCGTTTGTCTTGCACCATACTGTACTAATTTTCCAGTACCATTGACAACGCCATCGATGATGTTTTTTTCTACTACTTCCTTCAAGAAGCCAGCAAAACGATTCAATGGTTGTACAATTGCTTTTTCATACAATTCATCTACCAACCACTTATTGTACAAGAATTTACCCAATGCTGTTTGAGGCTCGCCATCCGCTTGCTTACTGTATTTGCTTATCGCAATCAATAAAGCTACTAATGCAATGGTGACAGAACTGCCCATTAAAATCCATTCTGTAGTATGTGATAAGTGCAAAGGAGCTGCTTCGCCAATGATGCTTGATAAATGATGCCCTAACCAATGGTGCCCGCCTAGTATTTCAGGCACGCCCATCGCTCCACCAACGGCACTCAATACCGCCAAGATAATTAAAGGCAATGTCATACTTATTGGACTCTCGTGAACATGATGCGCTTGTGCATCTGTTCCTCTGAATTGGCCTAGAAAAGTAGTGGCATATAAACGGAACATATAAAATGCGGTCATCGCTGCACCAAGCACACCTAGGAACCAATAAATTGGATTTTTAGCATAGGCTGCTGCCAAGATTTCATCTTTTGAAAAGAAACCACTAAACGGAGGTACCCCTGCAATGGCGATACAACCAATTAAGAAAGTGATATGCGTGATTGGTAATTTTGATTTCAAGCCACCCATCTTGCGTATATCTTGCTCATGATGCATGGCATGAATCACAGATCCTGCTGCCAAGAATAACAATGCTTTAAAGAAAGCATGTGTAATCACATGAAACACCGCACCGGAATAAGCGCCCACGCCTAATCCTAGAAACATATACCCTAACTGACTCACTGTTGAATAAGCCAATACTTTTTTAATGTCATTTTGCTTGATCGCGATAGTCGCAGCTAATAAGGCTGTACTAATACCAATGATTGCAACTACTGTTTGTGCAATTTCACTATGCGTATAAAAAATATTCGTTCTTGTGATCATGTAGATACCAGCAGTTACCATGGTAGCAGCATGGATCAAAGCAGATACTGGTGTAGGACCTGCCATCGCATCTGGCAACCAAGTGTACAAAGGAATCTGCGCACTCTTACCCATTGCGCCTACAAATAACAATAAAGTAATTGCGGTAATATCTGTAGTAGATAATTTAGCCAAGCTTTCTGCAGTCAACACTTCGCCGTAACTCACCGTGCCTAGTTTCACAATCAACCAAAAGATCGCCAACAAGAAACCTAGGTCACCAATTCTATTCATGATGAAGGCTTTCTTTGCTGCATTGTTATACGTGGTATTGGTGAACCAATAGCCAATTAATAAATAAGAACACAATCCAACGCCTTCCCATCCAATAAACATAATCACATAGTTATCTCCTAATACCAATAAAAGCATAGAGAAAATAAATAAGTTTAAATAAGCAAAATAGCGCGCATAATGCGGTGCAGTTTCTTCATGCATATAAGCAGAAGAGTATAAGTGGATCAATGTACCCACGCCCGTGATCACCAACAAGAACAAACTTGACAATGCATCTACCCTGAAGTCAAATGGGATTTTAACAGTGCTAGTGTTGATGAAGTCGAAAAAATGTACCGTAATCGCCCCTTGCTCCTGTACATTCCAGAATGCAATCAAACTAAAAACGAATGAAGCAAATATATACATGGTGCCATTGTAGGCAATTGTTTTTTTACTCCAAATATTACGCCCTAGTCCGTTAAATAAAAATCCTGCAAAAGGCAAGAGGGTGATCAATGCTAATATTACTTTCATGTGGGATGAATTAATTCTTTAATCTATTTAAGAAATTGATGTCAACAGAATGCGTATTGCGGTACATCATCACAATAATTGCCAATCCTACACTTACTTCAGCAGCCGCAACCACCATAATGAAGAATACAAAAATTTGCGCATCAATACCCGCTGTGGTGTCAGCCGCATTTTGCAAGGCCAATCCATGGTACATTTTTGAAAATGCAACCAATAACAAGTTAACTGCGTTTAACATCAATTCAATACACATGAATACGATGATGGCATTGCGACGGGTCAAAACCCCCACCACGCCAATGCTAAACAAAGTCAAACATAATATGATATAATACTGTATAGACATCTCTACTAATTTTAATGTTAATTATTTTTTTCCAATGATTACCGCACCTACCATCGCACTTAAGAATAAAACACTGCTTATCTCAAATGGAACTACATAATCACTAAATAATGCTTTTCCCAATGGGTGTATCAAACCAATTGTTCCTTCTTTTAATAATACTTGCTTGTTTTGAATTTGCGCAGTTTGTTTCACCACAGCAATTAACAAAGTAAGTAAGCTGCCTCCCGCAATCACACCAGTTAGTTTCACTAACAATTGCTTTTGTGGTTCCGCGTCTTTTTTGATATTCATTAACATAATCACAAACAAGAACAATACCATGATCGCTCCAGCATAAACAATGATGTTTACAATCGCCAAGAACTGAGCATTGAGCAAAATATAATGTCCAGAGATAGCGAAGAATACCAAAATCAACCACAACACACTGTGGATTGGGTTCTTACTAATCAATACCATCGTTGCACTCACAATCGCAAATGCAGATAATAGATAAAATAAAATGTCTACTGTATTCATAGTATAAATTATGCTTCTACTCCTTTTGCTAAAGCTAAATCTGCTGCTTCAGTTTTTGGATTCGGAATTAATAAATCGTTTTTGCCATAGATAAAGCCTTTACGTGTGTAATTTGCTGGAGCAAATGTTTCACTCATGTAAATGGCGTCTTTTGGACAAGCTTCTTCACACAAACCACAAAAAATACAACGCAACATATTGATTTCATATTTTGCAGCATATTTCTCTTCTCTGTACAATGTCTCTTCTCCTTCTACACGCTCAGCAGCTTCCATTGTAATCGCTTCGGCAGGACATGCAACAGCGCATAATCCACAAGCTGTACAACGCTCTCTTCCTTCTTCGTCTCTATTCAATACGTGTAAGCCTCTAAATACGGGGCTAAATGGACGCTTTTCTTCTGGATAACGTGTCGTCGGTTGTTTTTTAAACATATGACTAAACGTGATAAACATCCCTTTAATAATATTAATCAAATACAAGCGCTCCCAAAAGGTCATGGGTTGTCTGTTTACAGCTTGTGCTTTGTTGGTTAATGGTTGCATGTCTTTATACAATGAGGTTTAAATAATTATAAGTTGGCTAAAATCAAAGCGCCAGTGATTAATAAATTAAAAAGTGCCAATGGAATCATCGTCTTCCATCCTAGGTTCATTAATTGATCATATCTGAAACGTGGGATCGTCCAACGAATCCACATAAATAAGAAAATAAATAAAACGATCTTGATCAATAAAGTACCTACACCAATCATTGCAGCAATATTTGGTGCGACAGTTGATTCGTCAAAGAAAGGCAAGTCATAACCACCAAAATACATAGACGCCATGATCGCGCTACTCATAATCATGTTGATATATTCTGCGAACAAATAAAAACCCAATTTCATTGAAGAATATTCCTGGTGGTATCCAAAGTTCAACTCGTTCTCTGCTTCTGGCAAGTCGAATGGTGTTCTGTTACACTCAGCCAATGCCGCTACAAAAAACAATAAAAATCCAAGTGGCTGATACACGATATTCCACCAATTGCCTGTTACTTGTTGCTCTACAATTGTTTTTAAACTTAATGAACCCGAAGTCATCAATAAAGCAATCAATGCCAAGCCCATTGCTAATTCATAGCTAATGGCTTGCGATGCTGCTCTTAATGAAGACATTAAAGAGAATTTATTATTAGAAGCCCATCCGCCAATCATAATGCCATACACGCCCATACTCACCACAGCGAATACATATAAAATGCCGATATTAATATCTGCAATTTGCAATGCAATTTTTCGTCCAAATAATTCAATATCAGATCCCCAAGGAATCACCGCACAAGTCATTAAACTAGCTGTCATCGCTAAACCTGGCCCTAAAATAAACAACCATTTATTGGCTGCAGTTGGAATGATCTCTTCCTTCATGATCAATTTCAAACCGTCTGCAAGTGGCTGTAACAATCCAAAAGGACCAGCTCTGTTTGGGCCTGGCCTGTCTTGTAATATCGCAGCTACTTTTCTTTCACCAAAAGTTGTATACAAAGCGATGCCTAAACTGCCAAATACAACTATAGCAATTAAGATTAATTTTTCTATCACTAGTCCCCAATCAAATGCAAGAATTGTCATGCTATTATAATTATGCTTTATGAGTATTGTTTGTGTTAAATGTATCCCCATGAGAAGGACCCTGAATTTTACCTAAATGAATTGTAGGCTGATTCACTTCACTTTCATCATGTATGTCCATCAATAAATGAGGTGCTCTTCCATCATTGATTGCTGCAAAGGTTTCCTTTGGTTTGCTCATTCCAATCTTGCCAGCATAATGTCCCTGTGCAATCACAGACTGTCTGCTAATTTCACGAGGACCTTCAATTACCCAGTCAGACGTTTCTTTTTTATCAAAACGACAAGTGTTACAAATCCAGCCTGGCTTACCTTCTGGCGTATCTTCTACTTCACCCCATTGATCTTTACGTGCAGTAACTCTATATACTTCGTCTCCTCTATTCCATAAAGTAACTCTACCAGAACAAGTTGGGCAATCACGATGTGCATCCATTGGTTTTAAGAACCAAACACGATTTTTAAAACGGAACGTCTTGTCAGTCAAAGCGCCCACTGGACAAACGTCAATCACGTTGCCTATAAATTCATTGTCTAAACTCTTTTCAATATGTGTTGCAATCTCCGCATGGTCTCCACGATCTAAAATACCATGTACGCGTTTATTAGTTAACTGATCTGCAGTGAAAACACAACGGTAACATAAGATACAACGCGTCATATGCAATTGTATATTTTTACCTAAATCATGTTTTTTAAAGGTTCTTCTTTGGAATTCATAACGCGTCTCTGACTTGCCATGTTCAAAACTTAAATCTTGTAAATGACACTCTCCAGCTTGATCGCAAATAGGACAATCCAAAGGATGGTTTAATAATAAAAATTCTACCACACCCGCTCTTGCGTCAATTACTTTTTCACTCGTGATGTTTTTCACTTCCATTCCATCCATTACAGTGGTACGGCAAGATGCAACCAGCTTAGGCATTGGACGTGGGTCTTTCTCAGAACCCTTTGACACTTCTACCAAACAGGTTCTACACTTACCACCGCTCCCTTGCAACTTGCTGTAAAAACACATTGCAGGAGGTGCGACTTGACCACCAATTAATCGAGCAGCTTGCAACACGGTTGTTCCAGCTGGAACTTCAATGGTGATATTGTCGATCGTTACTTTAAATAAATTTTGTTCGCTCATAGTTTATATTTCTATGTTATGCAGGTACATGAATTGGATCTGCATAGTGTTGTAAACCGAAATTGCTTGTTTGTGAAAGTTCAGGGTTGTTGATATGCCATTCGAATTCATCACGGAAATGACGAATTGCCGCAGCTACAGGCCATGCTGCTGCGTCACCTAATGGACAAATGGTATTCCCTTCTATCTTTCTTTGAATATCCCATAGTAAATCGATATCTGCAATCGTACCTTTACCATGTTCAATCTTGTATAATATTTTTTCCATCCAGCCTGTTCCTTCTCTACAAGGAGAACATTGACCGCAACTTTCGTGGCGATAAAAACGCGCCAATGTCAAGGTATTCTTTACAATACATTGGTCTTCGTCTAATACAATAAATCCACCTGAACCCAACATTGAACCAGTGGCAAATCCGCCATCACTCAAACTCTCATAGTTCATGTAACGTGGTTCGCCCTTTGCTGTTTTTAATAATAAATTAGCAGGCAAAATTGGCACAGAAGAACCTCCAGGAATACAAGCTTTTAATTGCTTACCTCCTTTAATTCCTCCGCAATATTCGTCACTATAAATAAACTCTTCTACCGTTATGGTCATGTCAATTTCATATACACCTGGCTTATTGATATTGCCACATGCGGAAATTAATTTTGTACCAGTCGATCTGCCAACGCCAATCTTAGCATACTCGTCTCCACCTAAATTAATAATAGGAACGATTGCCGCTAAAGTTTCTACGTTATTCACCACTGTTGGACGCTGCCACACTCCCTGAATTGCAGGGAATGGTGGTTTAATACGTGGATTACCACGCTTGCCTTCCAATGATTCAATCAATGCAGTTTCTTCTCCACAGATATAAGCACCTGCGCCACGTTGAACGTGTATGTTACAATCGAAACCTGTTCCCAAAATATTTTTACCTAACCAACCATTCGCTTTCGCTTCATTGATGGCTTCTTCTAATATGTCTACAATCCAAGCGTATTCACCTCTGATATAGATATAAGTATCGTTAGAACCCAAAGCGAAACTTGACACAATCAAGCCTTCGATTAAAAGATGTGGCAAAAACTCCATCAAATAACGATCCTTAAAAGTACCGGGCTCACTTTCGTCTGCATTACAAACCAAATGACGTGGAACGCCCTCTGGCTTCGCAATAAAACTCCATTTCATGCCTGTCGGGAAACCTGCACCACCTCTTCCTCTTAATCCACTTTTCTTCACCTCTTCTACAATGGATTCTGGATTCATTTCTTTCAAAGCTTTTTCTACGCTGCGATAGCCCCCCTCACGACGATATACCTCGTAAGAACGAATCCCTGGTACATTTGCTTTATCTAGTAATAGTTTTACACCCATTTGAATATTTTTAACGCGTTCTGTGATTTATTATTTTGTTACACTAGCTCTGTATTCAGCAATAATGCTGTCTACTTTTTCTTTTGTCAAATGTTCTTTATAAATTTTGCCTACCTGCATCATTGGCGCATATCCGCAAGCTCCAAGACACTCCACTAATTTTAAAGTAAAGACACCGTCCTTGGTCGTTTCACCAGGCTTAATGTCTAATTGCTGTTGGATATAGGCAATGATATCATCTGAACCACTAATCATACAAGGACCAGTTTGACACACTTCGAAAATGAATTTTCCAACAGGTTTTAAATTGTACATGCTGTAAAAGCTCGCCACTTCATACACTTCGATTGGCTCAATTTTTAATAAACCAGCGATATAGTCCATTAATTCCGTTGGCAACCAACCATCAAAGCTCTCTTGAGCAAGATGCAAAGCAGGCAATAATGCACTTTTTTGTTTTCCTTCCGGATAACGAGCTACCAAGCGGTTAAACTCGGTCATTTGTGTTTCATTAAAAGTATAGGTCATATCCAAAATTTCTTTTTTAATTTATGCGTCTAATTCTCCAGCAATCAAATTCAAACTACTCATCGTCACCACGGCGTCACTTAACATACCGCCTTTGATCAATTCAGGATAAGCTTGATAATAAATAAAGCAAGGTCTTCTAAAGTGTAATCTAAACGGCGTTCTTCCTCCATCGCTGATTAAATAAAATCCTAGCTCTCCATTGCCACCTTCCACTGGACTGTAAATTTGACCTTTCGGTAAATCTATCTCACCCATGATGATTTTAAAATGCCAAATCAATGCTTCCATTTTTGTATAGACATCTTCTTTTTTTGGAAGATAGTATTCAGGTACATCAGCGTGATACACTTCTGCTTCAGCTCCTTTAAAAGCTTGTACTTTTTCGTAGGCTTGTTTGATGATAGAGATACTCTCCCACATTTCTGCATTACGCACTAAGAAACGATCATAGTTATCGCCAGTCGTACCCACCGGTACTGTGAAATTAAAGTCTTGGTAGCTGCTATATGGTTGATGCACACGAACATCATAATCCACACCCGCTGCTCTTAAGTTTGGACCAGTAAATCCGTAATTCATTGCACGCGCTGCACTGATACCCCCTGTGCCCTGCGTACGTTCCATGAAAATTCTATTTCTTGTAAATAAGCTCTCGAATTCTTTTAGCACTTTTGGATATTCATTCAAGAACTTCTCCAATTTAGTAAAAGCCGTGTTGCTAAAGTTTCTTTCAAAACCACCAATACGACCCATATTTGTTGTTAAACGAGACCCGCAAATTTCTTCGTAGATTTCATAAATCAATTCACGGTACTGCATCACATATAAAAACCCAGTATATGCGCCTGTATCCACACCCACAATTGAATTACAAATTAAGTGATCCGAAATACGGGACAATTCCATGATAATCACACGTAAATAATCAACACGCTTTGGTGTTTCAATATTTAAAAAACGCTCGCAGGTAATATGCCAGCCCATATTGTTAATAGGACTACTACAATAGTTCAAACGATCCGTCAATGTTGTAATCTGGTACAAAGGTTTACGTTCTGCAATTTTTTCAAAAGCACGATGAATGTAACCTACTGTTTGATCCGAAGAAACAATACGTTCTCCGTCCACTTCCATGATATTTTGAAACACACCATGCGTGGCAGGATGCGTTGGTCCAATATTTAAAGTAGTCGTCGTTTTTTCGATCGAACCGGCTGGTAATGTAATGTGATTGTGTTCCATTGTATATTCAGTTATACCTTAATTTTTTAATAATTATCCTCTTCCAAACATTTCGTCATCCTTATCGATTCTAGTTTGATCCTCCACTGGAAATTCTTTTCTTAATGGGAAATAATCCATCTCGTCCACATTTAAAATACGTTTCAAATTTGGATGACCTACAAAATTGATACCATAAAAATCATAGGTCTCGCGTTCCATCCAATTCGCTGATTCAAATAATTTAGTAGCCGTAAATACATCCGTGTTTTCTAAAGCCGTACTTACAGAAAAACGAACCCTTACATTTTCTTTTAAATTATGTAAGTGATAAACCACCACTAATTCAGCGCCTTTTTGATCTGGATAATTTACCGCACAGATATCAGTCAAAAAAGTAAATTCCAACCCTGGCTCGTCATATAAAAATTGCAATACTTTCAAATTCATTTCCTTTGGAGCTTCAAAAGAAAGCATGCCATAACTAGTTGCGAATTGGCTCACTTGATCTCCAAATTTTGCAACTAATTTTTCTTGTATCATTTCGTTGTTTAACGACATATTGTAAGAATTAAGTGTTGGCTATTGAATGCCATAACTATTTAATAATGCTTTGTACTGTTCGCTATTTCTACGGCGAATACTTTCCTGTCCTACTAAGTCTTGTATTTTCATAAAGCCATCAATAATCGCTTCTGGTCTTGGAGGACAACCCGGCACGTAAACATCTACAGGAATCACTTGATCAATACCTTGTAATACACTGTATGAATCAAATATCCCGCCGCTAGAAGCACATGCACCAACAGCTATGACCCAACGTGGCTCTGCCATTTGGATATAGACTTGTCTTAATACTGGTGCCATTTTTTTTGCGATTGTTCCCATCACCATCAATAAATCACACTGACGTGGAGAGAAACCCACACGCTCAGATCCGAAACGAGACAAGTCATAATGTGACGCCATCGTTGCCATGAATTCAATACCACAACATGATGTTGCAAAAGGCAAAGGCCATAAAGAATTTTTTCTTGCAAGTCCTACAACAGAACTCAATTGTGTTGCAAAAAATCCATCTCCTGTTACACCGTCTGGCGCTTGCCCCATACCAATCGCATCCGCAATTTCTGCTTCTTTTGGATGTATGTTAAATCTTACTGGACGCATAATTAATGCATTATATTTTTAAAAAATTAATCTTCCCATTTTAGTGCACCCTTCTTGATGATGTAAATAAAACCTACCAAGAAAAATCCAACAAATAAAACCACTTCGAAAAATCCAGCCCAGCCTAAACTTTTAAAATTGACTGCGTAAGGATAAAAGAAAATTACTTCGACATCGAATAAAACAAATAAGATAGCTACTAAAAAATATTTAATCGCCATTGGAGATCTTGCATCACCGTGAGATTCAATTCCACTCGCAAAATTCTCCAACTTGTCTGATGTTTTACGCTTGGGTCCTAATAAGCTAGACACCAAAATCATAATAGCCACAAAGCCCCCTGCAAATAATATTTGCAAGACGATTGGTAAGTAATTGGCAGCACTGTTCATTTCTAAGTCATTTAAGTGCCGCAAAAATACGCAAAGGATACTTGTTTTAACTAAAAACTCCCCATAAATGGGGAGTTTTTAGCATCTTTTTTTTAAAGCCTATAATTAGCCAAAAAAGGACCTTAATTAATTCTTATTTTCTGCTGGTGCATCTGCAGCAGGTTTTTGATTGGGTTGCATTTTTTTGATGATCTCCCAGTTTTTTGTCAAACTTTCTTTGATTTTAACTGTTTGAGCTTCACCAGGCATCAATTCCAATACTTTATCACACATGCTAATCGCTTTTTCTAAATCTTTAGTTTCGTTGTAATAACCCATCATTGCATAGTAATTGTTTACCAATGCCTGCTTGTTTTTAACTGGATCCTTCAACAAATACTCGTTTTGTAGGCTTACTGCTTCAAATACGATACCCAAACTATTTGCTGTATCTATTAATTTAGCACCTTTTACGTTAAATGAGTAACCATTTGGCTTATTAGGGAAGGCAGCAAGGTATTGTTTCGCAATTTCTGTGGTAACAAGGCCATCTTTTGCATTCAATGCTACACTTGACATTTTGTAGTAGTAAAATTCGTCCTTGATCCCTCTTAGCTCATAATATTTTGTATTCCACTTTAAAGCATCTACATACATATTAGACTTTTCAAACATGTCTGCGCCTAATTTGTAATAATTCATCCTATTCAATTTCGTAGTATCTGCTGCAATTGCTTTTTCAAGTATACCAGCTAAAACGGTCTCATTGCCTTGGAATTTAGACAATACTTTCACCGCAAGCTCATAATCAGTATTCAATATCTTATCCGCTGAACTTGTATTAATAAATTGCTCGATATAGCTTTTAGCTTGAATAGAATCTCCTTTACGGTCATAGTTATAAGCCAATAAAACGCCCAAACGAGGCAAAGAAGCAACTCCTACAGTTGATTCTAATTCCTTCGCCTTTGCTAATGAAGCGTCATACTGTCCAGCACGGAACAAATAATCTGCATTGAAAATATCCAATGCTGGATCCTTGTCTGCATTCTGCAAGAAAAGATCTAAATTTTGCTTCGCTGTTTCTGTGTTCTTATCTGCATAATATTGATACAATGCGAAATAAGTAGGCGCGAATTTAGCGTCCGCTTCAATTGACTTTTTAAAGTACTCGTCAAATGATTCTAAGTTATTTTGAGATTGGTATACTTTACCAATTCTATAATAAGGATACGCATTTTGTGGATCTCTGTTGATCGCTTCCATAAAAGCAGTTACCGCTTCTCCACCATTTTCTCCACCTAATTTAAGGTAGTTGATTCCTAAATTAATATACAAACTTGACATCACTGGAGTTCCTTCATACGCAGAGATAGTCTCTTTTAATTTATCAATCGCATATCGATGATCACCCACATTAGAAGGCACTTCAGAGTGAATGTAACCAATCGCATTCACGATATCTTGGCTTGGCTTCCCTTTGAATTTTCCCTTTGTATTTAAAGTAGTTGTAATCGCTACTTCTAAAGTTTGCTTAATTGCATTGATATCCGCTTTCTCTCCGGATTCTAATAATTGTACATGTGCAGTTCCCACTAAAATCCAAGCATTGTTGCCTAATTCGTTAGCTGCTTTTGTAAACAACGCTTTGGCTGTTTCAAGAATTGCTTTCTCAGGTGCACCAGCACCATTTTGTGACAAAATCGCTTCACCATACCAAAAAATGGTTTCTGGATCCTTCGCGTTTTTCTCGTAAGCATCTTTAAAGAAAGCTAAAGCAGATTTGTTTTTTTCATAACGCATCAATTTCAATCCCTCGTTTAATGGAGATACAGCTACTTGTGCGTTTAATCCAGTCAAAGCAAAAGCAACTCCCATCATTAATACAACCAATTTTTTCATCACAGGTGTTTTTGTATTTTATAAATTATGCTCATTTCAAACCCTCATTTCGCGAATAATTCGAAGAAAAACAGGGGAACTAAAGTGAACCCTAGCGGGCGCATCTTTAAGAAGTCTAAAAATATTAATTTTTTCGCAAGAATTCGATTTAATTTTTAGTTAATTCTACTAAAACTTGTTAGCATTTGCAACTATTCTAATAGACTATTCCTCTTTTTAAAGCCCATTTTTGCTGGCACTAAAAATGAACGCTTAAAAATCAATTGACCTCTTTCCAAACTTAAGAAATTTAAAAATCCAGTGCCTAAGCCCGCAGCGTTTTCTTTTAAGATAAAATAAATAGGTAAAGTAAGCGGATACTGCGCCTTGCTAATGGTCGCTGGAGAAGGCTTAGAGAAATATCCTTTCTCGATACATTGAGTGCATTCTACCAAACCTAATTTAACCTTTTTACGCAGTTCAATTTGTGCAGGATCATACCCGTCCCCAATCCAATTCATCCCCACAAAACCAATGGCACCAGGATGTGTAGCGATATAGTCAATCACTTCCTTACTGCCATTTGCAGCCACTACATTTTTCCCTAAAGGGGCGTCTTTTGCCAAACTATCTTTTAAAAAACGAATGATGCCTGTTAAATGATTGCCATCCATCACTACTTGTTGATCAGACTTGCCCGTTAATCTGTCACCCAATTCTTTTAGGCTAAAGACAGTATCAGTAGCCGACTTATGCACTAAAACCGCCACTGCATTGTATGCTAAAATTGCAAAGTTGGGATTGAAGCTCAAGCTTTTTTTGTACTCTATTTGCTCTTGTTTATTTAACCCACGGGTGACAAAAATCATCCTGGTGCTATCATTTGCCAAATCTTTAAAACAATCTATTTCTGATTTATAGCTTGCTATAATCTCTGCTTTAGGATTGCTTGCCAAGAATACTTTTAATTGTTCTTCCATAAAAGGCTTAAAGCTTTCCTCTACAGAAATACGAATCAACCCTTGATTGGGGCTGTCCTGCATTGTTTCGGGGGTATTTTTACAGGATACAAATAACAAAAGGGATACAAAACCTAGAATAAAGGATCTCATGAGTCAATTTTTGTCGCTAGAAAAGCATTAATAATCTTGTTTCAAAGCCCTAAAGAGCCTAAATCCACCGTAAAACATACACATTGTCCCAAAAATGAGTCTAAAATCATTGTCAATATTTAAAACCATATCCACTTTGAGGTATTTAGCTCCTAATAAGAGTACGCCTATGCCCAAAATCAGTGTAGACATGGAAAAATCATAAATGCGTCTAAAAAAACGATACGATCTTTCAGATTTTTCTCTCTCTTCCATAGCTGTCAATTTTGAAAAGCAAATTAAACAATTAACATGGTAACGATTTAAAAAATTATCTTTACAGCCAAATTTGAGTTCATGAGCAAACCTTCTCTACCACAAGGCACCAGAGATTTTAACGCGGCGACCGTTCAAAAAAGACAATACATCTTTCAAACTATCCGTTCTGTGTTTGAATTATACGGATTCCAACCACTGGAAACACCAGCAATGGAGCAATTGGAGACCTTGATGGGTAAATATGGAGAAGAAGGTGACAAGCTTATTTTTAAGATACTTAACAATGGTTTAGACAACCCTCAAAAAGAAGCTGCTACACAGGAAGGTTTTCAAAAAATACTAGCCGGGAAAAGCGCAACCCAAATCACTGAAAGAGCTTTAAGATACGATTTAACAATTCCATTTGCCAGGTATGTAGCTATGCATCATGGATCACTTACATTCCCTTTCAAACGTTATCAAATTCAACCAGTTTGGAGAGCGGATCGTCCTCAAAAAGGAAGATATCGAGAGTTTTATCAATGTGATGCAGATATCGTAGGTTCAGATAGCTTATTGAATGAAGTGGAATTGACTGCCATTTATTTAACTGTATTCAAGCAACTTCATTTAGAAGTAGAAGTTAAATTAAACAATCGAAAAATTTTATTAGGACTTGCGCAAGTTTGTGGAGGCGAGGATAAAATGATTGACCTAACTATTGCAATAGATAAATTAGATAAGATTGGCTGGGAAAAAGTAGCAGAAGAATTGGACAGAAAAGGATTTACAGTGGCTCAACAAACTACGATTCAATCCTACTTAGAAATTCAAGGAACGAATGAAGTAAAACTAAAACAACTTGCAGAGCTTTTGGACGGCAATGAAAATGCAACAACAGGCATTGAGGAAATTCAGTACGTTTTAGACTACCATGCTCAAAGCGGATTAGCGAAAAATTTAGTGGCTGATTTTACTTTAGCAAGAGGCTTAAATTATTATACAGGATTGATATTCGAAGTCAAAGCAATCGATGCACAAATGGGTAGCATCGGCGGCGGTGGCAGATACAACGACCTCACAAGATTATTCGGTGTACCGAATGTACCTGGCGTGGGCATTAGCTTTGGCGTGGATCGTATCTATGATGTATTGGATGAGAAAAATCTTTTTCCTGCTTCTGTAGAACAAAATACAAAAATATTATTCTTTAATTTAGGGGAAGCAGAAGCGAAAGAAGCATACCATTTAATGGAGACATTAAGGGCAAAAAAAATTGCTTGTGAAATCTACCCCGACAAGAGTAAATTCGACAAGCAATTTAAATATGCCGAAAAGAAAGGCATTCCAAATATCATTATCATCGGATCCGATGAATTGAGTAAAAAAGAATGTACGCTTAAAAATTTAACGACAGGCACGCAACAAACCATTCCATTTGATGTATTAACAACGATGGAATTTTAATACTTAGTTGTGGTGCTTATCCCAAAATGTAACAAAGAATTCATCTTCTTTCAATGCCATAGCACCCGCCTCTTTTTTGCCCACCAATTCCATGCCTTGAACAAAAATACTCACAGACTCTACCGACTTGCCTTCTATTCTTTTAAAGATCACTAAAGCGTCATAAGTAGCTAAATAAAAACTATCTACTCCTTTTTTCTCAAGAGAGGAAGAACCCATTGCCGAATTGATGATTAAACTAGAATCTTCAATTGTTAAAGAAACTTCTGCCACTGGGCTGCCTTCCGCAAATATGTACTTACCTAGATAATCATTTAAAGGACCAGACTGTGCATTCACAGAAATAAAAGCGCCCATTAAAAGCAAGGTCAAAAAGCATAATTTTCTCATAATAGTTGATTTAAGTTTTGAGATACCTAAAATAGTCCCTTTTCTTGAGTTTACAATAGAAATAATTGAACCTAAACAGACTTGATCAAGTATCTTTGCATTATGGAGAAAACTAGACCAAATATCAGGGCAGTAGAGGTCGCTGAAATTGAACGATTTATAGCTAAAATGGAAGAAAAACCATTTAGGGTGAAGCAGATTGTAGAATGGTTATGGCAAAAACATGCCCATAGCTTTGACGAAATGACCAATTTAAGCCTGGATTTACGTAAAAAATTAGTGGAGCATTTTACTTTGCCAGCACTTTCGATTGACACGACTCAAATGAGTAGCGACGGAACCATGAAAACTAGGTTCCGCACTTTTGACGACCATATGATTGAAGGGGTGCTCATCCCAACCACTTTACGCAAAACAGCTTGCGTATCCTCTCAAATTGGATGTAGCTTAAGCTGTAAGTTTTGTGCAACAGGGTATATGGAGCGAAGTCGTAATTTGAATTTCGATGAAATTTACGACCAAGTAGTCATGATCAAACAACAGGTAGAAAAAACCTACGATCAAAACTTATCCAATATTGTATTCATGGGCATGGGCGAGCCCTTATTGAACTATAAGAATGTAATGAAGGCGATTGAAAAAATCACTTCTCCAGATGGTCTGGGTATGAGCGCAAGACGTATCACCGTATCTACCGCTGGTGTGGCAAAACAAATCAAGCAATTAGGGGACGACCAAGTGAAATTCAAATTGGCTTTATCCCTTCATGCCGCGAATGATAAGAAGCGTAATGAAATTATGCCGATCAATGAGAGTAACAATATCGAAGCATTGATTGAAGCACTGAATTATTTTTACAAGAAGACAGGCAACGAAATCACTTTTGAATATATTTTATTTAAAGACTTTAACGATAGCGAAAAAGATGCCATGGAATTGGTAAAGATCTATAGACAGGTTCCTGCAGATTTAATCAATGTCATTGAATACAACGCAATCGACCGTTTCCCATTCGACAAACCAGACGAAGAGGGTTTTGAAACTTTTGTAGAAATATTACAAAAAAATAGAGTGAACGTTCGTGTGAGAAGAAGCCGTGGAAAAGATATCGACGCTGCTTGTGGACAGTTAGCCAATAAAGACAATTAATAGCACCCTATGAAAGCAAAAAGATCCGACAACTTTGACAAGTTTGCCAATAAGAAAAAGGGAAGTGCTGTTAAAGAAGAATATAGACAAGAAAAAAAGCAAGCTAAGAAAGATGCAAGAGCTGCAGGTGAAGCTGCACGCCAAAGAAAAAAAGATATTGAACGAGGCATTGCTGTAGAACCATTGGGGAATAATAAAAAAAGCAGCTTTGATAAAAAAGGCGGTTATGCCAAAAAGGAAATTGTCACTGGACCTCCTCAATACTCCATTCCATTAAGAGCAAAATCTGCGCCTTCAAAAGGGGCTGCAAAAGGGCCTTCCAAAGCTTCAAGTGAAGCCCCAAAATATGGCGAATTGCAGAGATCTGCTGCACCAAGATCTGCAGGACCAAGATCGGGCGCAACAAAAAGAACACCTGAATCAATGGATCGAGCAGATGCAAAACGCACTGCAAGTATTGGCAAAGTCACTGCCAATGAAGATATGCCCTACGAACAAATGCCTTTGAATAAATACATTGCGCACGCGGGCACTTGTGGAAGAAGAGAAGCAGCTGAATTAGTTAAGTCAGGTCATATCACAGTCAATGGTGATACCGTTTTAGAACCTGGCTATAAAGTACAATATAAAGATGTGGTAAGATTGAAGGGGAAAGTTTTGCAATTACAAGTAACCCCTGTCTATATTTTATTGAACAAGCCAAAAGATTATATCTGCACGGCGAATGACCCAGAAGGCAGAAAGACCGTTTTAGATATTATCAAAAACGCTACCACGCAAAGAATGTTTCCAGTTGGACGTTTAGACAGAAACACCACAGGGGTTTTGATCTTAACGAATGATGGCGACTTGGCACAAAAGCTAACGCACCCTTCTTATGAAATTAAAAAAATCTATGAAGTCACTTTAGACAAGCCCGTAACAAAAGCAGACTTAGAATCAATTGCTACAGGAATTGAATTAGAAGACGGCTTCATTGCTGCTGATGCAGTGAGCTATTTATCCAATACTTCAAAGAATGTCATTGGCATTGAAATTCATAGCGGGAGAAATAGAATTGTAAGAAGAATTTTTGAACACCTTGGTTATGACGTAAGACATTTGGACAGGGTGATGTTTGCCAACCTCACAAAGAAAAATGTTGATCGTGGCAAGTGGCGTTTCTTAGCAGAGAAAGAAGTGCGCACACTTAAATTCTTAAATAAGTCATTTACAAGAAAAGCAAGTAAGTAGGGATGTTAGATATATTATTTGAGAACGAAGACATGATTGTCATCAACAAACCTGCTGGGGTATTGAGTATTCCAGATCGTTTTGGTAAAGAGCTTTCTATTAAGTCTCTTTTACAAGATAAATATGGAAATATTTTTACGGTACACCGTTTAGACCAAGCAACTAGTGGACTCATTATTTTTGCAAAACATGCCGAAGCACATAAGGAACTAAGTGTTTTATTTGAAGGCAGAACCATCGAAAAAAAATACCTTGGATTGGTGATGGGCCGTCCAGAACCTACTGGTACAATAGATGCAGCCATCATGGAGCATCCAATCAAGAAAGGGCAAATGTACATTCATGTTAAAGGGAAGCAAGCATTAACTACTTATGAAGTGGTGACTTATTACAAACGTTATGCATTGGTTTCATTTCAAATTCATACTGGCAGAACGCATCAAATTAGAGTCCATGCAAAACAAATTGGCCATCCAATTGTAGCCGACGAAATTTATGGTGACGGAGAAAAGCTTTTACTCTCTAGTATCAAGAAAAAGAATTTCAAATTAAGCAAATCAGAAGACGAAGAAAAGCCACTTTTAGCAAGACATGCATTGCATGCGCACACTTTGAAACTTATTTTTAAAGAAAAAGAATATTCGTTTGAAGCGCCCCTGCCAAAAGATTTAGCAGCAACAATTAAGCAATTAGATAAGTGGAATAGTTAAGGTCAACCCTCTTCAGTCTCTGTATATAAATCTAATAAGCCGTCTGGCAAAAGCACACTCACTTGCTTTTTAGCATGGTCTACTCCTTTAAGGCTCTCTTCATGTAATGGAATATATGCTTCATTGCCTTGGTATAAGATGGTGACCATTAACTGGTGTGGCTGCTCAATAACTTCTTCAATTTTACCCAATTCAATGCCTTTTTCAACCACCATATAGCCTAATAAAGAAAGTGGTGAACTTTTATCAACCAATAATTGAAACTCAGCTTCAGGTAACCAAACTTTTTTGCCAATTAAAATACTACAAGCTTCTCTTGTGGTAATACCCTCTACTTGTAAATGCGTTAAACTATCTGTTTTGGCAGACGCTGATTGTATGAAATAAGGAATAAAACTCGCTGCATTTTTTTCAATAAAAATGGCATCAATCCCTTTAAAGTGGACCGGTGTACCTAATGCATGTTCTAAAATGATATGACCTGTAAGACCATGTGCGGCAACGATTTTCCCAATATGGATGTATTCACTCATACACAAATTTACTAAATGATTTGGCGATAAAAAAAACCTCCCGAAATTCGGGAGGTTGAATGCTATTTAATCTTACTTAAGTTGCAAATTATTCAGCAGCTGGTGTTTCGTCAGCAGCGGCTTCAGCAGCTGGTGCTTCCACTTCAGCAGGCGCTTCTTCAGTAGCAACTTCTGCAACTGGTTCAGCAACTGGTTCAGCTACTTTCTTAACTACAGGTACATACACTTTTTTAGCAGCTTGTGCTTTTTTGTGTGCATCTGTTTTAGAAGCAATTGATGTTTCATGCTCAGCATACCAAGCTTCAAACTTAGTCATTGCAGCAGCATCATCAAATAAACCTAATTTAACACCACGTAATAAGTGTTTTAAATAAAGTACTCCTTTGAAAGATAAAATTCTGCGAACGGTGTCAGTAGGTTGAGCACCTTTGTTTAACCACTCTAAAGACTTTTGACGATCTAAACTGATTGTCGCTGGAACTGTTAAAGGATTGTAAGTACCAATTTTCTCGATGAATTTACCATCTCTTGGTGCGCGTCCGTCAGCCACTACGATAAAGTAGAAAGGCCTTTTTTTACTACCATGACGCTGTAGTCTCATTTTTACTGCCATTTTAAATAGAAATTTATAGGCGTTAACAAATAGGGTTAATCGACGTAAAGGTACTACAGAAGGAGCAAATAGACAAGAAAAACAAGCATTTGGATATAAATTAGCTGGTAATCAAGCACTTGCAACCCGCTATTTTTTCATTCCAGGCATTCTGCCGCCCAAAGCACCTCCCATCATTTGGCCATTCATCATCTTCATCATTTGCTTCATTTGGTCAAACTGTTTGATAAAGGCATTGATTTCTGCGATATCCTTTCCTGCCCCTTTGGCAATTCTTGCTTTTCTGCTTGGTGTTAAAGTGTCTGGATTTCTTCTTTCAATTAAGGTCATAGATTGAATAATTGCTTCTACTCCTTTGAATGCATCTTCTTTGATGTCTACATCTTTAATGCTCTTGCCTACTCCTGGAATCATACCCATTAAATCCTTTAGGTTGCCCATCTTTTTAATCTGCTGTATCTGTGTTAAAAAGTCTTCGAAATCAAATTGATTTTTACGAATCTTTTTCTCTAATTTTTTTGCCTCTGCTTCATCAAATTGCGCTTGTGCTTTCTCCACCAATGATGTGATGTCACCCATCCCTAAGATTCTTTGCGCCATTCTTTCTGGATAAAAAACATCAAGCGTGTCCATCTTCTCTCCGCTACTCATGAACTTAATTGGCTTGTTCACGGTGTATTTAATGGACAGCGCTGCACCACCTCTTGTATCACCATCTAACTTCGTTAAGACCACACCAGTAAAATCAAGGCGATCGTTGAAAGTCTTTGCTGTATTGACTGCATCCTGCCCTGTCATTGAATCAACGACAAATAAAATCTCTTGTGGTTGAACGGCAGATTTAATATTTGCGACTTCATTCATCATCAATTCATCCACTGCCAAACGACCGGCCGTATCTATGATGATTACATTTTTATTGTTTTGCTTTGCGTATGCAATCGCGTTTTGTGCAATTGAAACTGCATCTTTATTTTCACGCTCTACAAAAATATCTACTCCAATTTGTTCTGCCAATACAGTCAACTGATCCATTGCTGCAGGACGATAAATATCCGCAGCAACCAATAATGGAGATTTTTTTTGCGCTTTTAAATAAGTCGCTAATTTTCCTGAGAAAGTGGTTTTACCACTACCCTGTAAACCTGCTACTAAAATGATGGTTGGATTTTTTGACGTATCCAATAAGCTAGCTTCAGAACCCATCAATGCAGTCAATTCGTCTTGCACAATTTTTACCATCAATTGACCTGGACTAATTGCATTGATCACTTTTTCACCCACCGCTTTTTCTTTGATGGTATCGGTGAATTCTTTAGCAATTTTAAAATTGACATCGGCATCTAACAATGCTTTTCTGATATCCTTAAGGGTATTGGCCACATTCAAATCATTGATGCGGGCTTGTCCTTTTAGATGTTTAAACGCTGATTCTAATTTTTCACTAAGTGCATTGAACATAAGACTGTCTTTATAGTTTGCAAAGATAAGTCTTCGGACTCAGTCAAAATCAGGTCTTTTTTTGTCAAAATTGGGTCATTTTACAGCCAGTGAAAATTTTAAAAAAATGATTTAACTTATTGATTATCAATATATTTATTGCGTATCTTGTTCAAATTCATAAAGTCTTTACAGTTTATTAACGAATAAAGTGGTAAAAATGCTTGGTTCCAAGCATTTATTTAATATTATTGCATCTAACGAACCCTGATTAGGGTATATTGATATTATGAGTAAGAAACAATTATTTACACTTGAATTTCCAGTAAGGTGTTCTCCAGCAATTTTATTTGAGTTCCTTTCCACAGCGTCTGGTTTACAGGAGTGGTTTGCAGATAGAGTGGACGAATGGGAGAATGTGTTCAGTTTTTCATGGAATGGTGGCACACCAGATAAGGCAGAGATTTTAGATCAAGAAGAAAATAAATTCATTCGTTTTAGATGGTTACACAGTGAAAAAAACGAATATTTTGAATTTTGCATCGAAAAAACAGAGATTTCTAATCAAACTGTATTGATAATCAAAGATTTCGCTGAAAAAAATGAAATCAAAGACCAGAGTCAACTTTGGGGTTACCAAATCAAAGAGCTATTTCATAGAATAGGTAGCTAGTACTACAATTTTGTTCAAAAAATTAGACATACTAATTCTTAGGGCTTTTATTGGCCCATTTTTGGCAGCACTGACCATTTCAATTTTCGTGCTGACCATGCAGTTTTTTTGGCTTTACATTGACGACCTTGTTGGAAAAGGCTTAGACACTTTTATAATTTTCAAACTAGTGGGATTGGTATCTGTGAGCATGTTGACTACTGCCATTCCCCTCGCATTGTTATTTTCTTCGATCATGACTTTTGGCAATCTTGGCGAAAGCTTTGAACTCATTGCCATCAAGTCTGCTGGGATTCCATTGGTACGTTTTATGCGCCCTCTTTTTATTTTCGCCATCTTTTTGGCAGGAATCGCATTTTTATTGGCCAATAATATCATTCCAGTTTCGCAAATGCGACTCACTACATTGAAATACGAAATCATTGTATCCAAGCCGGCAATAGATTTAAAAGAAGGCGTTTTTTACGATAAGATTGATGGGTATGTCATCAAATTGGGCAAAAAAGAATCCAATGATAGTGTGATTAGAGATATTGTCATTTTTGAAAAAAGATTTGGACTGCAAGACAATATGATCATGGCAAAGTCAGGTGTGATGCGTGTTACACCTGATAAGAAATACTTAGAATTTGTTTTGTACAATGGTTGGCGCTATCAAGAAAAAGGATACAGGGCAACGACCAACACTGAATTTACAAGGCTCTATTTTAAAGAGTATAAAAAAGTTTTTGATCTAAAGACCTTTCAGATGAATAAAACCTCTGATGTGATTTATGACCCAAAAATGTTAAGTGTAAGGCAGTTAGGCAAGGCCATTGACTCGATTCAATCTATGGATAGTTTCTTTATTAAAAAAGCAAGTACGGAAGTGTATCCCTATTTAAAATTTATGTTGCTTAAAGACAGTCTTTCACTTTTCGAGAAAGCAAAAGTTGCTCCAGTAAAGAATTTTGATGCAATCATTCAGCCTTCTGAAAGAATGATGATTACCGAAGCTGTAGGGTATCAATTCTCTTCCTTAAATAATAACCTTGCTAGCTTGGCAACCATTTATAACGAGCAGCAACACTCAAGCACCATGCACGCCATTGAATGGCATAGAAAGTTTACACTTTCTTTTGCATGTATTGTTTTGTTTTTAATTGGCGCCCCGCTTGGATCAATCATTAGAAAAGGAGGGCTTGGGACCCCTATGGTGTCTGCAATTGCTTTTTTCGTGGTCTTTTTTCTGCTCAATAATTTTGGAGAGAAATTAGCCAAGTCTGGGCAATGGTCTGTATACGCAGGCATGTGGATGTCTAGCTTATTTTTGATTCCAGTTGGCTTGTTTTTGACCTATAAAGCCATGCGTGATTCGCAGTTGTTCAACCAGGAATTTTACTACCGATTTTTACAGCCAATTAAAGTAACTTTACAGAAGTACTTTAAAAAATAATCCTATGTCATCTTCTACCAACAGCCGACGTCAGTTTATCAAACAAACAGGCAAGGCAAGTATTGCAATGGCTAGCTTGCCATTAATCAATACTTTTGGACTAATTCAACCCAATCAGGAGATTAATTATCAGCAACTTCCTTTACCCTATGCTTACAATGCATTAGAGCCCTTTATAGATGCTATGACAATGGAGATTCATCATACTAAGCACGCAGCCGGATATACTAAAAATTTAAATGACGCTTGTGTCGCAGAAAATGTAGACATAAAGACAAAATCAATCACTAGCTTGTTAGCTTCAATTTCTAAGTATTCGACTAAAATGCGCAATAACGCAGGAGGACATTATAACCACGAATTGTTTTGGCAAACAATGCAACCTGCTCCATCTAGCACGCCAACAGGCAGTTTGGCAAAAATGATTGACGCAAGTTTTGGCAGTTTTGCTAATTTTCAGAAGGCATTTTCTGATGCAGCCAAGAATAGATTCGGAAGTGGTTGGGCTTGGTTAATTGTAGACGAAAAAAATAATTTAGCAATCTGTACAACCCCAAACCAAGACAACCCTTTGATGGATCTTGCCGATACAAAAGGCTACCCATTATTAGGATTGGATGTGTGGGAACATGCTTACTATTTAAAATACCAGAATAAAAGAGCTGATTATATCAATAATTGGTGGAACCTGGTCAATTGGAAATTTGTGGAAGAAAGATTTTACTCTATTGTAAATTAATTGCCAATCTATACAACTCATCTCCTTGCAAGCAGCTAAACAGAATTTAAAAATACAGTTCTATGTCACTTCATTAAGTGTCATCTTATTTGTGCTTAAGTTCGTCGCCTATTTCATGACGCATTCGCTGTCTGTTTTATCAGATGCATTAGAGAGTATTGTGAATGTGTTAGCAGGTGCAATTGGCCTTTACAGTTTATATGTTGCTTCTAAACCAAAAGATAAAGAACATCCATATGGGCATGGTAAAGCGGAATTTATATCAGCTGCATTTGAAGGAAGTTTAATCATCACTGCTGGATTAATTATTTTTTACGAAGCAATCAATGCATTTTTTAAACCCTCTGAACTACATAGTCTTGATAATGGAATTTGGGTTTTATTAGCTACCGCCTTCCTGAATTTATTTGCAGGCTTGATTGCAAAAAGAATGGGCAAGAAAAACAAATCACTTGCATTGGTATCAAGCGGCCAACACTTGATTCTAGATAGCTTCACCACATTTGCAGTTTCGATAGGTATCGCCATTGTACTATTTACTAATATCACAGGGATTGATGCAATATTGGCAATATTAATGAGCTTTTGGATCATCTATAATGGTTATCAAATTATTAGAGCCTCATTGGCTGGAATCATGGATGAAGCCGATCTAGCTTTATTAGAAGAAGTGATTACCGAATTAAATAAAAACAGAAATGTCAACTGGGTTGACCTGCATAATTTACGTGTGATCAAGTATGGCAGTTTAATGCATATAGATTGCCACCTGACTGTGCCTTGGTTTTTAAATGTAAACGAGGCGCATCAAGTTGTTGAAGACTTTACCAATTTAATCAAGAATAAATTTGGAGCGAGCATCGAATTTTTTGTACACACCGATGGCTGTATGCCTTATAGTTGCCCCATCTGTTCTGCAGAAAATTGCAAAGAAAGAAAGGCACCACTTGCACAAAAATTAGACTGGAACATTGAAAATGTATTATCAGATTTAAAACATCAATTATAAATAGACAGATTATGAACGCATGGAAGGAATTTCAAGAAGCAAATAAAGATCGTTTTTTAACAGAGTTATTAGACCTATTACGTATACCTAGTGTGAGTGCGAAATCAGAACACAATGGCGATATGTTAGCTTGTGCGCAAGCAGTTGCAAAATCCTTAACAGATGCTGGCGCGCAAGTTGCCACTATTTATGAAACAGAGGGACACCCAATTGTGTATGGCGAAATCATCGCTGATCCTAGTTTTCCAACTGTACTAGTATACGGACACTATGACGTTCAACCAGCCGATCCTTTAGAATTATGGAATAGTGGTCCATTTGATCCAACGATCATTGATGGCAAGATATTCGCCAGAGGTGCTTGTGATGACAAAGGCCAATTTTATATGCATGTGAAAGCTTTAGAAATGATGACCAAGACCAATAGCATGTGCACCAATATAAAATTTGTGATTGAAGGTGAGGAAGAAATTGGAAGTCCAAATTTGGCCACATTTGTAAAAGCCAATAAAGCATTATTAAAAGCAGATGTGATTTTGATTAGCGATACAGCCATGATTAGCATGGACACCCCATCCATTGACATTGGCGTGAGAGGTTTAAGCTATATCGAAATTGAAGTGACAGGACCTAATAGAGATTTACATAGCGGCGTATATGGTGGTGCAGTAGCCAATCCGATTACCATTTTATCAAAAATGATTGCATCCTGCCATGACGAAAACAACCATATCACTATTCCTGGTTTCTATGATGATGTAATTGAGTCAAGCACAGCCGAAAGAGCTAAAATGGCAGAAGCGCCTTTTGATGAAAAAGATTTTATGCAAGACTTAGGTATTGCGAATGTTTGGGGCGAAAAGGGCTATAGTACCAACGAAAGAACGGGCATTAGACCCACATTAGAAGTGAACGGTATTTGGGGTGGATACACTGGCGAAGGCGCTAAAACAGTATTGCCTTCTAAAGCATTTGCAAAAATATCTTGCAGATTGGTGCCGAATCAATCTTCTAAAGTTATCACAGAAAAAGTTTTGAATTATTTTAAATCCATCGCGCCAGACAATGTAACTATATCCGCTTTCGAGCATCATGGTGGCGAACCTTATATCACTCCAATTGATTCACACGAATACCAAAGTGCAGCGAAAGCAATTACCACCGTATTTGGCAAAGAACCCATTCCTGTAAGAGGCGGAGGAAGTATCCCTATCTGTTCTTTATTTGAACAAGAGCTTGGATTGAAAATTGTATTCATGGGCTTTGGCTTGGATAGCGATAATTTGCATAGCCCTAATGAAAAATACGATATTGTGAACTTCTATAAAGGCATTGAAACGATCCCTTATTTTCATCAATACTTTGCAGAAAAAAAATAAGGACAATGAACGCGCCAGAGGTAAAGAAAGAAAAGCTAAGACTCGATAAATACTTATGGTCTATCCGTGTTTTCAAAACAAGAAGTTTGGCAACTGAAGCCATAGAAAAAGGACGTGTTAAGCTAAAAGGCGAAAGCGTGAAAGCTTCTCGCAATGTAGTGATTGGAGACATTTACGAAGCTAGGACAGAGCATAAGAACTGGGTATTGAAAGTGACACAATTACTCGACGGAAGACTCGCGTATGCAGAAGCCATTAAATATTATGAAGACCTTACACCTGTCGAAGAAATGGAAAGAGTAAGACAAGTGGCAGCTACCTTCCAAACAGGCAAGCGTTTGAGTAAGATTGGGCGCCCTACCAAAAAGAACCGTCGAGATTTAGGCGACTTTTTGGACTAATCTCAATTATCTTTGCGCCATGACCATTGAAATCTTAACCGTACTTCCAGAACTTTTAGAAAGTCCATTTGCACATAGTATCATGAAGCGCGCGCAAGAGCGTGGGCACTTGCATATTAAATTACACCAATTAAGAAATTGGGCGATCAATAAACATGGACAGGTAGACGATTATCAATATGGCGGAGGTGCAGGCATGGTGATTATGTGCGAACCTTTAGCCAATGCAATTGATGATTTACAAAAAGAAGGCGGCAAATTTGATGAAATTATTTTTGTCACGCCGGATGGTAAAAGATTTGAACAAAAAGATGCAAATACTTTATCTCTAAAATATAGAATACTTATTATTTGTGGTCACTATAAAGGAATTGATCAAAGAATTAGAGATTTATATGTCACTCAAGAAATCTCAATTGGAGATTATGTATTGAGTGGCGGCGAATTAGCAGCTGCTGTGATTGTAGATGCAGTAGGCAGATTGATCCCAGGTGTTTTGAATGATGAAACTTCAGCATTGACTGATTCTTTCCAAGATAATTTATTAGCACCTCCAGTCTATTCAAGACCTGCAGACTTCAGGGGCTTAGAAGTACCTCCGGTGCTACTTCAAGGCGATCCCAAAAAAGTTGAAATATGGAGGTCTGAACAAGCGTTGAACAGAACAAAACAAAGACGTCCAGATTTACTAGACAGAGAATCGGATGCGCTTTAAGGTTCTTTTATGTTGCCAATCTGCCATTTAAACTTACTATATTCAATTTGTAACAATATGGGGTACTCTAACGTTTAAGATTGGGATATTTGATCTACTAAAATGAATGAATGAAATTATTGACAAAAATAGGTACGTTCGTCTTGCTTCTCAGTTTTGCGCAAGTGGGATTTGGACAAAATACTGCACCGAATCAACGTGATTTTAAATTGACGATAAAGCCTGCTAAAATGGCTGTCAAATTAGATGGTGTAATGGACGAAGCAGCTTGGAATACAGTTCCTGCAGTCAGTGATTTCAAAAAGAAATTTCCAAATGATATAGGGTTGCCTAGAAAACAGACAGAAGTCAAGGTTTTATTCGATGATAAAAATATTTATTTCGGTTTTAAGGTATATGATAGCGGAACTGCTATTACAAGGAGTTTAAAAAGGGATGTTGGTCATGATGGAATGGATGGGGTTGGTATTATTTTGGATCCGACCAACCAACAGACCAATGGATTTTATTTTGTACTAAGCACATTGAATGTTCAGTCAGAAGATCAATTGTCTGGATCAAGTAGTGATGGGATCAATTATAGTTGGGATAGCAAATGGTTTTCCATGACAAAAGATTATGGTAATTATTGGATTGCAGAAATCGCAATCCCTTTTAAGTCTATTCGATATGATGCAAATAATAAAAATTGGGGAGTTAATTTTGTACGTATTGATGCTAAAAATTTTGAATACAGTACTTGGACAAAAGTCTCTACTAATTTTAAATCCTACGATCTTGGGTTAACAGGTTTAATGCAGTGGGAAGAGAAGCCTCCAATTAGTTCAAATAACGTCATCTTATTACCCTATTTAACTGGCGGCGTTACAGATGATAAAGAATCTGGTAAAACTAGTTCAACAGGTAATGCCGGATTTGATGCAAAAATTGCCTTAAACTCTTCGCTGAATTTAGACCTAACTGTAAACCCTGACTTCTCACAAGTAGAAGTGGATAATCAGGTAACCAATCTAACTAGGTATAGTATCTTCTTACCCGAGAGAAGGGCATTCTTTTTAGAAAATGCTGATTTGTTTGCCGGATTTGGCATCCCTCCTATTCGTCCATTCTACTCTAGGACAATTGGTTTAGATAAAGATGGAAATAAAATACCCATCTTGTTTGGCGCAAGATTATCTGGCAACTTAACACCTGATCTTAGAATTGGCGCAATGAATATGCAAACAGGGAGGAAAGGCGATTATGCACCTGAGAATTTTTCTGCTTTTACGCTTCAAAAAAGAGTGCTTAAAAGATCGATGATCAAAGGTTATTTTTTAAACCGTGAAAATTTTATTTCTGTTGAAGAAGAAAAATTAAATCCGTTAAATAAATATGGACGTAATGCTGGTGTTAGCTTTGACTATTCCAATGCGGAAGGCACCATTAGCCATTGGGCTAGTTACAATATTTCTATAAAACCTACCATCAAAGACCTCAACAATTACTTTGAATTTGGAACAAGTTACAATAGCCGCAAATTTGGTTTCGTTTTAGATTTTGCGAACGTAGACAAGAATTACTACACGGATATGGGATTCGTGCAAAGAATAGAAAACTATGATGCGATTAGAGATACCTCAATCAGGGTAGGATACAAACATATTTTTTCAGAAATTTCATATACAATTTTACCAACAAAAGGTAAAATTGGCAGAATAGAATCCTCTTTTAACAATTTTGTAGTATTCAATCCAGACAATAGTTTTAATGAATGGGAGAGCACCTTGCAATTGAAGACTGATTTCAAAAATGCATCTAATCTAAGCTTTCGTTTGAGTAATAATATTACCAATTTGCTTTTCCCAACAAGTTTTACCGACGGCACACCGCTTCCAGCAAAGCAATACCAATATGGACAGTTTGGACTTTCTTATATGTCGGATACAAGAAAACTTTTTGGTTGGTTTTCCGATATTACAGTTGGGCAATTTTACAATGGAAATGTACAAGGTATTGGCGCTGGTATTACTTGGAGGAGCCAGCCGCATTTAAACCTTCGTTTAAATGCACAATTAAACAATATTCAATTACCTGGGACCTATGGTAGTACAAAATTGCTTTTGATTGCGCCAAGAATTGAATACAATTTTAGTACGCAGTTATTCTGGACCACTTTCGTTCAATACAATACACAGAGCAATAATTTCAATATCAATAGTAGGCTTCAATATCGATACAAGCCAATGAGTGATTTCTTCTTGGTATATACCGATAATTATTTTACAGATCCTTTATTTAAAAATAAGAATAGAGCACTTATCTTTAAGCTTAGTTATTGGTTTTAATTCACCCTACTAAGCAACACAATGCAAGCAACCACCCTACAAGGTCAATATGTTGACATCCTCAACAAGCGTATTTACCCTGCAACCGTCCTAATACAGGAAGGCCTTATTGTATCTATCACTGAAACGAATGAAGCGCCTAGCCAATTTATTTTACCAGGATTTATAGATAGCCATGTGCATATAGAAAGCAGCATGTTAGTTCCAAGCTCTTTTGCAAGACTTGCCGTGGTACATGGGACGATTGGTACAATTAGCGATCCGCATGAGATTGCGAATGTATGTGGATTAGAAGGGGTGCAGTACATGATTGACAATGGCAAAAAAGTACCATTCCATTTTTTCTTTGGTGCGCCAAGTTGTGTGCCTGCAACTCAATTTGAAACTGCAGGTGCATCCATTGATAGTGTTGCAACAGCAAAACTTTTAGCTTCACCCGATATTTATTACTTGAGTGAGATGATGAACTTCCCAGGAGTGTTACATCAAGATTCCGAAGTCATGCAAAAAATCAAAGCAGCACATCAAATTGGTAAACCAGTGGATGGACATGCGCCTGGTTTAATGGGAGATCTTGCGAAACAATATATTGAAGCAGGCATTAGTACCGATCATGAATGTTTTACAATTGAAGAGGCGGTAGATAAACTAAGCTTTGGTATGCATATTTTAATTAGAGAAGGGAGTGCAGCCAAAAATTTTGAAGCATTGTATGAATTGATCGACGATCATCCTAAAAAAATCATGTTGTGTAGTGATGACAAACATCCAGATAGTTTATTAGAAGGCCATATCAATCAATTGTGTGCTAGAGCAGTCGCCAAAGGCATTGATGTATTTAATGTATTAAGAGCGGCTTGTATCAATCCAGTTTTACATTATAAATTACCTACCGGATTTGCGCGTGCAAACGATCCTGCCAACTTAATTATAGTAAAAGACCTTATCAATTTCAAAGTAATTGAAACCTATATTAATGGTCAACTTGTTGCAAAAGAAGGGGTTTCGATGATCGAACCCATCCAAGCGACAGCCATCAATCAATTCAATGCTAAACCATTGGTACTAGCAGACCTTCAATTACCGGCCAAAGACTACCCTTCTAAAGATGGATTGGTTCCTGTAATTCATGCAATCGATAGTCAACTCATTACCGACTTAGTTTGGGACAAACCATTGATTCAGGAAAATGAAATTAAAGCAGATACGGAAAAAGATATTTTAAAAGTAGTCGTATACAACCGCTATTTTGAAGCAAGGCCAAAGATTGGACTCATTCAGTCTTTTGGCTTTAAAACCGGCGCAATCGCATCCACTGTAGCACATGATAGCCATAACATCATTGCTGTTGGCGTTGACGACGAAAGTATCTTAAAAGCAATCAACCTAGTAGTAAAAGAGCAAGGTGGTATTAGTTGTGTGCGTCAAAATGAAACGCAAGTAATTGGGCTTCCAGTTGCTGGATTGATGAGCACCAATGACCCATATCAGGTAGCCAATGACTATATTAAAATTGACCAAATGGCAAAATCCTTGGGCACAAAACTTGGTTCACCATTTATGACCCTTAGTTTTATGGCATTATTGGTGATTCCGCACATTAAAATGAGTGATCTAGGACTTTTTGATGGAGACCAATTTAAATTATATTAATTTTGTGCTGTTCTAACATTCGCAATTAAAACAAGTATATGGTCATTGACTTAAGCAAGAATAACAGTTTATTAAATCATTGGGTAGCGGAATTAAGAGACGTAAATGTTCAAAACGACAGAATGCGTTTTAGAAGAAATATTGAGCGCATTGGAGAAGTTGCTGCCTATGAGTTAAGTAAGACCTTAAGTTTTAACACCATTGAAGTACAAACACCTTTGGGCGTTGCATCTACCCCACTTTTGAAAGAACAACCTGTATTGGCTACTATCCTTAGAGCTGGCCTACCTTTACATCAAGGCATGTTGAATTATTTTGACAAAGCAGACAATGCGTTTATTTCTGCCTACCGAAAACACCATCCAGATGGTAGTTTCGAAATCAGCCTTGAATACTTAAGTTGCCCAGACTTAAACAATCGAATTTTAATTTTGTGCGATCCTATGTTAGCGACTGGCGCATCCTTAGTAGAGACTATCCAAGCCATTCAGAAAACACATACTCCAGCGCAAATACATATTGTGGTCACCATTGCTAGTCAAAAGGGGATTGAATATGTAGAAAAGGAATTGGGCGCCGATATTCCAATTTGGTGTGCAGCGATTGATCCAATTTTAAATGATAAAAGCTATATCGTTCCAGGATTGGGAGACGCAGGTGATTTGGCATTTGGTACTAAAATGCAATCATAGATCCCCGTTGATTCGTATCTTTATCTTAAATACGAAGCATTGCTTAAAGAACTTATTTTATCCATTCGAGCCTATTTCCTAGCACACCGATTTATTTTAGATAATAAATTATGGAAGTGGATGGCTGTGCCGGGTGTGATTTACACAAGCTTGTTCATTATTGGCATGAACTATTTTGGACAGACTTCAAGTTTTTTCATTGAATCAATTATCTTAAAGACAGGACTTAAGTCATTTATTGACAGCTTAAATAGCAATTGGTTGGGCTTTTTTATCACCATGGGTAGTTTCTGGCTTTGGTTCACATTACTGCTATTTTACTTCGCTTTATTCAAATACCTTTTTTTGATTTTCTTTGCACCCCTATTTGCTTATTTACATTTACGAATTGTAGCCATTCAAAAAGCGATCCCCTTTATCTTTAACAAAAGAGAATATTTCAGACTAGTAGGAAGGTCTATCCTTGTGAATCTAAACAATATGCTTTGGCAAACAGTCTACCTCATTCCAATTGTGTTGGTTTGCACTTTACCTGTAGTAGGATGGTTTACCCCCCTGTTTACCATTTTAATGGAAAGTTACTTCCTAGGATTTGCGATGATGGATTTTGGATTGGCAACAGAAAAACAAAATAAAAATCTCGCTGCTGCTTATTTAAGTCGCCACAAGGGATTACCAACAGGCAATGGTATTGTTTTTTATCTTTTACATTTACTACCAATTATAGGATGGATCACAGCTCCTTTTTATGCACTGGTTGCCGCACACCTCAATACTCAAGAAATTAAAGACACCGAATAAATATGGAAGCACTTGGAAAAGTATTGTTGTTGCCTATGTTATTACATGAAGAAGGCTGGGAAGCGCTTCCGAAAGATGTCGCTAATTGGGTAAAGGAATGTGACGCTTTTTTTGTAGAAAACGAAAAGACCACTAGGCGATTTTTTAAGAAAATTTGGAAGGAGATGGTCATCGATGACTATCAATGGTATGCAATACATCAAGTAGAAGCCGAGCAAGTCAACGCATTTGTGCAAATTTTAAAATCAGGAAAGACCATTGGTATCGTCTCTGAAGCAGGTTGTGCAGGCATTGCAGATCCTGGCCAAATATTGGTTGCTGCAGCTCAAAAATTAGGCGCAACAGTTAAGCCCTACATGGGACCATCCTCCATTTTATTATCCTTAATGGCAAGTGGATTCAACGGACAAGGATTTACATTCAACGGCTACCTTCCAATAGATGCTGCTGACAGAAAAAAGAAGCTACAGACCCTAGAACAAATCGTAATCAGCAGCAGCATTGCTCAGTTATTCATTGAGACACCCTATAGAAACAATCAACTCTTAGATGCGATTTTACAAACATGCCATCCGACTACACAGCTTTGTATTGGAGTAGATATTACGGGGCCTAATGAAAACATCAAAACGGCAACCTTACAATATTGGAAAAGCCACAAGCCTGAGTTGCATAAGAAATTAGCCATTTTTATTTTAGGGAAATAGGTATTTGCCGAAACAAAATCTGCTCCTTTTTGCAGTATCCTTATAGATGCAAAAAGAGGCCATCATTTGGAGAAAATCCAATCCTATTTTTTTTATATGCAGCTATCTCTTATTGGGCATGTATTGCCATCAGGCTTTCAGTGCCTACTTGCCTAAATTAGCACAAACAAGTTTACTTTACTTTTTATTTATTTCCCTGCTGATTGTAGGATTTTGTAGTCGATTGGATTCAATTAAAAATCAGCTTCAAATTTTACCAACCATCGTTTTGATGCTGTGGGGTTATTGCATTGCCCAATTCAATCATGATGTTCCTCTTTTGAATGAACTGATAGCATCGCCCTGGATCAAAGCATCAAGACAATACTTTTACAATAAATTAGATCACTCATTTACAGATGCAATTTCTAAAGAGTTTGCGAAAACCCTATTATTTGGAACCAAGAGCAATATGTCAGCTCCATTAAAAAAAGCATATTTAGAACTTGGCATTTTACATATCATCGCTATTAGCGGCATGCATTTGGACATCTTATTTAAACTATTGGAAAAAGCTACGACTCTTCTTCCATCTACCTATTGGGCAAGATGTATGAAATTAATCACTTTACTTTTTATCGTGTGGACATATACTTGTATAGCCCATGCTGGACCATCTGTAGTAAGAGCTAGTTTGTTTTTTAGCATTTTACTCATTGGTCGTTTTTTTTATTTGAATTTATTTTCCTTCAATACCATCAGCACAGGTATTTTATTTGTCTTGCTCTACAATAGCCATATATTATCTTCCATAGGGCTTCAACTTTCCTATGGAGCAGTCATTGGAATACACTTTTTTTATAAACCAATTGCACAATTGGCACCCATGCACAATCCACTTTTGAATATAGCATGGAACAACCTTGCACTCTCTATCGCAGCGCAATTAACCACGGTGCCCATGATCTTGTATTATTTTCACAGTAGCTCAAGCCTTTCTATTATTGGTAATTTTTTATTTGTACCTGCAAGTAGCTTACTGTTATATGGTTTGTTAGCATGGATGTTGTTGCCCAGTTTTGGTGGCTTACTCCAATATTATGCAGAAGGCCTTTCATTGTATATCGAAAAGATGAATGGGGCTATCCAACTCCTATATCAAATGCTTCAGTTGGGGGAACACAAATATCAAATAGGTATTGCTGGATTATCTTATTATTATTTCTGCCTCTTTGTTGGCTATTACTGGATACAAAATAAGGCTCCAAACTGTTTGATTATCCTACTTATAGGGACTTGTTTATATAGCCTACTAAAGTTATTCAGCATTTAACCCTTTTTGTGGAAAATCCGCGCAGGTCAAAAAAGGAGAAGCTTGTACCTTTGCATATGGAAAAGAAAATACAATCTGCACTCATTTCAGTTTTTTACAAGGACGGCTTAGAGCCATTGGCTAGAACCCTACACCAATTAAATGTAACCATCTACTCCACCGGAGGAACCCAAAAGTTCTTAGAAGACTTAGGCATCCCTTGTGTTGCTGTAGAATCAGTTACAGGCTATCCTTCCATTTTAGGAGGTCGTGTAAAAACATTACACCCGTCTGTATTTGGCGGTATACTTGGCAGAAGGTATGAAGCACAGGACTTAAAGGAAATGGAGGAATTCAAAATTCCTGCAATTGACTTGGTGATTGTAGACTTATATCCATTTGAAGAAACATTACGTACCACATCAGAGGAAAAAGCAATTATCGAAAAAATTGATATCGGCGGGCCATCCATGATTCGAGCTGCCGCAAAAAACTTTAGCGACCTAACGGTATTAGCTGCAAAAGACGACTATGCAGTTTTAAATAAAATATTAATAGACCAAAAAGGAAGCACCCAATTAGATCAACGAAAAACCTTTGCTGCAAAAGCTTTCGAAGTGGTAATGCATTATGATATTGCGATTAGCAATTATTTTAATCCAGCAACAAGCAAGACTTTACGCTATGGAGAAAATCCACATCAAGTAGCCACATTCTATGGCAATTTAGATGCTTGGTTTACTCAATTAAACGGAAAAGAATTGTCTTATAATAATTTAGTAGACGTAGATGCAGCAATCGCATTAATCCAAGACTTGCCCACTACTAGCTTTGCTATTATCAAGCATACCAATGTTTGCGGTGTGGCGCAAAGAGAAACTGTATTTGCAAGCTGGGAAGCGGCTTTAGCGGGCGATCCGGAAAGTGCTTTTGGTGGTGTATTGGTCACCAATGGCACCGTTGACAAAGCGACTGCAGAAGCGATCCAAGAAATCTTTTTCGAAGTATTGATTGCACCTGCTTTTGAGGCAGAAGCTTTAACGATCTTATCGACTAAGAAAAATCGTATTTTATTGGAAATGAAGCCTGGTATGCAATTTCAACCAACACAAAAGAAATCAATCCTTAACGGAAGTCTTGAACAAGGATTAGATACAGGGAATTACACCAATTGGGAAGAAGTGGGCGCAAGACCTTGCAGCGAAAACGAGAAGGCAGATTTGATTTTCGGTAATATTATTTGCAAGCATTTGAAAAGCAACGCCATTGCATTGGTAAAAAATAAACAATTGGTAGGCAAGGGCTGCGGTCAAACATCAAGAATTGATGCATTGAGACAAGCAATTGAAAAAGCCAAGCAATTTAATTTTGAATTAAAAGGGGCAAGCTTAGCATCTGATGCTTTCTTCCCATTTGACGATTGTGTGAAAATTGCACAAGAAGCAGGTATCGAAGCTTTTATTCAACCAGGCGGTTCTGTGAGAGACAAGGATAGTGTTGCTTATTGCCAAGCAAATGGATTAGCAATGGTCATGACAGGATTAAGACATTTCAAACATTAATAAAGCCCAATGGCTAATCAAAATAAAGCTTACTTCGCATTAGCCGTCACCAGTATTGTTTGGGGAACCACATGGGTTGCAAGCAAGATGGGCATCTCGCATATGCCGGCTTTTGAATTAGCAAGTATTAGACAATTTTTAGGAGGCAGTTTATATGTAGGCTTCTTCTTAATCAAAGGCGAAAAACTACCAACAGCAAAACAATTCTTATGGCTCTTGGGCATGTCCTTATTGATGTTTGTGTCTTCTAATGGCATTGCCACTTATGGATTACAATTTATCACAAGCGGACTTGCTGCTTTAATTGCCGCACTGTATCCATTGTCGGTTGTATTGATTGAAAGATATTATTATAAAGCCATTGTAATCACACCTAAAACATTAATAGGATTGTGTTTGGGCCTTTTAGGCATTGGCTTTATTTTTTATAAAGACAGTATGACTATGCACGGGAGTCATTATATTTTAGGCGTTGGCCTTTCTTTATTAGCCATGATTACTTGGAGTGTCGGCTCCATTATTATCTCTAGAACAAAAATTAAAATCAACGCTTACAATTCTATTGGATGGCAGATGCTTATCAGTGCAGTGATCATGGCCTGTATAACATTGCTAAGCGGCGACTATGTGCCCTTGAATCGAATCCCGGCCATCTCTTGGGGGGTCATTGTCTACATGGTCATTGGAGGTTCTGTATTTGCTTTTATTTCATTTATATACAGCATGAAGCACCTCAAATCATCTATTGCTTCTTTATATGCCTATATCAATCCAATTGTAGCTATATGGGTGGGTTCAATGCTATTAAACGAACAAATGACTTGGAATAATATTGTAGGCACTATCTGTACACTGATTGGCGTCTACTTGGTGAATAAAAGTTTGAAGGACCAGAAGGATCCAGTCAATGCAGTATCGGACGCCGATGCAATGTAAATCTAGTTGATTGTTATTTTTTATGCTTTTCCTTCCAAAGTTGATTGAAGGTTTTTGTTGGGAATTGCAATGGTGCTCTTTGTTTAGACCAAGCTTTGAAAATTTTATTGACTACCCAATTTTTAATGGTTGCATTGCCTTGGTTCATCAACATTCTATTTAAAGAGGCCTGCTTCCATATTTTCCAAGCAAATTCTTCGGAATAACTACTCTCACCAGCCACAACAGACTCCCTTCTATTTTCAAGTAAGAGTTCGTGCAAGTTAATTTTAACAGGACAAACAGCTGTGCAATTGCCACATAAACTAGATGCAAAACTTAAATGCTTATAATCATGCATACCTCTTAAATGCGGTGTAATAACACTTCCTATTGGACCACTGTAGGTGGTTTCATACGCATGCCCTCCAATATTTTTATAAATTGGGCAAGCATTCAAACAAGCGCCACATCGAATACAATAAAGCGCTTCCCTGCTTTTTGCATTGGCCAATAAATTGGTCCTGCCATTGTCTAATAAAATCACATACATTTCTTCGGGGCCATCCGTTTCGTTTGCTTGCTTAGGTCCACTGATGATACTATTGTAGACTGTCACTTGCTGGCCAGTGCCATAGGTTGAAAGCAATGGCCAAAATAAGCCCAAATCAGTGACCGAAGGAATTACTTTTTCAATACCAACAATCACAATATGTGTTTTAGGAAAAGCAGCAGATAGTCTTGCATTCCCTTCATTTTCGGTTAACGCAATCCCGCCAATATCTGATAAAATAAAATTAGCACCTGTTACCCCTATTTCTGCTTGAACATATTTTTCTCTCAAATTTTTTCTAGCCACTAGGGTCATTTCCTCAGGAGTCAAATTGATATCTGTACCTAGTTTCTCCGAAAATAATTTTGCCACATCTTCCTTGCTTTTATGCATTGCTGGCGTAACAATATGATAAGGTGCTTCACCGTCCAATTGTTGGATATATTCTCCCAAATCTGTTTCTACCGATTCAACACCAATAGATTCTAAATAGGTATTCAAATGAATCTCCTCCGTTACCATGCTCTTGCTTTTCACCAAGGTTTTACATTCTTTCTTTTTACAGATCGAGCCAATGAAATCCAATGCTTGTTCACTATCTTCTGCCCAAAAAACCTTTGCACCTCGCTTTGTAATTTGTTCCTCAAACTGAGTGAGGTATAAATCCAAATGCTCTATTGCCTCCCATTTTTTATTTTTTGCAAGCGACCTTACTTTTTCAAGGTCATTGAATTGCATTTTGCCCTTAGGCACGACTGCATTGTATTTCCCAATATTGAAATTGATTTTTTTTCTATGCGATGTGTCAACTGCCTTCTCGCTACTTTTTTGGTCAAAAGACTCGGCGTAAATACTTTGCATAATGACTTATTTATTCTCTAAATGCTTTGCAGATG